>DATJPD010000049.1:0-92272 GCA_035506575.1 Alphaproteobacteria bacterium
GATCCGTCAGGCCGCACGCCGATTCGCTCCGCGAAGTTAAACATCGCTCGTAAGGCCGCGTGCAGGCGGTTGGCATCGGTCGGGGTCTTGCTACGCGCGTGGATCAACCTCGTGATATCTGCGCGGGCGACGTCGCGCACACGGAACGCACCGAGCGCTTTCTCCGCAATCCCAGGCCTCTGACGGTCACCGTTTTCGTCGGTGTCCTTGGCTGCACCGAGCAGGCGCCGATACTCCCGCCGCGTGCCCAGCTTTAGGTGGGCCTCGACGTGCTCGCTCATGAACCTCCGCACCAGCTCGGTCACGGTCTCGGCTTTCGCCTCCGCCTTCCGCTCCTGGCTGGGATCCTTGCCATCGTCGACCGTCGCCAGCAGAGCCCGCGCGCGCATGCGCGCCACCTTTGCATTCATGACCGGATATCGGCCGAAGGCGAGGCGACGTGTACGCCGGCCGATCCGGTATTGCACAACGAACGACTTCACGCCGTCTGGTGACTTTCTGCTGCGGGGCATAACGCGGAGCCCGAAGCCGCGCATCTCATCGTCCCAGACCCACGCCTCGCGTTCTGCGTCAGGATGTGCGGCTTCGATCGTTCGTCTTGTCAACTTTGGCATTCGGTTCCCCCCCTCCCGCGGAAGCAGCGCGGAAGCATGCGGGCCGTAGTCATCGGGGTCGGGGCGTACACCACAACTGAAAACATGTCACGTAAAACCGCGAATTCATTGGCTCGGACGTAGTACGACGTAGTCAGCAGAGATGCGCCTGTGCTATTTCCTAAACTGTAGGTCGGAGGTTCGAATCCTCTCGGGGACGCCAGCCTTTACAGACATTTAGGAACCAGGGAAGCGGAGAGGACGCCTTGCGGTCGAGAATCCTCCAGCTGCGGCTCAGGGAAAGCATCAGCCTGCTGATGGTGCTCATCGTCGGCCCGATCATCGGCGGGCTGATGTTCTACATGCACCATCTGATGAGCGACGTGGCCGAGGCGAACGCGGCGCGCTTCATCCAGAAGACTCGCGAAGCGAGCATCGACAACACCACGAGCCTGGTCGAGCCGGTCAAGGACATGGTCGTCACCCTGTCCGAGTTTTGCGTCGACTTCCCGCAGCTCCTGCGCACGGACATCAACAAATATCTGTTCCAGAACCTCGAGCGGGCCGACCTCGTTCGCGAGCTGTATATCGGCTACGCCGACGGATCCTTCCGCGAGGTCCTGCGGCTGGGGCCCGGGGTCAAGCTGAACGGACGGCAGCCGCCGGCGGGAGCCACCTACGCCACGCGCGTCATCGACCGCTCGGCGGGCGGCGCCCCGGTCGACCGCTACAGCTTCTTCCGCGAGTGGGGTCAGCCTCTGGCGGAGGTCAGCGAGCCCACCACCTACGACCCGCGCCAGCGGCCCTTCTATGTCGGTGCTGTCGCGCGCCTCGGAACGGTGGAGGTGTCCGATCCGTATGTCAGTGCTGCGACCAGCGAGCCCGAGATCACCGTCTCCGCCCCGATCGTGATCAACGGCAAGATCGTCGGCATCGTCGGCGCCGACATCACGCTGCGTACGCTGTCGCAGTACCTGAAGGACAATCCGGCGAGCGAGCATGGGGTGACCTTGATCGCCGATCGCCGCGGATCGATCATCGCTCATTCCGAGGCCGATCCGGCCGGCACCGTCGAGCCGCACAGCCTGGTCGACCTGAACGACAAGGCGGTCACCGCCGCCGCGTTCGAGCGCAGCCGCCACAGCGAGGACTACTTCAAGTTCGTCGAGCCGGATTCGGGCCGCGAATACCTTGCCCTGTTCTCGCCCTTCCCGGAGAGCTTCGGCAAGCCGTGGCAGGTGATCATCGTGGTCCCGACGGACGATTTCGTGGGCGACATCCACCGGATCGAGCGGCTGATCGTCATCCTCGGCGGCGCAGCCCTGGCCGGCGCGATCGTCCTCATCTACATCGCCGCGGCCATGATGAGCCGGCCGCTCGAGCGCGTGGTCGTCGAGATCGATGCCGTGCGATCCCTGACGCTCGACCGCCCGATCTCGATCCGCTCGTCCGTGCTCGAGATCGAAAAGCTGATCGCGGCGACCAAGCTGCTCAAATCTTCGATCGCCTCGTTTGCCGCCTTCGTGCCGCGCGGCCTCGTGCAGGAGCTACTGAAATCCGAGGGCTCGCTCGAGATCGGGGGCCAGAGCCGCTATCTCACGGTGATGTTCACCGACATCAAGAACTTCTCGACGCTTGCCGAGGTGCAGCCGGCGCGCGACTTGTTCATCCAGGTGTCGTCGTATTTCGAGATCGCCACGCGGGCGGTGAACGAGGAGCACGGGACGGTCGACAAGTTCATCGGCGACGGCGTGATGGCGTTCTGGGGCGCGCCGGCCCTGCGCGAGGACCATGCGTACCGGGCCTGCGTCGCGGCGATCAAGGCGCAGCGCCGCATGGAAGCCCGCAATGCGGCGTGGACCGCCGAAGGAAAGCCTGGGCTGCACATGCGCGTCGGCATCCACACCGACGCGGTCCTGGTGGGCAATGTCGGCTCGGCGGAACGCCTGAGTTACACCGTCTTCGGCGACGGCGTGAACATCGCGGCCCGGCTCGAGGGCACCAACAAGGAATTCGGCACCTGGATCTGCGTCAGCCATTCGGTGTTCCGCGAGGCCGGCGAGCGGCTGTGGCTGCGGCCGATCGACAACGTCACTGTCAAGGGACGCCGCGGCGATCTCGTCGTATACGAGCTCATCGGCATCCGCGACGGGGGCCCCGAGGTGGCTGCGTCCGACGCGCAGCAGCTGCTCTGCACGCTCACGGAAAGCGCCTTCCAGGCCTACTCGGCCCAGGACTGGAACGTCGCCGCCACGCGGTACGAGGCGTTGCTGGAGCGCTTTCCCGACGACCCGGTGGCCAAGATCCTCCTGACCCGCTGTCGCGCGCGCGTGGGCGACAAGCCGCCGCTGCGCGAAGTTCCGGGCTGAAACGGCACGACACCGCCGCCGGCTCGCGCCGGACTTGCGTGTATCCGATAGATAGACCGGCCCGCTTTTTCCGAAGATGCGCGGGTGGACCGAGCGCACGATGCGCGCAGCCATAACCAGGAGGCCGGCATGGAGGCAAGGAGATCACAAGCGCACGCGCTTGCCCGCGTGCGGCCCATGCGGGCGCTCTGCCTGCTGATCGCGTCCGCTGTCGTCGTGCTGGCCGCGACGCTTGCCGCCCGCGCCGCCGATGACCCGAACGCCAAGGCGGCAGCCCTGGTCGCCTCCGTGAAGACGAGTCTCGACACATATTTTTCACAGAAGGAATGGGAAGCGGTGCGCAATTTCCTGGGCGGCGCCCGGGCGATCTATGTGGCACCAACGGTGACCAAGCTGGGCTTCATCGTGGGGTTCTCGGGCGGCGATGGGGTGTTGTTGCGCCGCCATGGCGATTCGTGGAGCGATCCTGTCTTCCTCGCCATCAAGGCCCAGAGCGTGGGCATGCAGCTGGGCGCCCAGGAATCCAATCTCGTCATGCTGATCATGACCGATGCCGGCGTCGACGATCTGCTCGCGGGCGTGTCAAAGGTCGGCGGCACGAGCGGCTTCGCGCTCGCGTCATGGGGGGCGGGCGCGTCGGCCGGCGGCGGCGCCGCGGGCGGACTGCAAGTGCTGACGGTCAGCACGAACTCAGGCCTGTTCGGCGGCGGCGGATTGGAGAGATCGGAGATGCAGCCGAGCAAGGACTACAACGACGCGATCTACGGGCAGAACGCCGATCTCAAGGCCGTCGCGGCGGGCAACGGCAGCGGCAAGGCATCCGCCGCGGCGCTGCAGGCCCTGCTGAAGCAGGCCACGACCCAGGCATGGGCCATCGGTCCGTAGACCCCGGCATCAAGGCACGCTGTCTGCCCTGACGCGTTTGGCGTAACACGCCGCGGGCGTCCCAACTTTGTCACGCGGTGGGTTCGGATCACCCGCCCGACGATGCCGTTTCAATCCTGGATGGCTGTCGGGAGGAGATTCAACATGAGTCGTCGCCTTTGGCTTCTGGCGGGTGCCGCGGGTCTTGTAGTTGCATCGGCGGCCCTGGGAGCCCCTCCGGAAAACGCGGATCCGGCGCTGGCACCGTGGTTCAAAAGCCTCGCCCAACCGGGGACCGGCATTTCGTGCTGCTCGATCGCCGACTGCCGGCCGGTGGATGCCCGAATCACCGGAACGGGCTATGAAATCCTGGTCAAAGACCAGTGGCTGGCGGTGCCGCCGGAAAAGGTCTTGCAGGGCAAGCAGAACCCCGTGGGCAAGCCCGTCGCCTGCGTCCTGAACGGCCAGGTGCTGTGCTTCGTGCCCGGGATCATGGTCTGATCCTCTTGCGCTGACCAGCCAGGCGCCGCGCCGGATCGGCGGCGCAGTTGACGAAGCCAGCCACAGTTTGGACATTGTCCGGCGGCAAAGTCCGTCGGCGCGCGCCGTTGCGCGCACCCCATGTCCCTCAGCACGAGAGCAGCCCCGTCATGCCCGACGACAGCCATCGCCCCCACCACGGCTCCGGGATGAGGCTGACACGGCGCGAGATCGGCGCCACCGCGTCGCTGGCCGGCGTGTTCGCCACCCGCCTCCTCGGCCTGTTCATGATCTATCCGGTCTTCGATGCCTATGCTCGACATCTCCAGGGCGCCACACCGGTGATGATCGGCATGGCTCTGGGTGCCTACGGGCTGACGCAGGGCCTCCTCCAGATCCCGTTCGGCCTGTTGTCGGACCGCATCGGGCGCAAAACGGTGATCACGGCCGGGCTCGTGCTGTTCGGGATCGGCAGCGTCGTGGCGGCACTTTCCACTTCGATCACCGGCGTTCTGGTGGGCCGCATCTTCCAGGGCATGGGGGCGATCGGCTCGGTCGTCCTGGCGATGGTGGCCGATTTCACCCGCGACGAGGTCCGCACCAAGGCGATGGCCATCGTCGGCATGACCATCGGCCTGTCGTTCCTCGTCGCGATCGGCATCGGTCCGGTCCTCGACGGCCTCATCGGCGTGCCGGGCATCTTCTGGCTCACGGCGGGCCTCGCTCTGGCCGGCATCGCGATCACGCACAGCCTGCCGCAGGGGCGCGCCAGTCCGGCGCTGCATCGCGACGCCGAGCCCGCACGGGCGCTGTTCGCGCGGGTCCTGCGCGACCGGGAGCTGCTGCGGCTCGACGTCGCCGTGTTTGCCCTGCATGCGATCCTGACGGCGAGCTTCCTGGCCGTGCCGCCCTTGATCACTGAGACGCTGCACCTGTCCGCCCATCAGGACTGGCAGGTCTACGTGCCGGTGCTGCTGGCCTCGGTCGCGCTGATGGTTCCGGTGATCCTCGTCGCGGAGAAGGGCGGCCGCACCAAGAAGGCCTTCCTCGCCGCGATCGTGGTCCTCGGCGCAAGCCTCGCGGTGCTGGCGCTGGAGGGCACGCATCCCGTGGTCGCGATCGCGGCACTGGTCGCGTTCTTTACCGGGTTCAACGCGATGGAGGCGATGCTGCCCTCCCTGGTCACCAGGCAGGCGCCCGCCGCGGCCAAGGGCACGGCGACCGGCATCTTCTCGACCTGCCAGTTTCTCGGCATCTTCTGCGGCGGTGCCGTTGGCGGCTGGGCGGCGGGTTGGGGCGGCCCGGACGCCGTATTCGAGGTCTCGGTCCTGATCACGGTGGCGTGGCTGGCGGTCGCTGCGACCATGAGCCGGCCGGCGGCGCGCAGCGCGGGCGCCTGATCCGCTACTGGTTCACCGGCCAGCCGCTGCGCGTCATGTAGTCGGCCGCCGACAATCCCATCATGATCAGGAGCCAGTAAAACCCGACCCCGGCAAACAGCCATTTCAGCCGCGGGCCCTGCGCGAGTTTCATGAACACCACGGCGATCAGGAGCGCCTGGCAGGCAGCGACCCCGATCGGCAGGACCGCGTGCGCGCTGCCGAGCGGCAGATAGGCCGACCACCAGTTGAACCCGCACAGCAGCAGCAGGATCGCCCACGTGCCGGTGAAAATGACGATCATGAGACGACCCGTCCGATCGGGTAGATGAGGGCGAACAGGAACACCCAGACGATGTCGATGAAGCTCCAGTAAAGGCCGGCGACTTCGAGCAGGTTGTGGCTTTGCGGGAGAAATCTCTGCCGCCACGAGTGCACGATCATCACCGAGAGCACGACGATGCCGATGGTCAGATGGATCGCGTGCAGCCCCGTCGCATAGAAGTAGAACAGCCAGAAGAGCTCGGCGGGCCCGCGCGGCACGCCGTGGATCTCGAATCCGAGCCGCGGCACCACGTGGTCCTGGTAGTCGATGTAATACTCGAGCGCCTTGAGCGCGAGAAAGGCGACACCGAGCCCGGCCGTGAGGATCAGCGAGCCGGTCGCGCGGCGCGGCTGGCCTATGGCCGTCCAGTGCACCGCAAGCGCCATGGTGAAGCTGCTGGTGAGGAGGAGTGCGGTGTTGATCGCACCGATGACGATGACGGACTCCGCCATCGCGGCGGCGAACGCGGCCGGGTAGCTGGTGCGATAGACCTCGTAGGCGAGCATGATGCCGCCGAAGAACAGGACTTCGGTCGCGAGGAAGACCCACATTCCCAGCTGAGCGGTCTCGCTCTGCTGGGCGAGAGTGGCGTACTGGATCTCAGGCCTGAGGGCGGGCATAGGACCGGCCGTCCTCGCTGATCTCGTAGTCGTACGGCCCCCGCACGACCGTCGGCGTCACCTCGAAATTGTGCTTGGGCGGCGGCGACGCCGTCAGCCATTCGAGGCCGGTCGCATCCCACGGATTGGCGCTCGCGCGCTTTCCATAGAGCAGCGACCAGCCGAGATAGAACATCGGCAGCGCGTACGCGACGGCGAGGATCGAGGCGCCGGCCGAGGACAGCACGTGCCACACCTGGAACACCGGCGGATAGGCGAAGTAGCGCCGCGGCATCCCGAGATAGCCCAGGATGAACTGCGGAAAGAACGTGAGGTTGAAGCCGAAGAACGTCAGGAGCGCGGCGATGATCGCGGCCGACCGGTTGTAGAGCCGCCCAGTGATCTTCGGCCACCAGTAATGCAGGCCTCCGAAATAGGCGCTGACCGTCCCGCCCACCATGATGAAGTGGAAATGGGCGACGACGAAATAGGTGTCGGTGAGATGCACGTCGGCGGCGAGCGTGGCCACCATCAGGCCGGTGACACCGCCGGTGGTGAAAAGCCCGACGAAGCCCAGCGCATAGAGCATCGGCGCATCGAAGCTGATGACCCCCTTGTGGAGCGTCGCCGTCCAGTTGAACACCTTGATCGCCGACGGCACCGCGACGATGAAGCTCATGAACGAGAAGACGATTCCGGAGTAAATCGATATGCCCGCCACGAACATGTGGTGGCCCCAGACGAAGAAGCCCACCACCGCGATCGCCAGCAGCGCATAGGTCATGCCCCGGTAGCCGAACACCGGTTTGCGCGCGAACGTCGGGATCAACTCGCTGACCACGCCCATCGCCGGCAGGATCATGATGTAGACCGCCGGGTGCGAGTAGAACCAGAACAGGTGCTGGAACAGGATCGGGTCGCCGCCAAGCGCCGGGTCGAAGAAGCCGACATGCAGCCAGCGCTCGGCGGACATCAGCCCCAGCGTGATCGCCAGCACCGGCGTCGCCAGCACCATGACCAGGCTGGTCGTATAGATCCCCCATACAAACAGCGGCAGGCGGTACCACGTCATGCCGGGGGCACGCAGCTTGTGCGTGGTGACGATGAAGTTGAGGCCGGTGAGAATCGACGAGAAGCCGTTGACGAACACCGCCATCGCGGCGGCGATCACGTGCCCGTTCGAGAACATGCTCGAATACGGCGTATAGAACGTCCAGCCGGTGTCGACGCCGCCGGCCACGATCGCATAGATCACGATCAGGCCCGACAGGCTGAAGATGTACCAGCTCAACAGATTGAGGCGCGGAAACGCGAGGTCGTGCGCGCCGATCATCAGCGGCACCAGGAAATTGCCGAGCGTGGCCGGGATCGACGGGATGAGAAAGAACCACACCATGACGACGCCGTGCATGGTGAAAAGCCGGTTGTAGACATCCGGCCCGACGAGCGTGCCGCCCGGGGTGAGCAGCTGCAGCCGGATGAGCGTCGCGGCGATCCCGCCCACGAAGAAGAAGACCGTGATCGAGGCGAAGAACAGGAGCGCGATGCGCTTGTGGTCGGTGGTGAAGAGCCACGAGCGGATCGTGAACTCGTCGGTCAGGTAGTTGGTGCCGCGTTCGGGCGGCAGTGTCGTGAAGTCAACGGGGACGTCGGTCATCGGACGGGCCTCGGGCTCTCTCCAAGCGACTTGATGTAGGCGATGAGCTTGAACACGTCGTCCTCGCCGATCTGCCCGGCGAAAGACGGCATGATCGGCTGATAGCCGGCGACGACCTGCGATTCCGGCAGCAGGATGGAATCGTGGATGTAGCGGTCGTCGGCGCGCACGGTCGAGCCGTCGGAGAGATGGACCAGCCGCCCGTACACGCCTTCGAGCGGCGGCGCGTGCACGGCGCTGTTGGCGCCATGGCAGCCGCTGCAGCCGAGCTGGCGGAACAGCGCCTCGCCCTGCTGGGCGAGCGAGGTGGTGGGCGGCTGTGCGGTCAGCCATTGCTGGTATGCTTTGGTGTCCATGACCACGACCTTGCCGCGCATCAGTGCATGCTCGGTGCCGCAGAACTCGGCGCAGAAGATCCGGTACTCGCCGACCTTGGTCGGCTTGAACCATAACGTCTCGTACACGTCGGGCAGGACGTCGTGCTTGATGCGGAAGGCCGGGATGAAGAAGCTGTGGATCACGTCCTGCGAGGTCATGACGAGGCGCACCAGCTCCCCGAGCGGGACGTGCAGCTCGTTGATTTCGCGCACACCGTCGGGATGCTGGATCTTCCACATCCACTGCTTGCCGACGACGAAGATCTCGTTGGCGATGGGCGGCGGCTGGTAGAGCCAGACATAGGCCCCCGCCCCCCACACGAAGAGCAGGAGAAAGGCGAACAGCGTGGCCGCCGTCCAGCCGATCTCCCAATGCCAGGTCTCCTGCACGCGGTGGCTGCGATCGGCGGTGCTGCCCTGCCGGTAGCGGACGGCGAACAGGGCGACGAGCCCGTAATTGAACAGGCAGATGAATGCGGCGACGGCGGCGAGGCCGATGAAGATCGCGTTCACCACGTCGCCGGTGTTGGACGCGGTGTCCGGCCAGAACGGCACCCATTGATGAAGCGCCTGATCCATGTCTCACCCGCGCTGCTCGCGCCTGAGCGCGCGATAGAGGGGAATGGCGATCATCAGCACGGTCAGCAGACCGGCACCCTGGAGAAGCCGGCTGACCGCGAGGCTGTAGCGGCCGGTCTGCGGGTCGTAGCAATAGCAGAGCAGGAGCAGCTGGCTCGCCGGTGCCGATACCTCCCCGGCTTCGGCCTCGGTCAGGCTCAGCCGCAGATCCACCGGCCGGTAGTCGACGCCGAGGATATAGCGCGCCACGCGGCCCGACGGACTGAGGATCGTGACGCCGGACGGGTGCGCGTACTGACCGATCGCCTCGTCGTAGCGATAGCGAAATCCGATCGCGGCCGCGACCGCCTTGATCGCAGCCGCGTCGCCGGTGAGGAAGTGCCACTGCACGGTCTCGCTGAACTGCGGGCGGTACTTCTCATGAGCGGCGCGCGCATCTGCCGGGGTCTCATGCGGGTCGATGCTGAGCGCAACCACCTGATAGTCGCGCCCGGCGTGCAGGTCGGCATGCGTCAGATCCTGCAGCGCCAAAGCGAGATTGCCGAGTACGAGCCCGCACAGGTTCGGACAATGGAGATATTCGAGCACCAGCACGACCGGCAGGCCGTGCACGTAATCGCCGAGCCGCGCCGGCCGCCCCTGCTCGTCCCGCAACTCGGCATCGAGCGGCACCTGCGCCCCCGGCTGCTGGTCGAAACCGAGATCGGCAAAAGCCGAGGGCTGGATCGCCGAGCGCTCTCCACCGGGCACGGCGCGCGCCGGCGCGGCGGCAAGAACCGCGGCCAGTACGAGCAGGCCGATCACCGGTGTTCTCATGGCGACGGCGCCTTCGAGACCCGCGCGCCGCCGTTGCCTGGCCAGTCGGGCAGCCCGCGCTCGGCGATTTTCTTCATCGCCTGGTCGATCGGGATGTGCACCACGCCGTGCGCCTGGTCGATCCAGCCGTAGCTCGTCAGGCGCTCGTGCTTGGCGGCCCGGAACGCCGCGAGGTCCTGCGCCGGATGAGTTTGCTGGCGGGGCTCGGGGGGGACCACGGTTGGCGCCTTGAAGGCGTCGCGCGTCGAATCCGGATACCCCAGCGACAGGAAGTACGGGACCAACCCCAGCCACAGGATCACGCCGACCGCGAGCAGGCCGATCGGGCCCATGCGAACGTCCGACGCCTCGAACGCGGTCTCTGGATTCCGCGGCTCAACCATGCCTGGATGCGAAGAGCGGCGGTCAGGCATGACCGACCCTCG
Organism: Alphaproteobacteria bacterium; assembly: GCA_035506575.1. Classification (GTDB taxonomy): domain Bacteria; phylum Pseudomonadota; class Alphaproteobacteria; order CACIAM-22H2; family CACIAM-22H2; genus DATJPD01. The sequence goes on from DATJPD010000049.1 coordinate 10,464, forward strand.
TGCGCGACACCAGCCACCGGTCGGCGAGGCGGTCGCCGATGTTGAACCACCCAAGGAAGGCGGCAAACCACAGCCCGCCCGCGCCAACCGCCGACGCCACCGCGAACCAGTCCATGCCGCCGCCGAAGAACAGCGGCAGCACCAGCCACCAGATGTACAGGAGGTTGATCGGCACGAGCCAGGCGCAGATCGCGCCGAGACCGATGCGGCTGCGTTTGATCGGCGTCCAGATCAGCAGCAGGAACGGCAGCGCGAACCTGCCGATCATCTCGGCGATCGCTACCGCCAACCAGCCGCCCTGGAAGCGGTGGAGATACCAGGGAATCTCGTCCATCAGGTTCTCCTCCCACACCGCGAGGAACTGCACGAAGTCGGTGTAGGCCCAGAAAATGACGGCCACGATGAGGATGCTGCCCAATGCGCCGCGCACCTTCGCGTCCTGGTCGCGGGCGGCAGGGCCCAGGGTGACGGCGATCAGCACGAGGATGGCGAAGCCGGTGATGAACTCGCTGGAGCCGATGATCATCCCGAACATGCTCGACGACCAGCGCGGCTCGAGCGACATGATCCAGTCGAAGCTGGCAAAGGTGACCGTCGGCGCCATGACGACCAGGCCCACCCCGCTCACCCACGACCCGGCGCGATCGACGCCGAGCAGGCCGCTCCTGGCGCGCCGCAACGTGATGACCGCACACAGGAGCCACAGGACGTAATACGCGGCGGCGCGGCCCGCGAATCCGCCGAGATTGAGATAGAACGCGTTGGGCAGGGTTGCCGCCACGTCCGGGCGGGCCCAGCCGTACAGGTCGGCGAGCCCGGCGATCGGGATCGGCAGGAAGAGAAGTGCAAACAGCGGAAGGGTCGCGGTTGCCGCTTCGAGCAGCGGACGCAGTGCGGCTCCCCACCCGCCCCCGGCAAGGTCGTGGATCATCAGGAGCGAGAGCGCGGTCAGCGGCAGGCCGAGCCAGTAGAAATACGCCGTCAGCCATCCGGCGAAGAAGGCGCGCGGCGAGTCCACGAAGGCACCGGCCGCGGCCGCGACGAGCCCGAGCACCGCGACCATCGCCGCCCAGGGCAGGAGACGGGACAGCTGGGCGCGGCTCATTTGAGCTTCGCCTTCTCGTCGGCCGGCAGGTCGGCCACGGACTCGCGGCGGCTCAGCTGCAGCGCCCGGATATAGGCGGCGATCGCCCAACGGTCGTTGGGCGCCACCCGCGCCGCGTACGGGTACATGGCGCCGTAGCCGTTCGTGATGACGTCGTAGAAGTGCTGGAGCGGCGCTTTGATCAGGCGGTCCTCCGTGTAGTCCGGCGGATGGGGGAAGCCGCGGCGGACGATCATGCCGTCGCCGTCGCCCACCACGCTGTGGCAGGGCGCGCAGTAGATGTCGAAGCGCTCGCGCCCGCGCTGGATCACTGCGAAGGTCAGCGGCGGGACCGGCTGCCCGTCGTCGCGCGCCACGGTCCCCTCGGGCGGCAGGCGATCGGCCGTGCCGCCGTCCGGACCGCCGCTCTCGTACACCTTGCGTTTGGGCTGCGTCGCCATGCGGTCGCAGCCTGCGACCGCGACGATCAGCACCGCGGCCACGGCGCCCATGAGCAGGCGAGCCCGGGTCACGCGGCAAGCTCCGTCAGCCGGCGGGCGTGGCAATCGCGCGCGATGTCGCCCAGTCGTTCGCGGTCGAACCGCTCGTCCGTCGCGTCGATCCACAGAAAGAATGCATCCCGCGAGGCGCGCTCGAAATCGCGCACCGCCCAGACCGGATGGTGGAATTTGGGCAGGCGGTTGAACAGCAGGAACAGCAGGAACCCGCCGGTCACCGCCCACACCACGCCGAACTCGAACAGGGTCGGCACGAAGGCGGGCCAGCTGTTCAACGGCCGCCCGCCGACATTGATCGGGTAGCTGACGGCCGCACCCCAGTACTGCATGACGAATCCCCAAACGACCCCGGCGGCGCCGCAGAGAAAGATCAACATCGGCAGCAGGGTCTGCCGCCCGACCAGAAGCTCGTTGAGCTCCTCCACCGGAAACGGCGTGTAGGTCTCGATCCGCCGCGCACCGAGCTCGCGCAGGCGTCGCGTCGCCGCAACCAGGTCCTGCACGGTGCCGAACTCGGCCACCACGGCGCGGAGCGCGGTCATGGCCGGTCCCCCACATGCTCGTGCACGGTCTCGCGCATCTCGCTGATCGAGACGATCGGCACGAATCGCAGGACGACAAGAAAGCCGGTGAAGAACAGCCCGACCGAGCCCAGGAGAATCGACCAGTCCCACACCGTGCCGGCGTAGACGTACCAGGCCGAGGGCATGAAATCCTGGTAGAGGCTCGTGACCACGATGATGTAGCGCTCTATCCACATGCCGACGATGACCGACAGCGCCAGCACCATCAGCAGGATCTCGCTGCGGCGCACGGCCGGGAACCACAGGAGCTGCGGCAGTACGCAATTGAGCGCGATCTTGACCCAGTAGGTCGCCCCGTAATGGCCGTAGAGGCGGTTCAGGAACATGTGCAGGTCGAAGATGTTGCCGCTGTAGAACGGCATGAACGCCTCGAGCCCGTACGAGTAGGTCAGCATCAGCCCGCAGACGAGCATCAGCTTCGCCAGCACGTTGAGGTGGCGCCCGGTGATGTAGGTCTCGAGCCGGTATAGCCGCCGCACCGGGATCATGAGCAGCAGCACCGTCGCGATCCCGGAATACACGGCGCCGAAGACGAAATACGGCGAGAACTGCAGCGAGTGCCAGCCGGGCACGAGGCCGCCCGAAAAATCGAGGCCGACGATGCTGTGCACCGAGACGACCATCGGCGCCAGAAGGCAGGCGAGAATGCCGTACACCGTCTGGTAGGTCTTCCACTGGCTGGCCGAGCCGCGCCAGCCGAGCGCCAGCAGGCCATAGAAGACCCGCCACGGCGTCGTCGGTGCGCGATCGCGCATCGACGCGAAATCCGGGACGAGGCCGAGATACCAGAACAGGATGGAGGCGAAGATGTAGCAGATGAGGGCGAAGAAATCCCACAGCAGCGGACTGCGGAACTGCGGCCAGATCCCCATGACGTTGGGATACGGAAACAGCCAGTAGAACAGGCCCTGCCGGCCGAGGTGGAAGATCGGCATCAGGCCGGCGCAGGCCGCCCCCCACAAGGTCATCGATTCGGCGATGCGATTGGTAGCCCGCCGCCACTCGGACCCGGTGAGATAGAACAAGGCCGAAATGATCGTCCCGCCGCTCGCGATGCCGATCCACCAGACGTAGTTCGCGAGCGCAAAACCCCAGGCGACCGGGATGTTCACGCCCCACGTGCCGATGCCGACGACGAACAGCTCGGACGCGGCGACCACCAGAAGCACCACGAACGCGCCGGACAGCCCGACCGCGACCCACCACCACAACGGCGCCGGCTGCCGGACGACGACGTCGCAGACCCTGTCGGTCACGTCCGCGAGGCTGGCGCGGGGGCCGAGGATCGGTGCGGCGTCGGCGGTCCGGCTCACCTCATTCCTCCTCGAGCTCGGGGTTGACGTTGCGCAGATGCGCCTCGTAGGTCGTGCGCGGGCGCGTGTTGAGCTCGGCCAGGAGCTGATAGTCAAGCGGGCTCGCCTTGCGGGCCGCCACGGCACTCTGCTTGTCGTTCATGTCGCCAAAGACGATGGCCTGCGTCGGGCACGCCGCCTGGCAGGCCGTCTTGACCTCGCCCTCGCGGACGCGCCGGTCCTCGCGGTCGGCCGCGATCTCCGCCTCGCGGATGCGCTGGATGCAATAGGTGCACTTCTCCATCACGCCGCGGTCGCGCACCGTGACGTCGGGATTCCACGCGTCGGGCAGGCGCGGATCATGGCGCGTGAATCCGAAGAAATTGAAGCGCCGCACCTTGTACGGGCAATTGTTGGAGCAGAAGCGCGTGCCGACGCAGCGGTTGTAGACCATGACGTTGAGGCCATCGCTGTCGTGCATCGTCGCTTGCACCGGGCAGACGACCTCGCACGGGGCATCCTCGCAATGCATGCAGGGCACCGGCTGGAAATAGGTGCCCGGCGCGTCGGGCTCGCCGCTGTAATAGCGGTCGATGCGCAGCCAGTGCATCAAGCGGCCGCGGTCGGCCTCCTCCTTGCCGACCACCGGCGTGTTGTTCTCGGCCGCGCACGCCACCACGCAGGCCCCGCAGCCGACGCACGAGTTGAGGTTCACCGCCATGGCCCAGGCGTAGCGGGGATAATCGTAGCTCGGGTAGATCGACCGCGTCGGCGCTTCGGGATCGCGCCTGTCCATCTTGTGCAGGAAGTCCGGATCGTGCGCGAACTGGTCGAGCGGCGCACTGATCACCATGTCGCGGCCGGCCATCGTCTGCTCGTGCTGCGAGGAGACGAGGTGATAGCGGCGCCCGGTGGGCTTCACGCTGACTCCCGCCGCACGCCAGACGGTGTCCGACGTCCGCAGCGGATACAGGTCGAACCCGGTGCCGTGGCCGACATTTCCGGCGACGCGGCGGCCGAAGCCCAGCGGCAAGGTGAGGCAGTTCTCGGCTTGCGCCGGCAGGATCCACACCGGCATCTGCACGGTCCGGCCGCCCTGCGCGATCTCGACCATGTCGTCGCCGCGCAGCTTCAGCCGCTCTGCGGTGCGGGGCGCGATCAGGGCCGCGTTGTCCCACACGAGCTTGGTGTGCCAGCGCGGCAGCTCCTGCAGATAGCCGTTATCCGCGAAGCGGCCATCCCACAGACCGTCGTCCGGCCGGAACAGGACCGTGAGCGTCTCCCGCGGCGCACCGGCCGGCAGCTTGACCTGGGCGGCCGCGTCGCCGCGCAGCGGCACGTCGACGGGCTTGGCAGCCGTGCCCGGAACGACGCCGCGGCGCAGTGCCGCGCGCCAGAACCCGTCGAACGGAGCACCCGCGGGCGCCCGACCGCGCCAGGTGTTCTGCACCAGCGCCATGCCGTCGGGGCTGATGCTCCCTTGCAGCAGATCGACGATCTCGTGCGCCGAACGGCCGAGATAGAGCGGCCGCACCTGCGGCTGGATGATGCTGGCCGTGCCGTCGTAGGCGAGCGCGTCGCTCCATGCCTCGAGGTCGTGAGTGGCCGGCAGATGCCACACGCACCGCGACGCGGTCTCGTCGACATAGGGGCCCAGATGGACGGCGAACGGCACCTTGGCCAGGGCCCCGGCGAACTCCAGGTCGGCCGGCGCCGTGAATGCCGGATTGACATCGAGGATCAGCAGCGTGTCGACCGCGCCGGCGTTCATGTCGCGCGCGAGTTCGCCGAGCGAGCCAAGCTGGTTCACCGCACCCACGGCAACCGGCTCGATCATGTCCAACGTATGGCCACGCGCGCCAAGCGCCTCATTGATCGCATGAACCAGAACGTGCGCCTCCGCCGGCAGCTCCGGCCCGACATGCACCAGGGCAGCACCGCGATGCGCCACCAGGTCGCGCGCCACGGCGGCGAGCCACGGCGATGGCGCGGGCGCGAAGCCCTCGGGCGCCGCCTTCACGGCCATGGCGAGCGAGCCGAGTGCGGTCATGATGTCGTCCGGCGGAAGTACCAGACGATGATCGGCCACCGATCCCGCCAAGGTGGGCGTCGCCTCGATGGCGTAGACGCGGCTCATCCGCCCGCCGGTCTCGGTGGCCCGGCGCTTGGCCGCGAAATCGCGCGCATAGCGCAAATGGCCCGGCGCCCATGACAGCAGGTCGCTGCCGACCGCGAGAAGAACGTCGGCTTTGTCCACGTGCAGGACGGCATCGAGCGGCCGCCCGAACGCCCGCGTGGTTCCGTCCGCGACAGCCTCCCGACTGATCGCTTCCCACTGATGCCAACGGGCCTCAGGGAACGTGCGCAGCAGCGCTGCCATCTGTGCGGCGAAGGTTGGCGACGTCACGGAACCGGTCAGGATGCGCAAGCCACGGCCGTGGGTGCGCAGGAGCTCGGAGCGCCGCTCGAACAACGCGGAGACGAACGCCTGCTCGCTCGCCGGGACGCCGCGCTGCAGCGGCATCTGCGAGCGCTCCGGATCGTAGAGCGACAGGATCAGCGCCTGCGACCAGTGACTCGTGGCCCCGAGGCTCGCCGGATGGTCGGGATTGCCTTCGATCTTGATGGGCCGCGCCTGGTAGTGCTTGACCAGCACGCCTTCGGCGAATCCCCCGAGCGTCGCGGCCGTGGCATAGAAGCGCGGCACCGCCGGCACCATCCCCTCGGGTTCGCGGATATAGGGCAGGAGCTGCTTGCGCGTTTTTTCCGGTCCGCAGCCGCTGACACTCGCCAGCGCCACGCACGCCGCCATGACCTGGAGCAGCCGCCGCCGGTCGATGCTGGCGTCGCTCCAGCCTTCGGCCGCAGGAAACTCCTCGCTCATCAGCCGCGCAAACTCGGGATGGCCGGCGGCTTCTTCGAGGCTGCGCCAATAATCACGCCCGCGCGTGCCGGCCAAGCGCCGGCGGAGCGCTACGAGATCGAGTCCGGGATCGGAACCGTTCAGCGATGGCACACCGAGCAATCCGTAAGCGTTTCGGGATGGATGTGATAGGCACGCAGCAGCGCCTCGCCGGATGGCGTGTCGGGCGTGCGCCGCCAATTCGGGTCGAATACGGCTTCATGGGGCCGCAGATGCGGCGCCGGGTTCGCATGACAGTCGAGGCACCAGCTCATGTAGAGGCTGGCGGATTTCCACGTCAGCGGCATGTCGCCGATGGGGCCGTGGCAGGTCGTGCAACCCACGCCCTTGGCGACGTGAATGCTGTGATCGAAAAACACGTAGTCGGGAAGATAATTGACCGCGTTCCAGCGCAGCGTCTTGCCGGTCGCGTAAGCCTGACGCACCGGCTCCAGCATCGTGGCGTTGGTCCAGATCTGCGAATGGCAGGTCATGCAGGTCTGGACCGGCGGCAACCCGGCGTTCGACGACACTTCGACGGCCGTGTGGCAGTAGCGGCAATCGAGACCGAGACCGGACACGTGGTGCCGATGGCTGAAGGGCACCGGCTGCGGCTGCACGATATTGCGTTGGGTGCTGTAGTCGTCCCAGGGGCCTCCCCAGCCCCACAACCCCAGACAGACGAGCCCGAGCGCAACCGCCGATAGTCCAACCTTGACGGCCAGATCCGCGCCTGGTCCCAGACCGTTGGCCATGCCCGCGTCATCTCCCCGTTTCGCAGACCACCCGCCTCCGCTTGCGTCAGGAATGACGGAGACGTGATGCTGCGCCGCAGAACGGCTGTGAGGTAACGCCTCTTACGGATGGAGAGTTCCGCTTCCGCGAGGGTGCGGGCGCAGGAGAGTGGAACTGGGTCGACGGGGGCAACGTTTGCGAAATGGGACCCGGGCGTGGCAGGACCGGACACCAAATGAGGCAACACTAAGGCGGCGTCGAGGCTCGATGCGCAAGCTGACCCAAGATGCAACTCGGGCGTTCCTCGCGGTCGGGCTCGCCCTCGCCCCGGCGGCGCTGTGTCGCCCATCGCTGGCGGCGGATGCGCACACCAATCCCAATGCGGCACCGGCGCAGAATGACGCGTTTCGTCATGACCTCAAGGCCAGCGACGTTATGAGCAGCGACGTGCGCGACGCCTCCGGCCACTACATCGGCAAAGCCGAGGATCTGTTGCTCGATGCGACGAGCGGGCGAATCATGGCCGCCGTCATCAACGTGAAGGACTTCTTCGGCGTGACCACGAAGAAGATCGTCCTCCCGATCCAGGACCTGAAGATTTCCGGGCAACTCACGACCACGCTCGACCGGCAAAAGCTTCTGGCTGAGACGCCGGCCGGAGAATGACGGGCCGACAGGCGACGGCCGCTCCCGCGTCACATGATCGATATCTTGCCGTCGCGGTCGATTTCGAGGCGGACCGCCGTGTCGAAGCGAAGCGCCCGGCACGACCACGTGCCGCCCTCGCGCTCCTGCAGATTGACGATATCGGAGAATCCCGCGGCGGCGAGCTTGGCCCGGATGTCACGCGCCTTGGCCAATGTGGCGGTGTTCGACGCGCCCGAATCGGCCGCCACGGGCCCGGCGGCAAGCGCGAGCAGGACGCTCGCAGAGGCGGCAGCGCGGCAGCACAGCCCGAGCACGCTGCCGACCGTATAAACGTGCGGGCGGCGGCCATCCATGGTCATACGCGGCGGCTGGCGGAGCCGACGCGGAATTGCGCCGCCTCCCTCTCTTTGAGCTCGAGACCCAGGCCGGGACGCTGCCGGTTGGGCCGTAACTCGCCGCGCACCGGGACCTGCGCGCCATCGAACAGCGTCTGCTCGATCCGCGCATGATCGTGGAAGTATTCGAGGTGGCGCGCCTTCGGCACGGCGCAGCACGTATGCGCGTGCAGCGAGGGCGAGGTGTGCGCGGACACCGGGATGCCGAACGATTCGCACAGCGCGCCCGCCTGCATGAATCCGGTCACGCCGCCGCAACGCGTTCCGTCCGGCTGCAGCACGTCGACGGCCTCCGCCTCCAGCATGCGGCGGAAGTAGAACGGGTCATAGCCGTACTCGCCGGCCGTGATGTCCATCCCAGCGGGTGCCCGATCACGCAGCAACCGCAACCCTTCGAGATCATCCGACGAGACCGGCTCCTCGAACCACGAGACCCCGTGCTCGCTGAACGCCTCCGCCTTGGCCAGGGCGAGCTTGCGGGCATAGGCGCCATTGGCGTCGACGAAGAGCTCGGCATCCGGACCGATGGCGGCCCGGGCGGCGCGCACGCGCTCGACGTCCTGGGCCGCATGGCTGCCGATCTTCATCTTCACGCGCGAGATGCCGTCGGCCACCCAGCCGCCGAGCTGCTTCTGCAGCCGGTCCAGCGAATACGACGTGAAGCCGCCGCTACCGTAGACCGGGATCGCATCGCGCACGGCGCCGAGGAGGACAAAGAGCGGTACGTCGAGCAGACGCGCCTTCAAATCCCATAGCGCCGTGTCGACCGCCGAGACCGCCATCATGGCAATTCCGCGCTGCCCGAGATTGCGGATCTCGCCGCGCATGGCCTGCCACGTGGCGGCCACGGCCATCGCATCGCACCCGAGGACGACCTTGGCGAGCTTGCCCTCGACGACCTTGGCGGCCGCCTCGTCGGCGTAGGTATAGCCGAGCCCGTGTCCGCCGCCGGCGTGGACATGAACGACGACCAAGGTCGTCGAATTCCAGCTCAACGTTCCATCGGCTTCCGGGCCGTCGGTCGGAATGGTATAGGCGGAGATGTCGAGACGCTCGATTGTCGCTGGTTTCATGGGCAATCGGTGTCGGTTGTGCTTCATGAACGAGGGCACGCCGGCCCTGGTTCCCGCGGGCGGTGAGGTAGAGCGCAGCTACCAGGCGAGCGAGCCGCCATCGATCGGGATGACGCTGCCGGTCATGTAGCTCGCCGCGGGCGAGGCGAGCAGCAACGCCAGGCCCTTGATCTCGTCGGGCTCGGCGATGCGGCCGAGCGGGCAGCTTTCCGCGAACTCCCGCTCCGCGTCCTTGTCGGTGTGCATGCGGCCGCCGGCGATGTTGGTGCGGAACGGGCCGGGTGCGATCGCGTTGACCAGCACGTTGAACGGCCCGAGCTCGATCGCCGCCTGGCGCACGAGATTGGCAACCGCGGCTTTGGTGGCGGCGTAGGCATAGCCGGCCATCGGCTCGCCCCGCAGCCCGGCGATCGAGGCGGTGACGATGATCCGGCCGCGCCGTTGCACCTTCATGACCGCGGCGGCGGCGCGCAGCGTGGCGAACACGCCGGTGAGATTGACGTCGAGCACCCGGTCCCAGGTGTCCCACGACGTTGCCAGCGCGCGCGCCTGCGGGCCGGCCGACATGCCCGCATTGGCGAACACCGCGTCGAGACGGCCGTGGCGGCGGGCGGCGTCGGCCACCCAGCGCTCGACCGCCTCGCGGTCCGCGACGTCGATGACGCCAGCTTCGACGCGGGAGCCCGCGGATTTGAGCCGCTGCACCGCGCGCTCAAGGCCCGGGCCGTCCATGTCGGCGGCGACTACGGTAGCGCCGTTCTCGGCCATGACTTCGGCCATCGCAAGGCCGAGGCCGCTCGCTGCACCCGTGACCAGCGCCACATGCCCGGTGACATCGAACAGCCGTGCCGCCTTCATGGGGCCCCTCGCCTGCTGGCTTGCGCCTCAGCCGCCGTAGAACGTTTTCTCGCCGAGCTCTTTCATCTCGAGGATCGCGGCATCGGGCCGGCCCTCGATCGGCTTGGTGAGATGCGCGTCGACCACCTCGCCGACGAAAATGTGGTGATCCCCGCGCTCGATGACCTCGACCAGCTTGCACTCGACCGCCGCCGGCGCATTGGTGAGGATGGGCGAGCCCGTCGATCCCTTGCGGAACGGCTCGCCGGACAGCTTGCCGTCGGCGGCCTGCGTCGGCTTGAAGAACGCGAACGCCATGCCCTGCTGGCCCTTGCCGAGCATATTGAGCGCGAAGGCGCCCGCCTTGCGGCCGACGGCATAGGCGCCGGAATCGGTTTTCACACCGACCACGACCAGGGGCGGCGCGAACGCGGTCTGGGTCACCCAGTTCACAGTCGCCGCGGCAACCGAGCCGTCGGCGGCTTGCGTCGTAAGCACGTAGATGCCGTAGGGGATCATCCGGAGAGCTGTCTTCTTCGTATCGGGGTTCATGGTCGTTCCTTAGAAGCGTGTGGACTTGCCCCCGATAGTTAAATCGCGCGCCGCGGCGTCCGTAAAGAGGCCCCCTCGATCTCATCCCCGGTTGCCGATATGCTCTGATCGCGTTGAGGGAGGTCCCCATGAAAAAACTGGTCCTCGAGACGACGGCGCCCTTCCAGGGCCTGCCGGAGCTCGTCGCGTACGACGAAGGCCTGTTCGATAAGGAAGGCCTCGCGATCGAGTGGGCCGACCGCGACGCCGGCGTCGACAAGAAGACCCAGCTGGACGTCACCAGCCCCAAGGGTGCGAACCCGTTCGCCAGCCACGGCCGCCTCGTCGAGCAAGGCAAGGCCGACATGTACAACGCCTGCGAATGGGGCAATTACTGCCGCGTCCAGGAAACGGGCATCGGCAGCCGGCAGATCGGCCGGCGCGCCATCATCAGCTACGCGGCGATCGTGGTGCGGCCGGACTCGCCGGTGTACACGCCGCAACAACTGGCCGGCCGGACGGTGGGCGTGCCCTTCTACTTCGGCACGCATTATCTCGCCCTCCACCTGCTCGAGGGCTTCGTGCCGCGCGACCAGATCAAGCTGTGCAGCGTGCCGAACGGCTCGCGGCCGCGCTTCGAGGCGATGATGAAGGGCGAGGTGGAGGCGACGACGTTGACCGAGCCTTACATCACCCTGGCCGAGAAAAAAGGCTGCCGGACCGTCTGCTCGGCGTTCTATCACGGCACCGAGGTGGCGTCGGACCGCATCGACGGCGAGACCTATGCCGCGTTCAACCGTGCGGTGCGCGAGGCGGTGCGTCGCATCAACGCGAACAAGCGCGCCTACCTGCACTACTTCATCGACTATCACAAGCGGAAGGATCCCGAGATCGGCACACTGAGGCCCGAGGACCTGCGCGAGAGCCGCCTCGTGGTCGTCGATCCGGCACCGATTCCTGCCGACGAGCTGCAACGGACCTACGAGTGGCTCAAGAGCTGGGGCATGCTGGAGACGACGCAGTCGCCGATCCAGCTCGTGAACCTGGAGATCCAGAGCCGCGGCCACGCTGCCGCCGAGTAGGATGCGCGGACGGGCAGTTGGCCTCGCGGCGGGCATCGCCCTCCCGCTCGTCACCGACATCGCCCCGGACCCGGATACGAAGGCCGCGATCCGCCTCCTGGTGGCCCGCCAGCGCATGGCCCGGCCCCATGCGGCACCGCCCCGGGTGCCGGCCGAGCGGCTGGCGGCGCTGCGGGGGGCGTTCGATGCGACCATGCGCGATCCCGGCTTTCTATCCGACGCGGAGCGGCTCGGCCTCGAGGTGAACCCGGTCAGGGGGGAGGCGGTCGAGGCGTTGATTAACGAGATCTACGGCGCCGCGCCGGCAGTGGTGAAGCTGGCCCGCCAAGCGGTCAAAGAATAGCCAGGAGTCCGGGCCATGCTAATATGGCGTGGCCACCGTATACGAGCCGCATGAGCGACACGATCCAGCAGAAAATCGAGGCGCTTCTCGAGCTTGCCCGCCACGAGGCGGACGCCTCCAAGTCGCGCATTGCCGACGACCTGAGCGAGATCATCTACGTCGATCACGCGCCATTCAACCGCGCCGAGCTCGACATCGCGACCGACATCCTGCGCAAGCTGGTCCGCGAGACCGAAATCGCGGTGCGCAAGCGGATGGCCGAGCGGCTGGCCAAGGACCCGGCGGCGCCGCGCGATCTCGTCGTGGCGCTGGCCAACGACGAGTTCATGGTGGCGCGGCCGATCCTGTCGATGAGTGCGGCCCTCCGCGACGACGACCTGATCGAGATCGTCCGGCACAAGACCAAGCAGCATCAGCTGGCGATCGCCGCACGCGCGCAGCTCAGCGAGAGCGTGTCCTCGGCCGTGGCCGAGATCGGGTCGACGGACGTGGTGGCGGAGCTCCTGAAGAACCCCACCGCCAAGATCGCCGAGGCGACCTACGCGTATCTGGCGCAACGCTCGCGCACCGATACCGAGCTGCAGGCGCCGCTGCTTCACCGCGAGGACCTGCCGGGCGAGATCGCGGCGCGCATGTATGGCTGGGTGGCCGCCGAGCTCAAGACCTTCATCGAGACGAAGTACCGCGTGGCCCCGCAATGGCTGGATGCGCCGCTTCTGGATTCCCTGCAGGAAGTTTCGGCGGAGCACCGGCCGGAGGTCGCCTGGGACGATACGGCGCTGCAGCTCGCCGATGCGATCAAGGCCGAGCGTATCAACGACCCGGCGGTCTTCGTGCGCCTGCTGAAGAACGGGCACGTATCTTTGTTCGAGGCGCTGCTCGCGCGCTATCTCAATGTCGGCATCCGCCTCGCGCGCCGGATCGCCTACCAGCCGGACGGACGCGCCCTGGCGGTGGCGTGCCGGGCGGCGGGCATCGAGCGCGGCGTACTTTCATCGCTGCTCGAGCTGGTGCACGCGGAACCGGCGGCAGCACTCGAGCTGTTCCGGCGCATCACGCCGCAGGAAAGCCTCGACGCGCTCGCCCGCTGGCGGACGCGCGAGGCGTTCTCACCCCGCTAATTGCCCAACCAGCTCGCGATCTTCGTGGTCGGCAGAGAATAGACGAGGTTGATCGACTCCTCGCCGGGGTTGATCTTGCCGAGGCTGGCGTTCGACATGTGATACACCTCGACGCCGAGGCGGGAGCGGTCGTCGAACCGGTAAGCGAATTCGATCGCCGAGCGGAACTCGAGCTTGTAGCCGAGATCCTCGCCGCCACCTTGGTGGTAGTAGCCTGGTGCGAAGCTGGGCCGGACGACGAACCGGTTGCCTAAGAAGATGTCGAGGCTGATGCCGGTGTAGATCTCGGCCGACCCGTGACCGTTCACCATGAAGCCGGCCATGGGCTGGAAGATCCACAGCTTCAGGTCCGAGCGGTACTGCATCCCGCCCTCTTCCGTCGGCATCTTCTGGCGGTTGAAGTCGTACCGGCCGACCGAGAAGCTCAAAAACGACGGGTCCTGCGCCTGCGCCGCCTGTGGCGCAAATGCGATAATTCCGGCGACGAGCCCACAGGCCAGCGCCAACCCCTTGATCACAGAACGAAGTTTAGACACGCCCCCTCCGCGTAACACCCCACCCCCAAGCCTATAGCACACCCGCGGGCTGGCGAGGCAAGGCGACGAGCACATCCCAGCACCAAAGAGACACGAACGGCCGAGGGGCGGATTTTTTGGCGGGGTTCGCCGTTATCTAACCGAATGACGACAATCCCGCTCTTTCGCCTCTTTTTGGCCTCGTTCCTCCGCGCGCTCGCGATCGTCGTGGCACTCTGGGGCTGGGGGCTTGCTGCACCGGCGCTTGCCGACGATCACGGTCATGGAGGCCACGAGGGACGGGGCGGCCATGAGGAGCACCACGACCACGACCATGACCGGGGTCGCGGCCGCGGGCCCGCGTTCGGGTTCTACTTCGGCGGGCCCACCCGTGTCGGGCCGCCGCCGGTCTACTACGCGCCCGCCTATCCGGGTTATGCGCCGGTGCCGATCAGCGGCGTGTATCTGAGCCCCTACGGCTATGGATATTGCCGCGACTACCAGACGATGGCCGGGATCGAGACCGCCTGCCAGGGTGCCGATGGCGTGTGGCGATTCATCAACTGAGCCCGCTCGCCAGCACCCGCTAGAGTGTCTTGTAGCGCTCCATCGCCGCCACGAGTGCCGCGCGGATCCCCGGCTCCATCGCCGAGTGTCCGGCGTCCGGCACGATGACATAGCTGGCTTCCGGCCACGCATGCGCCAGCGCGTCGGCGCTCAGGATCGGGCACACCATGTCGTAACGCCCTTGCACGATGGTCGCCGGAATTCCGGCCAGCCGCCGCGCGTCGCGCAGAAGCTGATTCTCCTCGAGAAAGCTCTCGTGGCGGAAGTAATGCGCCTCGATGCGGGCCAGGCCGAGCGCCATCCGGTCCTCGGCGAACGCCGAAACCGTCTCCGGGCTCGGCAGCAACGTCGAGCAGGCGCCCTCATAGGTGCTCCACGCGCGAGCGGCCGCCATGTGGATCGCCGGATCGGGATGGGTGAGGCGGCGGTAATAGGATTCGAGGAGATCGCCCCGCTCGTTCTCCGGCAGGAAGCCGGAGAAGGCCCGCCAGGCTTCCGGAAACACATGGCGGAGTCCGTACAGGAACCAGTCGATCTCGATCTTGCGGCATAGGAAGATGCCGCGCAGGACCAGGGCGCGGCAGCGCGCCGGATGCGCTTGCGCGTAAGCGAGCGCCAGGGTCGATCCCCAGGAGCCGCCGAACACCAGCCAGCTGTCGATCCGCAACTGCCGGCGCAAGCGCTCGATATCGGCCACGAGATGCGGGGTCGTGTTGTCGACGAGCTCGCCATGCGGCGTCGAACGGCCCGCACCCCGCTGATCGAAGATCACGATGCGATAGTGATTGGGGTCGAAGAACCGGCGGTGCGCCGCCGTCGACCCGGCACCTGGTCCGCCGTGCAGGAAAACCACCGGCGTGCCGGAGGGATTTCCGCTCTGCTCCCAGTACATGCGGTGCCGTCCGTCGAGGTCGAGATGGCCTGAGGCAAACGGCTCGAGGGGCGGGTAAAGATCGTTGCGCTGCGTGGAGTCAGCCATCGCCGCCAAAGATCGCAAGCAGCAAGGGCGCACGTCAACCCGTTCGGCGTTACACTCCGAAAATGTCACGCTTGTTTTTGATTTTCCTGGCGTTTGCTCCGGTGGTTGCCGGCGGCTGCCGGTTGGCCGCGGCAGGGCCGCTGGAGACACTGGTGGCGCAGGGGGCCCTTGCCGCGGGCGGGACTGTCACGATCGCCGCTACGATCGATGGAGAGACTCTGCGCCTCGCCGACGGCCGCGAGCTGCGCCTGGCCGGCATCGGTGTGCCGAGATCTACGCCGCATTTTGCCCAGGAAGCCCAGCAGACCCTCGCGGATCTCGCGGACCGGCGCGAGGCGCAGATCTACTACGAAGAGCGACGCAACGACCGCTACGGCCGCACCGTCGCCCATGTGGCCGTCGCCTCCGACCTGTGGCTGGAGGCCGAGCTGGTGCGCCGCGGACTCGCGCGCGTCGAGACGACGCGCGACACGGCCGCGGCGGCGGTGGTTCTGTTGGCGATCGAACGCGAGGCACGTGCGGCCGGGCGGGGCCTGTGGGCCAGGCCCGAGTATCGGGTGCGCGACGCGGGCGGCCTCGGCCGCTGGCGCGACAGCTTCCAGATCGTGGCCGGCCGCGTCGCCGCGAGCCACAGGAGCCCGGGCCGCCTGTGGCTGGAGTTCGCAAGCGCGCAGGGCCGAGGGTTGGAACTGGAGATCCCCGCGGCGGCGAACCGGCTTTTCCGCGCCGCCGGCATGGACCTATCGGGCCTCGTCGGCGCGGATCTCCGCGTGCGCGGATGGCTGCGCTGGCAGGACGGTCCGATCATCGCCGTCGACCACCCGGCGCAGATCGAGCTCGTCGAAAAAGCAGGCACCGAGGACGCGCGCCCGCGCAAACGCCGCTGAGCGGCGTCTAGATTTCTATCTGGTCGACGATTTCACCGTCGGGAGTGAGGCACAGCGCCACGAGAGCGCCGCCAAAGCCGCAACCGCCGTCGACCGTCAAGGTGTGCGGCGCGGCGATGACGCCCTCGATGCCGCCCTCACTGCGGCTGCGGGCCCGCGCGGTGCGGTCATAGCCGCGCACGACGCGCCGGAATCCCTCATAGGGCGCGCTGATCGCCGCCCAGGCCGGATGACCCCACCACAGCGCATCGCTCTGCTCGGCCAGCGTGCGCGCCGGATCGAGGCCGGCGTGGACCAGGAGCAGGCCCTTGTCGTCGGTATAGGCCGCGCGGCGCAAGCTGCTCATCAGCGCCCGGTGCCCCGGCCGCTCGCCCATCGCCTGGCGCAGGCTGGCGGTCCAGCGGCCCATCGCGACCGGGCCGTCGCGCGCGGCGATCCGCCCGCGCTCGGGATCTCCGCCGTAGGCCTGGATCGTCGCCGCGACACCCTGCGACAGCATCCAATCGAGGACCTCGCGCGGATTCACCGCGAACTGGAGCTGCAGGAGCTTTTCCCACATCTCCTCCTGGGTGCCGCGCAGATAGGCGACGTCGGAGGCGAACATCAACGGGCGGCCGATGACCGCGCAGCGAAAGCGCACGAGCTCATCGACGGTGGCCGCAACCGTGCGGCCGCGGCCAAGATAATTGCCGAGATAGGCGAGGCGGTCACCGGGCGCAAAGCGCGGCCAGAGAGAATCGTGCAGGTCGGCGAGCTTATGCGCCTCGCCGTGGATGGCGCCCACCACCCACACCCGGCGGGCGCGACGCAGAACGGCGAATTTGGTTTCCCGCGAAGCGGGAACGGGCGCAATTCTGGGCGGAGGCGGCGACTCCGCGACTCGACGGGCAGCAAACATAATAGAATCAATATATAGCGGGCCCTTCCTCGCAAACCGCAAGAAAAAAGCGCACCCCGCTAAAATTTATCACAAACCGCAAACGAAAAGGCCGGCGAAGGGTTCTCCGCCGGCCTCTTCAACTCGTCTGTCGAAAGTTCGGCCTTAAGCAGCCTTCAGCATCGCCTCGAGACGCTGCGTCGCCACATCCTCGGGGATGCGCTCGACGGCCGCAAACTCACGCGCCAGGCGGTCGAGGGCCGCCTGATACATCTGGCGCTCGCTGAACGACTGGTCGGGCTGGCCCGCATTCCGATAGAGGTCGCGCACGACCTCGGCGATCGAGCGCGGGTCGCCGGAGTTGATCTTGGCCTCGTATTCCTGGGCGCGGCGGCTCCACATCGTGCGCTTGATGCGCGAGCGCCCCTTCAAGGTGACCAGGGCCGCCTGCATTTCCTTGCGCGTGCACAACCGGCGCAGGCCCGAGCTCTTGGCCTTGGCCACCGGAACGCGCAACGTCATGCGGTCCTTGTCGAACTGGATGACCAGGAGGCGGAGCTTCTGGCCGACGATCTCCTGGGATTCGATCGAGGTGATCTTGCCGACGCCATGGGTCGGATAAACGACATGGTCGCCGGTCGCAAAGCCCGTCTCGTCCGTCTCCCGCGCCACCTTACGCATACCCGTCTTGCTCTTTGTGCCGCTCATGCTCAACCTTGACCTTTCACTCCCGCTCCCTCGTTGGCAGCGATCGACCTGTCCCGGCCTGCGATGCGACAATTCGGGGGAGGCAGCCGAACCAGGGTCCGACAGCACCTTCGAACAGCTTGTCGCGGGTTGGGCAACCCGTGCGGTCCTGACCTAGCGTCCTTGGGGCGTCCTCGGATGTCCGTTCTCAGGATCCACTCGGGCTCAGGCAGTCGCTCACCCGATAATGTTGTAAACGTATCACAATCTTAGAGAAAAGGCACGGGCGCTGTCTAAGACTGAAGGTCTATAAATAGGATTTTATACAAATATTATTGTCAGCGGGCACCTGGCTTAGGACTGAAATGCTTTTCAAATTTATCTGGGACACCTTTCCAGGTGTCCGCGTCGGCGGGAGCCTCACCTTTCCGGGTAATATTCGGCCAGGTTTCGGCGTAATCCGTATTAATTTTGACCCATTTCTCCGCCCCGGGGTCGGTATCCGGAACGATCGCCTCGGCCGGGCACTCCGGTTCGCAAACCCCGCAATCGATGCACTCCGACGGCTTGATCACCAGCATGTTCTCGCCCTCGTAGAAGCAGTCCACGGGGCAGACCTCCACGCAGTCCATGTACTTGCATTTGATGCAGGCTTCGTTGACCACGTAGGTCATCGTCGAACTCTCCGAATATCTACAGGGGGTGACCGTTGCGCGGGCTGGCCTAACACGTCGCGATTGCCGATGGCAACCCCGCGCGGGTTAGGGACAAGCGGTCGGCAGCTACGCGCGCTCCCCGCTCAACGGAGCCGCAGGTCCGGCTGCCGCGCCCTTTTCTGGCGGCGCCAGATCCTCGTACAGCCGCCGTGCCTCGGCCGGCGGCCCGCGCCTGGCGGCGAGCCCGGTGATCTTGATCACCCGGATATTCGGGCCGAGCGGAAATGTCAGGACATCGCCCGCCCGCACCGCGTAGTGGGCCTTATGGGTGAGCTGGCCGGAGACGCGCATGCGGCCGTCGTCGCAGAATCGCGCAGCGAGGGCCCGCGTCTTGAAGAACCGCGCGCACCACAGCCATTTGTCGAGGCGCTGGCTGTCGGTCATCCGCCTTAGGCGCCGCCGGGGGTTCGGCCGCGCCGGCCATGACCCGGGTGTGCGCTGATGAGACGTTCGAGGTCGGCGAACGGCGAGCCTTCGTGTCCGCGGTGGGCCCCGGGTCGGCGCGTTCCGCCCGCTGGCCGCGGCACGAACACCATCCCCGGCATGGCGCGATAGCCAAGAGCGGCCAGGAGGCCGGCGAGATCGCCCGGTGTGGCGCCGACGGCCGCGGCGAGGTCGGCGGTGGCGGCAAACGGCCCACGCTTGGCCAGGCCGCGCAGACGGCCCGCCAAACCGTCGAGCCGGTCGACCCGCGCGTAGATCGGCCCGGCCGGGAGATAGAGGCATGCGGCATAGAACTCGGCGGGCAGGGCGGCGGCCGAGCGCGCGAGCGAGCGCTCGCGCGGTACGGCCGCGATGACGCGCTGCGGATCTTCGCCGCGTGCGCACGCCCACAACAGGGCCCGCAATTGCGTGCTCTCGCGGCTGCGCAGCGCCGGCAGGAACACGCCGATCGTACCGATATGCACGCCGAGCCGGGCCAGCAGCGGCCGGTCGCTCTTGGCCAGAGTGTCAATCTGACCCGCCGCGACGCGCCGGGGCACGCATCCGAGGGCCGCCGTGAGCGCATACGCGAGGCCGCGCGCCGCACCGCTGAGCTCCGCCTCGCGCAACGCGAACAGGGGCGCCAGGGCCCGCTTCAGATGGCCGTCGAGCCAGGCCTGCATACGCCGGCGCACCGCGTCGCGGTGCTGCGGCTCGAGCAGGGCCGACGGCAGGGTCTCGACGCGTGGCGCAAGCGGCTCGTCGCCGGCCGCCAGCCGCCCCACGGCTTGCGTCTGCCAGCGCACGAGGCCGCGCTCGTCCAGCGAGAATTCACTGTCGGCCGATCCGACAAACCGCCGGACCCGGTCGCCGACGTCGCGCCGCAACGCCTTGTTGGCCGCCGCCAGGAGATCGCGGGCGCCGCTTTCGCGCGCGTCCGATTCCGCGACGAAATTGAATCCATCCAGGCGCCCGGCGCGCTCGCCCTCGATGAGGACGTCGCCGCGCGTCGTGACGGCGGCCATGTACTCCTCGCCCTGGCGACGCGCCTTGGCCAGCACCGCGGCACGGCGGTCCACGAAGCGCTGCATCAGTCGTTCGTGCAGAGCATCCGACAGGCGGTCCTCGACCTCGCGCGCCCTCTCCTGCCAATGCGCGGCATCGGCCAGCCAGCGCGGGCGATGAGCCACATAGGTCCAGGTGCGGATGCGGGCGAGCCGCTCCAGCAACGTGTCGAGGTCGCCCTCGACCGTATCGAGCCGCGCGACCTGGGAGGCCACCCACTCCGTCGGCAGCCGGCCGTCGAGACGCAGGTGGCGGAAAATGCGCCCGACCAGATGCACGTGCGCGTCGCCGAGCGCCTTGCGGAAATCGGGGATCTGGCAGGCATCCCACAGAAGGCGCACCCCCTCGCGATCTTCCGTGAGCGACGCCAGCTCCTTGTCGGCGGCCAGCGCCGTGAGGGTGAGATGATCGTCGGCCTCGCGCGTGCGGATCAAGGCGGGCAGCGGCGGCGGCGCTTCAAGGCTGCGCAGCAGGGCGCGCGGCGTCGTGAAATCGAGGTCCGTGTTGCGCCATTGGAACGCGGTGAGCGACGGAAATTTGTGCTCCTCGATCGCGGCGATGGTCTCGGGATCGAGCGGGCCGACATCGCGGCCGTCGACGCCCGTGGTCGTGCCGAACGTGCCGTTGTTCATGTGCCGCCCGGCGCGGCCGGCGATCTGGCCGAGCTCGGCCGGCGACAGGCGACGCATGCCGCGGCCGTCGAATTTCGCGAGCTGTGCGAAGGCGACGTGATCGATGTCCATGTTGAGGCCCATGCCGATCGCGTCGGTCGCGACCAGGTAGTCGACCTCGCCCGCCTGGTACATCGCCACCTGCGCGTTGCGGGTGCGCGGGCTGAGCGCGCCGAACACGACCGCCGCCCCGCCGCGTTGGCGGCGCACCAGCTCGGCGATGCCGTAGACCTCGGCAGCCGAGAACGCCACCGCGGCCGAACGGCGCGGCAAGCGCGTGATCTTCTTGGGCCCGGTCCAGGTGAGCGTCGAAAAGCGCGGCCGGGCGATGAACTCCACACCGGGCACGAGGGCACGGATAAGGCGCTTGGCGGTCTCGGCCCCGAGGAACATCGTCTCGACGTAGCCGCGCGCGTGCAGCAGCCGGTCGGTGAACACATGGCCGCGCTCGCGGTCGGCGCACATCTGCACTTCGTCGATGGCGAGGAACGCAACCTCCCGGTCGAGCGGCATCGCCTCGACCGTGCACACGAACCAGCGCGGGGCGGGCGGAATGATCCGTTCTTCGCCGGTCACGAGGGCCACGCTGTCCTTGCCCTTCAGCCGGACGATACGGTCGTAGTTTTCACGTGCCAGAAGGCGCAGCGGAAAGCCGATCATGCCGCTGCGATGCCCGAGCATGCGCTCGAGGGCGAGATGGGTCTTGCCCGTGTTGGTCGGCCCCAGGACCGCGACGATGCGGGCGTCGCGCCGGTCGGGGGTGTCGCTGAGTCGTGCGGTATCGCCGACTGCTCTCATCTGTCACTTAGTTTGGAGGATTCGCCGCACGATGCAAGTACCCCGTTGTGAATCCTGCGTGGCATCCGCCTCCAGGCCGTCAGGTAGGCGGTCTGGCCGGTCGCGCAAGGCGGCCGCCTGGCCTGTCAAAACCCTTGTGCTCGGCATCCGAACTACCTAAATCCGTCGCTCACGGGGATTGTCGCAACAAGGTTAAGAAGATGGACAGCGCGACCACAGGGGGCACGGAGAAACTCTCGTTCCAGGCCGAGGTCGGCCGGCTGCTCGACATCGTCGCCCATTCGCTCTACAGCGACCGCCGCGTCTTCCTGCGCG
This sequence comes from Alphaproteobacteria bacterium, assembly GCA_035506575.1. Lineage (GTDB taxonomy): Bacteria > Pseudomonadota > Alphaproteobacteria > CACIAM-22H2 > CACIAM-22H2 > DATJPD01. Next base: position 32,109 of record DATJPD010000049.1, read on the forward strand.
AGCTCATTTCCAACGCCTCCGATGCCTGCGACCGGCTGCGCTACGAGGCGCTGACCAAGCCCGAGCTGGCACCGCCCGAGAGCAAGTTCCGCATCGAGCTGGTCCTCGACAAGGCCGCGCGCACGCTCACGATCGCCGACAACGGCATCGGCATGAACCGCGCCGAGCTGATCGACAATCTCGGCACGATCGCGCGCTCGGGCACGGCCGCGTTCGTCAAGAGTCTCACCGGCGACAAGCAGAAGGACGTGCCGCTGATCGGCCAGTTCGGTGTCGGCTTCTATTCTGCGTTCATGGTCGCGGACAAAGTCACGGTCGAGACCCGCCGCGCCGGCGAAAGCCAGGGCTGGCGCTGGACCTCGGATGGCAAGGGCGAGTTCACGATCGACGGAATCGAGCGCGCTGCCCCGGGCACGTCCGTCATCCTGCGCGTACGCGAGGATGCCGACGAATTCCTCGACCCCGAGAACATCCGCGGCATCGTCCGCCAGTACTCGGACCACATCGCCATTCCGATCCTGTTGGGCGGGGAGCGCGGCGAGACCCTCAACCGCGCCTCGGCGCTGTGGATGCGGCCCAAGGGCGAGATCACCCTCGAGCAGTACAAGGAGTTCTACCATCACGTCGGCCACGCGATGGACGACCCGTGGCTCACGATCCACTGGCGCGCCGAGGGCAAGATCGAATACGCGGGCCTGCTCTACATTCCGTCCACGAGGCCGTTCGATCTCTATCATCCCGAGCGCCGGCACGGCGTGAAGCTATACGTCAAGCGCGTCTTCATCACCGACGGCCAGAAGGACCTGCTTCCGGGCTATCTGCGCTTCCTGCGCGGCGTGATCGATTCCGAGGATCTGCCGCTCAACATCAGCCGCGAGATGCTGCAGAACAACCCGGTGCTGGCGCTGATCCGCAGCGGCGTGGTCAGCCGCGTTCTCGGCGAGCTCGAAAAGAAGGCCAAGGATGCCGCCGACGAGTACGCGAAATTCTGGGACAATTTCGGCTCCGTGCTCAAAGAGGGGCTGTACGAGGACCCGGCCAACCGCGAGCGGCTGTTCGGGATCGTGCGCTTTGCGAGCACGCATGGGGCGGGGCTGCACAGCCTCGCCGACTATGTCGGCCGCATGAAGCCGGGCCAGGACGCGATCTACTATATCGCGGGCGAGGACGTCGCCAGCCTGGCCGCGAGCCCGCAGCTTGAAGGGTTCAAGACGCGCGGGGTGGAAGTTCTCCTGCTCGCCGATCCGGTCGATGAGTTCTGGGTGGCGCAGGTCGGCGGCTATCAAGGCAAGGGCTTCAAGTCGGTGACCCGCGGGGCGGCCGATCTCTCGAAACTCACCGCCGCGGACAAGACGGAGGAGTCGAAGCCCAAGGACGACACGGACCTGGCGCCGCTGCTCGCCATGTTCCGCCTGGCGCTGAGCGACGCGGTCAAGGATGTCCGCGCGTCGGAGCGCCTGACCGACAGCCCGGTCTGCCTCGTCGCCGACGACAGCGACCTCGACATCCACCTCGAGCGGATGCTGCGCCAGCACAAGCAGATCAATCAGGCCTCTAAGCGCATCCTCGAGATCAATCCGACGCACCCGCTGGTCAAGCGCTTGGCGTCCGCGGTCGGCAAGGAGGGGGCGGTCGAGGCGATCAACGAAGCGGCCTTCCTGCTGCTCGACCAGGCGCGCCTGCTCGAGGGCGAGCCGCTGCCCGACGTGCCGGCGTTCGCCCGCCGCATGACCGCGATGCTCGGGCGCGGAGTTGGCGGCTGATCGAGCGGCTAACCGGTGCTGAGTTCGGCCCGTAACGCGATCCCCGATTCCCGGTAATAGCGCACGGCGCCAGAGTGGAACGGCATGAAGGTGTTGGCGCCGGCGTTGTCGGCCCGCATCGACCGCGCGGCCGGATAGGCGGCGACGACTTCGCCCGAATGGCCAAGCAGCGCCGCGACGACCGCGTACGCAGTATCTGCCGGCACCGCCTCGTGGGCGACGACGAAATTCCACACGGCCATCGACCGTAACGGGGCGGTCTGCCCGCGATACGTGCCGGCGGGAATCTCGAACGGCGCGAAATACGGGAACAGGCGTCCGAACGCCGCGGCCTCGTCCGCCGTGAAGCCGAACACCGCCGCATCGGCTGCCTGGGTCACGTCGACGAACGGCTCGCTCGGCAGGCCCGAACCCCACCAGAACGCGTCGATCTCGCGGGACAGCACCTGCCGCCCCATTTCAGCCGGCGAGCCGGTCGCGAGCGTGGCACGGATGCCGAGCGCGTCGGCGATTCCGCGGAAGAACACTTCGCCCGGGCCGCCGGCCGGCCCGACGCCGACGCGCTTGCCGCCGAGGTCGGCAAGCTTGCTGATGCCGCTCGAGCGCAGCGTGATGGTATGAAACGGGGTCTCGTACATGGGCACCAGAGCCCGCAGACCGCGCAGCGGCCGGCCGGCGAACGGGCCTTTGCCGTTCCAGGCGTCGAACCCGGGGCCCATGTTCAAAGCCGCGAACGCCACTTGGCCCGCGCTGACCAGCTCGACGTTCTCATTCGAGCCCTTTGTCTCGCGGATGGTCACGTCGAGCCGAGCGTAGCGCTGGATCACCGGGGCGATCGCCTTGGCGAAGGAAAGAAAGGCGCTGCCCGCACCCGCCGCCGCCAAGGTGAAGCCGCTCGCTGCCCCGGTTGTAGGAGACTGGGCCCCGGCTCTGCGCACAACTCGCCCCATCGCCAGCGCTGCCAGCGCCAGCGTGAGCTCCCGTCGCCTCAACATCCGTGCCCCCAATGCCGTTCGGCCGATCCTATCCCACGCGTCTCCTGGCGTCCTGTCTCAGATCGCCGTCTTGGTGATGCGACCGGTAGCGTCGACGAACCAGCGCTCGCTTGGGAACGTTTTGCCGGAAAGCGCAGCGGCCATGAAATCGGCCTGCAGGCCCGTCGGCGACGGCCCCAGCGCCGCGGCCGGCACGCCCCCCACCGAGTGCCGGGAGTCCTGGTAGATCACGAGCCGCTTGGGGCCCGGGATCGCCTTCACGCAGCGCTCGGCGTTCTCGATCGGCGACAGCTCGTCCGCCTCGCCGCCGATGCACAGATACGGCATGCGGATCTTCTCGGCATAGCCCTCCCAGGTGAGCGACTTGGCGAACGCGTCGAACTTCGCCTCGTCCTGGATGTTCGCCATGTACATGAAGCGCTTCTTGAACGTGGGCGACGCCTCGTTGAAGACCGTGTTCCAGCCGGGCTCGAGGGCCGTGCCCGAGACAGCGCAGGCCTTGTAGCGCGGCTCGGCGCCCGCGCTGATGGTGCCGGCGAACGAGCCGAAGCTGGTCCCCACCACCCCGATGCGCTGCGGATCTATCTCGGGCCGGGCGGCGGCAAATTCGTAGAACGCTTTGGCCGCCTCGGCCCAAGCGGGCACGCTCATATAGATGCCGAGCACCGGGCACTCGTATTGGCCGGGCCCCTCGATCGCCAGAACCGCGAGGCCGCGGTTGAGCCAGCGGTCGCCGTAGAGCGCCACGCCACCTTCCTTGAAGCTGTCCATGCCTGGGATCGCAACCACGGCCGGCACGCGGCCGCCGCTGTATCCATAAGGCAGGTGCAGCCAGCCGGGGAGTTGCTTGCCCTGGAACGGAATCCACACGGCCTCGATCTTGTGATCCGCCAGGGCCGCGTATTTGCCGAAGCACTCGCGCTTCTTGGTGTTGCAGAGGATATTCTTCTCGCTGTTCTCGTCGATCGGCCACTGCGCGGCACCCCAGTGGATCGTCGCCATGTAGTAGTTCTCGCGCGCGGTGACCGTGTCGCCCTCTTTCTCGGCCTCGACGGCCTTGGCCTCGCGGCGCCGGGCCGTTGCCTCGAAGGCCGGCGTGATGTCGGCGTATTTTTGCACGCGCTGCCGGATCGCCGCGAAATCGGCGAGCCCCTCGAAGCCGATCGGCGCGTTCCAGTAGATCGTGCGCGGCTGATCCCAGTCGAGCCCGACGGAGCGGATCACGTTGTCGAGCACCCAGCGCTGCTCGTCGTACCGGCGCATCCGCGGCTCGCCGGCCATGGCTGTCGCGGCACCAGCGGGCACTTGCGCCTGGGCGCGCGCGGGTGCGGCCCCCTCGGCGATGAGGGCGGCGGCTCCCCCGGCTGCGGTCATGGTCGCACCGTGCAGAAAATCGCGCCTGTCCATTGGTTCCTCCCGGGATGTGATTGGGATGAGGATAGGCAGCGCGTTTGATCGAGATCAAGGCGGAGCGGCCGCGGGGCGGCTAGACATCGCAGAACCGCGCAAGGACTCGCTCCTGCGCGGGCTTGGCATTTGGCCTCCAGGGTCGCGACGAGATGAGCTACCAGGATTTTCTGGCGAGCATTTGGCACGCGCGGCTGCGCGACGTCGCCGAACACTGGGACCGTGCGCGCGGCGGACGGCTGATGCCCGCATGGAATGACCTCGATGCCACCGTGCTCCGTCGGAACCTCGCGATCGTATGGGCGTGGAAGTACGACCGTGCGACCGACCGGTTCACCGGCCGGCTGGCCGGCGAGGAGATCAACGACGCGTTCGGAAAGAGCCTGCGCGGCACCGACATGGCCGAGTTCTTCAAGGACTTCGACTACCCGGATATTTTCGCGCGCCACAAGCGCGTGGTGACCGAGCCCTGCTGCGCCCACGGCACGGGCCAGGTGTTCTTGCACGCCCGCCGCGTGGGGCGCGGCGAGCGCATCATCATGCCCCTGGCCGAGGATGGGGTGACCGGCGACGGGATTTTCGGCGCCACGCTGTACGATCCACGGCCGCGCGAGTGGGAGGAAGGGGCCGGCCGGATCGCCGGCGAGACCGTGACGTTCTACCCGCTGCCGTGACTTAGGCTGCCGGCCCGATGAGGGCGCTATTTCTTCGCCGGCTTCATCGGCGGGTCGATCGCATAGGCGGCGAGGATCGGGCCCGGCCCGTCCGGCGTCTGCTGCTGGACGACGATCGCGCAGCCGCTTTTCTCATACTCGGCCATGTCGACGCCGAGCTTCAACGTCACGGGCTTGCCGTCGTATTTCCCGATCTGCGTCCACTCGCGCACGATGTTGTATTCGCCGAGCCGCTGGCCTGCATTCTCGCCCTGCTCGACCGCGGTCCAGTGCTGCGCATCGAAGACTGCGATCCACACGTTGCTGGGCGCGGCCGGCCCACCCTCGATGTGCACGCTGTCGCCGACCAGCGTGACGCGGGGCCGGCGCGCCGCGCCACCCGCCTGCTCGCTCTTCGCCTCGCCGATCAGCCGCTCGATGTCGCTGCGCTCCGACCCGATCCCCTGCAGATGGCCGTTGATCACCATCTGGGGCGTGTAGACGTAGCGCTCTGCCAGCGAGCGCGAATACGCATGCTGCCGCGCCGTAAACGCGTGCTGCGCGAACGGGTCCTTCCAGCCGATATAGTCCCAGTAATCGACATGCCAGGAGAGCGCCAGGATATCGGGGCGCTTCGCGAGCTCGCCGAGATAGGCATCGGCCGGCGGACAAGAGTTGCAGCCTTGGCTCGTGAACAGCTCGACCACGACAGGATCCGCGCGCTCACCCGCCACTGCCGGCGCTGCACCTGCTGCCAGGGTCACGGCGGCGGCGACGAAGCTTACGATCCGGCCTGAGCGCGTCATCGAACGCATGATGCATCCTAGCGCGACGCGTCGCACGGGGGCGTCACATCGACGTGAGAAACGGCCAAGCCGCCGGCAGAATAATGAACGCATCCCAAGCGTTATTTAACTGTTTAACCGTTTCGAGGCCACCATGCATCGCACGCTCGCGACCGCCGTCTTGATCGGAGTTGTTGCAACCGGCGCGCTCGCGGAAGTACGGCCGGTTCTGGCGCAGCAGGACGAGCCCCTGCAGGTCGCGCCCAGGTCCGATCCCGCCAGCCCTGATGCGGACGCCTTTCTGCGCGACACCATCGGCCGGCTGGTCGACGCCCTCGGCCAGGTGATCGAAACCCTGCCGCGCTACGCGCCGCCGGAGTTCGACAAGGATGGCAACATCATCCTGCGCCGCCTGAACCCATCGGACCGCGCGCCCCAGCCGGATCGTCCGCCCGCGGGTTGGACCCTGGACCGGACGTCCGCCTGACGATCCAGGAAAAGAAAAAGGACGGCGTTTCGGGAACCAATTGCCGCCGGACACCCTTGTTGGGTGTAGCGGGGGTGGGCGAGCGAGACCTCGACATGCGTATTCTGCCGTGGGCCGCAAGCGCGGCCGCCCTCGTGACCTTGGCGCAGCCCGCGTCCGCCCAGACCTGGTCGCCGTCGGTCAACCAGCGGATGGACCCGCCGACCAGCCAGTCGGACGGCTATGTGGGAGTGTCGCTGGGCCAACTCATCATGGCCCTGGGGATCAGCCTCAAGGGCGCCCCGCCACCGGGACCCGACGACGTCCGCATATTCCAGCCGCGCCAGACAGCGGCAGCACCGGCGCCGACCAACGCCGGGCCGGCCGCAGCCCCGCAGCCAGAGTCCAAATAGCGGAGAGGACGCCGGGGCGTATCACCCCTGGGTTCGCCCGCAATACGTGACAAAGACCCAAGCCGGCCAGTCTTATACGTACGCGGACTTGGAACAATTTTTGTTGCAAAGGTGCCTTCGCAGGACCTCAGCAACAAACATCCCCTCGATTGAAGGCTGGTCGTCGGCTGCTCGTCGCAGTCGTGCTGCGGGCAAATACGTGGCAGGAATCCTTGCGCGCTCAATTCGAGTGATCTTAAATAGTCGTGCAACCATTAGCTGCCAAGGCGGGACAGCGAGAGAGGCATTGCATGGAGGAGACGACGGTTGACGACCTGGTCAAGGCCGGGAATGAAGCCAGCGGGCAAGCCCGGAACACCTGGATCAGCTTCATCCTTTTCGGGGCCTATCTCGCGGTCGCGGTGGGCGCCACGACACATCGGCAACTCTTGCTGGAAGCACCGATCGATTTGCCGCTACTCAGCGTCAAGCTGCCGCTTGTGGCGTTCTACCGCCTCGTGCCCATCTTGTTCGTGCTGGTGCACTTCTACGTTCTGGTGCAGCTCTACCTTCTGTCGCGCACGCTGCATCTCCTGAACGATGCGGTCGCCGCCATACCGCTCAGTGGCGAACGTGAGCGCATTCGCGTCCGGCTCGACAGCTTCATCATGATGCAATTGATCTCTGGGCTAAGCCGCGATTGGCTGCCGCGCCTGTTCGTGCGGCTCGCTGCGTGGGTCACATTGTTGGCCGCACCGGTGCTACTGCTCCTGGCCTTTCAGGTTCAATTTCTGGCTTACCATGACGAGACGACCACGTGGATTCACCGATTTGCGTTGGTCCTTGACCTAGTCCTGACCTGGGTTCTATGGCCGGCCATTGTGGATTCAAGCGGGCGTTTCGGCGGCGCCGTAGCGCGCTGGGTCCGCGGGCTTGTCGTACTGCCCGCTCAAGCCGCTGCAAAGACTATTGAGCTGATAAGCTCGCTGCGAGCCGGCGGCCCTGCGTGGCCGTCGCTTCGAGATGCGTGGCGCACGTACACCACCGTCGAGCAGGTTCGCGAGGCCGTGAACTCCGCCATCCGTCAAGTCACAGCACTCGCCGTTCTGCTGACCGTATGCGGCGGAATAGTCGTTTTTTCGCTGCTCATCGCCACGGTCCCCGGCGAATCGATAGAGGCGTGGTGGACGGGGGAATGGGTGCAAACGCCGCTGCGCCTCGAGGAACTGCCGGCTGAGTGCGGAAACCGAGAAAGCGCATCCGCCGAAATCGAAACGAGTGCCACATCGCCGGCCACTGAAGCACACCGCATAAGGACGCTCGCTTGCCTGTCGCACCCGGTGGTCTGGACGCATCGGGCCGCGGGTTATCGTCGGCAGATTAATCGCCGGATTGGCCTCACATGGTGGCCGACGGTGATTCTGTTCGAGGGGGTGCCTGATCCCGTTGAAAGTACCGTCGATAGCTGGCTCTCGCGTAATCTCGTCTTGATCGATGTCGACCTCATTGGCCTCGACAGCGACAAGCTGGCGAAAACGGAGCGCACGATCGTCCTGCGCGGCCGGGATCTCCGGAATGCTGTGCTCGACCGCACCGATCTTCGAAAAGCCGACCTAAGCGGGGCTCATCTTGAGGGGGCGAGCCTCGTTGCCACCAAGCTGACAGCGACAAACCTAACGAAGGCCAAATTGGCACACGCTTGGCTCATGCGGGCCTCCCTGCAGGGAGCCATCCTCGATTCGGCGGACCTCCAGGGAGCCGATCTTGAAAAGGCGGAGCTTCAAGGCGCTACGCTCGAGTCGGCGCAGCTTCAGGGTGCCAATCTCACCGAGGCAACGTTTTGGGGCGCCTCGCTCAAGAGCGCATTTCTCACGACAGCCAACCTCAGGTCGGCGGCGCTACAGGGGACCGAGCTCAGGGGCGCCGATCTTCGAGGCGCTGCCCTCGATTCTGCGGGACTCCAGGGCGCCGATCTCGGCCCCGCGAAGCTAGACGGCGCCGAGTTGACTTCGGCGAGCGTGTGGCGGGCCACGACCGATCTGCGCCCGATCACGGATTTGATTTCGCGCTACACCGACGCCCGATTTCTTGACCTCAAGCCGCTGCAGGTGACTGGGATGACGGTCGAACAGGCCATTGGTCGCTGGCTTGCCACGATCCCGGAAGGTACGGCCCGGACGGCAGCGGAAATGAGACTGTCAGGACTCCGCGATCCTTCGAGCGAGCAGAAGGGGCGGATCGAGCGGAGCGGGGCGTGGTGGGCCGATCTGAAAAGCCAGAGCGAGGCGCTGGACATGGTGACAGATGCCCCGCTGCGCGCCGCTTTTCTGGCCGGTCTTGGCTGCCACACAGACGCGCGCGGCCTCCTCATCCGGCTCAAGTCCACCCAGGCACCGCCCTACGCGCCGTGCCTGGCCGCGGCATTGCTCGACGGGAATTGCAGGGCCGCCGATGGCCTGGCCGCAGGCGAGAAAAAGCCGCTGAAAGGGCTCGCCGACGGCGCGTTCAACTGCGCCGCCGTCGACCCGCAAACCTCCTCTACGCCGCCTTGAGCAGGTGCCGCAGCACGTAGGGCAGGATGCCGCCGTGCTTGAAGTACTCGACCTCGTCCAGCGTATCGATCCGGCAGAGCAGCGGCACGGTATCGGTCTTGCCGTCCGCCCGATGGATCGTCAGCGTCACGGTCATACGCGGCTTGATGCCTGAGGCGACCCCGGTGATGTCGAAGGTCTCGCTGCCGTCGAGCTTCAAGGTCTTGCGGTCGGCGCCCTCGGGCATCTGCAGCGGCAGCACGCCCATGCCGACGAGGTTCGAGCGGTGGATACGCTCGAAGCTCTCGACGATCACCGCCTTGGCGCCCAGGAGCAGCGTGCCCTTGGCCGCCCAGTCGCGCGACGAGCCGGTGCCGTACTCCTTGCCGCCGAAGATCACCAGCGGCACGCCTTCCTTCTTGTACTTCTCGGCGGCGTCGAAGATCGACATCTGCTCGCCGTCGGGCATGTGGCGCGTGATGCCGCCCGAGGTGCCCGGCGCCAGCTCGTTCTTGAGGCGGATGTTCGCGAACGTGCCGCGCATCATCACCTCGTGGTTGCCGCGGCGCGCTCCGTAGGAGTTGAAGTCCTGCGGCCGCACCTGGTGCTCGATCAGATAGTTGCCGGCCGGTCCGTCCTTCTTGATCGAGCCGGCGGGCGAGATGTGATCGGTGGTGATGCTGTCGCCCAGAATGGCGAGGGCGCGCGCACCCTTGACGTCGCTGAGCGGACCCGGCTCCTTCGGCATGTTCTCGAAATAGGGCGCCAGCTTCACGTAGGTGCTGCCATCCTGCCATTTGTAGGTCATGCCGCTCGCGCTGCCGATCTTCTGCCATAGCGCGTCGCCCTTGAAGACGTTGGCGTACCGCTTGCGGAACATCTCGGGCGTGAGGGATTTCTTGATCGTGTCCTGGATCTCCTGGTTCGATGGCCAGACGTCCTTGAGGTAGACCGGCTTGCCGTCGCCGCCCTGGCCGAGCGGCTCCTTGGTGATATCGATCAGGAGCGAGCCCGCGAGCGCGTAGGCCACGACCAGCGGCGGCGAGGCGAGATAGTTCGCCTTCACCTGCGGATGCACACGGCCCTCGAAGTTGCGGTTGCCCGACAGCACGGCGCATACCGTGAGGTCGTTGTCGTCGATGGCGGCCGCGACGTTGTCGGGCAGCGGGCCCGAATTGCCGATGCAGGTCGTGCAGCCGAAGCCGACGATGTTGAACCCGATCGCATCGAGGTCCTGCTGGAGCCCGCTGGCAGCCAGATAATCCTGGACCACCTGCGAGCCGGGCGCCAGCGAGGTCTTGACCCACGGCTTCGGCTTGAGGCCCTTGGCCCGTGCGTTGCGCGCGACGAGACCCGCCGCGATCAGCACGCTCGGGTTCGAGGTGTTGGTGCAGGACGTGATCGCCGCGATCACCACGTCGCCGTTCTTCATCTCGAAATTGGCGCCCTCCACCTTGACCGGCCCCTTGGCGGCCTTGGGGCCGAGCAGCTCGGGCAGCGCCTTCTCGAAGCCGGCCTTGGCCCCCGAGAGCGGCACGCGGTCCTGCGGGCGCTTGGGCCCGGCGAGCGACGGCTCGACCGTACCGATATCGAGCTCGAGCGTGTCGGAGAACACCGGGTCGGGCGAGGACGCGTCGCGCCACATGCCCTGCGCCTTGGCATAGGCCTCGACGAGGGCGATGCGCTCGGGATCGCGGCCGGTGAACTTGAGGTAGTTGATCGTCTCCTTGTCGATCGGGAAGAAGCCGCACGTCGCCCCGTATTCGGGCGCCATGTTGCCGACGGTCGCACGGTCGGCGAGCGACAACGCGTCCAAGCCCGGGCCGTAGAACTCGACGAACTTGTTCACGACGCCCTTCTTGCGCAGCATCTGCGTCACGGTGAGCACGAGGTCCGTCGCCGTCATGCCCTCGCGCGGCTTGCCGGTCAGCTTGAAGCCGACGACCTCGGGGATGAGCATCGAGATCGGCTGGCCAAGCATCGCTGCCTCGGCTTCGATGCCGCCGACGCCCCAGGCCAGCACCGCCAGGCCGTTCACCATGGTCGTGTGGCTGTCCGTGCCGACCGCCGTGTCAGGGTAAGCCACGGTCTTGCCGTCGATGTCAGCCGTCCACACCGTCTGCGACAGGTTCTCGAGATTCACCTGGTGACAGATGCCGGTCCCGGGTGGCACCACGCGGAAATTCGCGAAGGCCTGCGCGCCCCAGCGCAAGAAATTGTAACGCTCGCCGTTGCGTTCGTATTCGAGCTTCACGTTCTTGTCGAAGGCGTCCTTGCTGCCGAAATAGTCGATCTGCACGGAGTGGTCGATGACGAGGTCGACGGGCGACAGCGGATTGATCTTCTTCGGATCGCCGCCCATCCGCACCATCGCATCGCGCATCGCGGCCAAGTCGACGACCGCCGGCACGCCGGTGAAGTCCTGCATCAGCACGCGCGCCGGGCGATAGGCGATCTCGCGGTCGGATTTGCGGTCCTTGAGCCAAGCGCCGACCGCCTTCACGTCATCGACCGTGACCGTGCGACCGTCTTCCCAGCGCAGCAGGTTCTCGAGCAGCACCTTGAGCGTCATCGGCAGCCGCGCGATATCGCCCACCCCGCCCTTCGCCGCGGCGTCCAGGCTGAAATAGTCGTAAGACTTGCCGCCGACATTGAGGGTACGGCGGGTTTTCAAGCTGTCATGACCGATGGCGGGCACGGGCGGACTCCTGTCGCGAGAATGGAATCAAGCGGCGGCAGCGTTAAGAACAGGGGCCGCCGACGGGCTCTTGAGTAACATGGTTCGGGTTAATTTTTGAAGTCCTACGCGGCGGCCGTGGCGGCGCTCAGCACCGCCTCGCCGCGCGCCGACAGACGGACGAGCGTGCGGCCGCCGGCGCCGGCGTCCAGCCACACGAGACCGTCCAAATTCGCATCTTCCCAGACCGACAGGCGCGGACAGCTGGTGCGCCACGCCTCCATCGTCTCGGCGTAAGAGCGCGGGCACTCCGCGACCCAGGCGAGGAACTGCACCATGATAAGAGGGGTCATCGGCGGTTCCTCAGCACGTCGGGGTTCACCACATTGATCGGACGGCCGGCGGCATAGGCGGTGATCTGGTCGAAGATGTCGGCGAACTGCACCTCGTACTCCTCGCGCGACACGTAGCCGATATGCGGCGTGCATACGACATTGGGCATGTTGAGCAGCGGGTGCGCCGTATCCAGTAGCGGCTCCTCTTCGTAGACGTCGACGGCGGCAAACCCCGGCTGGCCCGCGCGCAACGCGGCCACGAGAGCGCCCGGGGCGATCAAGGGTGCCCGGCTGGTATTCACCAGGAGCGCGGTCGGCTTCATGCGCGCGAGGTCGTCCGGCGTCACGATGCCGCGCGTCGCCTCCACCAGGCGCATGTGCAAGGTGATCACGTCGCAGGTCTCGAAGAACGCGGCCTTGCTCGAGGCCGTCTCCCAGCCCTCGGCCCGCGCCCGCTCGCGCGTGGCCTCGCGCGCCCACACGAGGACCTTCATGCCGAAGGCGCGGCCATAACCGGCGACGGCGGCGCCGATGCGGCCATAGCCGTAGATGCCGAGAGTCTTGCCGCGCAACGTCGTGCCGACGCCGATCTGCCACTTGCCGCGCCTGAGCGAGTCCATCTGCTGCGGGATCTGGCGCACCGACGCGAGGATCAGCCCCCACGCGAGCTCGGCGGTCGCATGCGACGGCGTGCCGGGATGCTGGCTCGACGACACGATCACGCCGAGGCGCGTGCACGTGTCCACGTCGATATGCGGGTAGACGCTGCGCTGGCTGATGAGCTTCAGGTTCGGCAGCCGCTCGAGCAGCGCGGTGCGGATCTTCGTGCGCTCGCGGATGAGCACCAGCGCCTCGGTCTCGCGCAGGCGCTCGGCCAGCGCCTCGACGTCCTGGACGTGATCGTTCCAGACCGTGACGTCGTGCCCCGCGAGCTTGGCGAAGCACGCCAAGGTGCGGACCGTGTCGTGATAATCGTCGAGGACGGTGATTTTCATCGCAAGGCCCAGCATAACGGCCGGCGACGCCATCTGTCTAATATATGAAATTCGTTCTATCTATATGAAGTCCATATGACTGCCATGGCGCCAAAATATTGGACCGTGGTCGTCCGGGCGCCTACGCTTCACGCATGACCCCGTTCGATCCCGCCGGCCCGCGGCCGGTCTATCCCGATCCTGACCTCGCCGATCTCAGGGTGCGTTCTCGCCACGGTTATGTCGAATTTCCGGTGCATCACGTGCGCGGCGGGACGTCGACGGGGCTCGTCATCTGGGAGCGGCACGCGCCGCAGGACCGCGCCTTGCGCGAGGAGCTGCTGCGGCACCTGATGGGGTTGCCTCTGTCGGGCACCAGGCGCGGCAATAAGCAGATCACGGGCTTGGGGCGGATCGTCACGACCGGCAACAAGGTGTTCTTCGCCGATCTCGAGACCGACTCTTCAGGGAAGGTCCGGATCCACAACACCTTCGCGCAGCTCGCGGCCGACAAATCCGATGTCGACTGGAGCGTGAATTGCGGCAACATGACCGCGGCCCTCGCGTTCTGGGCGCTCGACACCGGTCTCGTGCCGTGGCCGGCGGCCGAGGCCGACCGCTTCGAGATCGACATCTACAACAGCAACACGCGCGTGGTGACCACGGCGCGCCTCCGGCTGAAGGACGGCGTGATCCCCTCCGACACCGAGATTCCCGGGGTCGACGGCGCATGGCCGGGGGTCGACCTGTTCCTGAACGATCCCGCCGGCTCGCATTGCGGCAAGCTGCTGCCGACCGGCCGGCCGGTCGAGGAGATCGACGGAATCCCCGTATCCTGCGTCGACGTGGCGATGCCTCTCGTGATCGTGCGCGCCGCCGATCTCGGCAAGACGGCGCACGAGCCGGTCGAGGCGCTGGACGCCGACGCGCCGTTCAAGGCGAAGCTGCGCACCTTGTGGGTCGAAGCCGGCCTGCGCATGGGCATCAAGGACCGCAGCGGCCGGCCGCTGACCGCGGCCGAGCTCGCCGAAAGCGAGACCGTGCCCAAGATCTGCATCGTGGGTGCCCCCGAGGAGCGAGGCCACATCGCGGCCCGCTACTTCACCCCGCAGCAGTGCCACCGCTCGATGGCCGTCACCGGCGGATGCTGCCTCGCCGCAGCGTCCCTCGTTCCGGGATCGGTCGCGCAACAGGTCGTGCGCGGCATCGGCACCGCCGGCCGCGAGTTCGGCGAGTTCCAGGTCGACATCGAAAACCCGGCCGGCCTCCTCGCCTCGGCGGTCGAAGCGCGCATCGTGGACGGCGCGCTCCAGGTGCGGCGCGCCGCCTACAAGCGCAGCGCGCAGGTTCTGTTGCGCGGCCTGGTGCCGATCCACCGGCCCTCGCCGGCGCTGAGCGCCGCGCTTGGCGGCGGCTGATAAGGGCCGCTTCCCGGCCACATTCGTCAGCTCTATGATGATCTCCTTCGTCATACGAAGGAGATATGGTTGGAGCTGCGCCATCTCCGCTATTTCGTGGCCGTGGCCGAAGAGGGTCATATCACGCGGGCGGCCGAGCGCCTGGGCATCCAGCAGCCGCCGCTCAGCCAGCAGATCAAGGCGCTCGAGACCGAACTCGACGTCCAGCTGCTGCGCCGCAAGGCGCGCGGGGTGGAGCTGACGGAGGCCGGCCGGGCGCTGCTCGCCGATGCACGCGCAGTGCTCACCCATGTGGATCACGCGGTCGCCACGACCCGGCGCACGGCGCGCGGCGAAGAGGGACGGATTGCCGTCGGGTTCACCAGCTCGGCATCGTTCCATCCTCTGGTCGTGCGCGCGATCCGTCGCTATCGCGACGCCTACCCGCTGGTCTCCCTGGCACTCGAAGAAGGCGGCACCGCCGAGCTGGTGGATGCGGTGCGGCGCGAACAGCTCGATGCCGCGTTCATCCGCACCCCCGTGGGCGATGCGGCCGAGCTCACCGTGACGCCTCTCCTGGACGAGGAGATGATCGCGGCCCTGCCCACCGGCCATAGACTGGCACCTCGCCAGGCGCGCGCCGCGCCGCTGCCGCTCAAGGCCTTCGCCGGCGAGACCTTCATCCTCTACCGGCGCCGCCTCGGGCCTGGCCTGTACGATGCGATCATCGCCGCCTGCCACAGCGCCGGCTTCAGCCCGCGCGTCGGCCAGGAGGCGCCGCGCATGTTCTCGACGCTCAACCTCGTCGCGGCAGGCCTCGGGGTGTCGATCATTCCGGCCTCCATGCAAAGCCTGCACATGGACGGCGTCGTCTATCGGCGGCTCAAGGGAGCGCCCATGACCGCCCCATTGCAGCTCGCCCACCGCCGCGGCGACGCCGCACCCGCGACGGCCCGTTTCGTCGAGCTCGCAAAGCGGATCGTCGCGGGTGGCCGCATCGGCCGCTGGCCCCCGGCTTAGGCCGTCCCTAGAATGACCAGCCATGTCGGAATCCGCGCCGGACGCCCGTAACACGTCCGAGGCCCTGGCGGCCTTGGAGATCGAACGGCTGGCGCTCGCGTTCAACGGGTTGCAGGACGCCCTGCCCTATACCCTCTGGCCTTATCTCGGCCAGGCGCTTGCGGCGGCCACCACGCGCACGGCACCCGAGCTCGCCGGGCCGAAGCTCGACCGCTACGACACTAAGCTGCAGCTTCTGCGGACGCGCGGGCTCACAGCCCTCGGCCAAGTGCTCGAGCGCGGGCAGCTCGACGACATCCACCGGCATTTCGCGGCACGCCCGTGCTTTGCCGCGCATATCGCGGCCAAAGGCGACAATGTCGAACGCACGCTCGACGAGTGCCAGGCGCTGGGGCCCCAGGCCACCTACCGCTTGGCCGACATCGTCGCCGCACCGCACCTGATCGAGCTTGCCAACCGCGAGGACATGCTCTCGCTGATGGAGGCGTATCTCGGCTGCGTGCCGTCGATCTATTCGATGAACGCGTTCTGGACGTTCCCCGGGCACGACGGGCTGATCCCGGGCCTGCAGACCTACCATCGCGACATGGACGATTTCCGGTTCTGCACGCTGTTCGTATTCCTGACCGATCTCGCCCCCGGCGACGGCGCGCATTATTTCGTGCGCGGGAGCCATCGCATCGACCTCGTCGAGCGGCAGTTGCGCCAAGCCAACCCCCAGGCCGACTGCGCGGCAGAGCTCGAGCGGCTGTTCGCCAAGGTCGCGGCGGTGGACGACGCCACGCTCGCCGCCCTCCACCCGCAGATCGAGACCGTGGCCGGCCCGGCGGGGACGGCGGTGTTCGAGGACACCTACGGGCTGCACAAGGGCGACGTCCCGAAGACGAAGCGGCTGCTGGCCTGGATCCGCTACGGCCTCTATCGCAACTGGGCGAGCTTCACGGACAAGGTGACGCCGGTTCCGCGGCGGCTGGTCGCCGGCCGCATCCCCGACACACCGCGCCACCGCTACATCAACCGGCTGATCATCGAGGCGTGAAGCGCGCCGCGATTGCTGCACCGGCGCGAAACCGCTAACGTCGCCCGGAGCATCGCAAGAGGAGCAGGCGATGTCCTTGTGGAAAACCGAAGCCGAGCTGCGCGCCGAGAAGGCGAAGGCCAGCGGTGCTGCGGCGCCGGCGAAGTTCGATGCCGCGCGCAAGACCGAGCTCGACGGGCTGCTCAAGCGCCTGGCCGCGATCGCCGCCGTGTTCCAGATGCGGGCGGATGCGGTGCCCGCGCCGGCGTTCCGCCGCATCCGCGAGCTCATGGACATCTATATCGCGGGCGGCATCCGCGCCATCGGCGAGGGCAAGGACTTCCTCGATCAGGGGGTCCGCCTGTCCGATCAGGAGATCGCCGACGTTCACAAGCTGATGCGCGACATCTTCCACCTGGATGTCGCCGGCATCGACGCCGGCAAGCCGCCGCAGAAATAGCGCCTCACGGCGGTGCTGCGGCGCCGGCGAAGTTCGATGCCGCGCGCAAGACCGAGCTCGACGGGCTGCTCAAGCGCCTGGCCGGGATCGCCGCCGTGTTCCAGATGCGGGCGGATGCGGTGCCCGTGCCGGCGTTCCGGCGCATCCGTGAGCTCATGGACATCTATATCGCGGGTGGCATCCGGGCGATCAGCGACGGCAAGGACTTCCTCGATCAGGGGGTCCGCCTGTCCGATCAGGAGATCGCCGACGTCCACAAGCTGATGCGCGACATCTTCCACCTGGATGTCGCCGGGATCGACGCCGGCAAGCCGCCGCAGAAATAGCGCGTCACGGTGGTGCTGCGATGAGCGCCTGGCGGCGGGCGCGCAGCTTGTCGAGCTCGGGCAGGGCCGCGGGCCCGACCGCGGCGGCAAAGCCGTCCTTGGACGCAAGATGCGCCTCGACGTGCAAGGTGTGTACGCCGGCGATCGTCGCGCCGAACACCCGCGCCGCGGTGCGCAGGGCCGCTTCGAACCTGCCGTCGTCGAGACCGCTCGCCGGCCGGCCATCGGCGCCGCGCAGATTGATGAACAGGAGCGCGTTGTCGCCTGCCGTGAAGCCGCCGGCGAGGCCGCGATCGACTCCGATGGCGGTGCGAAAGAAGAAGTCGGCCAAGGTGGGCGTCAGCGACTGGAACGCGACCTCGACGGCGAGATCGGGTCCTGTGTCGGAATCGCGCCACTCGAGCACGCTTTGCTGCTCGAACACGATGCCGCACGCGGACGCGAGCCGGCCCGCACCCGCCACGTCGGTGTCGATATCCATCACCGCCGACGGGCTCATGCGGCCCTGATAGCCGCCGGCGACGACCTCGACATCGAACGAGGCGGGGTCGAACCCCGCCGCCGCGAGAAGCGGCGGACCCAGCTCGGAGATCACCGCCGCGGTCTGGGCCGCCTGTCTCGTGTACACCGCATCGGCGCGGTCGGGAACCACCTGGAAGGCGATCCGCCATTCGGCCGCCTGCGTGCGGCCGGCGAACAGGAGCAGCGCCGCCGCAACCGCAAGAAGCCTTCGGCGTGTGATCTTCATCAGGTCACGAGTAGGCGCAATCCTACCGCTGCGCAACCCCGCGCATTGCCAGCCCGCGCGCTCTGGTGCGCGTCAGCCTGCCCGCAGGTGCCGCTGGCGCATCGGCCGCAGCACGGCGATCGCGAGCACGGCGGTCAGCGCGTCGAGGCACGCGACCAGCACGAACACCGCGGTCCAGCTGCCGGTCGACTGCTTGAGGAAGGCTGCCGCGGGTCCGCCCAGGATCGAGCCCACGCCCTGGGCGATGTAGAGGAAGCCGTAGTTCGTGGCCGCGAATTTCGAGCCGAACGTGTCGGTCAGGGTCGACGGGAAGAGCGAGAAGATCTCGCCCCAGCCGAAGAACACGAGGCCGGTCAGCACGACGAACATCGCCGGGTTGTCGAGGAACAGGAACAGCACGACGATCGCGACCGCCTCGAGCGCGAAGGCGAGCGCCATGGTCTGCTCGCGCCCGATATGGTCCGACACCCAGCCGAAGAACGGCCGCGTGAGGCCGTTGGTGGCGCGCGACAGGGTCAAGGACAGCGGCAGCGCCGCCATGCCGAGGACGAGGACCTGCGCCACTTTGTATTCGTTGGCGAACGGCCCGACGTTGGACACGACCATGAGGCCGCTGGTCGACATCATCGTCATCATGATGAAGAGCAGGTAGAAGATCGGGTTCTTCAGCATCTCGACCGGCGTGTAGCTCCGGCGGGTCTGCAGCTCGATCTTCACCGTCTCGGGCTTGAACCCCGCCGGCACGTAGCCTTCGGGCGGCGTGCGCAGGCCGAGTGCCGCGGCGACGCCGATCGCACCCTGGATCAGGCCCCAGACGAGCAGCGTTTGCTGGTAGCCGGACGACTTGATCATGCTGTCGATGGGAAAGCTGGTGAAGATGGCGCCGAACCCGTAGCCGGCGGCGGCGAGCCCGGTGGCAAGGCCGCGCCGGTCGGGGAACCAGCGCACCATGAGACCGATGATGCCGACATAGATGATGCCGGTGCCGAAGCCGCCGATGACGCCGTAGGTCACGTAAAGTGCCCCGAGGCTGCCGACCATCGACGACAGGACCCAGCTGCCGCCGGCCAGGATGGCGCCCGCCGAGATGAGAACGCGCGGACCGAAGCGGTCGACGAGATAGGCCTGAAACGGCGAGAAGAACGTCTGCAGGATGATCAGGAGCGAGAACGTCCACTGCAGCTCGGCCAGGGTGGTGCCCAGCTTCTGGTTGAGCGGCCCGGTGAACAGGGTCCACACGTATTGCGGGCTCGAGATCGCCATCATGGCGACGAGCCCGAGCAAGAGCTGGATCCAGCGGTTGCCGGTTCGCGTGTCAATCGACGGCTGAGCCGCCGGTGAAATCGTCGCCATGGTCGTCCCCCGTTGCAAAATGCGCTACTGCGCCGGCTTCACGAGCCGGAGGAAGACACTGCAAATCCGGCGCCAACTTCGGCCAGACGCCGTCAAGGGACAGAACAAATCGCCGGGAGGATGATAAGGGAGAGCGCCCGCCTAGAGTCTCACATAGTCGTAATCGGCAGGCTTGCCGTCGACCCCGCGCTCGGGCGGGGCGATCCAGCCCGCAACCTTGCCGTGCTCGGTCACGCGCTGCATGAGGCTGCGGACGAAGCTTTTGTCGCTTTCGCTCGGCAGCCAGCCGCGGCACCGCTGCGCCCAAGCCTCCTCGCCGACGAAGTTGCCGGCGGGATCGAAGCGGTGCCCGGACCACCATCCGACCGTGCGATTGAAGCGCGGGCTCGGCAGCCGGACCTCGGTCTTGAACCCTGCTTTCGCGATGGTGCGGTTCCAGATGCGCAGGCCGACCTCGCAATCGCGCAAATACGCCTCGCGCACCGCCTCGTTGATCGCGTTGCGCAGCGGGACCTCCTCGCGCCGGATGCCGCCGTGCCCGTCCGGCTGCTCCAGCGTGACGCTCGCGGTGCGCCCGTCGTGGTCGGTGAACGCCGTGCCTTCGTCCGGCCGGCCCTTGATGCCGTTGGCGAACGTGGTCGCGGCATTGCTCGACACCTCGGATCCGAAGAGGTCGAGGGAGGAGGAGCACCAGAAGTTCAGATAGCGCTGCAAGGTCGGCAAGTCGACCGCGCCCGCGCGGCGCACGGCCTCGGGATCTTCGCTGCCGATCTCCTTCATGACCTCGACCGCACGCTTGATCACGCGGCCGACGCCCAGCATGCCGACCGACATGTGATAGGCCTCCTCGGTCAGCATGAAGCGGCAGGTGCGCGCCAGCGGATCGAAGCCGCTCTCGGCCAGGCATTTGAGCTGATACTTGCCGTCGCGGTCGGTGAAGTAGGTGAACATGAACAGGCTGAGCCAGTCCTCGACCGGCTCGTTGAACGTATTCAGGATGCGCGGATTGTCGCGGTTGCCGGAGTGGCGCTCAAGCAGCGCCTCGGCCTCCTCGCGCCCGTCGCGCCCGAAATAGGCATGCAGGAGATAGACCATCGCCCACAGGTGGCGGCCTTCCTCGACGTTGATCTGGAACAGCGAGCGCAGGTCGTAGATCGACGGGCAGATATGGCCGAGAAGACGCTGCTGCTCGACCGAGGCTGGCTCGGTGTCGCCTTGGGTCACGATCAGCCGGCGCAAGGTCGACCGGTGCTCGCCCGGCACCTGCTCCCAGACCGGCTGGCCGTAGAGATCGCCGAACCCGATGCGGCGGTCGGGGATCTTGTCGGCCAGGAAGATGCCCCAGCGGTAGTCGGGCATCTTGAGGCTGCCGTAGGTCGCCCAGCCCTTCGCATCCACGCTGGTCGCCGTTCGTAGATAACATTCGGCGGCGTTGAAGTCGGTCGGCCCCATCTCGCGCCACCAGTCGAGGAACTTCGGCTGCCACTGCTCGAGCGCCCTCTGCAGCACCTTGTTGTCGGAGAGGCCGACATTGTTCGGGATGCGCTCGGCGTAGTTGATCGACATCACACCCTCTCCCAGTCAAAGCGCGCCTTGCTGCCGGTGCCGAACAGCTTGAGCGCGCCTTTCTCGCCGACCGCGTTCGGCCGGTTGAAGATCCAGTTCTGCCACGCCGACAGCCGCCCGAAGATGCGGCTCGCCATGGTCTCGGCGCCGCCGAAGCGCAAGGACGCTTCAAGCCCGGTCAGCGCGTCCGGCGACAGCGAGGCGCGTTCCTCGAGCGCCAGGCGGATCTCCTCGTCCCAGTCGAGCTCGTCGGGAGCGAAGGTGACGAGGCCAAGCTTTTCGGCTTCCGGGGCCGACAGCGCCTGCCCCAGGCGCGCCCGACACGCGGCGATCGCGGCTTCATCATCCTGGAACCGCATCGCAAGGCGCGTGCGCGCGGCGGGTGTTGCGAGCAGGCCGTTGAAGCTGAACTCGTCGAGCACGAGGGCCGGCGCGTCCGCCTCGGGTGAGTCGAGCATGTAGCTGCGGTCGGCCGCGAAGGCGAGCTCGGCCAGAAGCCCCGCGAAGCACGAGCCGCGATCGAGGACGGCGAACAGGCTGCGCGCCGACACATCGAGGCGCTGCAAGGTGCGCCGCCACAGCCCGATCGTCTCGCGCACCAGCCAGTGCGTCCGATGGCGCAGCATCACGCTGCCCGCCTCCAGCACCTGGTCGGCCGAGCCCGATGTCTTCAGCACCCACAGGCCGAGCTGCGGCTCGTTGACCCGCAAGGCGAGGATCGCATCGTCGAGCTCGCGCGCCACCCGCAGCGGCCACCACGCGGCACCTTGCGTGACGATGCCGTCGATGTCCGCGGGCAGACCGCCCGCGGGCGCGTTCACGGTCAGGGTGGCGATGCGTGCGGCACGATCGAGCGCCACCTCCACCGAGCCGTAGCGCCAGCCGCTCGCGGTCGCGGTCTTGCCGAGCGGAGTGAGGGCGACGCCTTTGGCGCTCGCCGGCCGATCGCTCGTGGCCGCGAGGGCCGCGGCCCGCGCCTTGACCGCAGCGGCGAAATCGGCCGGCTTTGCGATGTGGTCGACCAGCTTCCAGTCGCGGGCGCGCTCGGCGCGCACGCCGTCGGCCGATGTGCAGAACACGTCGGCGAGGTCGCGCCGCATCTTGCGCTTGTCGGTCAGGCGCGTGAGCCCGCCCGTGCCGGGCAGCACGCCCAGGAGGGGTACTTCCGGAAGGCTCACCGTGGTCGAGCGGTCGTCGACCATGACGATCTCGTCGCAGGCGAGTGCGATCTCGTATCCGCCGCCGGCGCAGGCGCCGTTGATCGCGCACAGGAACTTGAGCCCCGAAGCGGCACTCGAATCCTCGAGCCCGTTGCGGGTCTCGTTCGTGAACTTGCAGAAATTCACCTTCCACATGTGGCTCGACGTGCCGAGCATGTAGATGTTGGCGCCCGCGCAGAACATGCGCTCTTTGGCGCTCGTGAGGACGACCGTGCGCACCTCGGGATGCTCGAAGCGGATGCGCTGTACAGCGTCGTGGAACTCGATGTCGACACCGAGGTCGTAGGAGTTGAGCTTGAGCTTGTAGCCGTCGCGGATGCCGCCGTCCTCCTGCACGTCGAGCGCAAGCGTGGCGACCGGCCCGTCGAAGCCGAGCTTCCAATGCCGGTAGCGGCCCGGCTCGGTCTCGAACTCGACCCGGGGAGCGTCTCCCCCGTCTTTCCCGGAGCCGTCTGTCATCGGCGTTTCATCCTGTTCCGTTCGGCGACGATACATGCATTATAATGCATGTTCAAGGCCCGTGGTCTGGCCTCTCTGCGGCTCCGACCCTAAGCCAGTCAGGCCCTTCATGCAAAATTGTGCCGGTGGATGTTCTCGGCTAAAGTCGCCGCAACGATGAAACGGGGAGAGCGCCGATGGCCCGCAGCCGGACCGCGAAGCGCAGGACAACAGCACCGCTGAAGACGACGCAACTCAAGACGGGAGGCCGCCTCGCCGCGCGCGCCACGCCGCGCACGCGGCCGACGGCCGGCTATTCGACCGCCGACCACACGGTCGCACCGCCGCATATCGAGTTCCCCCGCCTCTACAATGCGGCCGCCGATCTGATCGACCCTAATCTCGCCGCCGGGCGCGGCAAGCGGACTGCCGTGATCGACGACCGGGGCTCGTACACCTATGCGGCGCTGGCGCGGCACGCGAACCGCTGCGGCAACGCCCTCGCCGGCATCGGCCTTGCGTCCGAGCAGCGCGCGATGCTGATCCTCCTCGACACGATCGACTTCCCCGGCGTGTTCCTGGGCGCGATCAAGCTGGGGGCGGTGCCCATCCCGGTCAACACCTTGCTCACCGCCGACGACTACGCGTTCATGCTGCGCGATTCGCGCGCGCGCGTCCTGGTCGTCTCCGCACCGTTGTTCGACAAGGTGAAGCCGGCACTCGCCGACCAGCCCTGGCTCGAGACGGTGGTGATCGCGGGCGGCGAGGTGCCGGGGCACAAATCGCTGTCGCGGCTGGTCGCCAAGGCGTCCGACCGCCTCGACCCCGCCGCCACCACCGCCGACGACGTGGCGTTCTGGCTGTATTCGTCGGGTTCCACGGGGACGCCCAAGGGGGCCGTTCACGTCCAGTCGAGCCTCGTCACCACGGCCGAGCTCTATGCGCGGCCGACCTTGGCCCTGACCGAAAACGACGTCGTGTTCTCGGCGGCCAAGCTGTTCTTCGCCTACGGCCTCGGCAATGCGCTGACATTTCCGTTCCGCGCCGGAGCGACCGCCGTGCTGATGGCCGAACGCCCCACCCCGCAATCGGTCTGCCGCATTCTCCGCCAGCACCGCCCGACTGTGTTCTACGGGGTGCCCACCTTGTACGCGGCGTTGTTGGCGTCGGACGAGCTGCCGGCGCAGGGCGAGCACGCCTTGCGCGCCTGCGTCTCGGCGGGCGAGGCGCTGCCCGAGGAGCTCGGCCAGCGCTGGGTCAAGCGGACGGGGGTCGACATCTACGACGGCATCGGCTCGACCGAGATGCTGCACATCTTCCTGTCGAACGGGCCCAAGGCGCTCCGCTACGGCACGACCGGCAAGGCGGTTCCCGGATACGAGCTGAAGCTCGCGGACGAAGCGGGCCAGCCGGTGAAGCCCGGCGAGGTGGGCGAGCTCCTGGTCAGCGGTGCCTCGAGTGCCGCGTATTACTGGAACAACCGCGCGCGCTCGCGCGGCACGTTCCAGGGCGAGTGGACACGCACGGGCGACAAGTACCTGATGAGCGAGGACGGGTTCTTCACCTATTGCGGCCGCACCGACGACATGCTGAAGGTGGGCGGCATCTACGTGTCGCCGTTCGAAGTCGAGGCGGCCCTGGTGACCCATCCCGCGGTTCTGGAGGCGGCGGTGATCGGGGTCGCGGACGACAGCCGCCTGATCAAGCCCAAGGCTTATATCGTGCTCAAGGCCGGCCACGCCGCCGGCAAAGGCCTCGACGAGGAGCTCAAGCAGCACGTGCGCGAGCGGCTGGCGCCTTACAAATATCCGCGCTGGATCGAGTTCGTGACGGAGCTGCCCAAGACCGCGACCGGCAAGATCCAGCGCTTCAAGCTGCGCCAGCGCGAGACCGAGCGCGCAAAACCAGCGTGACCGAAAGCTTCGTCGACGTCGATGGCGTGCGTCTCGAGGTCTTGCGCATCGAGGCCCGCGATCCCAAGGCACCGCCGCTCGTCTTCCTCCACGAAGGCCTCGGGAGCGTCGCCATGTGGCGCGACTTCCCGGCGCGGGTCGCCGCATCGACGGGCGCCGAGACCATCGTCTACAGCCGCCGCGGCTACGGACGCTCGGCCGGGCTGCCGGGCCCGCGCCCTGTCGACTACATGCAAGCCGAAGCGCGTGAGGTCCTGCCGCGCCTCCTCGAGCGGCTCGGCACAAAAGATCCGGTGCTGATCGGCCACAGCGACGGCGCCTCCATCGCGCTGATCTATGCCGGCGCGCGTCTGCCTGCAGCGGGGCTGGTGCTGATGGCGCCGCACGTGTTCGTCGAGGACGTGACCGTGGCGTCGATCGCCGCGGCGCGCGAGGCGCACCGCACGACCGACCTGCCCCAGCGCCTGGGCCGCTATCACGACGATCCGGACGGCGCGTTCCGCGGCTGGAACGACATCTGGCTCGATCCGGCGTTCCGCGGCTGGAACATCGAGGCCTGCGTGCCTGACATCGCGGCACCGATGCTGCTGATCCAGGGCGAGGACGACGAGTACGGCACGGCGGCCCAGGTCGAGACCATAAAGCGGCTCGCGAGAACCCGGTGCGAGCTGGCGCTGCTGCCCGAGTGCGGCCATTCGCCGCAGCGCGATCAACCCGCGCGCACGCTCGAGCTGATCACGACCTTCGTTCGCAGCGCAGGCTCACGCTGACGTCGTCCGCAGGAGCTCCGGCAACGGGATCCCGCGGTCGATGGCAGCACAGCGCGCATCCTCGCCGGCCGCCTTCTTCTGGCAAATGCGCAGCACCTCGGCCGCGCGGACGCGCGGCACGAAGCACACGCCGGTGTCGTCGGCGAGCACGAGGTCGCCTGCGGTCACCTGCAGTCCGCCGATCTCGATCGTGCCGTTGATCTCGACGGTCTCGATCCGCCACTTGCCGGTCACCGGCGTGACCTCGGTCGACCACACCGGATAGCCGACCTCCCGCGAATGGTTCACGTCGCGCACCCCGCCCGCGACGATGGCGCCGATCTCGCCCTGGCGCTTGCCGATCTGCGCCGAGATCCCGCCCATGTTGGAGATTCCCGAGACGCCGTCGATCACCAGCACGTCGCCCGAAAGCGCCAGATTGTGTGCCTCGAACTCGGCCATGCCGTTGACCTTGTCGCGGGCCGCCTGCACCGGATCGCGGGCGCGCATGATGTTGCGCACGGTGAGGGCCGGGCCCACCACGCGGGCGCCGGCGATCGTCGGGCGAAAGGTCGAGGCCGGCAGAGCACCCGGCAGGCCCAGCTCATCGAGCGTATCCGACACGATGCCGCTCGCGTCTCCCAGTGCGGAGAACCCCTCCACGATTCCCTCGGGCAGCCGCGGCACCGCCATCAGGCGGATGCGCTCGCGCGCGATGCGGCCGGTGAGCTCTTTCTCGGTCACGTCGGTCTCCTATTGTTTGGCAATGCCGGTGCGGGCGATCACATCGCCCCAGCGCTCGGTTTCCCGGTGCAGGAACTCCGCGAACGCCGCAGGCGGGCTGCCGACCACGTCGGCACCTTGCCCCAACAGCTGGGCGCGCAAGGCTGGCGACGCCAACGTCGCCGCGACGCCTTCGTAGAGCTTGTCGATGATCGCCGAGGGTGTGCGCGCCGGCGAGAGGAGGCCGAACCAGGTTCCGGTCTCGTAGTCGACGCCGGCTTCGCGGAACGTCGGCACGTCCGGCAAGGCCGCCATGCGCGCGTTTGCGGCAACCGCCAGCACCTTGAGCTGGCCGGCTTTGATATTGCCGAGGACGGGGAGCGCGCTCGAAAACAGAAGCTGCGTCTCGCCGCCCATCACCGCGCGCGCGGCCGGCCCGCCACCTTCGTAGGGCACGTGCAGGAGCTTGATGCCGGTGACGGACTCGAACAGCGCGGCCGCAAGGTGCGCGCCGCTGCCGTTCCCGTAGGACGCGTAGCTGAGCTCGCCCGGGCGCTCCCGGCAGTAGGCCACCAGCGCCATCACATCGGCAACCGGCAGCTTCGGGTTCACGACGAGGACCGTCGGGGCATTGGTGATCAGCGAGATCGGCGCCAGATCGCGCGCGGCATCGTAGGGCAGTTTCGCGTAGAGGCTCGGATTGGCGGCCAGCGGGAAGCTGGTCATCAGGAGCGTGTAGCCGTCCGGCCGCGCCTTGGCGACGACCTCGGTACCGACGATCGTGGCCGCCCCCGGCCGGTTGGCGACCACGACCTGCTGGCCGAACTTCGCCGAGAGGCCGTTCGCCAGCTCGCGGGCGACGAAATCGGTCCCGCCGCTGGGCGCGTACGGCACCACGATCTGGATCGGATGGGCCGGATAGTCTTCGGCCAGCACCGGCCCGAAGCTGCCCAGGAGCATCAAAGCCGCCGCCAGGGTTCGCAGGACATGCATACCGCGAGTGTGGCGGAGGGACGCGCACCGGGTCAAATTCGCGCGCGATGAGACCGTCTCTGTTCTGCTACTCTCCGCATCCCCGAGTCGAACGCCGCGGGAGTCGACGTGACGCAAACTGAGTATTTCGACGAGCTGGAAACCCGCGACCCCGAGGTTCGGGACGGCGCCCAATTCAACGCGCTGGCCGAGCAGCTCGAGCACGCCAAAGCAAAAGCACCGGCGCTCGCCGAACACCTTGCCCGTGTCGATCCGGCGGCGGTGCGCAGCCGTGCCGCGTTGGCGCGGCTGCCGCTGCTGCGCCGCAAGGACCTGATCGAACGGCAACGGCGCCCGGTCGAAGACCGCAACCCGTTCGGCGGCCTGACCGCGATCAAGACCAAGCGGCTCGCGCATATCTTCGCCGCATCCGGGCCGCTCTACAGTCCCGCGGCCATGCGTCCGGACTACGGGCGCATCGCGCGCGCCCTGTTCGCCGCCGGCTTCCGCCGCGGCAGCATCGTTCACAACAGCTTCTCGTATCACCTGACGCCGACCGGCGCCGTGTTCGAAGCCGGCGCCCACGCGCTCGGCTGCCCCGTGGTGCCGGCCGGGACGGACAATGCCGAGCTGCAGGTGCGCACGATCGTCGACGTGAAGCCCGCCTGCTACATGGGCCCGCCCGCGTTCCTGAAGCATCTCCTCGACACGGCGCGGACGATGAAGGCCGAGATCGGCATCGCGCGGGCGCTGGTCTCGGGCGACGCGCTCTCGGACGTCCAGCGCAAGGACTTCACGACGCGCGGCGTCGAGGCGCGGCAGTGCTATGCGACGGATGAGATCGGCCTGATCGCCTACGAATCCCAGCCGGGCGAAGGGCTCATCCTCGACGAGTGGGTGATCGTCGAGATCGTCAAGCCGGGCACGGGCGATCCTGTCCCGGAGGGCGAGACCGGCGAGGTCGTCGTCACCACGCTCAACCCTGATTACCCGCTGATCCGCTTCGCCACCGGCGACCTGTCGGCGTTTCTGCCCGGCGCCAGTGCCTGCGGACGGACCGGCCGCCGCCTCAAGGGCCTCTTGGGCCGGACGGACTGATCACAGCACCTTGTGCTGTGCGACCGGGATGTTCTGGCGCACCTCGCGCTGGTAGCCGAAGTCGAGACGCGCGGTGACGAAGCCGGGCTTGTCCTGCGCCATGGCGACGATGTGGCCCCACGGGTTGCACACGAGGCTGTGGCCGTAGCTGGTGCGCGTGCCGTTGGCATAGCTGCCGCACTGGGCCGCGGCCAGCACATAGGTCTCGGTCTCGATCGCACGGGCGCGCAGCAGGACCTCCCAATGGTCCTTGCCGGTCTGCAAGGTGAAGGCGGCAGGCACCATGATGATCTCCGCCCCCTTCTTCGCCAGCGCCTGGTAGAGCTCGGGGAAGCGTACGTCGTAGCAGATCGAGGCGCCGATCTCGCGCCCTTCGGCCTTGTAGGTCACGATGTCGGTGCCGCGGCTGAACGTCGCCGACTCCCGGTAGGATTTGCCATCCGGCGTCACGACGTCGAACAGGTGGATCTTGCGATAGCGCGCAAGCTCCTTGCCGTCCCGATCGAACACACAGGTGGTGTTGTAAATCTTGTCGCCGTCGCTCTCGAGCAAGCTGCCACCGTGCAGCACGATCCGATGCCGGGCGGCGAGATCGCGCAGCAGCGTCCAGGCTTCCCCACCCGGCAGGGTCTCGGCGGCGCGCTTCTTGGCGTCGAGGCTCTCGCTCAGGCAGGTGAACATCTCCGGCAGCACCACGAGGTCGGGCCGGTCCTCGGCGACCGCCTCGTCGATCAGGCGCTGCGCCTGGGCGAGGTTCGCCTGCTTGTTCTCCTGCGAGTTCATCTGGATCAGTGAGACTTTCATAAGAGCAGTGGACTTAACGCCTTGCTCTGAGTCAATAGGGGGAGATGGACGCTAGTACCGCACGCCTCTCCGCCCGCAGCCTGACCTGCGACCGCGGCGAGCGGCGCGTCTTCGCGCAGGTCGATCTCGAGGTCCGCCCCGGCGGCGTTCTAGCCGTGGTCGGGCCGAACGGCGCCGGCAAGTCGAGCCTGCTGCGGCTGCTCGCAGGCCTGTTGCCGCCGGCCGGCGGGGTCATCGCGTGGAACGGGCAGGCGGTGGCGGACGAGCCCGAGGTGCATCGCGCGCGCCTCCATTACATCGGCCATCTGGACGCGCTCAAGCCGACGCTGACGCCGGCCGAGATGCTGGCCTTCCACGCGGCCTTGCGCGGCCAGCAGATCGCTGCCAGTGCGATCGCCACCGCGTTGGAAACGTTCGGGCTCGCGCGCTTTGCCGACCTGCCGGCGCGCTTTCTGTCGCAAGGCCAGCGCCGACGGGCAGCGCTCGCGCGTCTGATCGCCTCTCCCGCACCCTTGTGGCTGCTCGATGAGCCGACCCTGGCGCTCGATGCGGACTCGGTCGCGCGCCTCGCCGCCGTGCTGGCCCGCCACCGCGAGGCCGGTGGCGTCGCCGTTATTGCGACGCATGGCGGGCTCGAGCTCGGCGCGCACGAGACGCTGACTCTCGGGGCAGGACGGTGAGCGCCCTCGCCGCCATCCTGCGCCGCGACCTCAGGCTCGCCTGGCGCAGTCCGGGCGACAGCGCCACGGTCGTGCTGTTCTTCGTGCTCACCGTGGTGCTGTTCCCGTTCGGCGTCGGTCCGGCGGCGGAGATCCTCGCGCGCATCGCGACCGGCGTGATCTGGGTCATGGCGCTGCTCGCGTCCCTCCTCTCCCTCGACCGGCTGTTCCGCGAGGACTCCGAAGACGGCAGCCTCGACCTGCTGGCGCTGTCGCCCGCACCGCTCGAGCTGCTCGTGCTCGGCAAGGTGCTCGCGCATTGGCTGATCACGGGCGTACCGCTGATCGTCGCCTCGCCGCTCCTGGCCCTTCTCATGCAGCTGCCGGCCGAGGCGTACCCGACCTTGCTGCTGGCCTTGCTGCTTGGCACGCCGACCCTGAGCCTGATCGGCGCGATCGGCGCCGGCCTGACCTTGGGCGCGCGACGCGGCGGCGTGCTGATCGCCCTGCTTGTGCTGCCTCTCTACATCCCGGTCCTGATCTTCGGCGTGGCGGCGGTCGACGCGGCGGCAAGCGGACTTGCGGTGCGGCCGCATCTGCTGCTCCTCGGCGGCCTGTTGGCGTTGTTCCTGCCGGTCTCCCCGGTGGCCACCGCCGCCGCCCTCAGACAGGCGCTCGAATAGCCGGCGCGCGCGCAATTAAATCGGCCGATCAAGCGTTTGTGAGGCAGCTCGGGGTTGCGAAAAGCCGTGGAAAAGCCACGGTGAAGGGGTTAAGTCTGGGGCCGCGATGCACCGCTACGCCAACCCTGCCCGGTTCCAGCGCCTGAGCCGCGCCGTCTTTCCGTGGAGCGCCGGCTTGACGGTGTTGTTCCTCGGACTCGGCCTGTGGTTCGCGCTGTTCGACTCCCCACCCGACTATCAGCAGGGCGAG
The DNA here is from genome assembly GCA_035506575.1 of Alphaproteobacteria bacterium. Classification (GTDB taxonomy): domain Bacteria; phylum Pseudomonadota; class Alphaproteobacteria; order CACIAM-22H2; family CACIAM-22H2; genus DATJPD01. The sequence goes on from DATJPD010000049.1 coordinate 62,484, forward strand.
ACCGTGCGCATCATGTACATCCACGTGCCCGCGGCGTGGATGGCGTTGTTCTCCTACACCTGCGTGGCCGTCGCCTCGGCGGTGCTGCTGGTGTGGAAGCATCCGCTGGCCGAGCTCGCCGCGCGCGCGATGGCGCCGGTCGGCGCGTCGTTCACCGCGGTCTGCCTGATCACGGGCTCCCTGTGGGGCGAGCCGATGTGGGGCACGTGGTGGGTGTGGGATGCGCGGCTCACCTCTGTGCTCGTCCTCTTTTTCCTCTATCTCGGCTACATCGCGCTCGCCAACGCGTTCGACGATCCGACGCGCGGCGGGAGGGCGGCGGCGATCCTGGCGCTGGTCGGCGTGGTGAACGTGCCGATCATCAAGTTCTCGGTCGACTGGTGGAACACCTTGCACCAGCCGGCCTCGGTGATGCGCCTCGGCGGCCCCTCGATCGATCCGTCGATGCTGCGGCCCCTGCTCCTGATGGCGCTCGGCTTCACCTTCTACTTTTTCACCGTGACGTTGATCCGCATCCGCGCCGAGATCCTGGCGCGGCGCCTGCGGGCGTTGCAGTTCGCACAAGGGGCTGCCGAGCCATCCGGCATCCGGCAGGTCTCGGCATGAGCCCGCCTTCGCTGAAGCTACGGCGGGCAAGCCCCGTGCGCCGGAGCTCCGATAAGAGCGAAGGCGCATGAGCAGCTTCTTCGCCATGGGCGGCTACGCGGCGTATGTGTGGCCGGCCTACGGCGTCGCCGCGGCGGTCCTGATCGGCGTGTGGATCGCGAGCGTTCGTGGATTGCGCGCGCGCGAAAGCGAGATCGAGGCGGTCGAGGCCGAGCGGCCGCGGCGCGAAAGACGATGACTCGCAAGCGGCGGCGGCTTTATCTGCTGGGTCTGTTCCTGGTCGGCGTCGGCACGGCCACGGCCCTGACCTTGAGCGCCTTCCGCGACAACCTGGTCTTCTTCTACAGCCCGAGCGATCTCGTGGAAAAGCACGTGCCGCCGGGCCGCACGGTGCGCATCGGCGGGCTGGTCGAGCAAGGGTCGGTGTTGCGCACCGCCGAGGCCGGATCGAAAGCGGTCGAGATCACGTTCAAGGTCACCGACCTCAGCCACGACGTGCCTGTGGTCTACAGCGGGATCATCCCCGACCTGTTCCGCGAGGGTCAGGGCGTGGTGGCGAACGGCAAGATGGGCTCGGACGGCGTGTTCCACGCGAGCGAGCTTTTGGCCAAGCACGACGAGAAATATATGCCGCCTGAGGTCGCCGAGGCCTTGAAGAAGTCCGGCCACTGGCAGGAAACAGGGGTTCCGGCGAAAAAATGATCCCCGAGATCGGACATTACGCGCTGATCCTGGCGCTGGCGGTGGCCCTGGTGCAGGCCTCGCTACCGCTGGTGGGGGCGGCGCGCAACGATCTCGCCCTGATGGATATCGGCCGGAGCGCGGCCCTCGCGCAGTTCGGGTTCATCGCCCTTGCGTTCGCCTGCCTGATGCAGTGCTACGTCGTCTCCGATTTTTCGGTTGCAACGGTGGCCGAGAACTCGAATTCGGCGATGCCGCTCCTGTACAAGATCGCCGGCACCTGGGGAAACCACGAGGGCTCGATGGTCCTGTGGGTGTTCATCCTGGCACTGTTCGGGGCGTCGGTCGCCGCGTTCGGCCGCAACCTGCCGCCCAGTTTGCGCGCGCGCGTGCTGTCGGTGCAGGCGATGACCGGTGTCGCCTTCCTCGCCTTCATCGTGTTCACCTCGAACCCGTTCCTGCGCCTCAATCCCGCCCCGCCCGACGGCAACGACCTCAATCCGCTGCTGCAGGACCCGGGCCTCGCCTTCCATCCGCCGTTCCTCTATCTGGGCTATGTCGGATTCTCGACCACCTTCTCGTTTGCGGTGGCCGCCCTGATCGAGGGCCGCGTCGACCCGGCGTGGGCGCGGTGGGTGCGGCCGTGGACCTTGGCGGCGTGGGTGGCGCTCACCATCGGCATCGCGATGGGCAGCTGGTGGTCCTATTACACCCTGGGCTGGGGCGGCTGGTGGTTCTGGGATCCCGTGGAGAACGCCTCGTTCATGCCATGGCTGGCCGGCACCGCCCTGCTCCACTCGGCGATCGTCGCCGAGAAGCGCGATGCGCTGAAGAGCTGGACGATCCTGCTGGCGATCCTGGCCTTCGCGCTGTCCTTGATCGGCACGTTCCTCGTGCGCTCGGGCATCCTGACCTCCGTGCACGCGTTCGCGGTCGATCCCAGGCGGGGCGTGTTCATCCTTGCGATCCTCATCGTCGCCATCGGCGGGCCGCTCGCCCTCTACGCCTGGCGCGCGCCGCAGCTGAAGCTCGGCGGTATCTTTGCGCCGATCAGCCGCGAAGGGGCCATGGTGCTCAACAACCTCCTGCTGTCGACCGGCTGCGCCACGGTGTTCCTCGGCACGCTCTATCCCCTGTTCCTCGACGCGATCAACGGCAGCAAGGTCTCGGTCGGACCGCCGTTCTTCGATGCGACCTTCGTGCCGCTGATGGTGCCGCTGGTCATCGTCATGGCGGTGGCACCATTGATCGCCTGGAAGCGCGGCGACCTCGCAGGCGCGCTCGGCCGGCTGTGGGCGGCGGCCGCGATCTCGGGTCTCGTGGCGCTCGGCACCTACATCGCCGTCCACGGCGCGTCGGTGCTGGCGATCTTCGGCATGGCGCTCGCCGCCTGGTGCAGCGCCGGCGCCCTCGTCGAGGTGGCCCAGCGCGTGCGCCTGTTCCGCGTGCCGTTCGCAGATTCCGTCCGGCGCCTCCTGAGCCTGCCGCGCTCGGCCTGGGGCATGACGATCGCGCATTTCGGCATCGGCGTGTTCATCGCCGGGGTCACCGCCTCGTCGGCCTGGCAGGTCGAGAAGGTGCAGCTCGTGCGCCCCGGCGACACCGTGGATGTCGCGGGCTACGCCTTCACTTTCGAGGGCGTGGTCGAGGCCCAGGGGCCGAACTACATCGAACGGCGCGGCACGTTCGTGGTGACGCGCGACGGGCGGCCGGTCGCGACCATGCATCCCTCGAAGAAGTTCTATCCGGTCCAGCAGCAGACCACGACCGACGCTGCGATTCACACGTTCTGGATCGCCGATCTCTACGCAACGATCAGCGATCCCGATGAAGGCACGCAGGAGGGCGGCGCGCCCGCCTTCCCCAACCGCGCCGACGGCGCCTGGGCGGCGCGGCTCTACTACAATCCGCTGGTGCCGTGGATCTGGATCGGCGCCATCATCATGGCGTTCGGCGGCATCGCCTCGCTGACCGACCGGCGCCACCGGGTCGGAGCACCGGTGCCGGCGCGCGCGCGTCCGGCGGCCGCCCCCGCCGCCGCCGAATAAGCCATGCGCCGCCTGCTCTACATCCTGCCGCTCCTGGCCTTCGTGGCCGTGGCCGCTTGGTTCGCGGTCGGCCTCACGCGCGACCCCAATCGCATCCCCTCGGCGCTGATCGACAAGCCGATGCCTGAGTTCCAGCTGCCGGCGCTGGCCGAGATCGGCGTGCCCGGCCTTGCCACGTCGGATATCCACGGCAAGGTGGCACTGGTGAACGTGTTCGCGTCGTGGTGCGTGCCCTGCCGGTCGGAGCAGCCGATCCTGATGCGGCTCGCGCGCGAGAAGGGCGTGATCCTCTACGGCATCGACTACAAGGACCAGGCCCCGGCGGGTGCTGCGTTCCTCAGGGAGTTCGGCAACCCGTACGCGGCGATCGGGGTCGATGCCGACGGCAAGGTCGGGATCGACTGGGGCGTGTACGGCGTGCCCGAGACGTTCGTGATCGACCGCGAGGGCCGCATCCGCCACAAGCAGATCGGCCCGATCACGCCGGAGTCGCTCAACACCACGATCCTGCCGCTCGTGGCGCAGCTGTCGAAATGATGCTGCGCGGCCTCCTCGCGGTCGTGGCCGTCGCGGCAGCGCTGATCGCACAGCCGGCCCTCGCGGTGTTGCCGAGCGAGATGCTGAAGGACCCGACCCTCGAGGCGCGCGCACAGACGCTGTCGAAAGACATCCGCTGCCAGGTCTGCCAGAACGAGGACATCGACGATTCGGCGGCCCCGCTCGCCGCCGACATGCGGCGGCTGATCCGCGAGAAGATCCTCGCCGGCCAGACCAACCAGCAGATCCTCGATTTCCTGGTGCAGCGCTACGGCGACAACGTGCTGATGCGGCCGCCGATCAAGCCGGCGACCTGGCTCCTGTGGTTCGGGCCGGCGGCCCTCCTGATCGTGACCGGCACGCTCATCGCCGTCGCGGCGCGGCGGCGCACAGCGGCACCGGCACCGCCGCAGCTGGCCCCGGACGAAGAGCGCCGGCTGCGCGAGATCCTGGAGCGCCGCACTTAGATGATCTGGGCTGTTCTCATCCTGATGACGGCGATCGCGGCCGGGGCCGTTCTGCTGCCCTATCTGCGCGGCCGCACGGCCCCGGCGCCGCGCGCCGCCTACGATCTCGAGATCTACCGCGACCAGCTGGCGGAGGTCGAACGTGACCAGACGCGCGGGCTCATCGAGTCCGGCGAAGCTCAGGCGGCGCGGCTCGAAATCGCGCGCCGGGCGCTTGCCGCCGACGCAGCGACGAAGAACGACGCGCCGCTGCCCGCGGCACGCAGGCATGCGCCGCGCCTGGTCCTGATCGCGGCCGCCGCGGCCCCGCTGCTGGCGTTTGTGGTCTATCTCGGTCTCGGCTCGCCCACCCTGCCGAGCCGCGTGTTCGTGGCCCAGCAGCCGGCGGGGCATAGCGGGCAGGACGCCGAGCTCGTGGCACAGCTCGAGCAGCGCCTCAAGGACCATCCCGAGGATGTGCAGGGATGGATCCTGCTCGCGCGCTCGTACCGCACGATGGGGCGGATGGCGGACGCGGCGCATGCCTGGCGCGAAGTCATCCAGCGCTCGCCGAATCCGGCCGAATACGCGAGCCTCTACGCCGAGGCGCTGGTCGCGGCGGCCGACGGCATGGTGACGCCGGAGGCGCAGACGCGCTTCCAGGAGGCGCTCGCGACCGATCCGCTGGATCCACGCGCCCGCTATTACCTCGGTCTCGCCAAGGCGCAGGCGGGCGAGAGCCGTGCCGCGCTACAGGCGTGGGTCGATCTGCTCGCGGTCTCGCCGCCCGACGCGCCGTGGCTGCCGGTCGTGCACGAAGGGATCAGCCACATCGCGGCCGAATCGAAGATCGACCTGGCCTCGATCAAACCGTCGCCTGAGGTTCAGCGCCTGGCACAACAGGCCCAAGTGTCGACACCCGCTCCGAGTGCCAGCGCCGAGCCGGCCACTGGAAGCCTGCCAGCGGGGGCCGCGGCGATCCAGGCGCTGCCGCCCGAGCAGCGCGCCGCCGCGATCCACAGCATGGTCGACCAGCTTGCCGCGCGGCTCGAAAGCAATCCCAACGACGTCGACGGCTGGCTGCGGCTCGGCCGCGCGCGCCATGTCCTGGGCGAAGAGGACAAGTCGGTCGAGGCCTACGCCAAGGCCGCGAGCCTGGCCCCGAACCGGCCGGACGTGCAGAGCGCCTACGCCGAGGCGCTCGCCAAGGCGCAGTCGCCGGCGGCCGCGAGTGCTGCACCTCCCGCCGCAACGCCCCCGGCGGCGATGCCTCCTGGTGCAGCCGCGATCCAGGCGATGCCGGCCGAGCAGCGCACGGCGATGATCCACAGCATGGTCGACCAGCTCGCGAGCCGGCTCGAGAGCAACCCCAACGACGTCGACGGCTGGCTGCGGCTCGGCCGGGCGCGTCACGTCCTGGGCGAAGAGGACAAGTCCATCGATGCCTATTCCAAAGCGGCCAGCCTGGCGCCCGATCGCCTCGACGCGCAGACCGCCTATGCGGAGGCGCTGGCCAACCGGTTGACACCCGGCGAACGGCCGCCCGAGGAGTACATCAAGCTGATGCGCCACATCCTCGATCTCGACCCGAACGACGGCGACGCTCTGTGGACGGTCGGCATGGCCGAGGCCGAGGCCGGGCACCATGCCGCCGCGATCGCGCTGTGGCAGCGCCTCATCACGCAGCTGCCGCCGGACGCCAAGGAGCGCGGCCAGATCCAGAGCCAGATCGACCAGCTGAAGAAAGAGAAAAACTAGGGATTGAAGGCCGGCGGCGGGTTGGTGGAGCCGAGGGGGATCGAACCCCTGACCTCCTCATTGCGAACGAGGCGCTCTCCCAGCTGAGCTACGGCCCCGCCGTCGCGGCGGGCGGGATAATGGGTGCGGCCTCCCGCACTGTCAAGGATGCGGATTTGGCGGGTGGTGCAAGGCTTTGCAGAATCCCGGGGGTCGTGTAGGCTGGCGCCGCTTCCGGCCGTTCGGCCCTTCGGATTCGACCTCCACGGCGCATGCTTCCCGTCCTCGAGCTGATCGATACCATCATCAACCTGTACATCTGGGCGCTGATCATTTCAGCGATCCTGTCGTGGCTGATCGCCTTCAATGTGATCAACAGCCACAACCGGGTCGTGTACACGGTGGGCGATTTCCTGTACCGCATCACCGAGCCGGCGCTGCGGCCGATCCGGCGCTTCGTGCCGCTCATGGGCGGCGTCGATATCTCCCCGGTGGTGCTGATCCTTCTCTTGTGGTTCATCCGCCGGGTCCTGTGGGTCGACATCGCACCGGCCCTGATGTGAGGCCGCTTGGCCGGCCCCATGGCCGTGACGCGCGACGGCGTCCTCGTGACGGTCAAGGTGACCCCGCGCGCACGGCGTGAAGGCGTGGAGCCGGCAGGACCGGATGCAGCCTTGCGGGTACGCGTGACGGAAGCTCCGGAATCGGGCAAGGCAAACGCAGCCGTGCTGGCACTCCTCGCGCGTTACTGGCGGGTCCCGAAAGCGAGCCTCGCAATGGTCACTGGCAGCAGCAGCCGCATCAAGCGCATTCTCGTGCGCGGCGAGCCATGCGTCCTATTGACCCAGCTCAAAGGCGGCCCGGCGCCATGAGTGCCGCGCTGATCGACGGCAAGGCGGTCGCGGCCGACCTGCAGGCACGGCTGGCCGAGCGCGTGGCGCGGCTGCGCGCGCGACACAATGTCGTGCCCGGTCTCGCGGTCGTACTGGTCGGCGAGGACACGGCGAGCGACATCTACGTGCGCAGCAAGCTGCGCGCGAGCGACAAGGTGGGCCTGCGGTCGCTCGAGCACCGGCTGCCGGCGAGCACGAGCTCGACGGACCTCCTCAAGCTTTTGGACCGGTTGAACGCGGACGAGGCGGTCGACGGCATTCTCGTTCAGCTGCCGCTGCCCCCGCATATCGACCCGACGCCCATCATCGATGCGATCCATCCGGACAAGGACGTCGACGGCTTCCACATCGTGAACGTCGGACGGCTCGCGGCCGGGCGGCCCGGTCTCGTGCCGTGCACGCCGCGCGCATGCGAGATCCTCTTGCGATCGGTCGGCACCGATCTCGCTAGCGCGCATGCGGTGATCATCGGCCGCTCGCAGCTGGTCGGCCGGCCGATGGCGCAGCTTCTGCTGCGCGCCGACTGCACGGTCACGATCACCCACACGAAGTCGCGCGGCCTCGCGGAATTGTGCCGCGGTGCCGACATCCTGGTCGCGGCGGCGGGCCAGGCGGAGCTGGTGCGCGGCGACTGGATCAAGCCAGGCGCGATCGTCATCGATGTCGGCATCAACCGTATCGCCGATGGCGGCAAGGGCCGAATCGTCGGCGACGTCGCCTTTGCCGAAGCGCTGCCGCGCGCCGCGGCGATCACGCCGGTGCCGGGTGGCGTCGGGCCGATGACTGTGGCGTGTCTGCTCGAGAACGGATTCGATGCGGCCTGCCGGCGGCGCGGGCTCGATCCGGCGGCCATCTGAGACGCCCGAAATAAAAGGGCCTCCGCGAGCGGGGGGAGATACGCGCGGAGGCCCTCACACCGGGCTCTTGCGAGCCGCGGTGAACGAACATGTGTATAGTGAGCCGGCGCCCTGCGGCCTTGATCTGGATCAACCGATAGCGAAAAATCTAGCCGCGAAAACAGCGCCTTGCTGCAAGGACATTCATGAAGCTCAACCGGCACGATCGTTACGACTACAGCGCCCTTCCGGAGCGCCGGCCGTTCCGGTGGCCGGGGGACAAGCGGCTGGCCTTCTACGTGGCCCTCAACGTGGAGCATTTCACGTTCGGCAGCGGACTCGGGCATACGCCGACCGCACCGGCCCCGCCGCCCGACCAGCGCAACTATGCCTGGCGCGACTACGGGCTGCGCGTCGGCATCTGGCGCATCTTCGACCTCATGGACCGGCTCAAATGGCCGATGTGCCACCTCATCAATTCGACCGTGTGCGAGAACCATCCGCCGATCGTCGAGCGCATCAAGCAGCGCGACGACGACGTCATCGGACACGGGCGGACGAACTCGGAACGGCAGTCCGATCTCGACGAAGCGGGCGAGGAGACGCTCATCCGCGAGGCCACGACGGTGCTGGCGCAGACCTTCGGCCGGCGGCCGAAAGGCTGGATGGGGCCGTGGATCGCGGAAAGTGCCGTCACCCCCGACCTTCTGAAAGAGGCGGGCTACGACTTCGTCATGGACTGGCCGGCCGACGACCAGCCGTTCTGGATGCGCACCCGGTCGGGCCCGTTGCTGTCGGTGCCGTACCCGATCGAGATCAACGACAGCCCGGCGATGCTGACCCGCATGCAGCCGGCGACCGACTTCGCGCAGATGATCATGGACCAGTTCGACACGATGCTGCGCCTGTCGGACAAGACGGCCCTCGTCTGCGGCGTGTCGCTCCACACCTTCTGTGTCGGCCAGCCGTTCCGTCTGGCGCAGCTGGAGCGGGCGCTCGCGTTCATCACGGAGCACCCGCGGTTTTCCGACGTATGGGTGACGACGCCGACCGAGATCGCCGACTACGCGGCCGGACTGCCGGCGGGCGTGATCCCCGGGAGCGCCTGAGGCGGGCTATTTGTCGCGCTTGGCGAGCCTGAGACGCAGCGCGTTCAGCTTGATGAACCCCTCGGCGTCGCGCTGGTTGTAGGCGCCCTGGTCGGCCTCGAAGGTCACGTGCGAGAGGCTGTAGAGCGAGTTCGGCGATTTGCGCCCGACCACGCGCACGTGGCCCTTGTAGCATTTGAGCCGCACCGTACCCGACACGTTCGCCTGGCTCTTGTCGATCAAGGCCTGCAGCATCTCGCGCTCGGGCGCGAACCAGAAGCCGTTGTAGATGAGCTCGGCGTAGCGCGGCATGAGCTCGTCTTTCAGGTGCGCCGCCCCGCGGTCGAGCGTGATCGACTCTATTCCCCGATGGGCGGCCTGCCAGATGGTGCCGCCGGGGGTCTCGTACACGCCGCGCGACTTCATGCCGACGAAACGATTCTCGACCAGGTCGACGCGGCCGATGCCGTGCTCGCGGCCAATCTCGTTCAGCCGGGTGAGCAATGCCGCCGGCGACAGCCGCTTGCCGTCGACCGCGACCGGGTCGCCGCGCTCGAACTCGACCTCGACGTATTGCGGCTTGTCGGGTGCCGTCTCCGGCGCCACGGTGCGGGAATAGACGAATTCCTCGGGCTCGTGCCACGGGTCCTCGAGCACCTTTCCCTCGGCCGAGATGTGCAGAAGGTTGGCGTCGACCGAGAACGGCGCCTCGCCGCGCTTGTCCTTGGCGATCGGGATCTGGTGCTTCTCGGCGAAGTCCAGGAGCTTCGTCCGTGAATCCAGCTTCCACTCGCGCCAGGGCGCGATCACGCGGATGCCTGGCTCGAGCGCATAATAGGTGAGCTCGAAGCGCACCTGGTCGTTGCCCTTGCCGGTGGCGCCGTGCGCCACGGCGTCGGCGCCGACCTGGCGCGCGATCTCGATCTGCCGCTTGGCGATCAAGGGACGCGCGATCGACGTGCCGAGCAGATACGTGCCCTCGTAGAGCGCGTTGGCCCGGAACATGGGCATGACGTAGTCGCGCACGAACTCCTCGCGCAGATCCTCGATGAAGATCTGCTTCACGCCGAACATCTCGGCCTTCTTGCGCGCGGGCTCCAGCTCCTCGCCCTGGCCGATATCGGCCGTGAAGGTCACGACCTCGCAACCGTAGGTCTCCTGCAGCCATTTAAGGATGACCGACGTGTCGAGGCCGCCCGAATAGGCGAGCACGACCTTCTTGACGGGCTTGGATGATGGCGAGGACATGAATATCTCTAACCCAGGAAATTGCGGGATTTTCGCGAAGGGTCCGCGAAAACCGGCCGGAGTATAGGGGCTGCCGCCCACACCGCAAGCGGCGCGTGGCCTACTCTATGACTCTAGGAGGAGGCAATCGGTGAAACGACTTGTGATCGTGATTTTGGCGCTCCTCGCCGCGCCTGCCAGCGCGAGGGCCGCCGATCTGGCCTGCATCAGCACGACCTTCAATCTGCTGTCCCCGAACGACAAGGTCTGTGTCAGCGCGTTCGAGGACCCCGAGGTGCCAGGCGTCGTCTGCCACATCTCGCAGGCGCGCAAGGGCGGCTGGGGTCAGGCCCTCGGCCTCAACGAGGACCCGTCGAATTTCTCGGTCGCGTGCCGCCAGACCGGCCCGATCACCGTCGACCTGTCGGCCTTGCATGACCGCGAGGAGGTATTCACGCAACGAACGAGCATCTTCTTCAAGAAGACACGCATCTATCGCCTGCTCGACCGGCCGCACAACACGCTCGTCTATCTGGCCATCAGCTCGAAAATCATCAACGGCTCGCCCGCGAATGCGATCAGCACCGTGCCGATCATGCCGTGGGGAGCGGCGCAGAAATGATCGACGAGACCGGCTGCCAGGCGTGTGATTTCCCCAAACACTCCCGGCGCCAAGTCGCCACAGACGGCTATCGGAACTGCGCAAAAATCCCGCCCTGCGTCAGTTACACACAGAAAACCCTTATCTGGCAGGCACTTATCCACACCCTCGAATAAACTCGTAAAATCCTTTTTATTCAATGCTTTATTGCCGTTTTCTCGAATCGAATTTAATATTTCTTAAGCACTGCTATGTGAATATTAACTGTCGCAACAAGCTCCCTGTCCGCGGGGGTGGGAACGGAGAGAGCCATGGCGGAGATGATCGTCGTCTTTTACGCAGTCGTCGGCGGCCTGCTCGGGCTGTGGATCTGCTGTCACGGACCAGTGAAGCCCGACAACATGGTGCGGGCGAGCGCGCTGTTGTGCGTCGTGCTGCTCTGGCCGTTCTTCGTGCTGCACACGCTGCGCTCCTGATTTCGGCGCAGACGTCCCACCGAAAAGAAGTTCAGCAGCTTCGCGAACGCCGCGGCAAAAGCGCGCGCACGCAACGTGTGCGCCTGCGCGACGCAGAGATCAAAGATTACGGCAGGAATTCCCTCGCGCAGGAAGCGTTCGCGCTCGGCGGCGAACGGCACGCCGCCCGAGGCCGCGACCATTCAACGCCCCCGCCAATGCCACAACGGCCGGCCCGCTTCGCGGATCGCGTCGACGCGGCTGATACCGATGTCGCGCAATTCGCGATCGTTCAGGGACAGCAGCTGGGCGCGTTCCTGGGCCGCTCGCTTGAGATCGCCGAGGGCTGCCGCCAGCTGGCCGGCGGCGCGGACGAACACGGGGATCCAGGGGGTGTGACGCGGCTTCGGGGCGGCTTTCGCAATCGCGCCAATCATGTTAGATTTCCTCATATATCGGGCGTCCGATACGAACGCTCTTCCATCGCTAATGATTGTCGCGTGTGCAGCGGACGACAAACGATGCTTTCTCTCCCTTCGACTTACGAAAACTAATCCGATGCTGATTCGCCGTCTGCCGGCCCTCAACGCGCTGCGCGCCTTCGAAGCCGCGGCGCGTCACCTGAGCTTCAGCGCCGCCGCCACGGAGCTGCACGTCACACCGGCGGCAATCAGCCACCAGATCAAGGCGCTCGAGGACGATCTCGGCGTGAAGCTGTTCCGGCGTCTGAATCGGGAAGTGCAGCTGACCGACGCGGGTCAGGCGTGCCTGCCGGGCCTGCGCGACGGGTTCGACCGCATCACCGAGGCGGTGGGATTGGCCCTGCGCCAGGATGCCGGTGGCATCCTGACCGTGAGCTCGTCTCCGGGGGTCGCCGCCAAGTTCCTGGTGCCGCGGGTCGAGAAATTCCGCACCTTGCATCCGGACATCGATCTGCGCGTGGATGCATCCATGCATCTGGTCGACTTCGCGCGCGAGAACGTGCACGTGGCGCTGCGCTACGGCCGCGGCAACTATCCAGGCCTCAACGTGAAACTCCTCATGAAGAGCGAGGTGATGCCGGTGTGCGCGCCGTCGCTGCTGCGCGGCCTGCATCCGCTGCGCGAGCCGCGCGATCTGCGTCACCATATGCTGATCCACGACGAGACCCTCGCGCAGGATCCGAGCTGCCCGGACTGGGCGATGTGGCTGCGGGCGGCCGGAGTCGAGGGCGTCGACAGCCACCGCGGTCTCCGCTTCAACCAGATCGCGCTGGCGCTCGATGCGGCGATCGCCGGCCGCGGCGTGGTGCTGGCGCGCAATGTATTCGCGGCCGACGACCTGGCCGCCGGGCGCCTGGTGCGGCTGTTCGACGCAGCGACACCGGCGGATTTCGCCGTCTATGTGGTGACGCCGCCGGCCTCGGCGGCGCTGCCGAAGGTGAAGGCGTTTTGCGACTGGGTGACCGCGGAAGCGCAGGAGATGACCGCGCCACGGTCAAAGCCGGCCCGGCTCAGATCGGCGGCGAAGGCAAAAAAGCCGGCCGGCAACGGCCGGGCGGCGCGGGCCTAAGTCGCCGCCGCCTTGCTCCGCCGCACCCGCTCGCTGTCCGACTTGAGCTGACCGCACGCGGCCATGATGTCGCGGCCGCGCGGAGTGCGGACGGGCGAGATATACCCCGCCTTCATCAAAACGGCGGCGAACGCCTCGATCGCCTCATCGGTCGAGCATTCGTAGGGAGCGCCGGGCCACGGGTTGAACGGGATCAGGTTCACCTTCGCGGGAATGCCGGCCAGGAGCCGCACGAGCTGCCGCGCCTCGGCGGGCGAGTCGTTGATGCCCTTGAGCATGACGTATTCGAAGGTGATGCGGCGCGCGTTGCTCAGGCCCGGATAGTCGCGGCAGGCGGCCAGGAGCTCGTCGATCGGGTATTTGCGGTTGAGCGGCACCAGCACGTCGCGCAGCTCATCGGTCACCGCGTGCAGCGACACCGCGAGCATCACGTTGATCTCCTCGCCGCAGCGGCGGATCATCGGCACCACGCCCGACGTCGACAGCGTGATCTTGCGGCGCGAGATCGCGAGCCCGGCCGGATCCATGACGATCCTGAGCGCCTTGGCGACATTGTCGAAATTGAACAGAGGCTCGCCCATCCCCATCATGACGAGGTTGGTGAGCTTGCGCCCGGTCTCGGGCGCCGGCCACTCGCCGAATACGTCGCGGCAGGCCATGACCTGGCCCACGATTTCCGCCGGCGTCAGGTTACGCACGAGCTTCTGGGTGCCGGTGTGGCAGAACTTGCACGACAGCGTGCAGCCCACCTGGCTCGACACGCACAACGTGCCGCGATCCTCCTCCGGGATGTGGACGCACTCGGCTTCCTGCCCGTCGAGGAAGCGCAGCAGCCATTTCTGCGTACCGTCGACCGAGTGCTGCCGGCGCACCGGCTCGGGCCGGCCGATGACGAAGCGCTCCGCGAGCTGGGTGCGGAACGCCTTCGACAGGTCGGTCATGCCCTCGAACGAGGTGGCGCCGCGGACGTAGATCCACTGCCAGAGCTGGCGCGCGCGGAACGGCGGCGCGTCCAGGGCCGCGAGCTCGGCCGCCAGTTCTTCGCGCGAAAGGCCTAAGAGCTCACGACGGCCGCCCGGGATCTCGGGCGCGGGCAGGGCCGTTTTCGGCTCGAAGATCGCCGGATCGGCCACATCGAGCGGTGCAGTATCCATGGACGTGCTCATGAGGCCCCATAGTAGGCCCGCTTACGGCATACCGCACGCCTTGCCGATCTCGCCATAGGCCTTGGAAAAACCGGCGAGGGCGAACGTGTCCGTCGTCTTGGCGTCCTTTGCCGAGGCACCTTGCACCTTGAGCGTCTTGCCGTTTTTCATCGCGGTCACGATCGCCTTGTCTGCCGCCGGGTCCTGCGCCCAGGCCGCGTCGGGGTCGACGTCGGGCCGGGTGAAGAATTGGAACTTCTTGCCGTCGATATCGACGGCGACCGTCTCGCCCTTCTTATATGGGTAGCCGGCCTGGAAACTCACCTCGTCGCGGCGCTTGATCGCCGGACGGTGGGTGATCGTCAGCATCACGTCGCCGCGCTTCACGGCCTTCGGTTCCGACGAGGCAGGGCGGGCGAACATGTAGCAGATCTTGCTGCCCGACTGCACGAGCTCGACCGACGTCCACGCCTCATACTTCCCGAGCTCTTTGGGGGCCGGGAGAGACTCCGGTTTCGCGGCCGCTGCCGGCGCGTCCTTCTTGGGCGCGGGCTTCTGGGCAAGCGCCGGGCCCGCACCGAGGACCGCAAGGCTCAGCGCGGTCAGCGCGCAAAAAAGCCGCGGTGCGGCGGAAAATTGTTGGGAGGGTTGCGCCATCATCGATCCACCGTCCACCGAATCGCCGAACCGGCTTGTCCGCGCGTATGCCATGGCATGCGCGCATGGTCAATCCGCGGTTGGTTGATGTCCGAACGGTGATGCCGACGAAAGTGGGCTTTTTTAGGGTGAGTCGGCCGCGGCGGGTCAGCCCTGGATGAGCGTTTCCGCCAGAAGCAGGATGTCGGAGTCCATCTGCTCCTTGACCGAGCGATAGAGGTCGCGGATCGACACCACCCCGATGAGCCGGCCGCCGTCCACCACCGGGAGATGGCGGTACCCATGCTGGTTCATGAGCTCGAGCGCGTGCAGGACTGCGTCTGAGGATTTGACCGTATCCGGATTGGCGGTCATCACCTCGGCGAGCCGGGTCGTCTCCGGATCCTTGCGCGCGGCGACGACGCGCACCAGCACGTCGCGCTCGGTGAAAATGCCGACCAGCTTCCCATCCTCGACCACCGGCACGGCGCCGAAGCGGCGCTTGGCCATGGCATCGACCACCTCGCGGACGACGGCGTCGGGGTCGAACGCGACCAGCTGCTGATCGTGGATGGCGTGCGGTACGATCGTGTGTTCGACGGGCAGCATGTCAGAAGAACAGCCTCTGGAGGTCGATCGTGGAGTCGACGCCGAGCGAGCCGTAATGCCGCTCGAGCCAGGCATCGGCGGTCCGGCCGCCGAGATCGAACAGGAGATGCAGGAAATCGCGGTCGAGGTTGAACTTCGACGAGGCGCCCAGGTGCCCCATCTCCTTCTCGGCCTGGATCATGTGAAAATAGATGCGCCGCAGATTCGAGCGGCCGGTCAGCCGGTGCTGCTCGAGCAGCCGGGTGACGAGCGCGATCGCGCGCATCTCGCGCATCATCGTCGCGTTGAAGCTGATCGAGTTCATGCGGTCGATGATGGCGCGCGCGCTGTCCGGCAGCTCCTCGACCACGATCGGGTTGATCTCCACGATGACGATATCGCTGGCGCGGCAGTTGTAGATCAATGGGAACATCGCGGGATTGCCCATGAACCCACCGTCCCAGTAGTGCTCGCCCTCGATCTCGACCGCGTGGAACAGGTGAGGCAGACAGCTCGAGGCGAGCAGCGCCTCGACCGACATTTCCTTCTGCTTGAACACGCGGATCTTGCCCGTGCGGACGTTCGTGGTGTTGACGAACAGCTTGATGGCGCTCGAGCCGTGCTTGAGGCGTTCGAAGTCGATCAACTCCTCGAGGATCTTGCGCAGCGGGTTCACGCCCTGCGGGTTGAACTGGTACGGCGAGAAGATGCGCGTCCAGATGTCGAACACCTGGTAGGCGGGCGAGTTGTCGAGGTTATGGTTGCCGAACAGCTTGTCGAACGGCGTCGGCTGGAAGATCGAGAAGCGGCCGCTCTCGGCGATGCGCTCCCAGAATTCGCGCAACAGGGCCCTCGCCCCTTCGCGCCCGCCGCGCATCATGCCGTAGACGAGGACGGCGCCGTTCATGGCCCCGGCGCTGGTGGCGCTGACCCCGTCGATGTTGACCCGCGGATCCTCGAGCAACCGGTCGAGCACGCCCCAGGTGAAGGCGCCGTGAGCGCCTCCGCCCTGCAGGGCGAGACTGACGGTGCGCGCCGGGCCGGCCGTTCGGCCGGCGGCGGATCGCGTTCCGGTTGTCGGGGTCGTATCCATCCGAGGTCCTGCACCGGGCCGCACGCAACGCGCGGCCGCTGGGATTTTCGTTAAATACTATGTCCTTAATTTACCAACAAAAGATGAATTACCGCAGCCTCGGTCAATCCGGGCGGCGGGTGCGGAACTTGGGCGAGCCGAACACCTGCTTGGTCAGCGGCGGCGCCGGAGGCGGCCCGCCGGGCCTCGCGGGCCGCCCGGCGAACCGGCCCAGGCTCAACGTGCGGTCGTACATGACGAGGGCGCCCGCCAGCGCCAGGTTGATGCAGAACCGCGTCGGGATCTTCACCACGTGGTCGCAGCGCGCCAGCAGCCGGGGCGACAAAGACCCGCGCTCGGGTCCCAGCACGTACGCCGCGGCGCGCGGATGGTGGAAGCTCGGCAGCTCGACCGCATCGTCGACCAGCTCGACGCCGACCAAGGCGCAGCCGGCCGGCAGCCGGAACTCCGCGAGATCGGCGAACTCGTAGAGGGGCACGTTGGCCGGGGCGTCGGAGGTGTCCGAGCGGCCGCCTTCATGGCGGGGATACACGGCGCCGATCGTGAACACAAAGCTGGCGGCGAACGCGTGCGCCGTACGCATCAGGCTGCCGAGATTCATCGGCTTGCTGATGCCCTCGACGCCGATGCCGAAATAACCCCGCATATGGAACCCCTGGGCGGCACCTTGCCTAGGCGGCACGCGCAAGGCAAGGTGATGGCTCCTCAACTCGAGACGAGTCATGTCCGACACCGCTCCGGTGCTGATCGAGGTGTGGCGCGGTGGCATGGTCGAAAGCCGCCACCGCGGCGCCTACGCGATTGTGGATTCCGAAGGCGACGTGATTGCCGCCCAGGGCGATATCGAGCGGCCGGTCTACGCGCGTTCGGCGATCAAGCCGCTGCAGGCCCTGCCTCTGGTCGAGACCGGGGCCGCCGATTCCTGGGGCATATCGCCCGAGGAGCTGGCGATCGCCTGCGCCAGCCACGGCGGCGAGCCCCGTCACGTCGAAATCGTCGGCCGCTGGCTCGAACGGATGGGCCTCGGCCCGGCGGATCTCGAATGCGGCGCGCATGCGCCGAGCCATGCGCCGTCGGCGCGTGCGCTCAGCGCCTCGGGACGCGAGCCCTCGGCGCTGCACAACAACTGCTCCGGCAAGCACACCGGCATGCTGGCGACCTGCCGGCTGCTCAAGGAGCCGACGCAAGGCTATATCCAGCTCCATCATCCCGAACAGCGCCGGGTCGTCGGCGTGCTGTCGGAGATGTGCGGCATCGACCTCTCGGATGCTCCGCGCGGCATCGACGGCTGCGGACTGCCGCAGCTCGGTATCCCGCTCAAGGCGCTGGCGTTCGCGTTCGCGCGCTTCGGCTCGCCCGCGGGCCTTCGCACCACGCGCGAAGCCGCCTGCCGGCGCATCGCCGCCGCCATGCGCGCACATCCGTTCCTGGTCGCCGGCAGCGGCCGCTTCTGCACGCGCGCGATCGAGATCGCGGGCGACAAGGCGCTGGTGAAGACCGGCGCCGAGGGGATGTATGCCGCGGCCCTGCCGGCGCAGGGCCTCGGGATCGCGCTCAAGATCGACGACGGGGCGGCGCGCGCGGCGGAGGCCGCCATGGCGACCTTGCTCATCCGTCACGCGCGGCTCGACGCGGCGCAGATCGATGCGTTGCAGCCCTGGTGCATGCCGCCGGTGCTGAACGTCGCGGGGGCGGCGGTCGGCAAGATCGCACCGGCTGCCGATTTCTGATGACCGATCCGGTCCATCTGCAATACGAAACGCTGCCCTATCCGCCGCGCGATCCGCGGGATGAGGCCAAGCGGCTGGTCACCGGCTCGCCCTCGCGCCTCGCCGAGCTCGACCATTTCGTCTTCGGCGGGCGGCGGGATTTCCGCCGGCCGTTCCGGGCCCTCGTCGCCGGCGGCGGCACGGGGGATGCCGCGATCATGCTCGGCCAGCAGCTCGCCGATGCCGGGGCCCGGGATGCCGAGGTCGTCTATCTCGACTGGTCGACCGCGTCGCGCAAAATCGCCGAGGCGCGCGCGGCGGCGCGCGGCCTCAAAAATCTTCGATTCGTCACCGGCTCGCTGCTCGAGATCGGGACGCTCGGCCTCGGCCGCTTCGACTACATCGATTCTTGCGGGGTCCTGCATCATCTGCCCGATCCGCCGGCGGGATTGCGGGCCCTGACCGACGCCCTTGCCGAAGACGGGGGCATGGGCCTGATGCTGTACGGCCGCCTCGGCCGCACCGGCGTCTACCCGGCCCAGGCGATGCTGCAGGCCCTCGTGCGCGAGACGGACGATCCCGCGGCACGGCTGGCGCTGGCGAAGAAGCTTCTCGGGCAGCTGCCGGCGACCAACTGGCTCAAGCGCAACCCCTTCGTCACCGATCACCTTGTCGAGGGCGATCCCGGCATCTTCGACCTGCTTCTGCACGCGCGCGACCGCGCCTACGGCGTGACCGAGATCGACGAGCTTGTCCGCACCGCCGGCTTGCGCCTGGTCTCGTTCGTACCGCCGGCCCGTTACGAGCCGGCGAGCTATCTCTCGGATGCAGCTTTGCTGCGCCGGCTCGACGGCAAGCCCATGCTCGAGCGCGCGGCCTTCGCCGAGAACCTTGCCGGCAACATCAAGAGCCACGTGTTCTACGTCGTCCGCAGCACCAATCCCGTGGCGGCCCCGCAGCCCGACCGCGACGCCGTCCCTGTCTATAGCGAGCCCGAGATGGCCGCGACCGCGCGCGCCTTCAAACCCGGCGCCACGTTGAAAGCGAGCGTGGACGGCTGGACAGCCAAGATGCCGCTCCCGCCGCTCACGCCCGCCATCGCCGAGCTGATCGACGGCAAACGCACTCTCATCGACATTCATCGCGCGATTCTGGAGCGCCGGCCCGACCTGTCCTGGGACGAGTTCGCAGCCCAGTTCCGGCTCTATTACGCCGCATTCCACGGCGTCGGCCATCTGATGCTGAAGCTGCCGGCTTAGGGCTGCTGCGCCTCGCGCACGAAGTAGATCAGATCGAGCTCGGGCGGCTCTTTCACGCCCAACGCGGAGAGCAAGCCGTGGCACTGGCCGCGGTGGTGCGCCTGATGATTGAACAGGTGGCTGATGACCAGCCGCGTCGGCGTCGCCTGCGCATCGCCCTTGATCGTCTTGTAGCGCAGGGTCGAGTTCAGGGTCGGCTCGTCGAGCTCGTCGGCATAGTTGATGATCAGCGCGTCTTCCGCCTCGCGCGCCACGCGCAATCCGACCAGGTCGGCATAGAGGATCTGGTCGAGCGAGCGGATGCCGGTGTCGAGCTTGCCGGTGAGCCGGCCCATCCAGTTGCGGTCGCCGACCAGGATATGGTTGAGCGTGGCATGCAGCGAGCCGAAATAGGACGGAACGGCCCGCAGGTAGTCGGCCTCGTGCAACGCCGCCGCCGCCGCATAGAGCCGCCGGTTGGCCCATTGGTTGTAGCGGGCCATCGTGCGGATCTGCGCGAGGTCGGGCGGGACGAAGCTCACACCGCGAGCTCCGGCCGGTTGCGGTAGAGGTCGAGCGCCTCGGGGTTGGCGAGCGCCTCTTTGTTCTTGATCGGCCGGCCATGGACCACGTCGCGCACCGCGAGTTCGACGATCTTGCCGCTTTTCGTCCGCGGAATGTCCAGCACCTGGAGGATCTTCGCAGGCACGTGGCGCGGCGTCGTGTTCTTGCGGATCTGGTCCTTGATCTTCTTCTCGAGCTCGGGCGAGAGCTTGACGCCCGCCCGCAAGGTGACGAACAGCACGACGCGCACGTCGTTGTCCCAATCCTGGCCGATGACGATGCTCTCCAGCACCTCTGGCACCTGCTCCACCTGGCGGTAGATCTCGGCCGTGCCGATGCGCACCCCGCCGGGGTTGAGCACCGCGTCGGAGCGGCCATAGATGATTACGCCCCCGCGCTCGGTGATCGCCGTCCAGTCGCCGTGACACCACACGTTGGGGAAGCGCTCGAAGTAGGCGGCGTGATATTTCTTGCCGTCGGGGTCGTTCCAGAAGCCGACCGGCATCGAGGGGAACGGCTTCACGCACACCAGCTCGCCTTTGGATCCCACTCCCGGCTTGCCGCTGTCGTCGAATACATCGACCGCCATGCCGAGGCCGCGCGCCTGGATCTCGCCGCGATAGACCGGCCCGATCGGATTGCCGATGACGAAGCAGGAGACGATGTCGGTTCCGCCGGAGATCGAGGCGAGGTGCAGGTCCTTCTTGATGCTGCGGTAGACGTAGTCGTAGCTCTCGTCGACCAGCGGCGATCCGGTCGAGGTCATGGTGCGCACGTCGGCAAGCTTGTGCGTCTTGACCGGCTCGAGCCCCGCCTTCGCACACGCATCGAGATACTTGGCCGAGGTCCCGAACAACGTCATGTGCTCGGCATCGGCGAAATCGTAGATGACGTTGCCCGACGGATAGAACGGCGAGCCGTCGTAGAGCAGCAAGGTCGCCTCCGAGGCGAGGCCCGAGATCAGCCAGTTCCACATCATCCACGAGCATGTCGTGAAGTAGAAGACGCGGTCGCCGGCCTTCACGTCGCTCTGCAGGCGATGCTCCTTGAGGTGCTGCAGGAGCGTGCCGCCCGCGCCGTGGACGATACATTTCGGGACACCCGTCGTTCCCGACGAGAACAGGATGAAGAGCGGATGGTTGAACGGCAGCCGCGTGTATTCGACGGCGCGCGGCGAGAACGGAGCCGTGAACTGCGGCAACGTCACGGACTTCGGCACGCTGCCGAGCGCCGGGACATCGGCCACGTAGGGAATGACGACCGTCCGCGCCAAGGTCGGCAGCTTCGGCACGATCTCGGCCAGCTTGCCCAGGACGTCGTGCGTCTTGCCGTTGTAATGATAGGCGTCCACCGCGAACAGGATCTTGGGCTCGATCTGGCCGAACCGGTCGAGCACGCCCTGCACGCCGAAATCCGGCGAGCACGACGACCACACAGCCCCCAGGCTCGACGCGGCGAGCGTGGCGATGATCGCCTCGGGCATGTTGGGCACGATGCCGGCCACCCGGTCGCCGACCCCGACACCCGCCGCCTTCATCGCCTGTTGCAGGCGCGACACGGCGGCATTGAGCTCGGCCCAGGTCATGCGGCGGCGCACCTTGTCCTCGCCCCAGAACACGAGTGCGGTCGACGCGTCGTTCCGGCGCAGCAGATTTTCGGCGTAGTTGAGACGCGCCTTGGGGAAGAACTTCGCACCGGGCATCTTGTCGAGGTCGACGACCGCGGGCTCGCCCGGACCGTCGCCGATCACCCCGCTCCAGGTCCACACGAGCCGCCAGAAGGCACCCGGGTCCTCGACCGACCAGCTCCACAGCGCCGCATAGTCGGCAAAAGACCGGCCCGCCACGGCACTCGCGGCCTTCATGAACGCGGTCAGGTTCGAGGCCGCGATCCGCTCGGGCGAGGGGCGCCACATCATCACGGCGTTATGCTGCGCTGCCGCATCCATCGCGTTCCTCCGAAACTTCTCGCCCTACATTAAACCCGAACCATGAACCGCCGGAAGTGCGGCGACGATGGCGTTATTCCGGGCAAATGCCTAGGTTAACCCTGTCATGACCGGCCCCGCCTTCGACGCCGACTTCCGGCGCACCTTGCACGATCTGATCGCCTGGCGGCGCGATGTCCGCCGCTTCCGCAAGCAGCCTGTGCCGGCGGGAAGCTTCGAGGCGCTGGTCGGCATCGCCTCGCTCGCCCCCTCGGTCGGCCTCAGCCAGCCGTGGCGGTTCGTCCTGGTCGACGACCCGCAGCGCCGGCAGGCGGTGCGCGACAATTTCGCGCGGGCCAACGCCGAGGCGCTCGCCTCCTATGCCGACGAGCGGGCGCGGCTCTATGCCACGCTCAAGCTCGCGGGCCTGGACGACGCCCCGGTGCAATTCGCGGTATTTGCCGATCGCGACACGCCGCAAGGTGGGGGGCTCGGCCGGCGCACCATGCCCGAGATGATGGAGTACTCGGCGGTCGCCGCGATGAACACCCTGTGGCTCGCCGCGCGTGCCGCGGGGCTGGGGCTCGGCTGGGTGTCGATTCTCGACCCCGCCGCCCTGTCGGCCCTGCTCGACGTGCCGCCGGCGTGGAAATTCGTCGGCTATTTCTGCCTCGGCTATCCGCAGACCGATGAGCTCACGCCCGAGCTCGAACGCGCCGGCTGGGAACACCGGCGCCCCGCCGGCGACTTCATCCTGCGCCGCTGACTTGCTACCCTGGCCGCATGGCCGACAAGGACATCCTGCCGCCGACGCTCGCCGATCTCGAGGCGCTGGCCAATGCCGCGTACGGGACCCTGCCGGCCGAGTTCCGCCGGCACATCGTGAACGTGGCGATCCGCGTCGAGGATTTTCCGGACGAGGAGACCGAGCGCGAGATGGGTCTCGAAAGCCCGTTCGACCTGCTCGGCCTCTACCGCGGCGTCTCGCTGGCGCATAAGAGCCACGGCGACCCGGCGCCGATGCCGGATATGATCTTTCTCTACCGCCGGCCGATCCTCGATTACTGGTGCGAGACTGGCGAGGATCTCGCCTATGTGGTCCGGCACGTGCTGATCCACGAGATCGGCCATCATTTCGGGTTTTCGGACGACGACATGGAGGCGATCGAGGCCCAGGCGCCGGACTAGGTCGCCCTCTTGCGCGCCGCCGCCAGTCCCGCCACATCTATACCTATGAGCGCCAAGACCGACCGCCCGACTTCAGACTCGACGTGGCAAGGGACCGTATGGCGGACGCAGGACGGCAGCGTGCTGTCGTGCGTCGAGAAGCTGAAGGTCCTCAACGACAACTTCGCCGAGCTCGAGCAGCTCTGTCAGGACGCCTTCGAGGATGCCTTGCTCATGGGCTGCGAGGAGCGCCAGATCCGCGAGGCTCTGATGCAGGTCATCGCCGCCCTCGAGAACCCGTACAAGCGCGACTGACCACCGCGCGGCCGATGACAGCGGTACGGCGCGGGCCTATAGTTTTCGCGAGATGCCCTGCTCAGGGCACACGATCCGGAGGAACGACGGATGGCCCTGTCCATCCAACCGATCGACCCCGCACGGCCCGACTTCGCCGGCGAGGTCTCTGGTGCCGACATCGCCCGCGGCGTGTCCGCAGCCGAGGCGGCGGCGATCGACAGCGCCATGGACCGCTACGCCGTGCTGGTGTTCCACGACCAGCGGATCACGGATGAACAGCAATACGCCTTCTCGCAGAATTTCGGCCCGATGGAGAAGGCGACCGGGGACATCGCCGCCCCCGGCGAGCGCCGCCTCAGCATGGACATCAACGACATCTCGAACCTCGACCAGTCCGGCAAGGTGCTGGCGCGCGATGACCGCCGGCGGCTGTTCAACCTCGGCAACCGGCTGTGGCATTCCGACAGCTCGTTCAAGCCCACGCCCGCCAAGTACTCGCTCCTGTCCGCGCGCGTCATTCCCGACGGCGGCGGCGACACCGAGTTCGCGGACATGCGCGCGGCCTGGGACGCGCTCGATCCGGCAATCCAGCGCCAGAGCCGCGACCTCGTGTGCGAGCACAGCCAGCTGTACTCGCGCGGCATGCTCGGCTTCGACGACTTCACCGACGAGCAGCGCCGAGCTTGGCGCCCGGTACCGCAGCGCCTGGTGCGCCGGCATCCGAAGACCGGCCGGCTGTCCCTGTTCCTGTCCTCGCATGCCGGGACCATTCGCGGCTGGCCGGTTCCCGAGGCGCGCGCCTTCCTGCGCGATCTGACCGAGCACGCCACGCAGCGCGCCTTCGTCTACGCGCATCGCTGGCGGAGGTTCGACCTCGTGATGTGGGACAACCGGGTCGTGATGCACCGCGGCCGTCGATTCGACGAGACGCAGGTGCGCGACATGCACCGCACCACCGTCGCCGATTCCGCACCAACCCTCGAACAGGCGGACGCCTGACCATGACCAATCTCACATTCGAAGCCGCCTTGGGCGAGCGCATCGATGGCATGGTCGATGCCTGCACCCGTTGCGGCAAATGCGTCGAGGCCTGTCCGAGCGTCGCACCCGCGGGCCTCGCCGCGGCAAACCCGGTCGAGGTCATCGGCGGCATCATCGACATCCTGCGCGCAGGCAGCGGGACAGACGCGGCACGCGGCTGGGCGAAGGCCTGCACCTACAGCGGCGACTGCATCAAAGCCTGCGCGTACGGGGTCAATCCGCGCTTCCTGCTGGCGATGACGCGCATGGCGATGGCCAAGGGCGCCAAAGACCTGCCGGGGCGGCGCCGGGAAGGCGTCGAAGATTTCCGCAAACTCGCGCGCGATGTGCACGTTCTGCCGCGCCTGCAACTGACCCCCGAGCAACTCGCGCGTCTGGGCCAGGGCGAGCAGGGCTCCGCCATGCAGGAGTCCGGCGAGCTTCCGGACTTCGTCTTCTACACCGGCTGCAACGTGCTCAAGACGCCGCACATCGCCCTCCTCGCTCTCGACATCATGGACGCGGTCGGCGTCACGTACCGGGTGCTGGGCGGTCCCAGCCATTGCTGCGGCACCGTCCACATGCGTGCCGGCGATACGGAAGTGCTCGGCCGGATCGCCAACCGCTCGTTCGACAAATTGTCGCAGTCGAAATCCGGCGAGGTGATTTCCTGGTGCCCGAGCTGCCAGGTGCAGTTCACCGAGATGACCCTGCCGGCCATCGAGAAGCAGCACGGTCAGCGGCCGTTCGAGATGACGCCGTTCATGAAGTTTCTCGCCGCCCGCATGGATCGGCTGCAACCGCTGCTGCGCAGGCCGATCGCCGCGCGCGTGGCCTTGCACAAGCATCCGGGCGTGGCCGGTGCCATGGAAGCCGCCGAAGCGCTCCTGCGCGCCGTCCCCGGGGTCGAGCTGGTCGACCTGGAGCAGCCGGCGGTCGGCCTGCAGAGCGTCTATATGGCGACCCTGCCCGAGTACCGGCGTGAGCTGCAGCGGAACGAACTCGAGGCGGCGCGCGCGGCCAAGGTCGACATGCTGGCCGCGGTCTACCATTCCGACCATCGCGAGCTGTGCGCGCACGAGCGCGACTGGCCGTTCCGCATCGTGAACGTGCTCGAGATCATCGGCGAGAGCATGGGCCTGCACGAGGACGACCACTACAAACGCCTGAAGCTGATGCAGGATACCGATGCGATCCTCGCCGACTGCGGGGACTTGATCGGCCGGCACCAGCTCGACCCGGACGAAGCGCGCCGCATCGTGAGCGGCATGCTGCGCGACCAGCCGCTGCCGCTGGCTGCGGCGCCGCGATAGACGCGTCTACGGCCCCGCCAGAAGACGCCGCACCCGCCGCCGCAGGTCCGGCAGGATCTCGCGCGCGAACCACGGGTTCTTGCGCAGCCACGCCGTGTTGCGCCAGGACGGATGCGGCAGCGGCAGGAACTCCGGCAGATACTCGCGCCAGGCGCGCACCGTCGCGGTCATCGAGTCCTTGCGGCCGCCCCCGAGGTAATAGACCTGGGCGTAGTGGCCGACCAGGAGCGACAGCTCGACCTGCGGCATCAACGGCCGCAGCTGCGGATGCCAGGTGGGCGCGCAGATCTTCATCGGCGGCTTGTCGCCGCCGTTGGCATCAACGCCCGGATAGCAGAAGCCCATCCCCATGATGCCGAGGCGCGGGTTGCCGTAAAACTCGTCGCGCGTGATCCCGAGCCATTCGCGCAGGCGGTCGCCCGACCGGTCGTTGAACGAGAGGCCGGTCTCGTGCACGGCGGTACCGGGCGCCTGACTCAGGATCAAAAGCCGCGCCTGCGGCTTTATATGCACGACCGGGCGCGGCCCGAGCGGCAGGTCTGCGGCACACAGCCGGCAGGCGCGCACCGCGGCCAGCGCTTGCACGAACGAGTCGTCCACGTCAGGTATCGCGATCGTCTTTGGCATCGGCGGGCCGTTACGTTACTCCTAGCGGGCCGCAATCGTGGAGAACCATGGCCGTCACCCGCGTCCTGTTCGTCTGCACCGGGAACATCTGCCGCTCGCCCACCGCGGAGGGGGTGTTTCGCGCGTTCGTGGCGCGGGCAGGCCTGGCCGACCGCATCGAGGTCGATTCGGCGGGCACCCATGGCTACCACATCGGCGAGCCGCCGGACGCGCGCGCCATAGCACACGCCAAGCGCCGCGGCTACGATCTGTCCGCCCTGCGGGCCCGCCGCGTCGCTCCGGCGGATTTCGAGCGCTTCGATCTGGTGCTGGCCTGCGATCGCGGACATCACGGCCTGTTGCGGCGACTGGCCGGCAAGGCGCAGCACGGGCGCATCGCGATGTTCCTCGACTATGCGCCCGAGCTCGGCATCGAAGAGATTCCGGATCCGTACTATGGCGATCCGCGGGATTTCGAGCACGTGCTCGACATCGTGGAACGCGCCTCGCAGGGTCTGCTGGCCGCCCTGCAACGCAAGCTCGTATGAACCTCCCGGTTGCGGCCCGGGCGCGCGTCGAGACGGCGCTCGGAGGCCGGGTCGCCTCGGCCGAGCGCCTGAGTGGCGGTCAGATCGCCGCGGTCTGGCGCGTGAGCTTGCAGGACGGACGCGCCGTCGTCGTGAAATCCGGACATGAGCTGGCCCTCGAGGCCTGGATGCTGCAGTACCTCGCACAGCACTCCACGGTGCCGGTGCCGGCGGTCTATCTGGCGGATGACGACCTGCTGGCGATGGAGTTCCTCGCCAACGACGGCCGGCTCACGTCACAAGCCGAGAGCCATCTGGGCGAGATCGTGGCCGGCCTGCACGCGATCCCCGGAGAGCATTTCGGATTCGAGCGCGACACCGTGATCGGCAGTCTGCCGCAGCCCAATCCGCCCTCGGCGGACTGGCCGGCGTTCTTCCGCGACCACCGCCTGCTCGCGATGGGACGCGCAGCGCTGGCCGCTGGAATGCTGCCGCAACCGCTGATGACGCGCCTCGAGGCGCTGGGCGGCCGGCTCGATCGCTGGATCGGCAACGACGCGGCCCCCGCCCTGATCCATGGGGATTTGTGGGCCGGCAACATTCTGGGCCGCGGCCCCCACATCGTCGGGCTCATCGATCCGGCCCTTTACTTCGCCGATCCCGAGATCGAGCTCGCCTTCATGACCCTGTTCGGCAGCGTGGGCGAGCGGTTCTTTTCCAGCTATGGGGAACGCCGGACGTTACGGCCGGGCTTCTTCGAAGAGCGGCGAGACCTCTATAATCTCTATCCGCTTCTGGTGCATGTCCGGCTGTTCGGCGGCGCCTATGTGGCACAGGTCGACCGCACACTTGCCCGCTACGGCTTCTGAGACATGTCGAAGCACATCGAGACCAAACGCCTGATCCTGCGCCCGCTGGCCGCAAGCGACGCGGTGCACTTCGCCCGCCTGCTCGGGCCGGACCCGGAAGCGGTACGCCAGATGGCGCAGATGCCCGACCCGTGCACGGAGGATGCGGCGCGCGAATGGATCGAGGCGCGGCTGGGGCCGGGTGGCTACGTGTTCGCCATCCTCCGGCGCAGCGACGGCGAATTTCTCGGCATCGCCGGCTTCGGCGGACCGGCCGACATGCCCGAGATGGGCTACTGGATCGGCGCAGGCTTTCGCACCCAGGGTTATGCCACGGAGGCGATCCGTTCGCTCGTCGAGTACGCGCGCCTGATCGGGGTCCAGCGGCTACATGCCGACACGTTTCCCAACAACCCGGCCTCGGAGCGCGTCCTGGCCAAGGCCGGCTTCACCGTCGCCGGAACGGTCGAGCGAAACTTTCCGGCGCGCGGCGGCCGCCGCCAGCTCACCCGGCACGTCTACGACATCCTGCGGCGCTGAACGCCTCAGACCGTCGCGGGCTGGAGCAGGTAGTCCGCCTCGGCGGTGTAGATGGGCCCCGAGCCCTGAAGGAAGCTCGAGAAGAGCGTGAAGTGGTCGACCGTGATCGGCCCGGCCCGGAACAGGGAATTGTGGCAAAGGAACGCGGAGACGCGGTGCAGCGGCGTGTCCCGCAGCCGCGCGAGCGTAACGTGCGGCGTAAAGCGCCGGCCCTCCGGCGGCAGGCCGACGCGCACCAGCGCCGATTCGACGCGGTCGCGCAACGCCACGAGCTCGGCGTTGCGCTCGACGCCGACCCACAGGGCCCGCACCTCGTCGCCGTTGCCGAAATGTCCGACGCCGGTCAGCGAAATGTCGAACGTGCGCGGCCGCACCGCGGCGAGCGCGTGGTAGATGTCGTCGGCCTCGTGGCCGTCCACCTCGCCGATGAAGCGCAAGGTGAGATGCATGTTTTCGGGGGATACCCAGCGGGCCCCAGGGACACCGGCGCACAGGGAGGCCAGACGCTCGCGTACGTCCTCGGGCAACTCGACGCCGACAAACAGGCGAACCATAGGCCCCTCTTGGTCTTTTCGGTCTAACCGATTCGCGACTCGGGGGCAAGCGAGCGGCCGGACCGTAACCGATTGGTCACAAGAACAAGGTGAGCACGCCTGTATAGCCGTAAAGCCGGTTTTTCGAGATCTCGCCGTTGCAGAACATGCCGACGAGCGGAAGATCGCCCAGCTCGCGCCGCAGGATTCCCAGCTCGGCCGAATCCGGTCCGAACATGTTCGGGCCGCGCGCGACGCAGGAGAAGTACAGGCCGGCCTTGGGCGCGGCCGCGGCGCCGCGCTTCAGCCGGCGGATCATGCGCACGAGGTCCTCCTCGGCCGCGGCGCGGTCGCGGCGCACGAACAGGATGCGGTCGCCGGGCGACACCTGCTCGCCGACCGCGAGCCAGCCGCGCTCGGGATCGATGCCGATGAGGTTGCGCACGAGATAATCGCCCGTGTCATCGCCGGTCACGGGGAACGCCGCGTGGATGTAGCCAGCGACCTTTTCGAGCTGGCGCGCCAGCACCTCGCCGATGTCGCTCTTGAACACCTCGAGCGCCGGCCGGCCGTCGATCTCGAACAGCACGTTCTGGCGCGCCGCGGTCACGGTGCGCACCGGCCCGATCGGCGAGCAGCCTTGCGACAGACCCGTCGCAATCGCCACATGGGGCGCGAAGAGCACGCCCGAGACGCCGCCGCGCACGACCTCGCCCGCCACCTGATCCATGGCGCCGCGCGAGGACGCAAGCCCGCCGACCAGGAATCCGGACACCGCATCGGCGAGACCGGTGACGAGCCGCGGCAGCTCAGGATTGCGCGGATCGGCATGCACGACGCCAAACGGCGGCCCGGTCAACGGTCCGCTCGGCTGCGCGTCCACCCATTGTTTCACCGCCGCAAGCGCCGCCCCTGCGGCCTCCGGATCGTCACGTTCGAGGTTGGGGATCAGGCGCCAGGCGTCCTTCGGCAACGAGGCGACAAGGACCGCCATCGCGGGACAATCGAAATATTCAGCCCCGGTCGCCGCGATGCCGACGCCCACGCTGCCGGTCCAGGTCTTCACGCCTGTCGACTGGCGCAACAAGGCGACGATCTTCGGCAGATGGGCCGCGAGAGCGTCGGTTACGTAAAGGAAGCCGAGGTCGGCACGATCGGCGGCCGGCCCCAGCTGGCTCACGCAGTCGAGCGCCAGGCGGCCCCAGTCGGTGCCCGTCTCGCCTCGTGCATGCGCCGCAGCAAAGGCTACCTGCGGACCGCTTCCGGCCATCGAGAAAGCTCCTTTCGCGTCAGATTTATGAAGAAATTTATGGGTCTATGCCACGTTTATAA
>DATJPD010000050.1:0-10837 GCA_035506575.1 Alphaproteobacteria bacterium
ATGGCCGGCATTCGGCATCTCGGCATCGATGCGCGGATAGGGCCAATCCGTGCCCCACACGAGGCGGTCGGGGTTGGCGCGCACGAGCGCGTCGTGGAACGGCCGCGCCGGGGCGTAGTCCGGCCAGTCGTCGCAGAGGCGATGCGCGCCCGAAAGCTTGACCCAGCAGCGTCCGCTCTCGAGGAAGCGCAGCAGCGCTCGGAAGCCCTCCGTTTCCGTGCCCGCGTGCGCGTCGGTGCGGCCCATATGGTCGATGACCACGTCGACCGGCCAGGAGGCGAGCACCGGACTCACGTCGGGCAGGTCCTTGACGTCGATCCACAACTGCACGTGCCAGCCGCGTGCGTTGAGCCGGCCGGCCATCGCCTTGGCCTCGTCGAGGCCGACCCCGCCGCCGTAATGCAGCCTGCCGCCGCGGAAGAAGTGGTTGAAGCGCAGGCCGCGGATGCCGATGCGGTCCCAGCGGTCGAGCTCGCCGTCGCCGATGGAGCGGTCGGCCACAGCCACCCCCCGCAGGCGCTGCGGGTTGGCCGCGATCGCATCGAGCATGGCCGAGTTGTCGCGCCCGTGCGCGCTGCCCTGCACCAGCACGCCGCGGGCGAAGCCGAGCGTGTCCAGCATCGCGAGATACGCGTCGAGCGGCGCATCGGGCGGGGTGTAGCTGCGGTCGGCCGCGTAGGGGTAGCGCTGCGCCGGACCGAACACATGCGCATGGGTGTCGCACGCGCCGGCGGGCGTCTTCAGCCGCGGCGGAATGGGCAGCAGCGGCGGCTTGCAGCTCGGGATTGCGGTCATTGGGGCTCGATGCCGGCGGCCTTCATGATCGGCGCCCACTTGTCGGACTCGGCGCGGATCACCTGCTCGAACTCCGCGGGCGTGTTGCCGATCGGGATCGCGCCGAGCTGGGTGAGATGCTGGGCCACTGATGGCGTATGCACGGCGGCGACGAAGCCATCGTGCAGCTTGGCGGTGACCGCAGCCGGCAGTCCTGCGGGTCCGATCACGCCCCACCACACGCCGGTGTCGTAGCCGGGGATGCCGGATTCGGCCACGGTCGGCACGTCAGGCAGGACCGGCGAGCGCGCCGCCGTGGTGACGGCGATCGGGCGCACCAGGCCGCCTTTGATCTGGCCGAACGATTCCGGGATGTTGTTGAACGTGATCGGGATCTGCCCGGCGACCAGGTCCGCCAGCGCCGGCGCACCGCCCTTGTACGGGACCGGCACGATCTTGACCTTGGCCATGTAGGCGAAGAGCTCGCCGGCCAGATGCGGCGACGTGCCGGTGCCCGCCGTGCCGTAGGAGATCTGACCCGGCTTCTCCCTGGCCATCGTGATCAGGTCGCCGACCGTCTTGATCGGGAAGTTGTTGGCCGCGAGCAGGATGTTCGGCGCGTTGCCGACCTCGGTGATGGCCGTGAAGTCCTTGAACGTGTCGTAGGGCAGCGTCTTGTAGAAGTAGTGGTTCAAGGCGTGGCCGGTCGCGACCATGATCAGCGTATACCCGTCGGCCGGCGCCTTGGCGACGATCTCGGTCGCGATCACGCCGCCCGCACCCGGGCGGTTGTCGACCACGAACTGCGCGTTCCAGTCTTGCGACAGCTGCTGGCTCAACGTGCGCGCCACGATGTCGACGGCGCCTCCGGGCGGGTAGGGCACCAGGAGGCGGATCTGCTTCGTCGGGTATGTCTGTGCGTTGCCGGCGGGCGCCGCGGCCATTGCCGCCGCCGCGGCCAGGCCGATGATGATGGCGCGCATGTGTCCTCCCTGTGCTTTGTTGCGGTATTCGGACTAATATGAGCGAACCCGCTGCGGCGGGAAAGATAAAGTCAGGAGGAAACGATGTTCTCAGCCGGTGACGGCGCGTCGCGCCGCTCGATCATGAAGGGCGTCGGGGTTGGCGGTCTGCTCGCGGCGGCCTTCGGCAGCGGGCGGGCGCGCGCCGAAACCCCGGCGAAATCGGCCGGCGCCCAGATCTGGCGCGGCGAATACTGGGCGCAAAAAGGCGACGTGAAGCTCTACATGTCGCGCAAGCGCCTCGGTGCGCCGCAGAAGGGCGAACACGCGCGGCCGATCCTGTTCCTCGTGCACGGGTCGTCCATTTCGTCCCTGGCGTTCGACCTGACGCCGCCCGGGCTGGGCGAGTATTCGATCATGAACGTGTTCGCGCGCCACGGGTTCGACGTGTGGACCATGGACCACGAGGGCTATGGCCGCTCGACGGTCACCTCGGGCAACTCCGACATCGCGAGCGGCGTGGAGGATCTGAAAGCGGCGATTGAGGTCGTGAAGCGCGAGACCGGCCAGAGCCGCATGCATTTCTTCGGCGAGTCCTCGGGCGCCTTGCGCGCCGCGGCGTTCGCGGCGGTCCGGCCCGACAACGTCAACCGGCTGGTGCTCTGTGCCTTGACTTACACCGGCAAAGGCTCGCCGACCCTGACCAAGCGCGCCGAGCAGGTCGAGTATTTCAAGACGCACAACCGCCGCAAGCGCGACCGCGAGATGATCATGAGCATCTTCACCCGCGACAAGCCGGGCACGTCGGATCCCAGGGTCGGCGAATATCTGGCCAACCTCGAGCTGAAATACGGCGAGACTGTTCCGACCGGCACCTATCTCGACATGACCGCGCACCTGCCGGTGGTCCAGCCGGAGAAAGTGCTCGCACCTGTCCAGATCCTGCGCGGCGAGTATGACGGCATCGCCACCAACGAGGACATCCTCGACTTCTACCGCAAACTGCCCAACGGCGACCGCCAGGTGGCGATCCTGCCGGGTCTTGCCCACTCGCTGGCGCTGGGCATCAACCGCGAGCAGTTCTGGCATGCCATGCACGCCTTCCTGACAGCGCCGCCGCATGTGAACGTCTGACGGGTTTTGGCGCATGGCGGGATGACCCGCGTCCCTTCATCTGCGTTACCACGATCCGGTTTTTGTCACGAGCAGGGTTACCCGGCGCCATTTATCGTGCCTCCGTGACTGCGGCGTCGAGGTGCGGTTGCGCGGGCGCGAACAGACCATCGAGCGTTACATCGTCGATCTGCGGCGCTACGCCTGTGCGCTGTTGGGCTCTGCCGCCGAGGCCGATGAGCTGGTGCAGGACACGCTGCTGCGGGCGCTGGCGCGCCAGCATTTCTGGACGCGCATCCGCGACATGCGCGCCTATTTGTTTACGATCCTCCACAACGCCTATATCGACCGTCTGACCGTGACCCGGCGGCATCGCGCCACGGTCCGGCTGGATGACGAAAGCCCCGGCGAAGGCGCCGTCTTGTCCGAGCCGGCGGGTCAGCTGCTTTCGCTCGAGCTCGGCGACGTGGCGCGGGCCATCGCCGCGCTGCCGTTCGAGCAGCGCGAGGTCGTGCTTCTGGTCGGCCTCGAGGGGATGAGCTACCAGGCCGTGGCTGACATGCTCGGCGTGCCGATCGGCACCGTGATGTCGCGCCTGTCGCGCGGACGGGCGGCTCTCCACCGCATGATCGAGGAGGGGTGGGATGCGGCGCCGACCGACGCAGCGCCGCTCAACACCGGGACGCGCCGACCTTAGTCGGCGGCTTCGCTCTGCAGGCCCGGGGCCAGCAGCTTCTCGATGGCGGACGTTTCTACGGCACTCTCGCGCAACTGCTCGATGAGCGCCTGCTGCAGGCGGCGCAGCCCCGCGGCCGTCGCGGCTTCGCAGCGCGCGACGAGCACGTCCTGCGTGTTGGAGGCACGGAGCAGCCACCAGCCGTCATTCGTGCGCACCCGCACGCCGTCGATCGTGTTGACGTCCGCATGCGCCGCCTCGAGGCGTGACTTCACCTCTGCGACCGCCGCGAATTTACGGTCATCCGTGCATGGGAAACGCAGCTCGGGCGTGCTGATCGTCGCCGGCAGGCGGTCGCGCAGCGCCGCCAGGCTTTGGCCGGACGACGCGATCACGTTGAGCAGCCGGATGGCTGCGTACAAGGCGTCGTCGTAACCGTAATAGCCGTCGGCGAAGAAGATGTGGCCGCTCATCTCCCCCGCAAGCGGCGCTCCGGTCTCGGCCATCTTCACCTTGATGAGCGAGTGCCCGGTGCGCCACATCAGCGGATTGCCGCCGAGACGCTCGATTTCGTCGAACAGCACCTGGCTCGTCTTGACGTCGGCGATGATGGTGGCGCCCGGTTTGCGCGCGAGGATCTCGCCGCCCAACAGAACCAGGATCTGGTCGCCCCACAGGATGCGTCCCTGGCCGTCGATGACGCCGATCCGATCGCCGTCACCGTCGAAGGCGACGCCGAGATCGCAGCCGTTCTTCGCGACGGCCGCGCGCAGCTGTTCGAGGGTCTCGGGCAATGTCGGGTCGGGGTGGTGTGCGGGAAAAGTGCCGTCGATCGTCTCGTTCAACAGGATGTGCCGGCCCGGCAGCCGGGCGCACAGCCGCTGCAACGCCTCGCCGGTGGCGCCGTTGCCCGCGTCCCACGCGACGGTGAGCGGACGGCTGATGTTCACGTCGTGGAGCAGCCGCTCCACATACGAATCGAGCATCGGCCGGTCGACGATGCGCCCGGCCCCGGACGCAAGTTCGCCACGACGTGCATGGGCGCCGATGTCCTGGATCATCTCCCCGTAGACCGGACCGCCGCCCATCACCAGTTTGAAGCCGTTGTAGTCGGGCGGGTTGTGCGAGCCGGTCACCATCACGCCGGCTGCGGTCTTCATGGTTTTGTCGGCGAAGTACAGCATCGGCGTCGGGCCGATGCCGATGCGCCGGACCTCCACACCCGTGGAGGCGAGGCCTTCGGCCGCGGCCTGGGCGAGGGCGGGGGAGCTGAGCCGCCCGTCCCACCCGAGCGCCACAGCGGTGCCGCCGCGCGCGAGGGCCATGGTGCCGATGACGGCGCCGAGCGCCCGCGCATCGGGCTCGCCCAACGTCTTTCCAATGACGCCCCGGATGTCGTATTCGCGCAGGATGGACGAATGAAAGATATGGCCAGGCACGGGCTCCCCCGATCTCGAGTTGACGTCCAATCGATCTTCGCGGCTGAGTTAGTCGGCGGCGCCGCCGACGCTGACGTCGGCCTCGCGGCCGCGATGCGCGTGGAGCCGCTCGGGCCGGGCCGGTGCGGCATAGTGATCGACGATCCGCCGCGCCGCCGTCCCCAGGTCAGGGCGGGCCAGCGTGTAGGCGATCGTCGCGTCGAAGAACCCGATCTTGTCCCCGCAGTCGAAGCGGCGGCCGCTGAAACGATAGCCGTTGAGCGGGCATTCGCCGCGCATGCTGGCCAGGGCGTCGGTCAGCTGGATCTCGCCGCCGGCGCCGGGCCGCACGCGCTCCAGATGCGCGAAGATGTTCGGGTCGAGAATATAGCGCCCGATCACGGCCAGGGTCGACGGCGCGTCCGCATAGGACGGCTTCTCGACCATGCCGCGCGCCTCGATCAGCCGACCGCGCACCGTGCCCACGTCGAGGACGCCGTACTTGCTGACCTCCGAGCGCGCCACTTCCATCACCGAGACGAGGTTTCCGCCCGCCTGCTCATACGCGTCGACCATCTGCGCCAGGCACGGCCGCTCGGCCAGGATGACGTCGTCGGCGAGCAGAACCGCAAAGGGCTCGTTGCCCACCAGCTCGCGCGCGCACCACACGGCATGACCGAGGCCGAGCGGCTGCTGTTGGCGCGTGTAGGCGATCTTGCCCGGGCTCGGCAATCCGCGGCGGAGGGCTTCGAGCTCTTTGGTCTTCCCGCGGCGGGTCAGCAGATCTTCGAGCTCGTAGCTGTGATCGAAGTGATCTTCAATGGCCGTCTTGCCGCGCCCGGTGACGAAGATGAATTCTTCGATCCCGGCGGCGCTGGCTTCTTCGACCGCGTACTGGATGAGCGGCTTGTCGACGAGCGGCAGCATCTCCTTCGGCATGGCCTTCGTCGCGGGCAGGAAGCGCGTGCCGAGGCCGCCGACCGGAAACACCGCTTTGCGAACACGTCGTGTCATCGAACTCGACTCCTGGCTGAACTCACGAATGGCTGTCGGGTATCAATAGCCGTGCCACGCCGATCGCGGCTCGTGGTGACGGCGGATCATTGTCGCCACGGACGCATAATGGCTGTGTTCATTCCGGGGCGGCTGGATACAAATGCGCGACATTTAAGTACCTCGATGCGCTATTATTTTGCCTCGCGGAATAAACGTTGCGCCGCGCCGTCCATTCCCCAGGTCCCATTTTTGTCCCTGAGGTGAGGCCGTGCCTGTTACATGGAGAGTTACCTTCGACGCTTGGCGGCGCCGCCGCGCCGGTCATCGCACGAGGCAACCGCCAGACGCGCTCACGAGGAGGGGGCCTGCCAGGTTTACCGCCGCCGGCTGGCAGATCTCCGAGGCCGATCTGCACAGCTACATCGACGGCGACCCCGCGACCCCGTACGCCGCCGACCTCGAGGCCTTTCTCGCGGCTCATCCGCTGATCGCCGAGCGCGTCGAGACATATCGCTCCCACATAATCGCGGTGAACGCGGCATTCAGGGCAGGCGACGATTCATTGCCTCCGGCGTTGGCGCGGCTTGCGTCGCGCTACGCCCGTGCCATGGCTACGTCAACGGCGATAGGTACGGCGCTGGGAATTTTCGGACTGACCGTGATCTTATGCGTCATCACCGCGCAGGCGCACGGTGGCTGAGCGATTGACGCCGGAAGGAGAGAATGATGGCTAAGGGTCCAAACCGCGCTCCATGGTGCCGCCGCCAACGATTCGACAGACGCGATCTTCTGCGGCTGTTCGTCGCCGCCGCTGCCGCGGCGACGGCGCTTGCAAGCGCCCCTGCCGGCGCAGCTCAGCCCGCGTCTGACCCGAAAGCCTTCATCGAAAATCTCGGCACGACCGTGCTCGACATCATCCGGGCGCCCAATCTGTCCCAAGCGCAGCGGCGCGACCGCTTTCGGGTGCTGTTCTCGGACAACTTCGATGTGCCCACGATCGGAAGGTTCGTCGCCGGCCGCTATTGGAACCGCGCATCGCCCGAGGAACAGCAGAAGTACCTTGATACTTTCCGCAACTACGTCGCCGCGATCTACGCCGATCAGTTCTCTCATTATCAGGGCGAAGGGTTCAAGACGACGGCTATCCGCCCGCTCGGTGCGGACGAGAATTCCGTCACCGCGCAAATCGTGCGGCCAAATCAGGCGCCGATCAGCGTGCAATTCCGTGTGAAGGGAACACCAGGCTCGTACAAGATCGACGACGTCACGGTGGAAAACGTGAGTCTGATCATCACGAAGCGCGACGAGTTTTCCTCGGTTCTGGAGCAAAGCGGACTGAAAGGCGTGACCGACCGGATGCAAGCCGCGCTGAACGCGTAGCGCGCGGGCTGCGTCGCCGGCGCTACGGGCTCAAAATGAGTCGCGTGGCCCGCACCGGGTTCGATGCATGAGCGCGCGTGACGAAGACGCGTCAAGATCTGTCACGACAACCGACACGATGTTGGGTCGAACGCGCGCCGCGATATGGCGCTCGCAAGTGGTGGCGTCCAAATCGCGCTGCAAAATCCTCACGAATACTGTGACAATTGTGGGCCTCTATCACGATTTTGACTGCGCGTAATTGAATAGCGCTGCACCTCTCCCAAGATTGCTGGACGAACTACGGCGGTACAGCCGATGGCTCGAATGCGGCCGAGGAGAAGGGGAGTCATCGTGACGCGGCACGTCATCGTTTTCTCAAAACCAAGACACGCCATGGTGTCGCGTTCCTCCGCCGCCCGTGAATATTTCGTGAGTTGATTTGGTTCTCATGCGTACACGGTCGATGTGCGTTGATTCGGGAGAATATCTCAAGCGGAGGCTGGACATTTCATCAGTCCAGAAAAATGGCCATGACTTGCGGGACGCTGGTTCGTCGGTGGAGTCCTTTCTGTCTCGCCGTGGTTGCCGCCGTCTCCGGATGTGAAGGCTACCAGGCACCGGACAGGCAGGCGCACAAGAGCCACCCAAAGATGGTCGTTGCACATGCAAGGCCGCGTCCGGCACCCGAGACGGTCTCTGCACAGGCCGCGAATCCGCCGCGCACGCTGGTCGCCGAGGCCAGCTCGAGCGCTGCGGGCCCGTACGTGGGCCTGGGAGAAGCGCAGCTGGTGGAGCGGCTCGGCAAGCCCTCGCTGCAGCGCGAGGACCAGCCGCCAGGCAAGACCTGGCGGTACCAAAATAGAATCTGCACGGTCGATTTCATGCTCTACCCCGACGTTGAAACGCGGACCTACCGCGCGCTTGCTTATGAGGTGATCAACGATGACAAATCCGCAGCCGGAAAACGTCTCTGCCTGGCCGAGCTCGAAGCCCGCGCCCATGAGCGGTGAGCTGGAGGCGTCCGAGAAACGCATCAAGCTGCTCCTCGTCGATGATGATGACGCGTTTCGCGAGGCGACCACCATCGCGCTCGCGGATCTGGGGTTCGAGGTCGTGGCGCTTGCCGATGGTGCCGCCATGTTCGACCTGCTGGCACAGGGCGACACTGCCGACGTCATTATCCTCGACTGGAAGCTGCCGACCGGGTGCGGTCTCGATCTCCTGCCGCGGCTGCGCCGCCGTGGCATCCAGGTCCCGGTGGTGTTCCTGACCGGCGTTCCGGCGACCACGTACGAAAGCGCTGCCCTGGAGGGAGGAGCCCTCGATTTTGTCGATAAGACGCGCGGCGTCGATATCCTCGCCAAACGCATCCGCCTGATCGTCGATTCCGGCAAACGGCCGACCGAGCTGCCGGCTGCGGAGGACGTGCGCTGCGGGCCCCTGACTTTGCGCCCTTCGATCAGCCGCGCGTACTGGAATGGGACCGACGTCACGCTGACCGTGACCGAATTCAACATCGTTCATCTTCTGGTGACGCGTGCCGGCGAGTACGTGACCTATAGGGCGATCTACGACTGCGTTCATCATGCTGGGTTCATCGCCGGCAGCGGCGAGGACGGTTATCGCACGAATGTACGCTCGTCGATGAAGCGGATACGGACCAAGTTCCGGGCGCTCGATGACGGCTTTTGCGAGATCGAAAATTTCCCAGCGTTCGGTTATCGCTGGCGTAGCGCCGCCTCCGTCGCGGCCTAGCGCGGACGCGCCCGCGCGCGCGGCCGACCGGGCCGGCGCGGCGCCGTTTGGCTTTGCGGCGACGATGCGCCGCCGGCCGAGGAAGGCCGTGCGCGCGATCCGGCGCTTGCTTCGGCGGGTGTTCTTTTCGCTCACGGGCAAGCTGATCGCGCTCGTCGGCATCTTCGTGGCCGTGCCAATCGTGCTGTATGGCCAGTTCCGCATCGCCGACGAGCAGATGCGCGAACTCGTGACGCACAGCATCCAGCAACGAAGCTGGCTGGTGGCGGAGGCGCTGCGGCCGGTCCTCGACCGGCCGGAGGGCGTGCCGGTCGGATCGCTTAATGCGACACTGCAGACCTTTGGAGACGACGGTACGGATTTGCAGCTGATGCTGCAGCCACTCGGTCGCCAGGGGACAGGCTCCTTCTATTATGTCGCATCGGCGCCGCCGATCGATCCTGCGAAGCTGGGGGCTCAGCTCGACAGTCTCGAGCGCAACAACATCCTGCCGCAGCTGTCCGCGACGTGCACCGCCGACGAGCGTCAGGAGATTCGCTATCGTCAGCCGAGCGGGCAGGAGGAAGTCCTGACATCGGTGATTCCCATCCGCAGCCGATGGGGGTGCTGGGTGCTCATCTCCTCGCACACGACATCCGAGTTCCTCAAGACGTCGATCGGCCGGCCGTACTGGCAGACGCACGCGGTCCGGATCGCGACGTTCAGCTATCTGGTCGTGGCGCTGCTCGCAGCACTGATCGCGCTGAGCGTCTGGCGCAATATCCGCCACTTCCGGACCGTGGCGCGCGAGATTCGCCACGGCCGCGTCGGCGAATATTCGTTTACGGCGCGCAACGTCGTGCCCGAGCTGTCCAGCGTGGCGCTCGATTTCGACCGGCTGGTTCTCGACCTCAGGCGTATCGCGCGGGAGATTCGCCAGGCGGCGGAGGACAACGCCCATTCGTTCAAAGGGCCGATCGCGACAATCCAGTCCGCGCTTGAGCCACTGCGGCGCCAGCTGCCCAAGGACGACGAACGGACCAGCCGTGCCCTGGTGCTTGTCGATTCGTCGCTCGAACGGCTGCGTGCGCTCATCGCCGCTGCGCAGCGGCTCGACAACACCACGGCCGATCTGATCGAGGCTCCGCAGCGGCGGGTGGACCTCACCTTGACGCTTGCTGAGGCGCTTTTGCGCTACCGCGAGGTCCTGGCCGAGCGCAATTTGCGGCTGACGCGGCATCTCGAAGAAAGCGTCGTCGTTCGCGCGGGCACCGATGTGCTCGACGTGATCATCGAGAACATCTTGGACAACGCGATCAGCTTCTCGCCGGTAGGAACGAACATCACGGTGAGCCTGATCAAAGACCATGGCATCGTCGACCTGCACATCGAAGACGAGGGGCCGGGGATCGATCCGGACAAGGTGGGCCGGATCTTCGATCGTTATTTCTCGCTGCGTCCGCGCAGCGGCGCGGGCTCCGCGCCGCGCGAGGCGTCAAGCCATTCCGGTCTTGGCCTATGGATCGTCCGCCGGAACGTCGAGGCGCTCGGCGGAAAGGTAACCGCGTCGAACCGGATCGGCGGCGGCCTCAGCGTGCACGTCATCCTGCCGTCCCAGGAGGAGTGACCTCGGGGCCACAGTTTGATCACTGGTGGCCGGAACTCGCCATCCGTAGCTTCGCGCACAAGCCACCTCATTGTTTTGCGCGGGGCTTTCCATGAACGCGGTCGTCGATCTGGGCAAGTTTCGAGCCCAGGGCTCCACTCAAATTCATCCTGTCATTCTTTCCGGCGGTGCCGGG
>DATJPD010000051.1:0-4401 GCA_035506575.1 Alphaproteobacteria bacterium
CTCCGATCACTGTCCGAAACATGCGGAAGAGGTTGAAGCGGCGGCGCCCTGTGCTCCACTTCACCTGCCCGGTCGCTGGGACACCAGGGCCCAAAGTCACCTACGGCGACGCTCGAACAGATTGACGCCCGCCGATCAAGGATGCGACCTATGACGAGGTGAGGTGCTGGCGCACCTGGTCGATCAGGCGCCGCGACTGCCGGACGTCGCCTTTCTGGTACCTCGCCCCTCGGCTAGGTTGCTGGCCGTCGACGCCTTATCCGACAAGTTGTGCGGCGTGCGGGGAACATTCAAAGCACTACGGCTGCTGCGGATCTCGATAGCCGCCAGTGGTGGCCTTAGACCCGCACGCGCGGCGCGGTGCTCGCTCATTCCAGCGGGCGGGAGCACCGCTCCGTTTGGACGTCGTCGGCGTCGGCTATGCCGCATTGCGATCGGCGGCCCACTACTACGGCGCCACGGTCAACGACGCACTGCTTGTCGCCGTCGCGGGGGCGCTGCGCAAGGTGCTGCTGCAAAGAGGCGAAGCGCTCGGATGCGTTGCCGTCGCGATACCCGTGTCGATCCGCGCGGCCGATTCACCGGCATCCGGCAACATGGTGAGCCCGACCCGGGTGCGTCTACCTCGAAGCGCTTTCGTACGCCGGCACGTCGATGATCACGGCGATCACGGACGCGGAACGTTTCCCCGATCCGCAGACCCTGACCGCAGCGCTGCGGGACGAATTCGCGCTCATAAGCTCCTCCACGCCGGAGGCGGAACGTACTGCCGCCGCCGGCGAACCAACCCATGGCTGAGCGGACATCCCAGTAACGCAGGCAATCGACGTCTTACCGGTCAAACCGGTCCACTCCAATGGGGATTCCGGGTCTGGTGCGTGCCGTCCGTGCCGCGGTCCACGGCCGACCGCGACTCGCCGACAATGGGGGGCAGACAACCAGCGTTGTCAAGCCGGTATATGTTGCGCTGCTAGCAGCTAACGCCGCCCCACGACATTCGCAACTCGTCCCGGTCAGCACCAAGAAGCTCGCGGCGCCGGGAGCCTTGGCGCACAATCGATTGATCACTCGGCACGTTTCCGCGAGGCTGTTTGCCCAGCGCTCGCGAAGCGGCACACTATTCGTGTACTCAACCATTCAAGGATGGCGGGCGTGCCGGTGCGAGCCGGTGCATGTGGTTGTGAGGCCAACGATGAAAGTTGGGATCACTGGTCGACTGGTGGCAGCGACATCTGTGCTTGCTCTGGTCATCGCGGTCGTGTTTGTCTTTCTGATTTTCGCCATGCGGCACGCGGACCGGGCCAGAACTACTGCTGGACATAATCAGCAGGAGATCGGCCTGGCCCGGGAGGTCAGGAATCAGCTGATCGACGTCGAGGCCAGCCAGCGGGGTTTCATCATCACCGGTGACGAGCGGTTCCTTGCGACGTGGGAGGCAGCGAGCCGAGCGCTGCCCGCGAAGTTGACGGCGCTGCGCCAGCTCGCCGAGCCGCCCACCCAGGAGATGAAGGCCGAGCGGTTGCAGCGAGACGCGCTGTCCTATCTGAACGACTACGCGGTGCCCCTGGTTGATGCCGCGCGACGCGGAGACCCATCAGTCAAAAGCATGGTGGAGGAGATCGGACGACCGCGGATGGATGCGCTGCGGCAGGAGGTAGACAGCTATAACGCGGACGAGGTGTCCGAGAGCATCGCTACTCAGGCCGATGCGGACCGTGCCTACCGGGAAGCGAGCATGCTCGCGGCCGCCGGGCTCGCCATCTCGCTGATCACGACGATCCTCATCGCCGGCTACCTGGCGCGGGGTGTCGTCGCTCCGGTGCGCCGGACGGCGCGTATGGCTCAGCGTCTCGCCGCCGGTGACCTCGCCGCGCGCGTCCCGCAAAGCGGTAAGGCGGAGATCGGCGCACTTGAGCGCAGTTTCAATGTGATGGCCGAGTCATTGCAGCGCAGCCGCGATGAGCAGGCCGCCTTGCGGCGTGTTGCCACACTCGTCGCTCGCGGGGAGCCGTCTCACGAGGTTTTCTCCGCCGTCTGCCGCGAGGTCGGCCAGCTCTTGCATGTCGAGATCACCCGGCTGCTTCGCTTCGAGGCCGACGGTACGGCCACCGTTGCCGCCGCCTGGCGTCGTGTGGGCGATCCGCTGCCGGTCGGCTGCCGGATTCCCATCGACGGCGTCGTCGCCGCGCCGGTCCTGCAGACCGGCGCGCCCGCCCGGCTCGTCGAGCAGTCCCCACCGGAGCTGCCAGGCGGCTCCTACGCAGCGGTGGGCGCGCCCATCATGGTCGGCGGAACGCTCTGGGGCGCGATGACTGCGCTGAGCCCCCACGATGGCCCGCTTCCGCAGGGGGCCGAGGCACGCATGGCCGAGTTCACCGACCTGGTCGCCACCGCCATCGCCAACGCCCAGGCTCGCGCGGATCTCCTGGCGTCGCGCGCTCGGATCGTGACGGCGGCCGACGACGCCCGGCGACGCATC
This sequence comes from Alphaproteobacteria bacterium, assembly GCA_035506575.1. Lineage (GTDB taxonomy): Bacteria > Pseudomonadota > Alphaproteobacteria > CACIAM-22H2 > CACIAM-22H2 > DATJPD01. The sequence continues at coordinate 2,480 of DATJPD010000051.1, forward strand.
GGGCGCAACTTGCACGACGGCATCCAGCAACGGCTGGTCGCCCTGGCCCTGCGGATCCGGGCATTCCAGGAAGTCGCGCCGCACGATGCCTCCGAGGTACGCGAGGAGCTCGGTGCGCTCGACACCAAGCTCACCGAGACGGTGCAGGAGCTAAGGGATGTATGCCACGGCATCCATCCGGGCGGGCTTTCACACGGCCTGATGCCGGCGTTGAAGGCCCTCTCGCATCGTTCGGAGCTGCCGATGGAGCTCGACTTGCACGTCGATGACAAACTTCCGCCCTCGGTCGCGGCGGCGGCATACTTCGTGGTGGCGGAGGCGCTGTCGAACGCCGCCAAGCATGCCCACCCCTCGGTCGTGCGGCTCGACGGCGAAGTGCGAGAGGGTCGGCTCCGCCTTCAGGTCGGCGACGACGGCGTGGGTGGCGCCGACCCGTGCCGCGGGTCGGGTCTCACCGGCCTCATCGATCGGGTCGAAGCACTCGGCGGAACGCTGACGATAGAAAGCGCAGCCGGAACCGGCACCACGCTGCGGGTCCAGTTGCCGCTGGCCGAGCCCGAAGCGTGAGTGAAGTCCTCCAACCGGCCGATTGCATCGCGCCGCGGCAAATTCGCGCCGCCGAAGCCCCATATCGGTGTGCGGTGCAATATGCTTGCTCAAGCAGGCAACGCGGGAAGGACCAGGCGTTGACGACGGAAACAAGCACCGCCGAGGCAGGCGCGGCTCCGGTTGCGTTGCGTGCGGTGGTCGCCGACGACGAAACTCTGCTGCGGGAGGGTTTGGCCAGCCTGCTGGACCGCTCGGGGTTCACCGTCGTCGGCCAGGTCGGCAATGCAGTCGAGCTGCTCCCGCTCGTGCGCCAAACCCACCCCGACGTGGTGGTTGTCGACATTCGGATGCCACCCACCCACACCACCGAGGGCCTCGAGGCCGCCCGGGTGATCCGCGAGGAACTCCCCGACACCGGGATCCTGGTGCTGTCGGCGCATGTCGACGTCGAGCATGCGATGGAGTTGCTGGCCAGCGGCCGCGGCATCGGCTACCTGCTCAAAAGCCGGGTCACCGATGTGGCCGACTTCGTCGACACCCTGCAGCGGATAGCGAAGGGCGCGTCGGTGGTCGACCCGGCCGTCGTCCAGGAACTGGTGTCCGGGCGGCGGCGCGACGATCCCCTGTCGGCGTTGTCCCCGCGCGAGCTCGAGGTGCTGGAACTGATGGCCGGGGGCCGCTCCAATGCCGGCATCGCGCGGCGGCTGTGGGTGACCGAGGGCACGGTCGAAAAGCACGTCCGCAGCATTCTCACCAAGCTCGGCCTACCGGAGACCGACGACGATCATCGCCGTGTCCGCGCGGTCATCACGTTTTTGGACTCGCGCTGAGACGACGGGCATCACGCCGTTTGGGCCAGATCCCTGGATTCGTAGTATTTCTCGCCCCTACGTGGCTGGGCCAGCAGCAGCCGCAGCCGGCGGCGTCCGCGATGGAGGCGTGACACCACGGTTCCGATCGGCGTGTCCATCACCGCGGCGATTTCCTTGCACTGCATTCCCTCGATGTCCGCGTAGTACACCGTGGTGCGGAACTGCTCGGGCAGGGCGCGCATCGCGGCGATGACGTCTTGGTCGCCGAAGCGTTCCAGGGCTTGATCTTCCGCCGAGGGCAGACCCACGCCCGAATGGGCGGCGCTCACCCGAAAGTGCAGATCCGTGATCCCCTCCGCGAGGTGCTGCGCCGGGCGCCGCTGTGTCTTGCGGCAATTGCTGATGTGGGTGTTGACCAGAATGCGGTACAGCCATGCGGAGAGGTTGCTTTCGGGCCGGAAGGAGTCGAAGGCGGCGAACGCCTTTGCCATCGTGTCCTGAACGAGATCCTCCGCGTCGGCGTGATGGCGGGTCATCCGCATCGCCTGCCGGTGTAGGTCG
>DATJPD010000052.1:0-10861 GCA_035506575.1 Alphaproteobacteria bacterium
TGGATCTCCGACCGCGTGGGCGGCCTGCACACGGTCCTGATCGGATCGGGCTGGCAGATGACGGCGATGACCGCCCTCATCCTGACTCAGGACGAGATCGGCCTGTTCACCGTCACCGCGTTCTTCGGTCTCGGATTCGCCTGCATCATCCCCTCCTACGAGCTGGCGCTGCGCGAGCTCTTCCCGCCGCAGGAGGCGGGCTGGCGCATCCCCACCCTGCTCCTCAGCAGCGGCTGGGGCATGGCGACGGGCGGGTGGCTGGCGGGGAGGCTCTACGACTATTTCGGCTACTACGCCCCGGCCTTCGCGACGGGCATTGCATTCAATGCGCTGAATTTCGTGCTCATCAGCGTCCTAGTCGCACGCTATCGGCGCACGCGCAGCCTGGCATTCGCCGCCCGCGCGTAGCCAAATCCAGGCCCGCGCTTCCGCCGTGACCGGATGGATTTCTTCCCTTCGCTCGCACTGACGCTAGAGCGGCGCGAGGACCGCGTTGATCAGGGTGATCCGCGCGTCCTGCAGGTTGCGCAGCATGTTGGCGGCCACGAGGGGGAAATCCGGACCGATCAAAAGATGAAGGCCGAGCGGCGGCAGCGGCGCGCCGGCGACCGATTTCGCGCGCGCGATCGCCTGGTCCAGCGCCTCCTTGTTCGGCTCGTGCCAGGCGGCGATACGGAATCCCGCGCGTTCGAGGGCGGTCCGGGTCGCCTCAGGCGTGAACACGAAGCTGATGGTCGCATCCTTGGCCCACGGCGTGGGATAGAACGGCTCCCCGCCCGGCCCGCGCGCCACGTCCTGGAAGGCGAGCCGGCCGGTGGCTTTGAGCACGCGGCGCATTTCGCGATAGAGGCGCTCGCGGTCGGCGATGTTCATGGCCGCGTTCTGCGACCACACGAGATCGAAGGTCGCATCGCCAAACGGCAGGTCGAGCGCGTTGCCCTGGCGGTAGACCACCTTGCCGGTCCCCTGGCCCGCGAGGCCGGTGCGCTCGGCGAGCATGGTTGCGACCGCGACGAACTCGGGCGTCAGATCGATTCCCGTGACGTGGCAGCCGAATTTCTGTGCGAGGTACCGCGACGGCCCGCCGATGCCGCTGCCGACGTCGAGCACGCGGTCGCCGCCGGTCACCTTCGCGAGATCGGCCAGCCGCATCGTGGCGCCGCGCTGGCCGGTGTGGAACTCGTCGACCGGCGCCAGGTCGTCGGGTGTCAGGCGGGCGACGTCCTTTCCCGACGCAGCCAGTGCCTCGAGAATGGCGCTACCCAGGTCCTTGCGGCCGTAATGCACGGCGACGGCTTTCGCTGCCTCAGACATCCTCGACCTCCCTCACCTGGGCGAAGTCCCAAGTCTACACCCCGTGCCAGAAGAAGTAGACGGTGAGGCCCACGCCAAGCGCCACGACGAAGCCTTTGACCAGGCGCTGGTCGATCTGTCGTGCACCGTGCGCACCGACATAGCCGCCGATCAGCGAGGCGATCAGCATCGGCACGGTCTCGGGCCAGCGGATGACGTCGGCGACGGCAAAGGCGACGATCGAGGTGAGGCCCATGAGCCCGACCAGCATCATCTTGAGGCCGTTCATGGCGTTGATGTCGCGCATGCCATAAAGCGTGAGGGCGGCCAGCATCAAAAAGCCGATGCCGCCGCCGAAATAGCCGCCGTAGAGCGAGATCACGAAATGAACCGCGATCGCGCCGCGGGGACCGATGCTGAGCCGCTGGATCAGCTCGAGCGGTGCTGCGTTGCCGACCGCAAATACCACGGTCGAGAACAGCACCAGCCAGGGCACGAGCCCAGCGAAGACCGAGGTGGGCGTCCACAGCAGGAGCAAGGCCCCGAGCAGCCCGCCTATGAGGCTGACCAGGAGGAAGCTGGTGACCTTCACTTCGCGGATGTCGAGGATCTTGTCACGGTAGGCCCAGGCGCCCGAGAATGTGCCGGAGATCAGCGCCACCACGCTCGAGGCGTTGGCGTCGATGGGGTTCAAGCCGGCGAAGAGCAGCGCCGGAAACGTCACCAGGCTGCCGCCGCCGGCGAGCGAGTTGATGATGCCGGCGACGAAGGCCGCGGCAGACAGAACGATGAGGGTGAGCACGGAATATTCTAGTCGGTGTTGTGTTTGTTCTGACGGGATGGCGGCCCTGGAGACGGGCCGCGCGGTTCGTTTCCTCTCACGTCATCTATTATCGCCAACACGCGCCGGGCGCCAGGGGCTGGAGGTCAAACGTGGCAACGAATATTCAAACGGGATTGATCGCAACACTGGCGGGACTCGTCGCAGCAGTCGCCGCCAGCCAGGCCACCAGCCTCCTGGCGCAGGACGCGCCCAAACTCGTGACCGTGCAGGCCAAGGAATACGCGTTCGTGCCGTCGGACCTGCATCTCGAGCACGGCGCGGTGTACCGGCTTCACCTGCAGAACGTGGGCAAGGAGACGCACGAGCTGACCGCGCCCGACTTCTTCAAGGCGGCGCAGATCGAGACGCCTGATATCCTGAGCGGCGAAGGGCGCGAGATCCTAGTGCAGCCGGGCGAGTCCAAAGATCTCGTGTTTCGCGCCCCGGCGGCCGGCACCTACGCCATGACCTGCGCCGACCACGACTGGGCGGGCATGGTCGGCAAGATCATCGTGGAGTGAGTCGGCCTCGGCGACGTGGTTTCGCCATCCGATCTTTGTGCGGACAAATGCCGCCGTTCCGGTGACGGCCCTGGTTACAGTTCGAACACAGAACCTGGAATCCTTTGGGATAGCCGTTGCGCTTGAGCCATTGGAAGAAGCGAACAGAGACCCCAACCCGCCGGCGATGGCGCGCGCCATCGTTATTGATGTGGTCGATCGTGAGGAACATTGCCTCGCGAACTTTGCAGCAGGCACAGCGATAGCCGCCATAGGCCAGTATCGCCTCGTGCCGCATGCGATAATACTGCCGGAGCCGAAACGGGCGCTTACCCGCGTGCTGAACGAACGCCTTGGCGCTCGCGACGAGTCCTTGGTTGTTCCGCCGCCAGCCAGCCGCGTATTCGCGAATCCATCGCCGTGATGCTTCATTTCGGCGACGCTGGTAAGCCAGCGCGCAGAGCTTACACTCGGAGCGCCACTTGCCACGCGCCGTCTTCGGCCGGGCGAAGAACGCGCTCAAGGGCTTGCGCATGCCGCATGTCGCGCAGCGCTTCATGTGAGCCTCATCAAGGGAAAACGTCACGCCCCCGTTACGCGGGCATCCATGCGGACCCGGGATGGACAATGGATATCCCGGACGCGCCAGGGGATGACGAAGAATGAAAAAGGCGGTGGGCCCGACGGGCACGCTCCGCTCAGTCTGAATTTCAGAAGTTACGCCGCACGCAAGCTCGCGCAAGCGCAAACATGTCTAGTAGGCGAAATAGTCAGGGAACTTTGAGTCTGCAGCGTAAATGGGGCCGCGCACATGTCCGCGTTCCCTCGACATCGGACGCCGGCTTACACGCCCGGATGTCCGAGAAGTGCCCACTTCGCAGACATCGGGATCACGTCAGCGAATGTCTGAAACGAGACGAAAAGGGGACATCTTTTCGCAGGGAATCCGCTGAGTGGATTTTTGCAACAGGAACGGACAGTCCCTGATCAACCAGATTCAGCCAAATCTGCTTGAAGCGCGGGTACAGGCAGGCGAAGCTCGCTCAATTGCGCGGGTCGGAACTGAACCCGCGGCTTCCTGGGGGAGTGGCGCCATGAGATGCCCGAGCCGTATCGGCGTCATACTGATCGTCGCGGGCCTGTCCTGGTCTGCGTCGGCGCAGGACTATCCGCAGCAGACCATTCGCATGGTTGTGCCCTTCGGGCCCGGCGGCGGCGCGGATATCATCGGCCGCATTCTTGCCGACGCGATGCAGGAAAAGCTCGGCAAGCCGGTCATCGTCGAAAACAAGCCGGGTGCCGGCGGGATCATCGGCAACGACATCGTCGCAAAGGCGGCACCGGACGGCTACACGATCGGCATCATGACGGCGGGCCAGATCATCGCCGCGACCACGCGCAAATCCATGCCCTATGACACCACCACGGCCTTCGCGCCGATCACGCAGGTCGCGACGGCGAGCCTTCTGATCGCAACCCGCCCGGATTTTCCGGCCAACAACGTGAAAGAGCTGGTTGCGCTTGCCAAGTCGAATCCCGGCAAGCTCATTTTTGCCAGCCCGGGCTTTGCCGCCACCCAGCATTTCGCGGGGGAGATGTTCAAGCAAATGGCGGGAATCGATCTCTTGCACGTGCCGTTCAAGACCACGCCCGAGGCGATCAATGCGGTGCTCGGCAAACAGGCCGACGTCATCTTCGACACCGTTTCGGCGCTGATCGGCCAGATCGAGGGCGGCCAGCTCAAGGCGCTGGCGGTCACCGGCAAGGACCGTTTTCCGGCCGTGCCCCCGGTGCCACCTGCGGCTGACTCCGGCGTGCTGCCGGGTTACGACGTCACCACGTGGTACGGCGTCTTTGCACCCAAGCAGACGCCGACGGCGGTCGTTGCAAAACTCAACCGCGTCATCAACGACGTCATGGAGCAGGAACAGGTGAAGAGGCACCTCATCGCAGTCGGTGTCCTGGTCAAGGGCTCGACGCCCGAGCAGTTCGGAAACTTCATGACGAGCGAATACGAACGCTGGGACGATGTCCGCGAAAAGGCGCATTTGGCGAAGCAATAAGGCGGAGAGCTGACGGAGGGGGCCATGGCAGACGACCAGGATCAATATCGGCGCGGTCTCGAGCTACGGATCGAAATGTTCGGCCGCGAGGCGGTTGACCAGCGGATGGCGGCGTGCGGCGAGTTCGGCAAGCCGCTCCAGCACATCATCAACGCCTACGCCTACGGCGACGTGTGGAGCCGCACGGCCCTGCCGCCGGCCACCAAATCGTTGACGATGATCGCCATGATGGCAGCCGCAGGGCACGCCAACGAGCTGCGCGTGCACCTCAAAGGCGCCCTGAAGAACGGTTGCACCGCCGAGCAGATCCAGGAGGTTCTCCTGCTGCTGGCGCTTTATTGCGGCATTCCCGCCGCCAACGACGCACACCGGATTGCCGCCGAAGTGTTACGAGAGCACGGTCGAGGCTGAGAACGCGATCAGGCAACCTTCACCGGCGCGCCGGTTTTGATGGACCTGACGATCGCCTCGAACGCGCTCGTCACGTGCAGCATCTGGGCGGCCGTCACAGGAAACGGCGTTCCGCGTTCGATCGTCTCGGCGAATGCCTCTATCAGGGTCCTCAGCGAATTTTCCTCGGGATATGACCGTGTCGATGGCGTCTCGCCGATGGGGGCCACGGTGATCTGCGTTTCCCCGCGTGCTTCGGCCCAGCCTTTGGTGCCGAACGCATGGACGCGCCAGAACGGCGGACCGGCGCGGACCGTGGCGATCTGACCCGTCCCGCCATTTTCGAACTCGACGAAGGCCGCGGCGACGTCGCGGGGGTCGGGGGGCGCCTTGCGCGAAAACAGCCGGGCATCGACCGCGGCGATCGGCCCGCCGAGATTGACCAGCGCGTCGAGAACGTGAAGTCCCGCCCCTGTCATGCCACCCCCTGGTGACTCGTCGGGATCATCGCGCCAGCCGCCCGCAACCCGCGTGGAATGCTCGTTCGTGAAGTGCCCCTCGATATGGAGCATCTCGCCCAAGCCACCGCCCGCGACGACCGTCTTGAGTTCGCGCATCGACGGGAAGCAGCGCTTGTTGTTGCCGAGCGCAAATGGCACGCGAGCCTTGGCACACGCATCGACGGCCCTTTCGGCCTGCTGGCGGGTGAGTGCCAACGGCTTCTCGCACCAGACCGCCTTGCCGGCTGCCGCCACGGCCAGAATCTGCTCGACGTGCAACGAATGCGGTGTTGCCAGAAACACGGCGTCGATCCGGGGATCGGTAACGACATCGCCGAACTCGAGGGAGAAGGCGAGACCATGGGCCTTGGCGAAGCCCGCCGCCTCGGTCTCCTTGCTGACGCCGCGGACAAACCGCAGGCGGTGACTGCGGCCCTGTACCGCTTCGACGATAGCCCTGCCCCAGCGCCCCAGGCCGATCACGGCAGCGTTGATCATGGAGAATTCCGAGGCGCCTTGCGGCGGATCCGTTCGCGATTGCTGCACATTATACGCGTGCAGCCCCCGCAACAATCGCGGGCGCCTTTGAGGCTCCGCACCTGAACCGCGCCTGGACCGGCCCGGCCTGGCCCAGTGCCAACCCCATTAAAGTTCCGTTAATCAATCTGGCCTCTAATCGACCCCTGTTTCTCTGTTCGTCCTGAGGCGCCCCGCTCGGCTCCCGGGGAATTTGGGCGGTGCATGAACGACTTGCGGCACTCTCCAGCCTCTCGTTGCCGACCCGTCCGCGCGCTCGTCTGGGCAGCTTGCGCCGCGGCGGCGGTGCTGGCCGGTTCCAGCTCGCGCGCCTCGGCCGAGGTCCGTCTCGTGTTCGGCGTCTATGCCTCCGACAAGCCGTCGGCGATGGTCGAGCAGATGCGCCCTACGCTGGACGTGCTCGAGCGCACCCTCGCAGGCACGCTCCACGACACCGTCAAGATCGAGCTCAAGGTCCTGCGCGACTACGACACGGGCATCGCCGTCCTCACCTCGGGCGACGTCGATTTCGCGCGCCTGGGCGCGGTGAGCTACGTCGAGGCCAAGGCCGAGGCGCCGGGCATCGAGCTTCTCGCGTCCGAGCTCAACGGTGATGCGCCGTATTTCCACGGCGTCATCTGCGTCCGGCGCGACGGCCCGATCCACGCGATCGAGGATCTCCGCGGCAAGACCTTCGCCTTCGGCGCCGAGCAGTCGACCATGGGCCGCTATGTGGCGCAGCTGTTCCTCGCCCAATCCGGGATCACCGCCGGCGACCTCAAGTCCTTCGAGTATCTCGGCCGCCACGACCGCGTGGCCACCGCCGTGGCCTCGGGGCAGTTCGACGCCGGGGCGCTCGAGGAGACGATCTTCACCAAGCTGGTCAATGAGGGGCTGGCCTTGCGGCCGCTCGCGTCCTATCGCGACCTGACCAAGGCCTGGGTGGCGCGGGTCGGCCTCAATCCGCAGATCACGGCGAAGCTGCGCGATGCGTTGATTGCGATGCGCAACCCGGCGGCCCTGCAGGCGCTGCGCTTCGACGGCTTCACCGCCACGACCGACGCCGACTACGATCCGACGCGTGCCGCGATCAAGGAAAACAGCCGCTTCTTCCAGAAGCCGCGGTCCTGAGGGGCGCTCCGGGATGACCCGCCCCCGCCTCCGTTTCGCACGCGTTCTGCGCCTTCTGGCACCACCCCTGGGGAGCCAGATCCTCATCGGCCTCGTCCTGGTCGCGATCGTGGTATCGGTCACCGCCGGCCTCATCGCGCGCACGGCCGAGCGCGACTACCTCACCTCCCTGCTCGGAGCCGAGAGCCAGCAGAAATTCGACCTCCTCGTCTTTGCTTCGACCGACGACATCGTCAGCGAGGATATCCCGCGCCTGAACACGGTCATGAACGAGGTCATCGCGCGCGATTCGACCCTGGCGTCGGCGCGCATCCTCAGCAAGAGCGGCCGCGTCTTGTACGACTGGCACCGCGAGCCCGCGCCCGAGCGCCCGACCCTCGTCTCGCTCTCCAAGGAGGTTCGCCTCAAGGGCGAGCTCTTCGGCACGTTCCTGGCCGCCTGGGACGTCTCGGGGGCGGAGGCGCGCATCGACAATCACGCGATCTTCGCGGCCGGCGTGGTCGGCGCAATCTGCCTCGCGTTGAGCGCGGTCGTCTATGCCATGATGCACGGGCTCGCGGTGGTCCCGATCAACCGCATCTCCGAGCGCCTGTCCGAGTTCCAGCGCGGCGTGCTCAACCACCCGACGGACCTGCCCGCCTTTGCACCTGCCGAGCTTCGCCGGCTCCAGAAGGCCGTCAACACCCTGGGCTCGCTGCTTGCCACGCAGGAACAACAGAGCGCCGAGCGCGAGGCGGCGCGCGCCGCCGCCGTCGCGGCCAACCGCACGAAATCCGAGTTCCTGGCCAACATGAGCCATGAGCTGCGCACGCCGCTCAATGCCATCCTCGGCTTCTCCGAGGCGATGCAGATGCAGATGTTCGGCCCGCTGGGGAGCGACAAATACGACGAGTATGTCGGCCACATCAACGAATCCGGCGCGCACCTCCTGGCGCTGATCAACGACATCCTCGACATCTCGAAGATCGAATTCGGCAAGCTGGTGCTCGAGGACAGCGAGGTCGATCTCGGCCGCGCGATCCGCTCCTGTATCACCCTGGTGCGCGAGCGGGCGCGCGTCGGCAACGTGCGCATCGTCGACAACCTGTTGTCGCGGCTGGTCCGGGTCACCGCCGACGAGCGCAAGATCAAGCAGATCCTGCTCAACCTCCTGGCCAATGCGGTCAAGTTCACGCCGGCCGGCGGCACCGTGACCTTGAGCTGGGAGATCGACGACGCCAAAGGCGCCGTCGTCGAGATCGCCGATACCGGCATCGGCATCCCGCCCGATCAGATCAGCAAGGCGCTCGAGCCCTTCGGCCAGGTCGAAACCTCGCTGGTGCGCCGGAGCGAAGGCTCCGGGCTGGGGCTGCCGCTGGCCAAGGCCTTCATCGAGCTGCACGGCGGCCACCTCGAGATCCAGAGCGAGGTCAATGTCGGCACGCATGTGCGCTTCTCGCTGCCGCCTTGGCGCCTCCTCAGGCCGTCCGACGACCGCAGCGGCAAGATCGTCCCCCTGCAGAAGCGGGCGTAGTCGCAGTCCCCCGACGCCGCCGCGGGTGACAAGGCGCAAGCACCCGATCTATGCTGTCGGCACAAGCGGCCGATCCGTGCCGTCCTTTGAGGGGGAGCTGAATGCGTCTGTCGCGTCTTCTCGTACTAGCGATTCTGGCCGGCCTGCCGGTCCTCGGCAGCACGGCCGTGCAGGCGGCGGACACGTTTCCCGCCCGCCCCGTGCACTGGATCGTCGGCTATCCGCCGGGCGGCACGACCGACATCCTGGCCCGCATCATGAGCCAGTGGCTGTCGGAGCGGCTCGGCCAGCAATTCATCGTCGACAACCGCCCCGGCGCCGGCAACAACATCGCGACCGAGATGGTCGCCAAGGCGCAGCCCGACGGTTACACGGTGCTGCTCGTGAACCCGGCCAACGGCATCAACGTCACGCTCTACAGCAAGCTGAACTTCGACTTCCTGACCGACATCGCGCCGGTGGGCGGCATCATCCGCGTTCCCAACGTGATGGAAGTCAACCCCAAGGTGCCGGCCAAGACGGTCGCCGAGTTCATCGCCTATGCGAAGGCCAATCCCGGCAAGATCGACATGGCCTCGAGCGGCAGCGGCACCTCGGTCCACCTCTCGGGCGAGCTTTTCATGTCGATGACCGGCATCAAGATGACGCACATCCCCTACAAGGGGGCGGGGCCGGCGCTCACCGATCTCGTCGCGGGCCAGGTGCAGGTCATGTTCGACAACATGCCGAGCTCGATCGGCCACATCAAAGGCGGGGACCTGCGCGCCCTGGGCGTCACCACGGCCGAGCGCTCGCCGGCCCTGCCCGACGTGCCGACGATCGCCGAGACCGTCCCGGGCTACGAGGCCAGCGCCTGGTTCGGCATGGGGGCGCCCAAGGGCACGCCGGCCAACGTGATCGCGGTCCTCAACCGCGAGATCAACGCCGCGCTCGCGGATGCGAAGATGCGGGCCCGCTTGGCCGAGCTCGGGGGCACGCCGATGGGCGGCACGCCCGCCGACTTCGGCAAGATCATGGCCTCCGAGACCGAAAAATGGGCCAAGGTGGTCAAGTTCTCAGGCGCCAAGGTCGAGTAATAGACCGGCACCGCCCCCGTCCCGGGGTTCAGAGGGGGTGGGGCCTTAAAAACCCGCCCGCCGGCATTACGTCGCTGAGATGATGAGCCTCAACTCGTGGACCGCCAGGTTCGTGGCCGGCTCGCTCGGCGGTGCGGTGGCGCTGGTCCTGCTGTTCCTGGGCCTTTTCGGGTTCCGGGAGCTGGGGCTGAGCCTCAACGGTGCCATCGCCCTGACCTTGGGCATCGTGCTGTCGATCGGCCTCGCCGTGGGACTGATGGCGCTGATCTTCTACAGCAACCGCAGCGGCCGCGACGACACGGTGGGCGGCGAGCACTACGACCACAGGCCCTAGCGATGGCTACCAGGCGTACCCGGAAGGCCGCCTCCTCCCGCCGCAAGCGCACCGGCCGCCGCTGGTCGGCCCGGGTGACGCAGCGCAGCGACGCGCTGGACCTCGAGGACAAAGTGTTCGTCCAGAAGGACCCGAAGCAGATCGCCCGCTCGCTCAAGCGCTCGGCCGAGCACAGCAAGCGGCGCAAAGGCTCGCCGCTGCAATCGGCGATGTCGATGCTGAATTTCTACATCAACCGCGCCGGCCGCAACCTGCCGGCCGCGCAAAAGAAGAAGCTCACCGCCGCCAAGGACGAGCTGCGCAAGCTCTTCGGCCGCGCCTAGCACGCGGTCATCGACCGGCCGGCGCCAGCACGATCGCGTAGGTCGCGAGCAGCCGCTTGACGCCGTCGGTGATGTGGCGCGACGACAGAGTAGCGCCCGAGATATTCTTGATGTCGTCGTTGAGCTTCAGCTTGGCGCCGTTGCGGAGACCTGCGAACTGCGCGCGCCACGTCTCGGCGCGGACGTCTCCCCCGTAGGTCTCGCGATATTCGAGGATCTCGATGCTCCTGACCGAGCCGTCGGCGCTGAGCGCCAGCGCGAACGGGATGAAATCGTGCTTGCCGACGACCTCATCGGCGATGAACCAGCCGCCGGTCGAGACCCGCCAGACCTGCAGCGTGCGATGGCGCACGTTCACATCCGAGGCCTTCTCGATGGCGTCGACCTGGGCATCGGTCA
>DATJPD010000053.1:0-44487 GCA_035506575.1 Alphaproteobacteria bacterium
GGTCTTGCACGAATAGCCGGTGGCGCGGATGTCCTTCACCCAGTAGCAGTTGTCGACATGGGTGAGCGCGCGCTGGACGACCGCCGAGGTGTGGTCGAGCGTGTTGCCGCCGTGGGCGGCGAGCACCGCGTCGAGCGCCAGGATGCGCCCCTCGCCGTCGTAGCCGACCTCGTAGCGATAGAGGAAGCCGTGCCGCTTGCCGGTCGCGATCATGTCGGTCTCGCGCGGCAGCCGCAGCTTCACCGGCCGGCCGGTGAGATGCGCGAACAGCACGGCGGCACCCGCGACCCACGAGGCATTGCTTTCCTTGCCGCCGAAGCCGCCGCCCAGCCGGCGGACGACGGTTGTGATCTTGTTGAAGTCCGTGGCGAGCAGCCGCGCACAGATGTGCTGGACCTCCGTCGGGTGCTGCGTGGACGAGTAGACCGTGAAGTCCTGGTGCTCGCCCGGAATGGCGAGCGCGATCTGGCCTTCGAGATAGAAATGCTCCTGCCCGCCGACGCGGAACTCGCGCTTGAGGCGGTGCGGTGCCGCCGCGAGGCCGCGCTCGGCGTCGCCGCGGGCGATCACCATCGGCGCGCACAGGAACGACCTGGCCGCGAGCGCGTCCTCGACGGTGAGAAGGGCCGGCCGCTTCTTGACCTTCACAGTCACCAGCGCCGCCGCGGCGCGCGCCTGATCCAACGTGGTCGCGATCACCGCGGCCACCGGCTGGCCAGCGTATTCGACCACGCCCTCGGCGAACAGCGGCTCGCCGGGGACGATGGGTGCGATGTCGTTCTTACCGGGGATGTCGCCGGCGGCGACGACGGCGACCACGCCGGGCGCCCGCTTGGCCGCGGCGGTGTCGAGGCCCAGCAGTTCGCCATGCGCCACCGGGCTCAGGACGAGGGCGGCGTGCAGGAGTCCCGGCGGCTCGGGGAGATCGTCGACATAGGAGGCGCGGCCGGTCACGTGCAGCGCTGCACTGTCGTGCAACTGCGCCGTGGCGACCCCGGTCTTGAACGCCCCTCTGGTCTTAGGCGGGGGCGACTTGGGAATGGCGGTCATAGCGCGTCGAGCTCCAGAGGAGTGCCGGGGCTGGTGAGGCGGAGGCAAAGACGCTGTAGGAGGTTCTTCGCCGTCGCCCGGCGATACTCGGCACTGCCACGCCAGTCGCTGATCGGCGTGAATTCGCCCGCGACCTGCTCGCCGGCCCTGGCGAAGGCGGCCGCGTCGAGCCGCTGTCCGAGCAAGGCGGCCTCGGCCTTGTGGGCGCGCCGGGGCGTCGCGGCCATGCCGCCAAAGGCCAGGCGCACCTCGCGGATGATCCCGTCCGTGATGCGCAGGCGATAGACGCCGCACAGGGTCGAGATGTCCTGATCGCGGCGCTTGGAGATCTTGTCGGCGAACAGAACCGTGTCTGCTGGCGGCTTCGCGATCGCGATGCTCTCGATCAGCTCGTCCCTGGCCAGCGCCGTGCGGCGATAGCCCGTGAAGAACGCGTCGGCCTCGACCGTCCGCGCCCCGCGCGCGGCCGAGCTCACTTTGATCTTCGCATCCAGCGCCAACAGGATCGGCAACGTGTCGCCGATCGGCGATGCGGTCGCGAGGTTGCCCCCCAACGTCGCCATGCTGCGGATCTGCCTCGAGCCGAAGCGCGTCAGGTACGTGTGAAGCCCGGGATACAGTTCCGCGAGTACCTCGAGCGCGCTCGCGCAGGTCACGGACGCACCGAAGACGACGCGCTTCTTGTCCTGCTTGACGGCAGTCAGGGCGGGAATGTTCCCCACATGGATGATCTCGGGCAGGACCTCGCGCTGGCGGCTGACGCGCAGGCCGACGTCGGTGCCGCCCGCGAGCACGACCGCATCGCGATGCTTGGCCCGCAGCGCCAGCGCGTCGCGGAATGTCGCCGGGGCGTGGAACCACCGGCCCTGATGATCGAAGCGGGCCCCTCCGCGCGGCGACTGCGCCTTGAGGGCCGTCACGAGCTGCGATCGGTTGGGCTCGGCCGGATCGGGACCAGCGGGTGCCTTGAGCAGCGCATCGACGATCGGGCGATAGCCGGTGCAGCGGCAGAGATTTCCGGCCAGCGCGTCATGCAGGCGGCCAGGGTCGCGCGGCTCGCCACCCGCGGCGAACGCGTAGGCCGACATCACGAAGCCGGGCGTACAGAAGCCGCATTGCGTGCCGCCGCCCTCGGCCAAGGCGGCCTGCACGGGATGCAAAGGCCCGCCTTCGGGCGACAGGCCCTCGACCGTGCGGATCGCGAGGCCATCGAGCTGGCCGATCATCGAGATGCAGGCGTTGATCGGCATGCGTTCGATCGAGCCGCTCTTCGCCAGCCGCTCGACCACGACCGTGCAGGCACCACAGTCGCCCTCGGCGCAGCCCTCTTTGGTTCCCTTCAGCCCCGCATGCTCGCGCAGCCAGTCGAGCAGGGTCATGGCCCCGGGAACGTCGCTGATCTCGGCCGGTTTGCCGTTCACAACGAGGCGCAGCGGCCGGTCGCCGGGTGCCCGCTTCGGGCGCTGAGGGACAGGGCGCTTAGAGGACGTCATCGGCGGAAAGCCAGCGGTCGAAGGAAAGGGGGGCCGCACCAGCCCGTCGGACCGTGTCGGCGATGTAGGGGAGAACGGGGGTCATTCGCTGTCGATGCATCTCGAGATCGTTCATATAGGGCCGAGCCAGGTCCGCTGCTTCCTCGCACAAGGCGGGCCAATCGACGGTGGTGAGCCGTCCATGTTCGACGACGATCTCGCCATCCACGAGGACCGTATCGACGGCGCGGCCGCAGTCACTGTACACGACCTGGCGAAGCGCGTGGGTGAGCGGAACGTAGGCGGGATCGGTCAGGTCGAGCAAGGTCAGGTCGGCTGCCTTGCCGACTGCGATCGTGCCGATCTCGGCCTCGAGGGTCAGCATCCGGGCGCCGCCGGTCGTTGCGAACTCGAACGCCCGTTCAGCGGTAATCCCGGCCGCTTGCGGACCTTTAGCGGCGCTCATCGTGCACACGAGCTTCATAGCCTGGAAGAGGTTCTGCGCATCCCCGGCGCTGACATTGTCGCAGCCGAGCGCCAGGTTGACGCCCGCCTGGCGCAGCTTGCGCAACGGGGCGACGCCCGCCTTGAGCTTGAGGTTGCTGGTCGGGTTGGTGGCGACCGAGGCGCCGGCCTCAGAGAGGCGGGCGATCTCCCGGTCGTCGAGCCAGATTCCGTGCGCGATCGCGAGGCGCTCATCGAGCAGCCCGGCCGCGTCCAGAAAATCGATCCAGGACCGCCCGTGCTCGCGCAATTGCTCCTGGGCCAGCACCACCTGCAGCTTGGTCTCGTTCACGTGTGTGACCACCGGCAGGTCGAGCTCGCGGGCGAGAGCGCTGAGCCCCTCGAGCAGGTCGCGCGTGCAGCGTTGCGGCGAGCCAGGGGCAATGGCCCAGGTGAGCCGCCGCTGCGCCGGGGCACGTAGCGCGGCGGCGACGAAATCGACGATCGCCCGCGTCTGGGGTTGCGGGGGATCGAGCAGCGGGCGCAGTTCCGCCGGCAGGGTCTGCGCCAGGCCGGGCAGGCAGGCCAGGGCCGAGCGGTTGCCGACCTGCAGGCCGAGCACGCAGCGGATGCCGATTTCGTCATAGGCCCGCTTGATGATCTCGAGCTGCTCCTCGGCCCCCGGACCGCTGCCGACCATGTCCTGGATCGTGGTGATGCCGGAGAGCAGGCACTCGGCCGCACCCAGCAAAGTGCGCAGCCGGATCTCGCGCGCGTTCGCGGCACGGCCGCCGGGAATCGCGAGCGCGATCCACGTCTCGAGCGGCAGGTCCTCGAACAACCCGCGCGCAAGCACGTCGTGCGAGTGGTAATGCGCATTCACGAGCCCCGGGATGGCGAGCTTGTGGCGGCCGTCAATGACGGTGTCGACCGCGGACGGCGCCCTGCCTGGTTCGACGAGTGCTGCGATCCTGCCGTTGCGAATCAGGATGTCGGCGTGCCGCGGCTGCACCGCATCATCGGCGCCGCAGTAGACGCGAGCGCCCTGGATGAGGATCGAACCAGCCGCGTTACGCATGCGATGTTGGGCGGGCGCTGCCGCTCCGCTGCTACTTGGCCAGCATCAGCTCCGAGCGCGGCGGCAGGTACTTGTCGGTCCACAGGTCGTCGAGGGGTGGCGCGGGCAGATCCAGCGCCGCGGTTGCCTGCTTCACCGTCCGTTCGAGCCGCTCGTGGGTCACGGCGCTTACGCCGTTCTTAAGCGCATTCGGCGTGCCGATCGCGATCGTGTTCGAGAAGTCGAGGCTCGCTAGCTCGATGTCCTCGCGCAGCAGCGGATTGTGCTTCTTCAGGGAGGCGATCGCCGCGTTCGGATCGGCGCGCGAGGCCTTGATCCCTTCGGCCGCGCAGGCAGCGAATGCCTTGGCGGCGTCCGGGTGCTCGTCCGCCCAGGCTTTGGTGGTGACGATGGCGTTGCCGTAGAAGTCCACGCCCCACTCGGCGTAGCGCATGACGACGATGTCTTCCTTCTTCACGCCCAGCTGCACCAGGCCGTTGTACACGGTGAACATGTGCCCCGCGGCGGCATCCGCCTGCTTGTGCAGCAAGGTCGGCTGGCGCAGGTCGGGGGCGACCGTGACCCACTCGATACTGGCAGGATCGACGTTGTTCGCCCGCGCGAACGCCGGGAACATCACGCGGCTGGCCTCGCCGACCGGGTCGACGATCTTCTTGCCGACGAGGTCCTGGGGCTTGGTGATCTTGTTTTCCTTGAGCGTCACGACCGAGAGCGGCGAGCCGTCGCTGATCATGAAGATCGCGATCAGGCGCCGGTCGGGGTTCTTGGCGTCGAACTGGACCACGGTGTTGAAGTCAGACACGCCGATCGGATACGCCCCGGCGGCGAGCTTGCTGACCGTGTCACCGGAGCCGAACCCGCGGTCGATCGTGATGTCGACCCCGCGCTTGGAGAAGCAGCCGCGCTCCTCGGCCAGGGTCCAGATCGACTGCGCGCCCTCGAACGCCCAGTCCATGATGAACTTCACCGGCAGGCGCGATTGCGCCTGAGCCGTGCCGGCGCTCCAGGCGGCGGCGAGAGCGACCAGAACGACCTTTACGGTGCACTTAAGACCCATGATCCACCCCGATTCCGCGATTGAACATTTGGTCAGCCAAGGGATGCTAACATCGTGCCAAAGCGCCGCTGCGATCAAAAAATTAGGGCGGCGGCGGTAACATTTGCGCACGCTCAGCTGCGACGTTGTTTCTCCCACCCCGCGTACTCGGCGCGCGAGGCGTCGGTCGCGGGGTAGAGGCCGAAGATGCTGCGCCCTTCGCGCACCTTCGCGGCCGCAAACGCTTCATATCCGGCCATGGCATGAGCCTCCTCCGCGACCTCGTTGGCGAGCGCGGCCGGGATCACCACGACGCCCTCGCTGTCACCCACTGCGATGTCGCCCGGAAACACGGCGACACGCGCGCAGCCGATCGGCTCGTTGAGCGCCACCGCGTGCAGGTGCAGGAAGCTCGGCGGGGGCGCCGGCCGGGTCTGATAGGTGGGAAAGCCGAGTGCAGCGATCTCGGGCGTATCGCGGAATCCGCCGTCGGTGACGATTCCCGCGCATCCCCGCGCCTTGAGCCGTGCCACCAGCAGATTGCCGCAGGTGCAGGCCTCCGTCTCGCCATGGGTGTCGACGACCAGCACGTGCCCAGGCGGGCATTCCTCGAAGGCGCGCTGGTGCAGGCTGCGCTCGCGCGCGTACGCGGCCATACCGCCGATGTCCTCGCGCGCAGGGATGAAGCGCAAGGTGAAGGCCTCGCCGACCATCGTCGGAAGGCCCGGGCCGGTCGGCACCACGCCGTGCAGATAGGCGTTCTTGAAGCCTTTGCGATAGAGGCAGGTGGTCAGGGTCGACACGCCCACCTCGTGCAGACGGCGGCGGTTCTCGACGGTGAGAGGCGTGCTCATCCGGGCAGGCGGCGTCAGAGCGGGATCGCGATCAAGGTGTCGATCCGCGAAGAATCGAGCACGACGCGCTTGGAGCGGAAGCGGCAGCGGCCCTCTTCGCGCACGATCTCGTCGATGTATTCGCCCGAGACAAACAGCATCGTCTCGCCGGTCTGCATGATGCGCACGCACAGGAAGCTCGTGCGCATGGTGAGCGCGCCGTCCGATTCGGACACGATCTCGCTGTCGGAGAGGATGTGCCGGTAGGAATGCGGCTCGAAGATGTTCGCCTTCTCGGTCGCCTCGATGCGGTCGAACAGCATCGCGCGGTTGCTGCACAGCATGATCGACAGCGGAAAACCGCGCTCCTCGTTCTCGCGCGTCGTGATCCGGTAGCTGCACGCATCGACGAAGAAGTTCGGCCATTCGCCGAGGCGTCCGCGGTCGATCGCGTTCACGTAGTCGCGCAGCAACGCGCGGGCCTCGGCCTGGGTGACGGGGGCGATGGCGTCCATGTCTAGAGTCCGGTCAGCGCCCGGTATCCGGTCCAGAAGCCGCGCACGCTGCCCTCGGAGGCGCGGGAGCCCTCGACTGCGTCGATGCCGCGCCCGCCCAGCTCCATCACCGAGGCCTTGTCCTGGTCGCCCTGGATGCTGTCCTGGATCAGGGCGCCGATCATCCCGTCCTCCATCGAGATGAGGCCGGCGGGCCCCATCATGTTGGCCTGGGCGAGACGCTTGGCTTTGCGGTCCGCGCCGTCATCGGCATAACCGAACGCGGTCCAGAACAGCTCGGTCTTCTCCGGCCCCAGCGGCCGGACGCGGCGGAAGGCGAGGCAGTTGCGCAGCTGCTGCAGCACGAAGCACGGAAACACGTCCTGCACGGTGAGCGAGACCTTGTCCCCGAAATCGTCCCAGACGTCGGTCAGGACCGGATCGCGCAGTCCGAACCCGTAGGCGGAGATCTCCGCCGAGCGCAGCTGCGTGGCCTTTTCGTAGACCTCGCCGCCGGGGTCGACGGTCATCTTCGAATAGCTGATGTGGTGCCAGCCCCGCGCCCCCATGGTGATGCCGCCTTCCATGGTCAGGCGGTCCATTTTCATGACCCCGTTGAACGCGTGCAGGAGCGAGGCGTGATAGGGGTCCTTCACGTTCTCCATGTACAGCTTCCAGTTCGAATGCAGGATCTGGCTGTACTGGCCGAGAATCGTGAGCGGGCGGCCGCACACCCGCTTGATATTCGCCACGTGCGCGGGACCGATGTAGTCCTCGAAGTCGGGCGTGTCGGGGCTGAAGGTCGCGAAGATGAGCCCGCAGATGCGATGCACGCGCAACCGGTCGAGGCCGTGCTGCTCCTTGCAGAACGACGGCGTCATCCCGCCCTTGCCGCGCACCCCTTTCTCGAAGGCCACCGACACGAGATCGCCGCGCAAGTCGAAGCACCAGTTGTGATAGATGCACATGAACCGGTCCGCGACCTTGCCCGATTTCGCGAATACGAGCGGGGTGCCCTTGTGGGCGCAGCGGTTGACCAGCGCATGGATGTCGCCCCGCCCGTCGCGCACGACGATGATCTGCGTATCGCCGATATGGGAGAGGATATAGGAGCCCGTCTCGGGCAGCTCGATTTCGAGGCCAAGGAAATGCCAGGCAGCACCGCGAAAGATCGCCGCCTGCTCGCGCGCATAGACGTGGGGGTCGGAGAACAGCACGTATGGTGCGCGCGCCACGCCCTCCGGCGGCCAGGCCACGCGCTGTCCGAGATCATCGTCCGTCTGCATGGCGGCTCCCGCGGCGGCGCGTCGTTCGTCCAGGATCATCGTATGTCCCGGCCCGGGCGGGCGTAAATTGCCAAACTTCCTTCGCCCCCGTCACAAAAATTAGAGCGGAGCGCGGTCATCCCCCATGCGCCCAGATCTGCAGCGCGTTCGCGAGCTGCTGGGCGCAGGTGGAGACGGCGGCGGACGGCACGCGGCCCGCACGGATGCAGCAGGCGAGAACGGCGGCCCGCACCTCGCTGTCCTTGACCGGCACATAGACGATGTCGGGCCGCATCTCATCCGCGCCGGTGGTGAGCCGGATCTGCGCGCCGATGCCGAGGCCGGCCGCGACCATGTCGGTCATCAGCTCGAACGAGTTGATGGTGATCGCCGACAGCGGCTTCGCGGTGACGTGGGCGAACATCGCGTTCAGGACCTGGCGCAGGAACGAGCTTTCGTCCGGCAATATGAGCTCTTCCTCGAGGAAGTCGGACACGCGAACCCATTTCTTCTGCGCGAGCCGGTGCTCCTTGCGCACCACGATGCAGGTGTCGAGGTTGAACGAGGCCACCCGTTCGAGCCCGCGCCGCTCGGGCACCCCGTAGCCGACGATGATCTCGACCTCGCCGCGAAGCAGCAGGTCCACGAGGGTCACCGTATTGCCGACCACGACGTTGAACGTGATGCCGGGGTAGGCTTTATGGAAACGGGCGAGGAAATCGATGATGAACTGCCGGCCGATGGTTTCGTTCACGCCAAGCGTCACCAGGCCGCGATTGCGGCCGTGAAGCGCCCCGATCTCGGCGCGCGCGGCCGCGAGCTCGTTCATGGTGCGCCGGACCCGGTAGACCAACGTCTCGCCGGCGACGGTCAGCCGCACGCCCTTCCGCCCGCGCTCGAAGAGCTCGACCCCGAGCTCTTCTTCGAGCAGCTGGATTTGCCGGCTGATGGCGGACGGGGCGATCCGGATCTTGTCGGCGGCGCGGCGGAACGATCCCGTCTGCGCCACCTCGTAGAAGTAGCGCAGCGCCGACGTGTTCACGAATTCCGGCAGCAACCCGAGAGTCACCGGTCCCGATCCCTGTTCGCGAAATTAGAGCACCCCGCGGGAGCCTGATGCAAGCGGCGTGGTTTCGTCCTACAGTCCGGGCTTCCGACTTGAGGAGCTGACGATGGCCGAGTTCGATCTGGTGCTGCGCAAGGCGATGATCGCCACCGCGGCCGACACTTTTTCCGCCGATATCGGCATCACGGACGGACGTGTGTCCGCTCTCGGGGCGACGCTCGGAGCCGGGCGGCGTGAGATCGACGTGACGGGGCGTATTGTTACCCCCGGTGGCGTGGACAGCCATTGCCATATCGAGCAGAAATCGGGCGCCGGGGTGATGACCGCCGACGACTTCTTCACCGGGACGCGCTCGGCGGCGTGCGGCGGCACGACGACGATCATCCCCTTCGCAGCCCAGCATCGCGGCATGTCGATGCGCCAGGTGGTGAAGGACTATCACGCCTGCGCCGAGCCCAAGGCCTGCGTCGATTACGCCTTCCATCTGATCCTGACGGACCCGACCGAGCAGGTCCTCGGCCAGGAGCTGCCGGCGCTGATCCGCGACGGCTACACGTCGTTCAAGATCTACATGACCTACGACGCGCTGAAGCTCGACGACCGGCAGATCCTGGACGTGCTGTCCCTGGCGCGCCGCGAGGGGGCGTTCGTCATGGTGCACGCCGAGAACCACGAGGTCATCAGCTGGCTCTCCGAGCGGCTGATCTCAACCGGCCACACGCAGCCGAAATTCCACGCGATGGCGCATGTGAAGACGGCCGAGCGCGAGGCGACGCACCGCGCGATCTCGCTCGCCGAGCTCGTCGACGTGCCGATCCTGATCGTGCACGTGTCCTCGGGCGAGGCGATCGAGCAGATCCGCTGGGCGCAGGGCCGGGGGCTCAAGATCTACGGCGAGACCTGCCCGCAATATCTGTTCCTGACCGAGGACGACCTCGACCGCCCCGGGTTTGAGGGCGCCAAGTACATGTGCAGCCCGCCGCCGCGCGACAAGGCGAACCAGGAGTCGGTGTGGCGCGGGTTGTGCAACGGGGCCTTCCAGGTCTTCTCGTCCGACCACGCGCCCTACCGCTACAACGATCCCGAAGGCAAGATGAAGCACGGCCATCACGCCCATTTCAAAAAGGTGGCGAACGGCGTGCCCGGGCTCGAAGTCCGGCTGCCCCTGCTGTTCTCCGAGGGCGTGGGCACAGGCCGCTTGTCGCTCAACGAGTTCGTCGCCCTCACCGCCACCAACGCCGCCAAGCTCTACGGGCTCTATCCGCGCAAGGGTACGATCGCCGTCGGCAGCGACGCCGATCTCGTGGTCTGGGATGCGGACCGGGAGGTTACGATCTCGCAGTCGCTGCTGCACGACGCCATGGATTACACGCCCTACGAGGGAAAAAAGGTGAAGGGCTGGCCCGCCATCACGTTCCTGCGCGGCGAGCCCGTTTGGGAGGGCGGCGCATTCAAGGGTGCCGCCGGCAAGGGGCAGTTCCTGAAATGCGACATCTCGCCCGCGGCGCGGCCGCTCGGCCGCCACGTCACCGCGTTCGATCCGGTCAGCGGCCGCCTCGCCGGGACGGCGGATTGAGCGCGAGCGAGGGGTCGTGAGCGGCGCAGCGACGGCCGAGACGGTGATCGATGCCGAATTGACGGCGGTCCGGCCGGTCGCCCGCGACATCAACGCTTACGAGCTGCGGGCGAGCGACGGACGGAAGCTTCCGCCGGCCGCGGCCGGCGCGCATATCGATCTGCATCTGGCGAACGGCCTGGTGCGCCAATACTCGCTGATCAGCCCCGAGCCGGATCCGGCTGCCTATGTCGTGGCGGTGAAGCGCGATGCGCAAAGCCGCGGCGGCTCGCGATTCATCCACGAAAGCTTGCGCCCTGGCGCGCGCCTCAAGATCAGCGCGCCACGCAACAACTTTCCGCTCGACGAGCGTGCCCCGCATACGGTGCTGATCGCCGGCGGCATCGGCATAACGCCCATCTGGTCGATGGTACAGCGTCTCGAAGCGCTGGGCCGGCCCTGGCGGCTGCATTACGCCTGCCGCTCGCGCCATGACGCGGCGTTCCGCGTCGAACTGGAGTCGCGGACATCCGCAGGCTTTCATTTCGACGACGAGGCCGGGGGGAAGGTCCTCGACGTGGGCGCGGTCGTGGCATCGGCGCCGTCTACCGCACATCTTTATTGCTGTGGGCCAGCCCCCATGTTGGCGGCGTTCGAGGCGGCCGCCGCCGGTTGGCCGCGCGCGCAGGTTCATGTCGAGTATTTCACGGCCAAGGACGCGCCGGCGACCGAGGGCGGGTTCGTGATCGAGCTGCGGCGCTCGGGCCGCGAGCTCGTGGTGCCGGCCGGGAAGACCATCCTCGAGACCGTGCGCGCCGCCGGGATCGACGCCCCATCCTCGTGCGAGGCAGGCATCTGCGGCACCTGCGAGACGCGCGTGATCGCCGGCATTCCCGACCACCGCGACCAGTGGCTGAGCGAAGAGGAGCGGGCGGCCAACAAAACCGTGATGATCTGCTGCGCCGGCTGCACGTCCGAGCGCCTCGTGCTGGACCTGTAGCGGCCCAAGCGCTGCTGAAAATCTAGTCAATACTGTCCAGTTCCTAGCCACCTTTTCGGCAGCATCGCCGCAAAGCTCGGCAAAACGCGGCCTCGCCCTGGCATGTCGTGTGCAAATCCAAGGCGATGCTCCATCGCTCCGATGTCAGCCCGGTCGTGCGCGATATCCTGAGCCGCCTTCCCGGCCTTGCCGGTCACGAGGCGGCAGCACCCGCGCTGCCGCGCGAATGCTACACCTCGCCCGAGTTCTTCGAATTCGAGCGCAGCGTGGTGTTCGCGCGGTCCTGGATGTGCGTCGGCCACGAACAGCAGATCGCAAATCCCGGCGACTATCTTGCTGCGACGGTGGCGGGCGAGCCGCTGCTGGTGGTGCGCGGCGAGGACGGCGGGGTGCGGGCGATGAGTGCGGTCTGCCGTCATCGCGGCCAGGTGATCACCATCGAATCCGGCTCGGGCGCCCGGGTCTTCCGCTGCCCGCTGCATTTCTGGACCTATGGTCTCGACGGCAGGCTCGTGGGCGCGCCGCGCGTGGACCGCGAGACGCTCGCCTGCC
Organism: Alphaproteobacteria bacterium; assembly: GCA_035506575.1. Taxonomy (GTDB): domain Bacteria; phylum Pseudomonadota; class Alphaproteobacteria; order CACIAM-22H2; family CACIAM-22H2; genus DATJPD01. The sequence goes on from DATJPD010000053.1 coordinate 11,846, forward strand.
TGCGCGAGAAGACCCAGCTGGTGCCCGCGCGGCTCGAGGTCTGGCACGGGTTCCTGTTCGTCAACCTCGACCCCGACGCGGTATCCCTGGCGCCGGGCCTCGCCAAGCTCGAGCCGTTCTGGGCGAATTACGAGGCTGCGGATCTGGTCGCGGTGCCGCCGGCACCGGCCGACAAGGCCCTGCCGTGGAACTGGAAGATCCACGTCGAAAACTTCACCGACGCCTATCACCCCGAGTTCGTGCACCGCGGCACGCATGATTTTGCGCCGAGCGTGCATCCGGACGGGGGTGTGGTGTTCACCGCCATGTCGGCGACCGACAACGCGATCGTGCGCAGCGTGCCGCTGCTGCGCCCCGACGGCGGCATGATCGAGGACGGCTGGGGCGAGCCTGCGGCGTTCCCGCCGATCCCGGCGCTGTCGGCGGCACAGCGCTCGCGTCTCACCTTCGCGATGCTGCCGCCGAACATGACCCTGACCTTCACGCCGGGATCCGTGTCGTATCAGATCGTCACACCCGTGGCCGTCAACGAGACCATGGCCTCGAACGACCGGGTGACCATGGGCGGCTGGCTCCTGCCACGCTCGACCGTCGAGCTCCCGGACTTCGCGGAGCGCGCTGCGCGCGTGCGCGAGGGGGCGAAGAAGATCTGGCTGCAGGACATCCCGGTCAATCTCGGGGTGCAGGCTGGCAAGCGCTCTCGGTTCGCACCGGACAATCTCTATCAGCCGCTGGAAACGACGTTGGTGCAGTTCAACGCCTGGCTTCTGCGGCAGTATCGCGCGGCCTGGGCCGCCACAGCACCGTGAGCGCCCCTCAACAGGACGCCGAACTTTACGGCGAGACGGGGTTGCCGGCCTCGGGCCTGCGCAATTACTGGTACCCCGTGCTTGCGGCGTGGCGGCTGCGCCGGCGTCCCAAGGCCGTGCGCCTTCTCGGCGAGGACATCGTGCTCTATCGCGACGGCGGCAAGGTCTACGCGCTCGCCGACCGCTGCGCGCATCGCGGTGCGAAGCTGTCCTACGGCAAATGCCTCTATGCGGGCTCCGGAACCTTGAGCTGCCCGTACCATGGCTGGACGTTCTCGGGCGAGACCGGGCGCTGCGTTGCCAAGCTGATGGAGGGCCCGCAGGCGAAAATCCCCGACGCAGCGGCGGTCAAATCCTATCCCGCGCGCGTGCTGGCGGGCGTGGTGTGGGTGTTCGTGGGCGACATGGCGGCGGTGCCGCTCGAGGAAGACCTGCCCGAATACATCGCCAAGACCGCCGAATGGTCCTGCATCTCGACCTGGCGCACCTATCGCTGCAACTGGACCGTGATGAAGGACAATCTGTCGCACGACCAGCACGCGCCGTTCCTGCATCGCACCGCACCGGAGCTCCTGTTCCAGCCGATCTTTCCGCACGCGTCGCGGAACCTTGCGATTCCTCTCGAGGATGGGAAGGGCCTCGGCCACGTGGCGGAAGGCGGCATCTCGTCGGCCGAATACCCGGGCCTCGGACGCTTCCCGACGCGGCGTGAAAGCTGGTTCCGCATCCTGAGGCCGGTCGGCCGCGGCAAGGAGATCGACCGCGACAAGTCGCCGGCAGTCGTGAAATACGGCATCAAGTTCCGCCAGATGTCGCGCCTGCCCAGCCTGTCGCTGATCGGCCGGCCGAGCGGCGATTACTTCGTCTGCCGCTGGGTGGTGCCGGTCGATGCCGGCACGACCTTGCTCTACACGTTCAATCTCTTCCGCCGCCGCGGCCCGCTCGCGGCGATCGGCGACTGGCTGACCTGGGTGTTGTGGCTGTCGTGGGCGCACGACTGGCTGTTCTCCGAACAGGACAAGTGGATCGTCGAAGCGATCAAGCCGGGGCCGGAGGTGCTGTCGCGCACCGATGTCGGCGTGGTCGCGTGGCGGCGCTTTGCGGCCGCGAACGCAAGGCGGCCGCAGCCGGCCGCTTCCCGGCCGCCCGCGGTGAACGACACAGCGGCGGAGTAAGGCCGGCGCCGCTGGCATATCGATTGCAGCTTCACCCACCAACTACGAACGTAGGGGGTCATCGATGAAGAAATTATCCCGGCGCACGGCGCTGAAACTTGCGGGTGCCGCCGGCGCCAGCGCATGGGCGCGCTCGAGCCTCGCGGCCCCGGCGGTCAACAAGGGTACGGTGTTCACCGTTTCGGTGTGGGGCGGGGTGACGCAGGAGGCGGTCGAGGCCACAATCGGTCCTGAGTTCACCAGCGCCACCGGCGCCACGCTCGCGTTCGACATCGGCGCCCAGGGCCCGCGCTACAGCAAGCTCATGGCGCAGCGCGCGAGCCCCACCGCCGACGTGTTCTTCGGCACCGACGAGGCGCTCGTCGCCGGGCTCAAGGCCGGCATCCTCGCGCCGGCACGGCGGAAGAATCTGGCGAATCTCGGCGAGGTCGAGGATTGGGCGCTGACGGTAAAAGGCCCCGATGCCGAGACGATCGGCGGTGTCCCGTACTGCCTGATCGCCTATATCCTCGGCTACAACCCGGACCAGATAAAGACGCCGATCACCAGCTGGGCCGATCTGTGGCGTCCGGAGTTCGCCGGCAAGCTCGCCTTCGCCTCGCAATTCCACAGCATGATGCCCGGGCTCGTGATCCTGGCCGCCGAACTGGCTGGCGGCTCGGCGACCAATCTCGACCCGGGCTTCAAGAAGCTCGCCGAGCTGCGCCCGGCGAAACTCGGCTTTACCTGGACCGACTGGTCGTCGCTGTATCAGAGCGGCGACGTCGTGATTGCGACCGAGTTCGACTGTTATCTCGCGGTCATGCAGACGCAGGACTACAAGATCAAGACCGTCGTGCCGAAGGAAAAGGGGCTCGCCTCGATCGACGGTGTGGGCATCGTCAAAGGCCGGCCGAATGTCGAGCTGGCGGAGTTCTTCCTCGACACGACCATCGGCGCCAAGGCTCAGCTTGGTCTCGCCGAACACCTCTTCCACGGGCCGATCAACAAGAAGGTGCAGCTGCCCGGTGACCTCAAGGCGAAGTGCTATTGCGGCGCCGAGATCGCCGATCTGCGGTTCTTCGATCCGGAGCCGTTTGTTGCCGTGCGGCCGGCCTGGACCGAGCGGCTGACCACCGAAGTGCTGCCGAACTGGGCGGCGCGCTGAGGTCGCGCGGAGCGCGTGCGCATGCCGGACGGCATAGAGGCGGGTGACGTCGTCGTCGCCGACGTTCCCTGGGCATCGCACGCGAGTCCGGGCGGCGTAGATTCGCGGATCGGCCCGCTGAAAGGCCGCCGCGATGTCACCCGCCTGTTGCTGGCGCCGAGCCTGGTCCTCCTGGGGCTTTTTCTCGGGATTCCCCTCATCGTCGTGCTGGTCGCGAGCTTCCAGCCCAACGTCCTGATCCCGCGCGATTCGGCCGGTCTTTACAATTACACCTACCTGATCGCCCAGCCCTATTACGCGAAGATCCTCGTCCGCACGATCTGGCTCGGCATCGTCGCAACGATCGTCACTCTGCCGCTTGGCTACGCCGCGGCGCTGCTGCTGCCGCGCCTGCGCGGCCGCCTTGCGAACATGGCGGTCATGGGCCTGACCTTTCCCATCCTCGCGGGTCCTCTGGTCGTGATCCTCGGCTGGATGGCATTGCTGCCGGCGCACGGCCCGCTGTTCGGTCCCTTGGTGCGCTGGGGCCTGATCGCGCCGCCGCGCATCATCGGCACGGATACGGCGGTCCTGATCAGCCTCGTCCAGTTCATGCTGCCGTTCGCGATCCTGACCCTCTACACCACGATCAAGCAGATCCCGCACGAGTTGTACGAGGCCGCCGAGAGCCTGGGGGCGGGGCCCTTGCGCGAGTTCCGCGACGTGACCCTGCCGCTCAGCATGCCGGGCGTACTCTCCACCTCGATCATCCTCTTCTCGCTCGGCGCCAGCAGCTATATCTCGCCGCACTATCTGGGCGGTGCCGCGAATCTCACGCTCACCACCCTGATCGGGCAGTTCATCCTTGCGACCTACAACAACGCGCTCGCCAGCGCCGCTGCGATCCTGCTCCTCCTCATCATGGTGCTGTGCATGGTCGGCCTCGTCCTGCTGTTCCGGCCGTTGATCCGGCCATGACCCGCCTTCGCGCCAGCGCTTCGGCGGGCGAGCCCGTGCGCCGTAGCTTCGCCAGGGGCGAAGGCGCATGAAGCGCGTGGCGACAGCGGCCGGGTGGACTTATCTCACCGCGGTCTACGTGTTCGTGATCGGTCCGGTTGTGTTCGTGGCCGCCGAGTCCGTCAACTCGGCCAAGGCGTTTCCCTCGGCGTTCGCCGGCGTCACCTTGCATTGGTACCAGGCGATCCTCGCGCATCCCGAGTTTTTCTCGGCCGCGTGGACCAGCACGTTGATCGCGGCGGTCTCCTCTGCGGTGGCGACGGCGGCGGCATTCACGGCCGGGTATGCGCTGCGCCGGCGGGGCCGGCAGGAGAGTGCGGTCCTCAGCACCTTGCTCGCGAGCCCGCTGCTGGTGCCGCAGATCGTGATCAGCCTCGCCATGCTGCAGTTCGCGGGGCTGTTCGGCCTCGGCGCCGGGTTTGCGAGCCTGATCGCGGTGCACACGATCCACGGCCTGCCGTTTGCGCTGCGGCTGGTTCTGACCGGCTTCGCGCGTTTCAACTTCAGCCTCGAGGACGCGTCGTTCAGCCTCGGCGCCGGCCGGGTCACGACATGGCGGGAAGTCACCTTGCCGCTCCTGCGCCCCAACCTGATCGCCGGATTTACGTTCTGCTTCATCCTGTCGTTCGTGAATCTGCCGATCTCGCTGTTCCTGACCGACGCACAGACCACGACCCTGCCGCTGGTCATGTTCGCCTACATCGAATCGCGCATCGACCCGATGCTGGCTGCGGTCGCCACGGTGGTCGTGGTGGTGGCGGGTATCGCCACGCTCGTCCTCGAGCGCTACCTGAAAATCCGGCTGGTGGAGTGAGCATGCCCGAGCTGGCGCTGCGGCACGTGACCAAGCTGTTCGGCGACACCGTCGCCGTCGACGACCTCTCGCTCGACATCAAGAACGGTGAATTCGTCTGCCTGTTGGGGCCGAGCGGCTGCGGTAAGACGACCACCTTACGCATGATCGCCGGCTTCGAGACGGTGGACCGCGGCAGCATCTTGATCGACGGCGAGGACATCACCGCGATGCCGCCCCAGGCGCGCGACATCGGCCTGGTGTTCCAGCACTACGCGCTGTTCCCGCACATGACCGTGGCGCAAAACGTCGGCTACGGGCTCCGGATGCGCCGCCTCCCCGCCGCGCGCATCGCGAAGGAGGTGGCGGCCGCCCTCGATCTCGTGCGGCTGGGCGAGCTGGCGATGCGCTACCCGAGCCAGCTCAGCGGCGGGCAGCAGCAGCGCGTAGCGCTTGCCCGGGCGCTGGCCATCAAGCCGCGGCTGCTCCTGATGGACGAGCCGCTCTCCAATCTCGATGCGAAGCTGCGCGACGACATGCGCGCCGAGATCCGCCGCGTGCAGCGGCAGGTGGGGATCACCGCGATCTTCGTCACCCATGACCAGTCGGAGGCATTCGGCCTCGCCGACCGGATCGCAATCATGACCCAGGGCCGCCTGCGGCAGATGGCGGAGCCGGCGGCGATCTACGAGGCACCCGCCAATGCCACCGTGGGCGCATTCATCGGCCAGGTGAACGCTTTGAAGGGGCGGGTCGTGTCGCTCGACGGCGAGTGCGCGCGCCTGGGCCTCGAGACCGGGCTCGAGATCACCGGCACGGGGCGCGAGCTGCGGCCGGGCGCCGCCGCCACCTCGATCGTCAAGCAGGAGCGCATCCAGCTCTCGCGCGAGCAGCCGCGCGGCGACAACGTGTTCCCCTGCCGGATCGAGGCGCAGACCTATCTCGGAGGTACGATCAACTATCTGTGCCGGTTGAGGCAGGAGACGGTGACGGTCGCCGTTCCTAACAACCGCGCGTTCGAGCGCTTCGACACGGGCGAGGCCGCCTTCGCCTCGTGGTCGAAGGCCGATTGCCACATCTTCGTCGCGTGAGGAGGGCCATGACAGCGCTTGCAACGACCCAGGGCAGTTTGCCGTTTGACGTAACGCCGCTTTCCGACGTTCTCGGAGCCGAGGTGACCGGCTTCGACGTGCGCGATCTGCGCCCGGGCCCCACGGTGGACGCGATCACTCGCGTGCTGCGCGATTGCCAGGTGCTGGTGTTCCGCAACCAGTCGCTGACGCCGCAGGAGCTTGTCGCGTTCACCGGCCTGTTCGGCCCCCCGATCTACCACGTGCTGACGCAGTTCCTCCTGCCCGAGCAGCGGGAGATCTATGTCATCTCGAACATCGAGGAGAAGGGCAAGAAGCTCGGCAATGCCTATGAGGGCCTCAACTGGCACACCGACCTGCTGGGCCGCGGCACCAAGACGGCGTTCACCGTGCTCTACGGGCTCGAGGTGCCCAAGGCCGGCGTCGATACGAAGTTCGCCAGCATGTACAAGGCCTACGAAGCGCTGCCCGAGGCGCGAAAGCGTGAGCTTGCCGAGCTGACCGCGGTCTACAGCTACGAGGTCCAGTTCAACAAGCGCCTGGCCAAGCTCAACGCCATGGGGGTTGCGCATGACTATACGCCGCTGACGGAGGAGCAGCTCGTCCATGCGCGGCAGCGCCATCCGGCGCCGATCGTCGACACGAACCCCTATAACGGCCGCAAGTGGCTGCATCCTCAGGCGTCGGGCTGCGCCGGTGTGAGCGGCATGTCCGACGCGGACGGCATCAAGCTCGTGAACGAGATCGTCGACTACGCGACCTCGGCGCAGTTCCGCTACGACCATCCGTGGCGGCTGCACGATCTCGTGATGTGGGACAACCGCGGTCTTTTCCACTCGGCAGGCGAGTATGACCGCGCGACCGACCGGCGCCTCGTGTACCGCTGCTCGATCGCCGACCCGCAGCCCACGTGACGGAGGCGCCGTGAAAGCTTCCTTGCGCGAGCGCCGCGGCCAGATGAGCCTCGGCGGGTTTTTCCACCCGACCGGGAACCACGTCGCCGCCTGGCTGCACCCGGAGTCCCAGATCGATGCCGGTATGAATTTCCGCCACTACGTGGACCTTGTGCAGACCGCCGAACGCGGCAAGCTCGACCTGATCTTTGTGGCCGACACGGTGGCGGCGCGCGACGGCAATCTCGACGCGCTCAAGCGCTGGCCGCAATACATGGCCTATTTCGAGCCGACGACGCTGATGGCCGCACTTGCCGCCGTCACCCGGCATATCGGGCTCGTGGCCACTGCCAGCGCCAGTTTCAACGAGCCGTTCAACATCGCCCGCCGCTTCGCTTCGATCGATCTGATCAGCAACGGCCGCGCCGGCTGGAACGTGGTCACATCCGGGCAGCCGGCTGAGGCCTACAATTTCAACATGGACGAGCTGCCGCCGCACGCCGACCGCTACGCCCGTGCGCGCGAGTTCGTCGAGGTGTGCCGCGGGCTGTGGGACAGCTGGGACGACGATGCCTTCGTGCGCGACCGCAAGACCGCCCTCTATTTCGACCCTGACAAGCTGCATTACCTGCGTCACAAGGGCGAATTCTTCTCGGTCCGTGGGCCATTGAACGTGGCGCGGCCGATCCAGGGCCATCCGGTGCTCGCCAATGCCGGCGTCTCCGACACCGGCAAGGAGTTCGCAGCTGACGTGGCCGAGATCGTGTTCACCCCGCTCCACACGCTCGAACAAGCGAAGGCGCTCTACAGCGACTTGAAGGGTCGCATGGAGAAATACGGCCGCCGGCCCGAGCATCTGAAGGTCATGCCGGGCTTCAATGCCATCGTCGGACGCACCGACGCCGAGGCCGAGGAGAAGCACCAGTTCCTGCAGTCGCTCATCCATCCCGATGTCGGCCGCCAGCTGCTGTCGACCGAGCTCGGCGTCGACCTGTCGTCCTGTGACGTGGACGGCCCGTTGCCGTACGACCGGATCGACGTCGCGTCCACGGCGCAGCGCAAGATGCTGGTCGACCAGGCCAAGCGCGAGAACCTGACCATCCGGCAGTTCTACCTCCGCTATGCGGGGGCGCGCGGGCAGCGCACGGTCAAGGGTTCGCCGCAGCGCATCGCCGACGAGATGGAGGAGTGGTTCCTGAGCGAGGGTGTGGACGGGTTCCTTGTCCAGCCCCCGTATCTGCCGGGCGGCCTCAAAGACTTCGTGGACCTGGTGATCCCGGAGCTGCAGCGCCGAGGCCTGTTCCGCACCGAGTACCAGGGCCGCACCTTGCGGGAGAATCTCGGGCTGCCGCGTCCGGCCAGCCGCTATGCGAACCAATCGGCGGTGGTACACTCGCCGGCATGACCAGGGCTGTCAGGCTGGCCGTACCCGACCTCGTCTCGAATTCCTATTTTCCGGCCATTGCGGCGGTCGAGCTCGGCTGCTTCCGCGAGGAAGGGCTGACGCCCAAGCTCGAGCTGATCTTTCCGAACTTCAAGGCCTTCGAGGCCCTGCGCGCGGGCAAGATCGACATCGTCGCCGCCCCGGCCCACGTGGCGCTGCGCGTCTTTCCGGAAGGCGAGGGCCTGAAGCTGCTGGCGGCTCTCGCCCAGGGCATGTTCTGGGTCCTCGTGATGCGCGTGAAGCTGCGCGCCAAGCCCGGCGACGTGAACGCGGTGCGTGGCCGGACGATCGGGGCGGCCCCGATGGTCGATCTCGGCCTCAAGCATCTCCTGGCCGAGGCCGGCATCGATCCCGAGCGCGACGTGAAGATCGTGGGGGTCGAAGGCATGATGGAACCGGGCGTATCGTTCGGTGTCGCTGCCGCGAAAGCGCTCGCCGAAGGGCAGATCGACGGCTTCTGGGCGAATGCCATGGGTGCTGAGACCGCGGTGCGCAGCGGCGTCGGCAAGGTGATCCTTGACGTACGCCGCGGCCTCGGACCGGCCGTGGCCGCCCACTACACGTTCTCGGCCCTGTCGACCAGCGAGAAGGCCATCGAGCGCCACCCCGACATCGTGGATCGGTCCGTGCGGGCCGTGGTGAAGGCGCAGCGCCTGCTCAAGGGCATTCCGCGCCTCGCGACCGACGTCGGCCGCAAGCTGTTCCCGCCGGCCGAGGCCGACGTCATCGCCGACATCATCGCGCGCGATGTTGCCTTCTACGATGCGGCGATCTCGCAAGATGCGATCGACGGGCTGAATCGTTTCGGGACGGCCATGGGGCTGCTCAAGAAGCCGATGGCCTACGAAAACGTCGTCGCCACACAGTTCCAGGGGCTCTGGCGCGGCTAGGCGGCGCTGCGCTTCCTCAGTGCTGCGGAAATCGCCGCGTGCAGCCGCGCCGGGGTGACCGGCACTTCGGCGACTTCGACCCCGAGATCGCGCAGCGCATCGTTGATGGCGTTGGCGATGGCCGCGGGCGGACCGATCGCGCCACCCTCGCCGATGCCCTTCTGGCCGAACTCGGAATAGGGCGAGGGCGTCTCCATGTGCTCGATCGCGACGTGCGGCATCTCGGCCGAGGCGGGCAGGAGATAGTCTGCCAGGGTCGAGGCGAGCGGCTGGCCGGCGGCGCTGTAGGGCATCTCTTCATATAGAGCGGTGCCGATCCCTTGTGCAGTCCCGCCCAGCACCTGGCCGTCCACGATCATCGGATTGAGCAGCACGCCGCCATCCTCGACAATCACGTATTTGAGGATATCGACGGCACCGGTCTCGGGATCGACCGCAACCACGGCCGCGTGTGCCGCATACGAGAAGGTGCCCGTATCGCGCTTGGGCTTGTAGCCGGCGGTCAGCTCCAGCCCACCCGGATCGACGTCGGCCGGCAGGTTTTGCGGGGCGCGGTACCAGGTGTAGGCGATCTCACGCAGGCTGATGCTGCCGCGCGCCCCGCGCACCTCGCCGCCCCGGAGTTCGATGGTGGCCGGATCGGCTTGCAGAAGATGCGCCCCGATCTTGATCACTCGCGCCGCCATTTCCTTGCACGCAGCTGCGACCGCGCCGCCCGACATGACCGCGCAGCGCGAGCCCCAGGTGCCGGTCGAGTAGGGTGACAGCGCCGTGTCGCCGTGGATGAGGCGGACGTTCTCCGGCGCTATCCCCAGCACGCTATGCGCGACCTGGGCCATCGTCGTCTCGAGCCCCTGGCCGTGCGAGTGCGCGCCGATGCGCAGCTCGAGCACGCCGTCGGGCGTGAGCCGCGCCTGGCATTGCTCCATGCCCGGCACCATCGGGATGCCCCAGCCGTAATAGACCGAAGTGCCGTGCGCCGCCTGCTCGCAGAACACGGCGAAGCCGACGCCGACGCGCCGGCCGTCCGGCTCGCCGCGCGCCTGGCGTGCGCGCACATCGGGAACGTCGACCGCGGCCGCGGCACGGCGCAGGCATTCGGGATAATCGCCGCTGTCGAAATGCTTCTTGGTGATGTTGTCGAACGGCATCATCGCCGCGGTCGGCAGGTTGAGAAGGCGCACCTCCCACGGCTCGCGGCCGGCGGCGCGGGCGACCGCGTCCACCATCAGCTCCATCGCAAAGCACACGCCGGTGCGCGCCACGCCGCGATAGGGCAGGATCGGCGGCTTGTTGGTCGCAACCGACCAGGTGCGGCAGCGATAAGCGTCGAATTTGTAGGGGCCGGGCAGGATGCTTGCCACCTGCGCCGCCTCGAGACATGCCGAGAACGGATAGGACGAGTACGCCCCCGCATCGACCGTCGCTTCACAGTCTATCGCAAGAAGGCGGCCGTCGCGGTCGGCATACGCGGTGATCTCGTAATCGTGCTCGCGGCAATTGGCGTTGGCGGTGAGCTGCTCGCGCCGGTCCTCGAGCCAGGCCACCGGCCGTCCCAGCTTCATCGCGAGCCAACCGAGACAGACCTCTTCGGGCAGCAGGATGCCCTTGTAGCCGAAGCCGCCGCCGACATCGGGCGCGATCACCCGCACCTGGCCGTGGTCGATGCCGAGGCACTCGGCCAGGCCCGAGCGCGTGATATGCGGCATCTGCGCCGCCGAAATGATGACCAGCTGGTCGAGGCGGCGGTCCCAGCGTGCCACCACGCCGCGGCCCTCGATCGGCGACATGCATTGCCGCGACGTCCTGAGATGGCGCGTCACTTTGATCGGCGCCTGTTTCGCGATCTGCGCGATGTCGCCGTCGACGAACGTCTCGAGGAAGACGTTGTCACCCCACTGCTCGTGCAGGCGCGGCGCATCCACCTCGCGGCCGCGCACCATGTCGACCACCGCCGGCAACTCCTGGATCTCGACGGTCACCTGGCTGGCGAGGTCCTCCGCCTCGGCGCGCGTGGGAGCCACGCAGGCCGCCACGAGCTCGCCGACATGGCGCACCTTGCCCGAGGCGAGCACCGGCTGCTCGGACGCCTTGAACCCCGGAAGGCCGGATACTGCCCTGATCGGCCGCACGCTCGAAAGATCTGCCGCGGTGAACACGCGGTCTTCGGCGCCGGCCGGCTTCGTCACCGCGCGCAGCCGACCGTGCGCCACCGGGCTGCGCACGAAGGCTACTTCGAGCATGCCATCGAGCTGTACGTCGCCGACGTACTCGCCGTGGCCGCGCAGGAACCTGTCGTCCTCCTTGCGCGGGAGGGCGGCACCGATGCCTTTGGCGGTTGTTGCGGTCATGTCTAAATTATTGACCAAGCTTCCAGGATGAGCCAGCGTTGCGTGGGCCCCCGCTGTTCCGGCGGGGAGGAGGGCTGAGATTGTGGAGACGAGCATGACATCGACACGGCCGGACAACCAGAGCCTGCGCGGATTTCTCGACCTGGTCCAGCGGACCCATCCGGACGAGCTCATCCGCATCAAGGAGCCGGTCAGCCGCGAGCTCGACATCACCTCGGCCGTCTTCGAGTTCGAGCGCGCCGGCCGCAACCCGGTGCTGGTGTTCGAGAACGTCGAGGGCAGCACGATGCCCGTCGTGACCAACATCGCCGGCAATCGCAAGCTGCTGGCGGCGGCCCTCGGTGCGACGCCCGATACGCTGCCCAACACCTTCCGCGAGCGCTGCCAGAACTACCTGCCGGTCGAGGTCGTCAATCGGGCGCCCTGGCAGGAGGTGGTGTGGGAAGGCGATGAGGTCGATTTCTCCCGCCTGCCCATCCCCAAGCACTTCTCGGTCGACGCCGGTCCCTACATCACCGCTGGGCAGATCGTGGCGCGCGATCCCGAGACCGGGGTGGACACGACCGGCTTTCACCGCCTCCAGGTGAAGGGGAAGAACCGGCTGGGCGTGTCGCTGCATTCGCGCCGCCGGATGTACGAATTCCACCGCCGCGCCGAGGCCCGCAAGGAGCCGCTGCCGGCGGCGATCGTGATCGGCATCCATCCGATCCACTACATGGGCTCGATGGCCTATCACTACCCGCCGCAGGTGCGGAAATTCGAGATCATCGGCGGCCTCTTCGGTGCCCCCTATCGGGTGGCGCGCTGCGGCACGGCCGGTCTCGAAGTGCCGGCCGGTGCCGAGATCGTCATCGAGGGCGAGATCCTGAACGAGACGCGCGAGCCCGAGGGACCGTTCGGCGAATTCACCGGCTATGCGTCCTATCGCAGCACGCAGAATGTGTTCGTGGCCAAGCGCATCCAGATGCGCAAGGACGCGATGTTCCACAGCATCGCCTCGGGCATGGCTGCCGACCATATCCTCGTGAGCTGCGTCAGCCGCGAGGCCGAGATCCTGAACACCCTCAAGCGCAACCTGCCGAATGTGAAGGCGGTGCATGTGCCGCATGTCACGGCGGGTGCCTTGATGGCCGTCGTGTCGATGAAGAAGACCGCCGAGGGCCAGCCCAAGCAGGCGATCATGGCCGCGTTCGGCACCGAGTTCTATTGCAAGACGGTCGTGGTGGTCGACGACGATGTCGACATCTTCAACCTCTCCGACGTCATGTGGGCGGTGATCACCCGCACGCGCGCCGAGAAGGACATCGTCATGATCCCCGGCGCCATGGGTGCCATCCTCGACCCGACCTCTGACCCGGTGGACCACACGTTGACCAAGGTCGGAATCGACGCGACAAAGCCGTCCGGCAAGGACTTCGCGGAGCGGCTGACGATCTCGGACGCGCAGCGCGCCCGCGTCCGCGCGATCCTGGAGCGGTCGGGGATCAAGCTCTAAGCGCAACTAGCCTCTCCCACCGGGAGAGGTCGCGAGCGGCAGCGAGCGGGTGAGGGGCCGGTGCCTCCGGCGAAAGCTCGCCATGAGACACGAGCGCTGCCCCTCACCCGACCGCTCTCGCGGTCGACCTCTCCCCTCGGGAGAGGTGTGTCGAGCAATCTTCCTCAGGTTCCGTAGCGCGCCATCACGAGCCGCTCGGCGAGCGCCACGGCGCCGTAGAGCGCGAGGCCGATGACGCACAGGAGCGTCGCGGCCGCGAAGACGAGGCTCATGTCCATCGCCGAGGCGGCGAACTTGATGATGTAGCCAAGCCCGATCTGCGCGGTGATGAATTCGCCGATCACGACGCCGATGATCGCCATGGTGACCGCGATCTTGAGGCCGCTGAAGATATAGGGCAGCGCGAACGGAAAGCGCACGAGCAGGAAGCCGCGCCATTTGGGCGCCATGGTCGCCTCGCACAGCCGGATATAGGCCGGCCTGGTCGCCTGCAGGCCGATGAGGGCCGCGATCAGGGTCGGGAAGAACGAGCTGAACACGGCGAAGGCCAGGCGCGAGGTCGAGCCCACGCCCAGCCACACGACGAACAGCGGGGCCAGCGCGATCTTCGGGATGATCTGGAAGAACACGACGTGCGGGTACATGGCCTCGAGCGCGAACCGCGAATAGGCGATCAGGCCGCCGATGAGGGTGCCGGCCGCGGCCGCGATGACGAAGCCGATGATGCATTCCGACGTCGTCGAGAACACGTGCGGCCACATGATCGGGAAGTTCTTCGTGATCACCTCGAGGATTGCCGACGGCGCAGGTACGGAGTTGATCGTCGGGTGGCTGGTCGCGGCCCCCATCTGCCAGGCAATGATCAGCGCCGCGGCGAATCCGAAGCCGAGCACGCCGCGCCGGACCGGGGATGAGCTCAGCTGCCGATCCATCTGGTGACCGTCCGCTCGAAGAGTTCGACCGCGCCGTAGAGGAGGAGCCCCCAGGCGCACAGCACGGCGATCGAGGCCATGATCAGGTTGGTATCCAGCCGGCCGGCGGCGGTGAGAATCAGATAGCCAAGCCCGGCGCGCGAGGCGATGAACTCGCCGACGATGGTGCCGATCATCGCCATGGTGATCGCGATCTTCATGCCCGCAAGGAGGAAGGGCACGGAGGTCGGCAGCTGGACGTGGACGAGCACGCGTAGCTTCGTCGCGTTCAGCGAGCGGCATAGCTTGAGCAGGCTGCTCTCGACCGTCTCGAGGCCGTCACTCATCGCGATCAGGATCGAGAAGAAGCTGATGAACACCGTGAAGGCGAGGCGCGATTCGAGGCCGGTGCCGAGCCAGATCACGAAGATCGGCGCCAGCGCGATCTTGGGGATGATCTGGAAGGCGACCAGGCTCGGAAACACCGCGTCCCGGAGCGTGCGGGACGACACCACGGCGATCGCGAGCACGGCACCCAGAACGGTCGAGATCAGAAACCCTTCCACCGCCGTGGCGACCGTGGGCCAGGAATGCTGGAGCAGCAGGAGCCGGTTCGCCGCGATCGACAGCGCGATGTCGCTGGGTGCGGGCACGATCACGCGCGGAAAGTTGGTCAGCACGATCGCTGCCTGCCAGACGGCAATGAGGGCGACGGCCACTGCACCCGGGAGGAGTATCTGCCGCGCCAAGGTGAGCCTGAGGCCCGCGGCCGCCGTCTTCGGCAGGCGCGGAACCTCGAGCATGGTCTCGGCGGTGTGGCTCATGGTGCAGCGGTATGGCCGTGGGCGTCGGAGATCTTCTGCCGCAGCACGGCGCAGATCTCGTTGAATTTCAGCGATTCCCCGACCGACGGATCGCGCGGCCGCGGCAGGGTGATCGGCACGTCGGCGATGATGCGTCCGGGCCGCCGGCTCATCACCAGCACCCGGTCCGACAGGAACACCGCCTCGCGCAGACTGTGCGTGACGAAGACCACGGTCTTGCGGAACTGCTGCCACAAATCCATCAGCACCACGTTCATCTCATCGCGCGTGATCGCATCGAGTGCGGAGAACGGCTCGTCCATCAGCAGCAGGTCCGGCTCGTCGATGAGGGCCCGGCAGAGCGCCACGCGCTGGCGCATGCCGCCGGACAACTGGGACGGACGCTTGCCCTCGAACCCGCCGAGGCCGACCCGGCGCAGCAATGCTGCGGCACGGTCGCGATGGTCGCGCGTGCTGCGACCAGTGATCTGGAACGGGAACAGCACATTGTCGAGGGCGGATTTCCACGGCAGGAGCGTCGAATCCTGGAACATGACGCCGATATCCGGCCGCGGCCCGGTGACCGGCCGGCCGCCGATCTCGATCCGGCCGTGCGTCGGCGTCTCGAGGCCGCCGATCATCATCAGGAGCGTGCTCTTGCCGCAGCCGCTGGGGCCCAGCAGGGTCACGAATTCGCCGGCTGCGATGCTGAGGTCGACGCGTTCGACCGCATCGACGGTATCGCCGTCGACCTCGAAGGTCTTCGAGACGCCCTGCGCCGAGACGAACTGCGTCTCGGGTGTCAGCGCCTCGACAGGAACGGCGTACGGTGCGGCGGCCTTCTCGAGCGTGCTGGCGGACCTGGTCACGACAGATATTTGGTGAAATCGTGCACGGCCGCTTGCGCCGACTGGATCTCGCTGTCGGAGAGCTTGATCTTGCCGACAAACTGGTTCGTGTACAGCGAATCGATGACGGGCATCTTGCCGTCCTTGACGACGTATTTGAGCGTGAGCTCGGTCATGTCCTTGATCGCGGCAGGTTCCATGAAGCCGAGGCCCTTTTCCCTGACCGTCGGGCTGAAGGAGACGAGGTTGATCACGCCGAGGCCGATACGGATCTGCTCGTGCGCCGAAGACGACATCGCCATCTCCGGGACCTCTTTGAAGAAGATGTCGCTCGCCTCCTGCGGGTTCAGCAGGGAGAACTTGATGGCCTGCATGCAGCCGTCGACGATCGCCTCGCACAGCGCCGGGTCCTTCTGCAAGACCTCGGGACGCGTGACGAGCGTGTTGCCGTAGTTCGTGATGCCGTACTTGCTGTAGAGCATCAACCGGACGTCCACGCCCTTCGAGGCTAGGGCCGGAATCATGCTGGTGCCGAAGCCCGAGATGGCATCGACCTGCTTGTCTGCCAGCAGGCGCTCACGGATCTGCACGTCGACCTGCTGGATGTCGACCTTGCTCAGGTCAAATCCGGCGCGCTCCGCAAAGGCCGGGAGGAACGGGTATTCGCCCGAGGCGACGACCGATCCCATCTTGTGGCCTTCGAGGTCCTTGGGGACCTTGATCGGCGAATCTACGGGAACCGCGACGCCCTGGGTCGCGTCGTAGGCGCAGGCGCCGAGGAGGACCGTCGGCAGGCCTTTGACCGCCTGCAGGATGCTGGCGGACGCGGCCGGGAAGCTGAAATCGAACTGGCCGGTCGCCACACCCTGTGCGGCGGCGACGGATCCGGTGCCGCGCAGCAGCTCGACGTTCAGCCCATGCTTGGCCCAATAGCCGTTGTGCCGGGCGACGAAGGTGAAGAGGCTGCTGCCCTCGGCGACCCACGGCAGCGACAGCTTGACGCTGCGGGCACCCTGGGAACGGACGCGACGCGGCAGAGCCGTCACCGCCGCGGCCGCAGCCACGCCGCCCAGAACCTTCCGACGCGAGACCGACGCGAGAGACTTCGATGTCGTCATGGTGAACCTTCCTTCGCCAAAGGCGCCCGTCTTAAAAAAGACAATCCCGTCCTTGGCCACCCGGCCGCAGACGCACCGCCATTGACGGGAAAACTGCACGAAGCATGCCAGTCCCTCGCGATGGCCCCGCGGCGAGTCGGACCTCGGGTCTTGCCTCGCGATTGGGCAGCTGCCTTGCGACCGGGCAACTAACCGCCCGGTCAATCGCGGCCGCCGTTCACCTCATCGTGTATACGTCTTGGCCTGCAGGTCGAGCAGGACCGCGTCGCGGTAGTGCGGACGATCGGGCCGCGGCTTCGACAGCAATGTCTGCACGGCGCAGGGTCCGGTGCCGTCGTTGTGGATGTCGTGATAGGTGAACGCCGGGACGGAGATGAGGTCCCACAAACCGAGCCGCACGCTGACGCTTTCATCGCCGCGGAACACGTTCACCACGCACGAGCCCTGGAGGATGAAGAAGGTTTCTTCGGTCTCGTGGCAGTGCACGGGAATGCGGTTTCCCGGCGGCATCGTCTGGATGGACATCGTGAAGGCGACCGGTTCGACGGCGTTCGTCTCTTCATGGTCGACCGATCCGGACGCACCGATATAGCGGCGCTGGCTGCGCGCATAGCGCTCATCGATCGCCGTCTCGAAGCCGAAGACCGTCCAGTCGTCGCGCCGTTCCGCGTAGCGCGCCACGCGGCGCTCGATCTCGTCGGTGAGGCTCAGGGCGTCGCTCAAGCTCATGGCGTTTCCCTATCGGTAGGTCGGTTGATGTTGACGACGGTTGCAGAAGCGGAGTGCAGAAAGCGGGCCAAGAGAACGCGATGGGCTGGCGCGCCCCGTATGCGCTACAGTGGCAGTCGCCGCCCGTGGCTCGGGTCTTGCTATCTGGTACCGACCATGCCGTCTGTCGCCGTCACGCAATTGCCGCCCTTTGCTGCAGCGCAGCGTCCCGGATCTGTCACATCCGCACGCGCTGGGACGATCGACATCGCGTATTGGCGCGGCGGGCGGGTAGGACAAGGACCCCCGATCCTGTTCCTGCACGGGCTCGGCTGGGACGGCGCGTTGTGGTGGCCCTTCGTCGAGCGCTATCTCGACCGCTTCGATGTGATCTGCCCCGACACGCGCGGGCACGGCGCCAGCAGCAAGCCGCCCGGCCCGTACTCGATCTCGTTGTTTGCCGACGACATGCTGGCGCTGCTCGACGCGCTCAAGCTCCCGCGCGTGGCGGTCGTCGGTCTGTCGCAGGGCGGGATGACCGCGCAGACCCTGGCGACCAAGGCGCCGCAACGCGTCGCCGCGCTCGCGGCACTGGCGACCGCGGGGCGCGTCGATCCCACGGCCGCCGCCAACATGGACGAGCGGATCAAGGCGCAGCGCGAGTCCGGCCCGGCCGCCGCCGCCCGGATTGCCGCGAAATCGATCTTCTCGGACGGATTCCTCGCCCGTACGCCCGGCTATCTCGAGGCGTTCATCGAGTGGCGCGTCGGCATGGACGCGGGTGCCCAAGAGGCGGCGATGCGGGCGGTCGCCGGTTATGACGTGATGGCCGGGCTGGCCACGCTCGCCATTCCGGTGCTGGTCATGACCGGTGCGGCCGACCGGCTGATCCCGCCGGCGGCCGGCCGTGCCATTGCCGCCGCCGCGCCGGGGGCGCAATATGTCGAAATACCGGAGAGTGGCCACATGATCGCCGTCGAGCAGCCCGCAGCCGTCGCGGCGGCGCTCGATCCGTTCCTCGAGGCCTATCGACGGTCCTAAAGATCGGTGATGAGGAGAGTCATGACGCAGCGTGGATACGATCTGATTCTGAAGGGCGGGCGGGTGATCGACCCGGCCAGCGGCCGCGACGGCACGTTCGATGTCGGCATCACCGGCGGCAAGATCGCCGCCGTGGCGCCGTCGCTCGCGAAGGCCAAGGCCAAGAAGGTGCTCGATGTCAGCGGCAGGCTCGTCACGCCGGGCCTGATCGACACGCACGCGCACGTATATCAGTACGTCGCCGGGCCGTTCGGCCTGAACGCCGACGAGGTGGGCTTGCAGTCCGGTGTCTCCACCCTGGTCGACCAGGGCGGGCCGGCGTGCCTCACGATCGATGGCTTCCGCAAGCACGTCGTCGAAGGCTCCAAGACGCGCGTGCAGTGCTTCATCTCCACCTATCTGGTGGGCGGTCTGGACGGCCATCGTTTCGTCCAGCTTTACAGTCCGGACGGCATCAACGTTAACGCCACGGTGCGCTCGATCGAGAAGAATCGCGACATCGTGCGCGGCATCAAGTCACACGCCGAGCCCGGCAATTATTCGCGCTGGGGCGTGGAGGTCTTGAAGAAGTCGAAGCAGATCGGCCGCGAGACCGGCCTGCCGGTCTACATCCATCTCGGCACGTTGTGGCCGGAGAAGGACGGAGCCAAGGTCGACCCGCAACAGCTGTTGCGCGAGGTGCTGCCGCTGATGGAGCCGGGCGACATTCTCGCCCACCCGTTCACGCGCCACCCCTCCGGCTTCACCGATGCCCAGGGCAAGGTGCATCCGCTGGTGTTCGAGGCGATCGCCAAGGGGGTGACGATCGATGTCGGCCGCGGCGCGCATTTCTCCGTCGACGTGGCCCGGCGCGTGCTCGATGCAGGCGTGCTGCCGCACACCTTGGGTGCCGATCTGCACGGCTACAACATCACGCGCTCGACCGGCTATAGCCGCTCCGGCCAGTTCCGCGACGACGAAAATCCAGACGCCGCGATCGAGGGTTCGTCTGCCGAGCCGGCGTTCAGCCTGCATTACGCGATGAGCGAGCTTCTGGCGCTCGGCGCGCCGGTGCCGCATATCGTCGCCATGGTCACCTCGAATGCGGCCAAGATGATCCGCGAGGAGGCCAATATGGGGGCGCTCGCCGTTGGCCGTGCCGCCGACGTCGCGGTCATCGATCTGCAGGAAGGCGACTTCACGCTCAAGGACGGCAGCGGCAAGGAATTCAAATCGACGCAGCGCTTCCGTCCGGCCTTCACGCTCAAGGACGGCGTTGTGTTCGAGCCGGTGTCGGAGTACCTGCCGTTCTGGGAGCGCGAGGCGAAGGTGCGCCGCAAGCCCGCGGCGTCCAGCCGCAAACCCGTCAAAGCGAAGACGATCAAGAAGTCGCGGGCGCGGCCGGTGCGGGCCCGCAAGGCGGCGTAGCGCTCAATCGTTCCAATAGCCGCCGACCACGTAGGCGGCGGTCGCCGCGACGCCGGTGAGGACGGCGCCCCAGGTCATATCGGCGGCCGTCAGAACGGTCGACCAGCTCCTGAGCGTGGCCTGGTTGGTGAGGTCGTACGTCGCGTAGGCGACAGCGCCGAAGAGCAGGCCGCGCCACAGCGCGCTTGGCCACGCGTGCGCGTCGAAGGCCGGCGAGACGGCAAATACGACGACGCCGACGCCATACAACAGGTAGAACAGCGCCGCCGGCGCCACGTTGAACTTTTCGAGAAGCAGGTCGCCGAGGACGCGGCGATAGAGCGGGCCCCCCGTCAGGCTCAGCCAACCGAAATCCAGGGCCAGCATGACGATCAGGACCGCGACATAAGCGGCCAGAAACTTTTTCATTGCACGTCCTCGTGAGCTCGAGCCGATTGGATTGACCGAACCGCGGCCGCCCGGCACCATGTGCCTCAAAATAGGTCTGTCATGCAATCCAAAGGGGGAGGACTTATGAAAAACCTGGCTTTATGGGCCGTGGCCGCGTGCGCGACGGCGCTCGTCGGACTGTCGACCATCGCGCAGGCGGCACCCGAGGTCACCTTGACCCGGCTGGAATGCGGCACGTTGCGCCCGGCCGCGGACGTCAACGAGCGCTTCTCCGACACCTGGGCGTATGACGGGCTCAAGCTGCCCTTCGTGTTCAGCTGCTACCTGATCAAGCATGGCGACGAATATCTGCTGTGGGACACGGGCTTTGCGATGAACGCCGGCCCCACGGCACCCAAGGTGAGCGTGGTCGACCAGCTGGCGAAACTGAAGCTCACGCCCGCCAATATCAAATATGTCGGGATCAGCCATTACCACGCCGATCACACCGGGCAGGTGGACTCGTTCCCGGACGCGACGTTGCTGATCGGAGCCGGCGACTGGGATGGGCTGACCAAGCCGAAGCCGAACGCCGGCGCAAACGTGGCGCCGTTTACGCGTTGGATCAGCGGCGGCGGCAAGGTCGAGCCCGTGCCGCTGGACAAGGACGTGTTCGGCGACGGCAGCGTGATCATGCTGTATACGCCGGGCCATACGCCCGGGCATCACAGCCTGCTCGTCAAGCTGTCGAAGAAGGGCACGGTGATCCTCTCCGGCGATGCAGCGCATTTCCGCGAGAATTACCAGACCGACGGCGTGCCCAGCTTCAACTACGACCGGGCACAGACCATCGCCTCGATCCAGCGCATCAAGAAGATCGCCGCCAAATACAAGGCGACGATCATCATCCAGCACGACGCGCGCGACGTCGGCAAGCTGCCGGCGTTCCCGGCCGCGGCCCGGTAGGGCGTCGCGTATGGGGAGGGCTGCGGCCCTCCCCAATCACCTGGCGACGCGGATCAGCGCCTTGCCGAAATTGCGGCCCTCCAGCAGGCCGATGAGGGTCGCGGGCGCATTCTCGAATCCGTCCGTGATGTCCTCACGGTAGCGGATGCGTCCGTCCGCGATGCCTTTGGAGACCGTGCGGAGAAACTCCGCATAGTGCTCGGGCACGAATTCGGAGTTGATGAAGCCGCGCAAGGTGAGGCTTTTGCTCAGCACCTCGCGCATGGTCTGGGCCAGCAGCGGCGCGCCCTCCACGGCCGGCGGCCCGTTGTATTGCGCGATGAGCCCGCACACCGGCACGCGCGCAAACTTGTTGAGGAGCGGCAGCACGGCCTGCCAGACCGCACCGCCCACGTTCTCGAAATAAATGTCGACGCCGTCGGGACAGGCCTCGGCCAGCTTCGCCGGCATATCGGGCGCGCGATGGTCGATCGCGGCGTCGAAGCCGAGCTCGTCCTTCACGTAACGGCACTTCTCGGTG
Organism: Alphaproteobacteria bacterium; assembly: GCA_035506575.1. Classification (GTDB taxonomy): domain Bacteria; phylum Pseudomonadota; class Alphaproteobacteria; order CACIAM-22H2; family CACIAM-22H2; genus DATJPD01. Next base: position 33,621 of record DATJPD010000053.1, read on the forward strand.
CCGCCGGCAATGCCGACCGCGCGGCAGCCCGCCATCTTCGCGAGCTGGCCGACCAATGAGCCGACCGGGCCGCTGGCAGCCGCCACGGCGACGGTTTCCCCGGCCTTCGGCCTGCCGATGACGTTCAAGCCCGAATAGGCCGTGAAGCCGGGCATGCCCAGGACGCCGAGCCCCGTCGTGACCGGTGCCAGCTTGGGATCGAGCTTGCGCAGGCCGGCGCCGTTCGATGCGGCATGCGTCCGCCAGCCCACGTGCGCCGTGACGATATCTCCCTTGGCGTAGCCAGGATGATCGGAGGCGACCACTTCCGCCACGCTCTCGCCGGTCATGACCTCGCCGACCGCGACGGGCTTGGCGTAGGACTTCCGGTCCTCCATGCGGCCGCGCATGTAAGGATCGAGGGAGAGATAGAGGACGCGCAGCAGCACCCCGCCTGCCGGCAGAGCCGGCATAGGCACCTGCTCGAGGCGGAAATTCGCCAAGGTGGGACGGCCCTGCGGCCGCGAGGCGAGGACGATCTGGCGGGGGGTCGTGTCGGTCATGTCTGGTCTCGTCCGGAAAGGGGAGACCGGTTTTAGCACTCTGCCGTCGCCGCAAACCACCGCGCGTGGCGCGGCGATTGCAGCGGTCGGACCCGCGTCGCCCTGCGCGAGGACCCATGCCACTGCGCGAGTACCGGCCACGGCCGTTGTGGATCAGGATTCTACGGGCAATTTCAGGTGCCTGGACCAGGGCCCTGGCTGCCGCAGGGGTCGACTTCAGGTATCTCGAACACTAGAGATCGCCCAAAGTTTAGACCAAAGTCCAACCCGTCACGGTCACGGAACTCTCGGGGAGCGTCCGGGTTACGTGTCGCGTGAGCGCCGAGACCGTCATCGCCGAAGAGACCGGGGGGCCCCAAGAGACCGGTGGACGGTCCGAAAACCGCGCTACTCCGCGCGACGAGGCGGCCGAAATCCGGGCCTGGCGGGCGGAAAAAGTGCGTCGCTGGCCGCGGCGCGCCTGGATCTTCGCTCTCCGCATCGTGGCAGTCTGCATCTGCGCGGTAGTGGCGCTCGTCGTGCTGGAGCAGGCGATCTCGTTCACCACGACCTCAGTCCACGGCGTGTCGCGCGACAGCGCGCCGCACCAGAAATAGCGTCACATGCTGGCACTTCGGGCCACCCTATCGGGCGCTCTTTTCGCAACGCTCCTCGTGGGATGCGCGCAGCCGGACCTTGTGGCGCAACGTGCGGCGGACGACGACCTCAAATGCGCGGGATACGGGATCACGGCAGCCGATCCCGGCTATGCCCAATGTCGCTACGTGTTCGCGCGGCAGCGCGGGCAGCAGCAACAGAATGCGATGAACGCGCTGATGCTGCATGGTGCATATCTGCCGAACCAGGCGCCGTTTGGCGAACCTGCGCCGGGCGCCGTCGCCGTCATGCGGCCGACCCTGACCAGCTGCTGGCCGACCGTCGCAGGCTGGAACTGCTACACCCAGTACCAATAGATCTCAGCCGGCACCGGCGCGCTGCCGCAGCATCGCGCGCGCAGCCTCGAGCGCGCGCGCGATCGGCTGCCGCCGATACGCCCACCGCTCATCCGGCTCGGGCGGGTTGATCACCATCGTCGCATTGGCCTCGAACACCAGCAGCTCGCCCGACCGGCTCACGCCGAAATCAACCCCCATGTAGTCGAGGCCGAGCCGTGCGTGGATGGCCTGTAAGGCCCGCAGCCCGCGCGTGCCGATCACGGCCGCGGGATCGGCCAGGAATTTCTCTTCCTCCGCGCGGTGGTCCGGCCGGTCGGCCATGTCGGCGGTGAAATAATGAACTTTCCACCCCGGCGCGATCGCGAGGTGAAGCGGAAAGACCACGCCGTCGATGATCATGACGCGATATTTTCTCGCCATCCCGTCGGGGCCGCGTGCGTCGAGGAATTCGATCGCGGCGAGGTGCTGTCCGGGTAGACGCGCCGCGGCATCGGGCAAGTCTTGTGGCTGGTCCACGCGCAGGAAGTGCCGGCCGGTGTGGAAGCCGGGGCTCCGCAGGAGGAGAGGGAATTCGAAGCCGGCCGCGGTCAGGCGGGCCGCGGCGTCCGGCCCGGAAAGCGCTTCGCGCGGGAACTCGACCAGCTTGGGCGTCACGGTGTCATGCAGGCCGGCAAGCCGCCGCGAGATCTCGCGGCGGCCGGTTGCCAGCACGGCGGCCGGAGGATTGATCACCGGCGCGGCCGTACCGATGAGCAAACGGGCGGCGGCCTCGAGGGCGCGGTGCGAGCGGTCGGCATCGCCGATCGCATTGAAGATGAGGCGATGCGGCGGCAGTGCTGTCGCAGGATCGCAGAACTCCGGCACCACGGCCCAGCCGCCGAACACGCGATCGTCGAGCAGAAGCCGCGTGGGGATGTTCCCGCCTTCCGCGGCGACCAGCAGCAGGACGGGGATCGGCGCTGCCGTTCCGCGATAGGGCAGCGCCGTCAGGAAGCGGCCGCGGAATCCGAGCTCGCGGTGTCGTGCCGCCTGTACCTCCTCGCCCAATTCCATCAGCGCCATGGCCAGGCCCTGATGCGCCTCCGGATGCGCGGGGTCGGCGCGCAGGGCGGCCTCGTATTCCGCGCGCGCGGTTTCGAATAAGCCCGCGTCGAGCAGCAGGTTGCCAAGGTTGACCCGCGCCACGGGGTTGCCGGGATGGCGGGCGACCGTTTCCGAATAGACGGTGCGCGCCGCGGTCCGGAAGCCAGTCCGGAAGAGCAGATTGCCGAGATCGTTCAAGGCGCCGAAATGGGCGCCATCGCGGCGCAGCACCTCGATGTATTCGGCCCGCGCCTCCTCGTCGCGACCGAGTGCCGCCAAAAGCCCGGCGCGCTCGAAACGGGGCTCGATCGCGTCCGGCTGTGCATGCAGCCGCTGATCGGCCGCCAGCAGCGCCTTCTCGCGCGCTTGCCGGGATTCCCAGTCGCTCACGACTCGCCGTCCGCCGTCATGCCGGGACGTTAGGCCCGGGGCGAATTGCCGGCAACCAATCGGCATGGCACGCCTTGTTGACAGCCTGAACGCGAACATCCACTGTCCGCGACGCGCGCAGGGCGACAGGAGACCGTTTGAGCGAGACAGTCATCGTGACCGGCGGTGCTGGTTACATCGGCAGCCACACGTGCAAGGTGCTGGCCAAGGCAGGGTTCACACCCGTCACCTATGACTCGCTCGCGCGCGGGCATGAGTGGTCGGTGCGCTGGGGTCCGCTCGAGCGCGGCGATGTCCTTGATAGGGCGGCGCTCGCGGCCGTGTTCGACCGCTATCGCCCGGTCGCCGTGGTGCATTTCGCCGGCTTCATCTACGTCGGCGAATCCGTCAAGGAGCCGCTGCTCTATTACCGCCACAATGTCGGCGGCACCTTGGCGCTGCTCGAGACGATGCAAGCCGCGGGCGTACGCCATCTCGTGTTCTCGAGCTCGGCCGCGGTCTACGGGATTCCGGCGCAGGTGCCCATCGTCGAGGACGCCGAGCTGCGGCCGATCAATCCCTATGGCGCCAGCAAGCACATGGCGGAGCGCCTGGTCGCGGACGCCGCGGCGGCGTGGCCGCTGACCTGGACTGCGCTGCGCTATTTCAACGCCGCAGGCGCCGACCCGGAGGGCGAGCTCGGGGAGGCGCACCATCCCGAACCGCATCTGGTGCCGCGCGCGCTCGCGGCCGCGGCGCGCGACCTGCCCGAGTTCGGAATCTTCGGCGACGATTACGACACGCCCGACGGCACCTGCATCCGCGACTACATCCATGTCTCCGACCTGGCCGAAGCGCATGTCGCGGCCCTTCGCTACCTGCTCGCTGGCAAGCCGTCGCGGCCGATCAATGTCGGGACCGGCCGCGGCTACTCGGTGCGCGAGGTCGTCGACACGGTGAAGCGCGTGACCGGCCGCGATTTCGCGTGCCCTATCGGTCCGCGGCGCCCGGGCGACCCGGCGCGCCTGGTCGCCGATGCGGCACGTGCGACCGAGCTTCTGGGCCTGGTCTGCCGCTATCCGTCTCTTGCCGATATCGTCGATCATGCCTGGGCCTGGTACCAGAAGCGCAAGGCCCGCTGAGCTTTCGCCCGGTTTAGCCGCGCCTCTTGGCTTTTTCATCCGGCGGCGGAACCACGGTCGGCTGCTCGACTGGCTGCCAACGGTCGGCGCGGGCATGCGCATCGGACCATTGCGCTGATGTGAGCTGCTTGTTGAGCGCCTGTTCGAGATCGGGTTCGATGACCGCCGGCCCATAGAGTCGGCGCATCGGGTTGCGCTGCAGCACCAGGAGCCACTTTCCGGCTTCGGCAGGATCGGTCGCAACGCCGATGCCATCCTCGTAAAGGCGGATCGCCTCCTGCTGTGCGGCGGGGTTCTGCGAGTTGGCGGCCTTGAGGATCCAGGCGGCACCATCGGCGCGCGCGCGCTCGGCATCTGCGGGCGAGGCGGCGGAGCGCGCCGTCTCGATGTAGCACTGCCCGAGCTGGAATTGCGCGACCTCGAAGCCATGCCCGCGCTTGGCCAGCGGCTCGAGCAGCGGGATGGCTTTGGGGCAGTCGGACTTTTCCTTGTACTCGATCGCCCTTTGGTACTGGTCGGCCTGCGCGCCCTGTTGCGGTCGTTTGTCCGCGTCGTTGCCGAAGAGGGACATGAAACCGCAGCCGCCGAGGAGCAGCACGAGAGGAAGCCCGATGCACAGGGTCCGGATGAGCGTGGCAGATCCCGGCATTGGCTGGCGAAGCGCGCGCCTCAATGAAAATGCCCGCCGATGAACATCGAGCCATAGGCCGGTGGCCCGTAATATCCTGGATAGTAATAGCCGGGATAGGGGTAGTAGGCCGGATACACGTAGGTGGGCACCACGGCGACGCATTGGCCTGGGCCGGCTGGTGTCACGACCGGCTCCGGCGCCGCTGCCGCGGGCGGCTGGGTGGGCGTCACGGTGGCACCCGCGGGCGGGCAGGGCACCGGAAAGTAAGCGTAGGGCGGCGGCGGCTCGTATGCGCAACCGCCCAATGCGCCGGCGGCGACGATGGCAAGGCCGACGACCTTGTTCACGGACATCCTCACGCAGGATTTACTCCTCGACGTCGCGGACCTCGGTGTTCATCTTAAGGTCCTTGCGCCGGCGCTGGGCGATGATTTTTCCGGTCTCGAAGTAGTCGCCGTTGACGGCGCGCTCGGCGGCGCGGTCCAGGTCCTCGCTCCATTCGCCGAGCGAGTAGCCGAACCACGGCGCCTCCGGCTTCAGCGCCGGCAGGCCCAGTTCCTCCCAGATCTGCTTGGCGCGCTCCATGTACTCGCGCTTGGGCAGCGAGATCGGCGGGAAATTCTCCTTCAGTGTCGCGTCGATCAACAGCGAGGCGTCCTCGCCGCCGTTGCGCTTGCTGCGCGGGCCGTGCCCCTGGTCGCGGTGGTTCAGGATCTGGATGTCGATCGCCGCATTCGCGCGGTAGGACATCGCCCACAACAGGGCATCGGCGTTGTCGGGGTCGATGTCCTCGTTGATCGCGATCACGTACTTGCCGGCCGCGCGGTTCCAGGCCGCGGCGCCATAGAGGGCGCGCCACACCTCGGTGGAGGGCGTGTTGCGGTCCATGACCAGCGCGATGACCTTGCGCAGGTTCGTGAGCGGCTCGTGCATCGAGACCCGCTTGACGCCCTGGATTCCGAGCGTAGTGCGGAGGTGGCTTAGAAACAACGGCTCGAGGGCCACACGCTTGATGAGGCTCGATTCGCTGGGGGTCACCTGCGAGATGATGGAGGTGAGAATCGCGTTCTTCCGCCGCGTGATGCAGGTGACCTCCATGAACGCGTTGTATTCCTGCAGGTTCACGTGGCCGTGCGATTCGCCGAACGGCGCCTCGGGCTCGAGATACTCGGTGTCGATGAGCCCCTCGATGACGATCTCCGCTTCGGCGGGGACGAGCAGGTCTACGGTCTTCGCCTTCACCACGTTGAGCGGTGCGCCGACCAGGCCGCCCGCGACGTGCAGCTCGTCGAGGGTCTCGGGCAGCTTCTGCGCCGAGGTGAAGGCGACGCAGGGCGGGCAGCCGAGGATCACCGCCGCCTCCAGCTTCTTGCCGCGCGCGCGCTGCTTCTCCCAATGCGTGTAGATGCCGGGCCTCAGCTCGAGCGACGGGTTCATGCCGAGCCGGCGCGGCGCCTTCACTTGGCCGCGGTAGATGCCCATGTTCTGCACGCCGGTGTCGGGGTCCTTGCTGATGTATTGCGACAGGGTCACGTACGGCGAGATGTCCCAGCCGGGTGTCGAGATTGGAACCGGGATGCCGTCGAGCCCCTTGCCCGGCTTGTCGAGCTCGTCGCCCGTGATCACGATCTCCTGGCACGGCGCGGTGTCGACGATCTTGGGCGGGACCGGGTTGGCGACGGCGCGGTTCCAGGTCTCGTTGATCTTGCCGAGGTCGCAATTCATGCCGAGGCGGTAGATCTCGCGGTTGCTGGCCAGCACGCCGACCGCGACCGGGATGTCGTATGTGCGGCCCTTCGCGTCGGTGACGTTGTTGAACAGGAACGCCTTGCGGTCGCGCTCGGCGATGCCGCCGCGGAACTGCCAGCGCACCAGCGGGTGCATCTCGGTGTCTTTGTTGATCTGCCGGTCGACGGTGATCAGCAGCCCAGCCTCTTGCAGCGTCTTGAGATGGTCATGCAGGTCGGGATAGCTGCGCGGCAGCGCGGCCGGCTGTGGAGCGCCTGGTTTCGTCTTCGTCGTCGTGGCCATGCTGTCCTTCCGCAACTCGGTTCTATTCGTCCGAAGAGCCGTTGCCGGGCTTGTCCGGCCGGAACTTGGTCTCGGGCTTGATGCCGCGGCGGCGGTGTTGCGCGCTGATGCGGCCGTTCTCGAGATAGCGTCCCTGGACCGCGCGCCGCGCCGCCTCGTCCCATTCGGTCAGCCAGTCGCCCAGCGAATAGCCGAACCAGGGCGGCTGCGGCCGCAGCGGCGGCAGACCGAGCTCGTCCCAGATGGCCTTGGCGCGCTCCATGTATTCCTTCTTCGGCAGCGCCAAGGGGGGCATGTCCGACTTCATCGTGGCATCGACAAGAAGGGTCGAATCCTCCTCCTGGCCGTGCTCGCGCTTGGGGCCGTGCCCCTGGCCGCGATGCGCGAGGGTCCGGACATCCTCGACCGGGTTGGTGCGGTAGGCGAGCGCCCACAGCAGCGCGTCCGCATTGTCGGGATCGATGTCCTCGTTGACCGCGACGCAGATCTTGCCGCAATCGCCCTTGAAGTAGGCGGCGCCGTAGAGCGCGCGCCAGACCTCCGTGCGCGGCGCCGACCGGTCCATGGCGATGATGGTGACGCGCAGAAGCCCGGTCAGCGGCTCGTGCAGGGACACGCGCTTGACGCCGCGGATGCCGAGCGCGTCGCGCAGATGGCTCAAGAATAGCGGCTCGTACGCGACGCGCTTGATCACGCTCGACTCGCTGGGCGCCACCTGGCTGATGTAGGACGGGATGACGGGCTTTTTCCGGTGCGTGATCGCGGTGACGCGCATCGGCATGTTGAATTCCTCGAGCGCCACGTGCCCGTGCGATTCGCCGAACGGCGCCTCCGGCTCGAGGTACTCGGTGTCGATCAGGCCCTCGATCACCAGCTCGGCCTCGGCCGGCACCAGGAGGTCGACGGTGCGCGCACGCACGACGTTGATCGGCTCGCCCGCAAGGCCGCCCGCGACGGTGAATTCATCCACCCCGATCGGCAGCTTCTGCGGTCCCATGAAGGCGACGTAGGGCGGGCAGCCGAGGACGATCGCGCAGGGCATGGTCTTGTCGCCGCGCTTCTGGTGCTTGAGATAGTGCTGATAGCCGCCGGCGCCGCCGACGCGCGTCGCCATGCGCACCACCAGCCGGTCCGGCGCTTTGAGCGCTGCCCGATACGTGCCCATGTTCTGGACGCCGGTCTCGGGGTCGCGCGTGATCACGTTCGTGGCGGTGAGGGTCGGCGCGCTGTCGAACCCGGGTGTGGAGATGGGGATCGGCAGCCGGTCGAGCCCGTTGCCCTCGCCCTGCAAGGCCGCCCCTTCGATGATCACCTCGTGGCACTGCGCCTGGTTGACGAGCCGGGGCGCTATCGGATGGGCGATCGCGTGGTCCCATTTCGCCTGGATCTGCTCGACCGGAGCGCCCATGCCGGTCGAGTAGATCTCGCGGTTCGCGGCGATCGCACCGACCACGACCGGGATGTCGTACTTACGGCCGCGCCCGTCCACGATGTTGGTGAACAGGAAGGCCTTGCGCTGGGCCTCGGCGAGGCCGCCCACGAACTGCCACCGTACCAGCGGGTGGAGCTCCGAATCCTTGTCGATGGGCCGGTCGACCTGGAGAAGCAGGCCGCGCGCCTTGAGCGCGTCCAAATGCTGGTGCAGGTCGGGATAGCCGTGCCTGGCGTCCGCCATGAAGAACCTGTGGGGGTAATTGACTACAGAAGCGGGATTTTAGCGGTCTCGATGACTTGCCGCCATTTCGCAATATCGTGAACCACCAGCGCCTGGACGTCCTCGGGCGTCTGGTTGCGGGTCTCGATGCCGAGCTGTCTGAACTTGGCCTGAACGTCCGGATCCGCGGCACCCTTGAGGGCGGCGGCATTCAGCTTGTCGATGATCGTGCGCGGCGTCCTGGCGGGGGCTGCGAGCGCGTTCCAGGTCACGACGTCGTAGCCGGGAAGCCCGCTCTCGGAGACCGTCGGCACGTCGGGGAATGTCGACTGGCGCTGGGGCGTCGTGATCGCCAGCGCCTTCAGCCGGCCGTCTTTGATGAAGCTCTGGGTCGTGGCCGGACTCTCCATGGCCGCCTGCAGGTCGCCGCGCTCCAGCGCCGTGAGCAACTCGCCGGTGGTCTTGAAGGGCACGATCGTGAACGGAACGCCGCTCATCGATTTCATCAGCTCGGCGGCGAGGTTCTGCGTGCTGCCCACGCTCGTGGTCCCCACGTTGAAGTTCTGCGGGGCCTTGCGCGCCGTATCGAGCATGTCCTTGACGCTCTTGAACGGCGCCTGGTTGTTGACCAGGATGAAGATTCCGAAGAACCCGAACGGCGCGATCGGAGCGAAGTCCTTCACGGTGTCGAAGGGCAGCTTCTTGAACAGGGCGGCGCTGATCGCGTTGCCGTTGTTCAAGGAGAGGAGCGTGTAGCCGTCGGGGTCCGCCTTGGCGACGGCCTCCCCTGCGCTGATCTGCCCGGCCCCGGGGCGGTTGTCGATCAGGATCTGCTGGCCCAGTGATTCGGACATCTTCTGCGCCACGAGCCGTGCGGTGATGTCCGCAACCCCGCCGGGGCCGTAGCCGATGATGAGCCGGATCGGGCGTGTCGGATAATTCTGCGCCTCGGCGCCCGTCGCGAAGACCGCGGTGATGCCGGCGATGGCAAGAAGACAACGCGCGAAGCTGCGCATCACGGCCCCTTCATTTCAGCGGGATGTGCGCGTCCTTGATGACCTTGGCCCATCTCGGGACCTCGCTCATCAGAAGCTGCTTTGCCTCGGCGGGCGTGCCGCCGCGCGGGTCGATGCCGAGCTCGGCGAATTTCTCCCGCAAATCGGGCTGGGCGAGCGCCTTCTGAATGTCCTGGTTCAGCCGGTCGATGATCGGTTTGGGCGTTCCCGCCTTGGCGGCAATCGAATTCCAGGCGGAGACGTCGAAGCCCGGCACGCCGCTCTCCTTTACCGGCGGGACGGACGGAAGCCCGGAGAACCGCGCCGCCGAGCTGACCGCGAGCGCCCGCAGCTGGCCGCCTTTCACCATGCCGAGGACGGGAGTGACGATCTCGAACGCGACGTCGATCTGGTGGCCGCTCAGCGCTCCCACGAGGTCCGGTGTCGTCTTGAACGGGATGATCTGGAAGTCGAGGCCGGAGAGCGACTTGAACAGCTCGGCGTTGAGGTCCTGCGTGCTGCCAATGTTGACCGCACCGGCATTGACCGTGCCCGGCTTGGCCTTCATCGCATCCATCAGGCCCTTGAGGCTCGTCATCGGCGATGATTTGTCGACCAGGATCAGGATCGGGAACGCGCCGACCAGCGAAATCGGCTCGAGATCCTTCAGCGGATCGAAGGGCAGCTGCTTGAACAGGCCGGCGCTGATGGCCGTTCCGCTGGTAACAAACAGCAGGTCGTAGCCGTCGGAAGGCTGGCTGAGCACCACCTGGGCCGCGACGATGCCGCCCGCACTCGGCTTGTTGTCGACGATCACCTGCTGGCCCAGCGTGTTGCTCAATTTTTGCGCCACCAGGCGGGCGGTAACGTCGGCCGCCCCGCCGGCGCCGAACGGCAGGACCAGGCGGATCGGCTTGGTCGGGTAGGTGTCGGCGGCGTTTGCGGCCGATGCCGCCACGACCAGTGCAGCGGCCAGCAGGCTTCCGGTCAATCGTCTCAACATGTGCTCTCCCCTCCGATGGCGCGCCTTCAGAAGCGCGGTGGCGCTGAATCCGCCCGGAGGCGGAACACGCTTTGTGCCGTTATACCAAGGATTTTGGCCCGTTGCTCGGGTGTGAATCCGGCCATTTCGACCACCTTCTTCGGCTCAGGATCGCCGATCGGGAACGGCGCGTCCGAGCCCAGCATCAGGCGGTCGGCCCCGGCTTTTTTCGCGAGGAACTCCAATGCCTCCGCGTCGAACACGCAGGAGTCGAAGTACATGGCCTCGAAGCCCTTCCGCGGGTCGGCGTACTTGCCTTGCGAGATCTGATGGTTGCGGATCAGCCGGCCGAGGGCGAACGGCAGCGCCGCCCCGCCGTGGCAGAGGATGAATTTCATGCCCGCGAATTTCAGCAGGTGGCCCGAGAACAGGAGGCGCGACACCGCGATCGACGTATCGGCCACGCGGCCGATCGCGTTCACGAGGTCGTAGTCGTTGAGCCG
>DATJPD010000054.1:0-63246 GCA_035506575.1 Alphaproteobacteria bacterium
GCTCACGTCGGTCACGTGGATCTCGACCTTCGGACGCGTCGTGTCGACATCCTGGGTCAGGATGTTGTGGGCGACCAGGGCCTGCCGCACCGCGTGCAGCAACCTCGCCTGATCGAACGCGCGGTTGCCGACGAGCTGCCGTTGCGCGTCCGGCGAAAGGAGGATCTTGACACTCCCCGCCTCCGTCCTGGCCACGACGGACTGGGCCGAGACGGACTCGGGCACGACGGACTGGGGCACGACGGACTGGCCCGTGACCTGCGGCGCCGGCGGGTCCGCGACATCCGCCTGGCACCCCATCAGCGCGCAAACGGCCCAAGGCAGTGCCCACCGCAAGACGCGTTTCGCCCGGAATGCGCACAGAAGCGCTTTGCGCGGCGAACGATGCGCCGCGCCGACAGCCCGATTCATGTCAAACCCCTTTGACAGACCCCGACAACGCACCGCTGACCGATCCCTCGGCGGCGCCGTTGTGGCAAATCTGCAGCAAAGTGCGCGCGCCTGGCGAGCGCAAAATATGCTTAACGCCGGCGAAAACAGGCGCCGCTGCGCCGCAGTCAGTCCCGGAAATTCAAAAACTGCAGCGGCTGCTCGATGTCGAGCGTGCGCACAAGCGCGATCGCCGACTGCAGGTCGTCGCGCTTCTTGCCGGTGACCCGCAGCTCGTCGCCCTGGATCGCCGCCTGCACCTTGAGCTTCGACTCCTTAAGAGCCTTCACGATCGTCTTAGCGACCTCGCGGTCGATCCCCTGCTTCACCACCGCCACCTGGCGCAAGGTGTTGCCGGCAGCCTTCTCCTCGTCCTTCCACTCGAGCGCCTTCGGGTCGAGCTTGCGGCGCACGAAGTAGCCCTTCACCAGCTCCTGCATCTGGCGGAGCTTGGTCGCATCCTCGGCCGCCAGGGTGATCGCCGCCTCCTCGCGCGTGATCGTGCTGCTCGAGCCCTTGAAGTCGAAGCGCGTCGAGATCTCGCGCGCCACCCCCTGGACCGCATTGTCGACCTCGGCGAGGTCGGTCTTGCTCACGATATCGAACGAAGGCATCAGGCCGGCGCCTTCTGCTTCGCGCGCTTGGTCGCTTCGTGCAGCGCGGTGATGGTCATGCGCGTGGTGAGGAGATCGGTGTCGGTGCGGAGCTCGAGGAGTGCTGCCTTGCCCGACGCCCGCGCGCGCTCGAAGGCGGGCATGAACTCGTCGGTGCGCGTGACGGTCTCGCCGTGGCCGCCCATGGCGCGCGCCATGGCGGCGAAGTCCGGGTTCACGAGCTCGGTGCCGACCACACGGTCGGGATGCTCGCGCTCCTGGTGCATTCTTATTGTTCCATAACTGCGATTGTTGAACACGAGGATGATCGGCGCCCCGCCATGCTGCACGGCGGTCGAAAACTCCTGCCCGCTCATCTGGAAGCCGCCATCGCCCACGCAGCCGATGACGACCCGGTCGCGGTGGACGAGCGAGGCGGCGACGGCCGCGGGCACCGAGTAGGCCATGGCGCCGCTGGTGGGGCCGACCAGGCGTCCCGGCCGGCCGAACGACAAGTAGCGCATCGGCCAGCCGGTGTGGTTGCCCGCGTCGAGAGTGACGATCGCGTCCTTCGGCAATACCTCGCGCAGGCTCGCCATGGCGCGGCCCATGTCCAGCGCGCCGTTGTAGGGCGAAGGCTCGAGGTTCGCGACATACTCCTTGCGCAAGGTCTCGGTCCACGCCCCCCAGCGCGGCGCCGTCTTCGGCTTGAGGGACGCGACGGCGCTCGCGAACGCGACGGGGCCCGCCGCGATGCCGAACGCCGGACGGTACACGCGGCCGAGCTCGTCGGCGTCGGGATAGACGTGGATAAGGACGGGCTTCGGTTGGGGCGGCTCGAGCGTGGTGTAGGCCTGGGTCGTGATGTCGCCGAGTCTCGCTCCCACGACAAGAAGCAGGTCCGCCTCCTTGATGCGCTTGGGCAGCGAGGGCACGGGCGAGGTGCCGAAATCGCCAGCGTAGACCCGCGAGCGGTTGTCGAGCAGATCCATGCGGCGGAACGAGGCGGTGGCCGGCAGGTTCCACGCCTCGGCAAAGGCCAGCATGTCGGCGCACGCGGCCTCGCTCCAGCGCGAGCCGCCCACCATGAGGAGCGGGCGTTCGGCCTTCTCCAGAAGCTGGCGCACGCGGTCGATCTCCTGCGCCGACGGAGAGGGCTGGATCGCCTGGTAGGGCTCGGCGTCGCGCACGTCGACGCGGTCGGTCAGCATGTCCTCGGGCAGGGCGAGGACGACCGGCCCGGGCCTGCCCGACGTGGCGACGTGGAAGGCGCGCGCCATGTATTCGGGCACGCGCTCGGCCTGGTCGATCTGGGCCGCCCATTTGGCGACCGGGCCGAACATCTGGCGATAGTCGATCTCCTGGAAGGATTCGCGGTCGGTCGTCTCGCGCGCGATCTGGCCCACGAGCAGGATCATCGGCGTCGAATCCTGCATGGCGGTGTGCACGCCGACCGCGGCCTGGCAGGCCCCGGGGCCGCGGGTGACGAGGCAGATGCCGGGCCGGCCGGTAAGCTTGCCGTAGGCCTCGGCCATGTTGGCCGCCCCCGCCTCCTGGCGCGCGTTGACCAGGCGGATGCGGTCGCGCACGTCGTGGAGCGCGTCCAGCACCTCGAGATAGCTCTCGCCCGGCACGCAGAACGCCATGTCGGCGCCATGGATCACCAGCTGATCGACCAGCACCTGGCCGCCGGTCCGCGGGCCCGTCTTCGCCATGACCTTCACTCCACGCAAGTATAGGAGCGGAGTTAAGGGCGGCGGGCCACGGACTGTCAATCCAGGGGGCTGTCGACGCAGGGGACTGTCGACACGGTGCCGGGGGCTCGCGCCTACGGCTGCGCGCGTTTGGCCTGGACGCCGAGCTGGTCGACGCCCACGAAGAACAGCACGACGATATCCCAGAACCACCAGAAATCCGTGTCGAACGTGAGCAGATGCGTGGCCAGGACCGCCAAGAGGGTCACGCTCCACCCGGCGAGCGTCGCAAGCGCACGCGGCGCGCGGTAGGCAGCCCACCCGCTCGCGACGGCGGCGGAAGCGCCGACGATCAGCCCCACCGCCAGGTTGTCGTAGAGTTCAGCCGCGGTCCGCATGAGCCCGAGAAAGATCAGGACAAGCCCGATCGCCGTGAAGAACCCGTCGGGCGGACCGCCACTGCCGCCGCCGCCCCGCTGACGCCGACCCGCCGCCCGGTCGATCGCATCGCGCGCCGCAGCGCCTGCGGCCCAGGTTGGAATCATGAGGCTCTCCGCCGAACCGTGCGCGCATCATGCGCCGTTGGCGCGTTTTGACCTTGATCTGCGTCAACACGGGCCGCGGCCAGGTTCGAGGGTTGACCTGCGTCAAGGACGGTGGCGAGGGGCGAGCCTAAGGTACGGGCCGCAATGCTGTGGTTGCGAGGGAATGAGCCAATGCGATCCTTCCGCATCGTAGCGATGATCATGCTGGCGCTCGCCGTGGCCGGCCTTCTGGCACCGCAACCGGCGCTGGCGTTCAAGCGCGCGTCCGACGAAGACATAAAGACGATCCAGCACTATCTGGACGAAGCCGCGCAGCTGGAAGGCCTTATCAATTCCGCCAAGGCGGCCGGCCAGGACGCGGACGCCAAGAAACTGCAGCGCGACTACGTTGCCACGTGGACGCGCGCGATCCGGAAGACGCTCGTCGCCTATGGGATCGTCGACGAAGCGCTCGGGCACATCATGATGCCCACCGGCCAGGCCGTCTTGAAGCCGTTCCGCGGCCGGACGATCCAATGGATCGTCGTGCACTACGATCGCGGCCTGCCGCGCGACGTGATCACCCCCACGGGGGAACTCCAAGCCTACGACTGGGATCCGAACGCAGGGTCGATGACCACGAGCGACGGCGTGACGATCGTGACCGGGTCCTTCAGCGTTCCTGCCCTGGCGGCCAATCTGCTCCACGAGTCCGTGCACTTCAAACAGTTCGTCACGAACGGAGATCAACTGACGCCATCGGAAGCCGAATTCGAGGCCTACTGGACCGAGCAGAAGTACATCGGCGATTTCGGGTTCACCCCGGAGCGCCGGAAGGACTGGGAGCGCGACGTCGACAAGTGGATGGCGTTCTACCGGAAATGGGCGTTCTGGGAGCGGCGGCTCGGATTCCTGACATGGGGGAGCCCGAAGACGAGGCACGCGCGGATCGAGGAAGCAAAGCTGTGGCAAGACCCGGACCACCGCGCGCAACTGCTGGACCAGGCGAGGATTACGTACAAGGTCATCGACGCCGAAGAGCGCGAGGGAGTTCGCGCGGCATGGGCCAGCGAATCGCGGGACTCGTGCCCGGCCGCCGGATGCGGTCCGACCGTGACCGAGCAGCGTATGCAGGCGGCACCGCCGGCGTGCATACGCTCCGCCAACATGTACCAGCTGGCCGCGATTGCCTGCCGAAATCCCGGTGCGTCGCCCTCGGACGAGGATATCGGGGGCTACGCGTGCGACACCGACGACAGCGGCGATGTCTATCGTCTGCTGAGCGGGCCGCCGTCCTGCCGCGTCGATCTTGCGAACGAACTCATGCGCGTTCCGATGGCGAGCATCACGAGAGACTGGCTCGTCTCCGAAGCCAGCCGGCTGGCGGAGAAATATGCGCCCAAAGCGGTCGCGACGCCGGTCGCCGGTCCGATTCCCCAGGAGACATGGTCCGGCGTCGATGTCGACGAGGAGCGCCCCCAGCGCGGCCACGCCGGCGACGGGTGCTTGCCGCCGGATCCGGGCACCGGGATCGTCGGCTGTCCGGTGAGATGAGGCTCCGGCCTCGCGGGCGGCCGCCGCCCGCACGCCGATCCCCTGACCGGCCCCCGCCGTGGTAGCGTTGTGACTTGCGGGCCGAGTCTGCTTGGCTCGCGATCCCAAGCGCGACCTGACCCGTGGCCAAGGAAAACGAAGCCCAGGAAGCTCCTGTCGCCGCCGCTGGCGGCGCCGCCGCCCCGCCCGAGCCCAAGCGCCGGGTCAGCCGGCGGCTCTTGCTGTTCGTGATCCTGCCGCTGGTGCTGCTGCTGGCGGGCGGCGCCGGCTATTATTTCTTCTTCTTCAAGAAGGCCCAGGACGAGACCAAGGCCGAGAAGCCGCCGCCGCCGCCCAAGACCTATGTCTTCTACAACCTGCCGGGCTTCGTCGTGAACCTGCCCTCGTCGACCGCCGGGCGGACCAGCTTCCTCAAGGTGACGATCAGCCTCGAGCTCGACAGCCAGGCGGACGTGCCGAAGGTCCAGGCCGTGATGCCGCGCATCGTCGACCACGTGCAGTCCTATCTGCGCGAGCTCAGGCCCGAGGACGTGAAGGGCACCGCCGGCATATCGCGGATGCGCCAGGAGATGCTCGACCGCGTGGTCGCCGCCGCTCCCGGGGCCAAGGTCGACGACGTGCTGCTGCAGGAGCTGCTGCTGCAGTAGCGCCGCGCCTGCGCGGGCGGCCCTTGCTGAGCGGACGATCAGCCCGCTACTGTCGCGGTCATGAACGACCGCACCTCGAATCCCGGCACGCCCCATCCCGCCACTTCCCATCCGGAGTGGGACAAGCTCCTGAGCAACTTCAACAAGCTGCTCGGCATGACGATCCTCGAATGGTCGGAGGGGGCTGCGACACTCGCGGTGGACCTCGACGAGCGGCACCAGAACCGCAGCGGCGTCGCCCATGGCGGGGTGTTCATGACGATGATGGACGCGGCGGGCGGTTACGCCGGCTGCTACTGCCCGCATCCCGGGCGGGTGCGCCGGACCTTGTCGCTGTCGCTCAACACGAGCTTCCTCGCCGCCGGCCGCCGTGGGCGCGTGTTCGCCCGCGCGCGGGTGCGCGGCGGCGGCACCAAGATCTACGTGTCGACCATCGAGGTGAGCGACGAGACAGGCACCCTGCTCGCCATCGGCGAAGGCGTGTACCGCTACCGGACGGGCTCCGAGAAACCGGAGGGAGTGCCTGTCGATTCTTGACCCGCTCACGCGTAGCCGCCACACCAACCCTACGCGCTCGCGGGCGAGCGGCCATCCGGCCGCTCGGGTGACTCACCCCGGGCGCGCTACGTGCTGAGCCGCTTCTTGTCGCGCGTGCATGCACGCGCGCCCTCAACGTCGGACTTCAGAAAGCTCCCACGCTCCACGGCATCGGACCGAGCACCGTCTCCAGCTGCTGCCGCAGGGTCGCGAGGCTGTAGGGCTTGAGGATGTAGCGGTCCACCCCTGCCCGACGCGCCGCGATCACGGACTTGGGATTGCCGTTGCCGGTCACGACGATGAACGGCATCCCGCGGTGGCGCTCCACCTGGCGGATCGCCTTCAACAGAAGCACGGCGTCGGTGTCGAAGAGGTGCCACTCCGACAGGACGACCCCGTAGCGGGTGGTGTTCAGGCGGTCGAGGGCGGCCTGGCCGGTCCCCGCCACGTCGACGCTGACGAAGCCGAGCTGCCGCAAATGGCTGCGCACCGTCAGGCCCGAAGCGGTCTCGTCGACGACCAGGAGCGGGGTTTCTCGTCCAGCCTTCATGGCTCCGGGCGCTCTTCGTTGGACGAACACCTGCCGGCCGGCGGACGGATCCACCGGCGCCGATTTCTGCGCGCAGCCGGTCATCGCAGCCTGTCGTCCGCGAGCTCGACGGGGGCGTCGGGGCGCCGGGGCAGCGGGATGAGCATGCGCACCTCGCGCCGGTACTGCCGGTAGCGCTCGCCGAAGCGCTGCACGAGGTCGCGCTCCTCGAACGCGATGCCGATGAAGATGTAGGCGGTGGTCGCGGCTGCGAACACGAGATGGCCGAGCGTCATGTCGGGCGTCGCCCAGAACGCGACGATGAGGCCGAGATAGAGCGGGTGGCGGACGACTTTGTAGAGCCCGGGTGTCCGGAAGGCCGGCTCGTCCCTCTCGTGACCGACGGCGGCGTCGACCACCTGCTCCAGGCCGAACAGCTCGGCATGGTTGATCAGGAACGTGCTAAGCAGCACCAGGAGCCAGCCGAGCCAGAACAGGACGTAGAGCGCCTGGCGCGCCGCGGGATTGCCGGCGGACCACACGATCTCGGGCATGGGGCGCCACTGCCAGAACAGCAGGGTCAAGGCCGCAGCGGCGAGGAGCACGTAGGTGCTGCGCTCCATCGGCTTGGGGATGTAGCGCGTGATCAGCCGCTTGACGGCCGGCCGCGCCATCACGCTGTGCTGGACCGCGAACACCGACAGCAGCGCCATGTCGACCAGCAGCGCCTGTTGCCACGGGGCGGCGCCGCCGACATCGATCGATTTCGGCACGATGAAATTTCCGACGAAGCCGATCGCGTAGCAGAGATTCGCCATGGCGAACTCGTAGGCGGCGATGCCGTAGAGCAGGACGGACGGATGTTTCATGGGAAAGGTCTTTCCGCTGCGTGACGCGCGTGCGGTGTATGCGCGCCCCTTGCGATTTCGAGATGGGACGGGAGATCCGCCCTGCCCCGCTTCGCCCGCGGCCCGGTTGAGGGAGGCCCGGCAAAGACGGGACAGGGCGGTGGGGGTGGGCTACCCCCGCGGCTCCGTGGCGCCGGCCGCGATCAGCTGTCGGTGTCCCACGCGTGCTCGCAGGTGACCGCGGGGTTCATGTCGGCGAACGCGCCGTGCGGGTTCGTCTTCCACGCCCACACGTGCAGCTCGTAGAAGGCCGGAAGGCCGTAGCGATTGGGCGCGCCAGTGAAGTTGAACAGCTGACCCTCGAGCGAGGCGGGCCCCTTCGTGGTGATGTATTCGACGGCGACCAGCACCATCTTGCCCTCGGCGGTCGGCTCGTACATCACCGCCTGTGGGTGCGCGAGGTCGACCGTGTCCCTGATCAGCGATGCGTTGACGTAGTGGATGCCCATGGCGCCGCCGTCGACGCCGCTCGCGCACGGAATCGGCATGTAGCCCTCGGCGACGGCGACCGTCACGTCCTTGAAGCGGTCATTGGCGGCGCGGACATGGTCCACGAGCGGCACGTTTGCGGGGAGGTGATGAGGTGCAGCCGCCACGGCGGCGGCGGTGCCGACGGCGATGGACGACATCAGGGCCAACGTTCCGGCCCGCCGAACAACAGTCATGCTTTGGTCTCCGTTCGTCGTTCACTTTTAGTTGAGAACGGTTCAAATGATGCCCGTAACGTGACGGGAAGACTTTGCCTTGCCCATGATTTGTGCTTGAGATGCGCGCGATATTTTCTTGAGACGAGTCCGGGTGACGACGTGCAATTCCAGTTCGACGATCACATGCTCGATACCGACACGCGCGAGCTGTGGCGCGGCGCGGTGCCGGTCGCCGTGGAGCCGCAAGTGTTTGACCTCCTGGCCTTTCTGGTCCAGACGCGCGACCGCGTCGTGACCAAGGACGACCTCATCGCCCAGGTGTGGGGCGGGCGGATCGTGTCGGATTCGACTCTCACCAGCCGCATCAATGCGGCGCGCAAGGCGATCGGCGACAGCGGCGATGCGCAGCGGCTGATCCGCACCATCACGCGCAAGGGCATCCGATTCGTGGGCACGGTGAGCTCGCCCGCCGAGCGCCGGGATCCACCCGCAGCAGCCGCAAACTTGCGGCCTGACACGTCCCTGCCGCAAATGGACCGGCCGGCGATCGCGGTGCTGCCCTTCGTCAACATGAGCGGCGAGGCCGAGCAGGAGCACTTCGCCGACGGCATCAGCGAGGACATCATCGGGGCCCTCTCACGGCTGCGCTGGTTCTTCGTCGTCGCGCGGAATTCGTCGTTCGCCTACAAGGGCAAAACCGTCCATCTGAGGGAGATGGCGGGCGAGCTCGGCGTCGGCTACGTGGTCGAGGGCAGCGTGCGCAAGAGCGGCAAGCGCGTGCGCATCACGGCCCAGCTCAACGACGTCGCCACCGGCCGGCAGATCTGGGCCGAGCACTACGACCGCAACCTTGCGGACATGTTCGAGGTGCAGGACGACATCACCGAGGCGATCCTCGGCGCCATCGTGCCGCAGCTCTATGCGGCCGAGGATGTGCGCGCCCGGCGCAAGCCGCCGGAGAGCCTGGACGCCTGGGAGCTGGTCGCGCGCGCACTCGCGCATTTCTGGAAAATCACGCGCGCGGACAACGGGACCGCCCAGCGGCTGCTCGAGAAGGCGATCACGATCGACCCGAACTACGGCCAGGCGCTCGGCGTGCTTGCCGTGAGCCATGCGTTCGGCGTGCACATGGGCTGGGAGGACCGGAGCTTCGGCGTGCCGTCCGCCGAGCGCGCAGCGCTGGCGGCGGTGCGCGCAGACAACGAGGATGCCTGGGCGCACCTGGCCGTGGCCTGCCTCGACGTCTGTCTCGGCCGCTTCGACGACTCGCTGGCCGGGTTCGAGCAGGCGCTGCGCCTCAATCCGAATTTCGCGCTGGCACAGGGCTTCTACGCGCTCGTGATCACGAGCTACGGGCGCTGGCAGGAAGCCTCAGCCGTGGCGCGGCGGGCGTTGCGCCTGTCGCCGCGCGATCCGTTCTCGGCGATCTACAGCAGCGTGGCCGCCTACGCCGAGTATGTCGGGAAAAACTACGACGAGGCGATGCGTCTGGGACGCGAAAGCGTGCGCCTGCACGCCGAGTTCGTGGGCGGCCACCGCGTGCTCACGGCCGCCGCCGGCATGGCAAGCGACACCGAACTCGCCAAGACAGCCTTGCGCGACCTGCTGCGCGCCCAGCCCAATTTCTCGCTCGCCTGGGCCGAGCGCCACCTGCTGATCAGGGACGGCGCCGAGCGCGAGCACTACCTCGAAGGGTTCCGGCGGGCAGGGCTGGAGTAACTATTCTTTCGCTGCGGTCGCCAGATAATCCGCGCCGTTATGGCCAGTCCTGCGCGCCATGCAGGATGCGCACCACCCACACGCGATTGGCCAAAACTGTATAGATGAGGATGTAAGGCGGCAGGATCAGTTCGCGGGTCCCAGGAACGCGACCCGGCCGCCCGATGGCAGGCATGTCACGGAGCCGATCCGCGCGTCGCAGGATTTCGGCGACACCTTTAAGACCAACAGTTGGATCGTCCGCCCCGATGAATGTACGGATGCTCGAGAGGTCGGCAAGGGCCTCAGGGCTTAAGGCGATGTCCACTTAGCCGAGTTTGCGAGCCTTAGGTCGCTGACGCTCACGGCCGGTTCCCCATGAGGCGACCCACTGCTCAACCTCTTCGAGCGGAATTCCCTTCCCCGCCTTTACCTGCTCCAGCCCCTTCTTGATGGCGGCAACCTGCCACCGATTGAGCTCGACGTAGTTTGAAAGCGCCTGCGTGACATGCCAGCCGATCGGGCGATCCGTAGCTGCCGCCAATTCCGACAACCCCTCTTTCATTTCTTCCGGAATGCGCACGGAGAGAACGACATCTTTCGCCATGGGACTACCTTTGTAAACATTGCATACAATGACTTACAAAGGCAGGGAGGTCAAGCGGCCCGAGCCGCCAGCTGGAACGGGTGCAAGGGACGAAGCGCCTGCACCCATGGCACATGCCGTCCTATTCCTTCGCGGCTTTGGCGAGATAGTCGAGGGCGGCCTGCACGCCGCCCTTCTTGTGCGCGATGCCAGCCACCTCGAGGCCCATCTCCACGCCCGCGAGGGTGCCCATCAGCATCAGGTCGTTGAAGTCGCCGAGATGGCCGATGCGGAAGATCTTGCCGGCGACCTTGTTGAGGCCCTGGCCGAGCGACATGTCGAAGCGGTCGAACACGACCTTGCGGAACGCGTCGGCGTCCTTGCCCGAGGGCATGAGGACCGCGGTGATCGTGTCGGAGTAGGCGGCCGGGTCCTGGCACAGGAGCTCGAGGCCCCAGCTGCGCACCGCGGCGCGCGTCGCCTCGCCGTGGCGATGGTGGCGCGCGTACACGTTCTCGAGCCCCTCTTCGTTCAGCATCGCGATCGCCTCGCGCAGGCCGTAGAGCAGGTTGGTGGCGGGCGTGAACGGGAAGAAGCCGCTCGCGTTCGGCTTCAGCATGTTCTCCCAGTCCCAGTACGCGCGCGGCAGCTTGGCGGTCTTGTAGGCGGCGAGCGCCTTGTCGCTGACCGCGTTGAACGAGATGCCGGGCGGCAGCATCAGGCCCTTCTGCGAGCCGCTGACGGTGACGTCGACGCCCCATTCGTCGTGTCGGTAGTCGAGCGAGGCGAGCGAGGAGACCGTGTCGACGTAGAAGAGGGCCGGATGCTTCGCCTTGTCGATCGCCTTGCGCAGTCCCGCGATGTTCGACACCACGCCGGTCGAGGTCTCGTTGTGGACCGCGCACACGGCCTTGATGCGGTGCTGCTTGTCGTCGGCGAGCCGGGCCTCGACCTGCTTGAGGTCGACCGGGTGCCGCCAGTCGCCCGAGACGAACTCGACGTCGAGGCCGAGGCGGCCCGCCATCTCGCGCCACAGGGTGGCGAACTGGCCGGTCTCGAACATCAGCACCTTGTCGCCGGGCGACAGCGTGTTGACCAGGGCGGCCTCCCAGGCACCGGTGCCCGAGCCCGGATAGATGATGACCGGACCCTTGGTGCGGAAGATGTCCTTGAGGCCCGCGAGGACGTCGTGCGCGAGGCGCTGGAAGTCCGGCCCGCGGTGGTCGATCGTCGGCATGTCGATCGCGCGCAGGATGCGGTCGGGCACGTTGCTCGGCCCCGGAATCTGGAGGAAGTGGCGGCCGGCGCGGCGCGCGGGCGTGTTGCGGCGGGGTTCGGAAGCCATGACGACCTGCGGTATGAGGAAAAAACGGGCAAGGACGGGCGGGCTTAGCATCCGCCTCGCACGGCGACAAGCCTGACAAAGGCCATAGCTGATCCGCGCGACCGTGATGGTGAAATCCGCTATAAGGGCCAAACGCTTATGAATACCCCTCTGCCCACCCAGCGATGAGCGCGCAGGATCACGGTCTGGGCTCGGTCTACGGCCGGGCCAAGGTGCCGCCCCGCGCGGCCCAGGTGAGCCCGGGCGACAGCCGGCTCGCAGGCCGCCTCGCGGGCGAGTGCGAAGGCGAGGTGCTGTTCGACGCCTTCAGCCGCGGCCGTTATTCGACCGACGCGTCGATCTACCAGATCGAGCCGATCGGCGTGCTGGTGCCGAGGCGCGCCTCCGACATCGAGGCGGCGATCGCGATCGCGCGCGAAGAAGGCGTCCCGGTCCTGCCGCGCGGCGGCGGCTCCTCGCAATGCGGCCAGACCGTCGGGCGGGCGCTGGTCATCGACACCTCCAAGCATCTGCGCAACGTGCTGTCCCTCGACACAGAGAACCGCCGCGTGTGGGTCGAGCCGGGCCTGACCCTCGACGGCCTCAACAAGCGCCTCAAGGGCAGCGGCCTGTTCTTCCCGTGCGATGTGTCGACCGGGAGCCGCGCCACCTTGGGCGGCATGGCGGCCAACAACTCGTGCGGCTCGCGCTCGATCCGCTACGGCAACATGGTGCACTCGACGCGCGCGATCGAATGCGTGCTGGCGGACGGCACCAGGCACGTGTTCGGCGAGGTGCCGGACGATCTCGCGTCGCTCGCGGGGCCGCAGCGCTATCGCGAGCTGGTCGGGATCGTGCGCGGCATCGCCGCCGGCATCAAGACCGAGCTCGCCTCGGACCGCTGGCCCAAGCTCCTGCGCCGGGTCGGCGGCTACAACATCGACATGGTGCGGCCGCACGAGGTCTACGGCCTCGGACGCAACGAGCCCGGCCACAACATGGCGAAGCTCCTGGTCGGCTCGGAAGGCACGCTCGGCTTCTTCACCCGCCTCGAGCTCGACCTGCAGCCGGTGCCGCCGGCGAAGGCGCTCGGCGTGTGCCACTTCCCGACCTTCTACAAGGCGATGGATGCGGTGCGGCACATCGTCAAGCTCGATCCGGCCGCGGTCGAGCTCGTCGACCGCACGATGATCGAGCTCGCGCGCGACATCCCGATCTTCCGTCCGACGATCGAATGCTTCGTGCGCGGCGAGCCGGATGCGGTCCTGTTGGTCGAGTTCGCGGGCGAGGATGCCGCCGTCCAGAACCGCAAGCTCGACCAGCTCATCGAGCTCCTGGGCGATCTCGGCTTTCCGGACAGCGTCGTCGAGGCGCGCGAGGCGGGCTTCCAGAGTGCGATCTGGGAGGTGAGGAAGCAGGGCCTCAACATCATGATGTCGATGAAGGGCGAGGGAAAGCCGGTGTCCTTCATCGAGGATTGCGCGGTGCCGCTCGAGGACCTGGCCGAGTACACCGACCGCCTGACCAAGGTCTTCCACAAATACGGGACCGAGGGCACGTGGTACGCGCACGCCTCGGTCGGCACCCTGCACGTGCGCCCGATCCTCAACCTCAAGGACCCCGAGGGCGCCAAAAAGATGCGCGCCATCGCCGAAGAGGCGTTCGCCATGGTGCGCGAGTACAAGGGCTCGCACTCGGGTGAGCACGGCGACGGCCTGGTGCGCTCGGAATTCCACGAGCCGATGTTCGGCCGCGCGATCACGGCCGCCTTCGAGAACGTGAAGGACAGCTTCGATCCGGCCGGCCTGTTCAACCCGGGCAAGATCGTGCGGCCGCCCAAGATGGACGACCGCAGCCTGTTCCGCTACGCGCCGGGCTACGCGACAGCACCGCTGGAGACAGCCCTCGACTGGTCGGCGTGGGGCGGGCTCGGTGGTGCCGTCGAGATGTGCAACAACAACGGCGAGTGCCGGAAGTTCGACGCCGAGGTGATGTGCCCCTCGTACCGCGCCACGGGCGACGAGGCCCATCTCACCCGCGGCCGCGCCAACACCCTGCGCCTGGCGCTCTCGGGCCAGCTCGGCCCCGAGGCGCTGGTGTCGGATGCGATGTGGCAGACGATGGATCTGTGCGTCGGCTGCAAGGGCTGCAAGCGCGAATGCCCGACCGGCGTCGACATGGCGCGCATGAAGATCGAGTTCCGCCACGCCTGGAACCGGCGCCACGGCCTCACCTTGAAGCAGCGGCTGATCGCCTATCTGCCGCGCTACGCGCGGATGGCGTCAGCCCTCGCCCCGCTCCTCAACGCGCGCAACCGCAGTCACGGCCTCGCGCGCGCGGCCGAGGATCTGCTGGGCTTCAGTGCACGGCGCAGCCTGCCGACATGGCGGCGCGACCGGTTCGAGCGTGCCGAGGCCGACCGCGCGAGCACGAGCGCCGGCACGCGCGGCAAAGGCCGCGAGGTGGTGCTCTTCGTCGATACCTTCACCACCCATTTCGAGCCGGACAACGCACGCGCCGCTCTGCAGGTCCTGACCCGCGCCGGTTATGACGTCATCGCGGCCGGGGCACCCGAGGGCGGCCGGCCCCTGTGCTGCGGCCGCACGTTCCTCGCCGAAGGCCTGGTCGATCAGGCAAAGGCCGAAGCGCGGCGGATGATTGGCGCGTTGGCGCCGTATGCGCGCCGCGGCGTACCCGTCGTCGGGCTCGAGCCCTCGTGCCTGTTCACCGTCAAGGACGAGTTTCTGGCGCTCGGCCTCGGCGCCGACGCGGACGCGCTCGCCGCGCGCGCGATGTTGTTTTCGGAATTCATCGCCGCCGAGGCGCAAGCCCGAAATCTCGGCGGCCTCAAGCTCCGACCACTGCCGCAGCAGAAGGCGCTCGTGCACGGCCACTGCCACCAGAAGGCGTTCGCCGCGGCCGCTGCCACGCCGGCGGCGCTCAAGCTCATCCCCGGCCTCGAGGTGAAACCGATCGAATCGAGCTGCTGCGGCATGGCGGGTGCGTTCGGCTACGAGGCGTCGCACTACGACGTGTCGATGACGATGGCCGAGATGTCGCTTCTGCCCGCGGTGCGCGCGGCCGGCGCCGACACGGTGGTCGTCGCCGACGGGACCAGCTGCCGCCATCAGATCCACGACGGAGCAAAACGCGAGGCGGTGCACGTGGCCCGCGTTCTCGCGCAGGCGCTGACTTAGGGGGCGCTGGCTTGGTCCTTGAACTGCGTCGTTGGCTCAGCGCCGGCCGATCTGCCTGAGCAGATCGCGCAGCAAAGGTGCGAGGCGGCGAAGCTCGTCGCGGGGCGCGACCGATAGCCGCGCGAGCAGTTCCGGCCAGCGGCTGGTAACAGGGTACGACGACGAGCTGGTAAGCCACGTCGTCGACCGGATGGTGAGCGCCGAGGCGGGCCGGGTGCCGATCCTGCGCCGGCGCGATGGGACGTTGGTGGGCCTCGTGGCGCGGCGCGCCAACAGCGTGCGGCAGGAGCACGAGCGCGAGGGGTTGATGCGCGTGCTGCCGCGCCTCAAGGCGGCGGCGAAGCCGGGCGCCTGATCCTTGGTGGGACTGCCGCTTTTCGCGGCGATCGGCTGACACGAGCCAAGAGAAATCGCGGCAAGACAGCGCGAATTCTCTGCAATTCTCCGCAAATTTGACCGCATTATGACGGCGCGCGACTCGGGCCTCTTCTGCTAGGATTGCATGGGGGTTTCGGAGAGGCTGTCCGGGGGCATGGAGCCACTGCCGCTGATTGTCGACGGGATGGCGCTGGGCGCCATCTACGCGCTTGCCTCGCTTGCCTTTGTTCTGATCCTCAACGGCGTCGGTGCCGTCAATCTTGCGCATGGCGATCTGGTGACGCTCGGTGGTTTCGTTGCAATCGCGATCGCGGCGTGGGCGCCGGCCTGGCCGGGATTGATGTTTCTACCCGCCGTCGCCCTGATCATGGCGGTCGGGGGCTTTCTGCTGGTGGCGGTGATCCCGCGCCGCCCGCGGCGCGACGCGCCCGACGACGTCGCGATTTCCACCTTCGCGATCGGTGCCGTCCTCGCCGCGTTTCTCGCCGCCACCCTCGGGCCCGAGCCCGTGCACGGGCCGCCGCTCCTGGGGCGCGGCACGATCGACCTGTTCGGCATCGGCCTGTCGCGGCAGTCGCTGGTCGTCATTCTCGCCGCAGCACTCCTTGTTCCGGCCGTGCACGTGCTGCTGAACTCGACGCAGTTCGGCCGCCGCCTGCGCGCCGCCGGGCAGGACCCGGAGCTCGCCCGGGCGCTGGGCATCCACACCGGCCGCTTCGCGGCCATGACCTTCGGCCTCGGCACGATGATGGCCGGCATCGCCGGCATGCTGCTGGCGGACCGCTTTCAGATCTCGGCCGGCTACGGGCTGGACCTGCTGGTCAAGTCCTACATCGCGGTCGCCATCGCCGGCTGGGGCCGCGCCGGGCCGGCGGCGCTGGTGGCCCTTCTGATCGCCCTGTTCCAGACCGCCGTGTCCGTGATCGCACCGCCGGTCGTGGCCGACGCGGTCGTCTATGCGGCACTGCTGGCGCTGCTGGTCGTCCAGCCGCAGGGCCTGTTCGGTCCGGCCGCGCAACGGCGTGCGTGACGGGGCGATGAGCAATACCGCCCGCGCCCAATCCGAACGCCCCCTGCTCATCGCAGGGCCGCCGGCACTGGCGCTCGCGGCCCTTGCCGTCTATGCCCTGGCCGTGGATGGCGCCGGTGCCGACATGGCCACCCTGACCGGCATCAACGTGCTGGTCGCCATCGGCTATCAGATCGTCTTCGGCCGGCTGGGCGCGCTGTCCCTGGCGCAAGGCGCCTTCTTCGGGCTCGGCGCGTTCGTCACCGCGCGGCTGGCAGCGGCGGGCTTCCCGTTCCCGGTCACCTTTCCCGCGGCGATCCTGCTGCCGGCGCTGATCGCGGCGGTCGTCGTGGGGCCGGTGCTGCGCCTGCAGCCTTACTTCTTCCCGCTGGTGACCATCGGCCTCGCCCAGCTCCTGCTGGGGGCGGCGCACATGAGCGGCGCCTTTCACGATGTCCCGGCGGTGCAGTTCGCCGGCACGATCGGGATTGCGCGCGGGCCGGGCCTCGCCCTGTTCGTGTGGGCGATCGCGATCGTCGGCGGCGTCGCGGTGTGGTTCCTCTCCGACACGCATTTCGGCCGCTTCATCGAGGTCGCGCGCGACAATCCGCTCGCCGCCGGCGCCATCGGCCTCGACGCCGGCCGCATGCGCCTGCAGGCTTTCGTGCTCAGTGCGGCCTATGGCGGTGCCGCGGGAGCGCTGCATGCGCACGCGACCGGGGCCGCGACGGCCAATGATTTCGGCCTGCCGGTCATGACCCTGTGCATCGCAGCCGCCCTCCTCGGCGGGCGCCGCCAGGTCACGGGCACGGTCGTGGGCGTGATCCTGCTGCAGCTCGCGGCCGGCGCCTTGCGGCTGCCGGAGGCCTATTCACCGGCCCTGTACGGCATCGTCATCCTGATCGCGCTGCGCGCGCTGCCGAACGGCCTGCTCGGCCTCCTCGAGCGGCGCTTCGCGCGGCCCTCGGTCGTGGTCTCGCCGGCCCCGCAGCCGATCATCCCGCGCAAGCCCGCGCGCATCGCAGGTCCCCTGCTCGCCGCGCGCGGCATCACGCGCCGGTTCGGCGGGCTGATCGCGGTCGACAACATCAGCCTGGCGCTCCAGCCGGGCGAGATCCTCGGCATCATCGGCCCCAACGGCTCGGGAAAGACCACGCTCCTCAACGCGCTGTCGGGGCTAAGCCCGGCGCAGACCGGGCGCATCTTCCTCTCCGGCCGCGACATCACCAGCCTGCCGCCGCACCAGGTCTCGCGCGCCGGGCTCAGCCGCAGCTTCCAGACGCCCCAGCTCGCCGACGGCCTCACCGCGCTCGACAACATCGCCGCCGCCCGGCTTGCCTTGCGCGGCGAAGGCGCCTCGATGTTCGTGGCCCCCACGAAGGCCGATGCGGCACTGGCCCGCGCCCGCGCCGAGGCCATGACCTGCCTCGAGGCGGTCGACCTGGTCTCGATGGCCGCGACACCGGCGGGCATGCTCACGCTTGCCCATCGCCGCCGGCTCGAGATCGCCCGCGCGCTGGCGCTCAATCCGCTGGTCGTCGCCTTCGACGAGCCGGCGGCCGGGCTCGATCCCGATGAGAGCGACGCGCTCGCAGCCCTCCTCCAGAGCCTGGCGGCGCGCGGCCTCGGCGTGATCGTGGTCGAGCACCAGATGACGTTCCTTGCCAGCATCGCGACGCGGCTGGCGTGCCTGGACGCCGGCCGGCTGATCGTGATCGGGCCGACCGAAAGCGTCATGGCGGATCCGAAGGTGGCCGCAGCCTATCTCGGCGCGTCGGTGATCGGGCGGGGGCGGATCCGATGAGCGAGGGCGAGCCGATCCTCAGCCTGCGCGACCTGACGGCCGTGGACCACAACGGGCAGCCGGCGCTCACCGGGCTGTCTCTCGAAGTCCAGCCCGGCGAGATCGTGGCCCTGCTGGGCCCCAACGGCAGCGGCAAGACGACGGCACTCAAGACGATCATGGGCCTGGCCGAGCCGTCGGGCGGCGACGTTGCGTTCCGCGGCGCCACGCTTGCGGGCCTTTCGGTCGAGCAGCGCGCGCGGCTCGGCATCGCCTACCTTCCGGAAGGCCGGCGGGTGTTCCCCGGGCTCACGGTCCACGACAACCTCGCGGTGGCCTGCGACGCCGACCCGCGCGAGCGCAAGCGCCGCATCAACGAAGTGGTCGACCTCTTCTTCCCGCTCAAGGAGCGGGTCCAGATGCCCGCCTGGCGCCTGTCGGGCGGCCTGCAGCAGATGACGGCGATCGGCCGCGCGCTGATGAGCGATCCGCTCCTCATCATGCTGGACGAACCTTCGGTCGGGCTGGCGCCGCCCGTGCTGCGCGACGTCTTCGCTCGCCTGCGGCAGGTGGCGACCCGCGGCACGGCCATCCTGCTTGCCGAGCAGAACGCGGCGGCGGCCCTCAGCATCGCCGACCGGGCCTACGTGCTCGACCGCGGCGCTTCGATCATGTCCGGCTTCGCCGCCGATTTCCTGATCGAATCGGCCCAGCAGGCCGAGCCGCCCCGCTTCGGCGCCCGGGCGGTCCGGCAATAAAGCACCAGGGGTCAATCGCGGGTCAATAAAGCGCGAGCGCCCGAATAAAGCATTTGCTCCGTCCGGCCCTTCGCCCTAAAAGCGGAAGAGAAGACCGCGCCCCCGACAGCAGGAAAGTCCGGATGACGCCGCAAGAGATCGCGCAGACGACCGCGCGCATTTTGATCGAGACCAAGGCCGTCCATTTCAACCCCGGCAAGCCCTACATCTTCACCTCGGGCTGGGCGAGTCCGACCTATATCGACTGCCGCAAGCTCATCTCGTTCCCGCGCGCGCGCCAGAAGCTCATGGACATGGCGGTCGAGACGATCGAGCGCGACGTCGGCTATGCCGCGGTCGACGCGGTGGCGGGCGGCGAGACCGCGGGCATTCCCTTCGCCGCCTGGATCGCCGACCGCCTCTCGGCACCCATGCTCTACGTGCGCAAGAAGCCCAAGGGCTTCGCCCGCAACGCGCTGATCGAGGGCGACGTGCGGCCCGGCTCGCGCGTGCTGCTGGTCGAGGACCTCGCCACCGACGGCAAGAGCAAGCTCCATTTCATCAAGGGCCTGCGCGACGCCGGGTGCGAGGTGACCGACACCTTCGTCCTCTTTCACTACGGCATCTTCCCCGAGACCAAGGAGAGCCTGGGCGGGGCGGGGGTGAAACTGCACGCGCTCGCCACCTGGTGGCACGTGCTCGAGCTCGCCGAGGCCGGCAAGTATTTCTCGGCGGCCGACCTCGCCGAGGTGCGCAAGTTCCTCGAGCGGCCGGCGGAATGGTCGGCCGCGCACGGCGGCACCGGCAGCCCGCAGGCCGCGAAAGCCGGCGGCTAGTCCGCGAGCCCCATGCTGCGGTTCTGCGTCAACATCTCGACGATGTTCACGGAGCTGCCGCTGCTCGAACGTTTTTCCGCCGCCAAGGCCGCGGGCTTCCCGGCGGTCGAGATGCAGGTGCCCTTCGAAGCGGGGGCCGATGATCTGGCGCACGCCAAGGAGGAAAACGGCCTCGGCTTCGTGCTGCTCAGCTTTCCCTCGGGCGACAAGGATAAGGGCGACCGCGGCCTCGGCGCCCTGCCCGACCGCGCCGACGAGCTGCGGGCCGGCTTCGACATGACCCGCCGCTACGCCGAGCGGCTGGGGGCCTCCTGCATCAACCTGCTGTCGGGCTGCCCCGGGCCCGGGGTGGAACCTGCGCGGGCCCGCGCCACCCTGGTCGAGAATTTCCGCCGGGCCGCGCGCGCGGTGCGCGACGTCGGCGCCCGGGTGATCCTGGAGCCGATCAACGACAAGGACATCCCAGGCTTCTTCGTGCCGCGGGTCGACGACGCGCTGTCGATCCTGGACGAGGTCGGTGAGCCGAATATCGGGCTGCAGTTCGACTTCTATCACGTCGAGCGCATGGGCGACCCGCTGATCGCCACCTTCGAGGCAGCGCTGCCGCGCATCGCCCACGTCCAGTTCTCGGACTGCCCGGGCCGCCAGGAGCCGGGCACCGGCCGCATCGACTTTCCCGCGGTGTTCGCCGCGGTCGAGCGCAGCGCCTACGAAGGCTGGACGGGGGCCGAATACTTCCCCAAGCGCCCCACCCCCGAGACGCTCGGCTGGTTCAAGCCATATCGGCGCTGACCAAGGCGCCAGAGGAGGTCACATGCCTGCCACCAAGCCGCCCTCGTGCGTCATCGCCGACCCCAAGAGCATCGAGCCGCGCATCGGCACCGGTTATCCCCCGCCCTATGCCGAGCCGTGCCTCAAGCGCATCAAGCGCGCGCTCGGCAACGCGGTCGGGCTCAAGAATTTCGGCGTCAACTTGACGGAGCTTCCGCCCGGCGCCTGGTCCTCGCAGCGCCACTGGCATACGCGCCAGGACGAGTTCATCTACGTGCTCGAGGGCGAGATGGTGCTCAAGACCGACGAGGGCGAGTTCACGCTCACGGCCGGCATGAGCGCGGGCTTCCAGGCCGGCGTTGCGAACGGCCACCAGCTGATCAACCGCTCGGACCGCACGGCGGTCTATCTCGAGATCGGCGACCGCTCGGCCGGCGATCAGGCCTTCTATCCGGAGGCCGATCTCGAGGCGCATCCCCAGCAGAAGTCGGTGTTCACGCATCGGGGCGGGAAGCCCTATTGATGCGCCTGCGGAGCGTCGTTGCGGCACTCGCAGCCCTGCTGAGCCTCGCGAACCCGGCTCTCGCGGCGAAGGACGAGCTCGTCATCGGCCTGTCGTCCACGATGCCGTCAACCTTCAACCCGATCATCAACCCCGAGCTGGTCAAGAGCTACATCCTCGCGATGGCGCGGCGGCCGTTCACCACCTACGACCAGGACTGGAAGCTCGTCTGCATGCTGTGCACCGAGCTGCCCACGCTCGGGAACGGCAAGGCGAAGCTCGAGGACATGGCCGACGGCAAGCACGGCATCGCCATCACCTATACGATCCAGCCGGGGGCCACCTGGGGCGACGGGGTGCCGATCACCACCGACGACGTGCTGTTCAGCTGGGAGGTCGGCCGCAACCCGAAGGTGGGGGTGCCGGACCAGGAGCTCTACCGCAAGATCGTCAAGGTCGACGCCGTCGACAAGAAGACATTCGTCCTGCACATCGACAAGGTCGAGTTCGACTACAACGCCATCAACGATTTCGCACTGCTGCCTGCGCATCTCGAACGCCCGGCCTTTGCCGATCCCGAGAGCTACCAGCGGCGCACCGCCTACGATGCCGATCCGACCAACAAGGGCCTGTGGTACGGGCCCTATCGCATCACCGAGGTGCTCGCCGGCTCGCGCGTGGTGCTGGAGCCGAACCCGACCTGGTACGGCAAGACACCGTACTTCAAGCGCATCACCGTGCGGGCGATCGAGAACTCATCCGCCCTCGAGGCCAATCTCCAGTCCGGGAGC
Organism: Alphaproteobacteria bacterium; assembly: GCA_035506575.1. Taxonomy (GTDB): domain Bacteria; phylum Pseudomonadota; class Alphaproteobacteria; order CACIAM-22H2; family CACIAM-22H2; genus DATJPD01. The sequence goes on from DATJPD010000054.1 coordinate 21,675, forward strand.
ATCGATTACGCCGCGGGCGAAGCCGGCTTTCCGCTCGACCAGGCGCTGGCGTTTCAGAAGCGGCACGGGCAGGAGTTCAACTTCGTCTACAAGCCGGGGCTGATCTACGCGCATATCGACCTCAACCTCGGCAATCCGATCCTCAAGGACAAGCGCGTGCGCCAGGCGCTGCTCTGGGGCATCGACCGGCAGACCATGGTCAACCAGCTCTTCGAGGGCAAGGCGCCGGTGGCCAACTCGTTCGTCAACCCGCTCGATTGGATGTACGACGACAGCCTGCCGAAATACACCTACGACCCGGCGAAGGCCGCCTCGCTCCTCGACGCGGCAGGCTGGTCGAAGATGGAGAGCGGGGTGCGGGTCAATGCGGCCGGCGAGCGCCTGACGTTCGAGCTGATGGCGGCATCCGGCGCCCGGATCATCGAGCTCATCGAGGCGGTCCTGCAGAGCCAGTGGAAGAAGATCGGCATCGACGTGAGGCTCCACAACGAGCCCCCGCGTGTGTTCTTCGGCGACACCGTGCACCGGCGGAAATTTCCGGCCATGGCCATGTTCTCCTGGGTCTCGAGCCCGGAGAACGTCCCGCGCACGACCTTGCACTCGAGCGAGATTCCCACGCCCGAGAACAACTGGGCCGGCCAGGACGACACCGGGTTCAAGAACGCCGAGGTGGATTCGCTGATCGAGAAGCTCGAGGTCACCCTCGACAAGGAGCAGCGGCGTCCCCTGTGGCGGCGCCTCCAGGAAATCTACATCGACGAGGTGCCCGTGCTGCCGCTTTATTTCCGGGCCGACGCCTTCATCATGCCGAAATGGCTGACCGGCATCGAGCCCACGGGGCACCAGTACAGCAGCACGCTGTGGGTCGAGAATTGGCGCGCGCAGTAAGACGCGCAGTAAGAACGGCGGTCGCGGCGCTGGCCTGCCTCGCCGCCGTCTCCATAGCGGCCCCCCGCGCGGCCGACGCGAAGGACGAGCTGGTCATCGGCTTGACGCAGTTCCCGTCGAGCTTCCATCCGGCGATCGATGCGATGCTGGTCAAGTCCTACATCCTGGCCATGACGCGCAAGCCGCTCACCGCCTACGACGCGCAGTGGCGGCTCATCTGCATGCTGTGCACGGAGCTGCCGACCCTCGAGAACGGCAAGGCGAAGCTCGAGACCCTGCCGGACGGCGGACGCGGGATCGCCGTGACCTTCACCATCCAGCCGAACGCTGCCTGGGGCGACGGCGTACCGGTGACCACCGAGGACGTGCTGTTCGCCTGGGAGGTGGGCAGGAACCCGCAGAGCGGCGTCGCGGATTCGCAGGCCTATCGCCGCGTCACCGCGATCGACGTCGTCGATGCGAAGACGTTCACCGTGCACGAGGACAAGGTCCACTACGACTACAACGCGCTCACCGATTTCGAGCTGCTGCCGGCGCATCTCGACCGCAAGAACTTCACCGATCCGGCCGCCTATCTGCGGCGCACCGCGTATGAGACCGACACCACCAATCCCGGCCTCTATTACGGGCCGTATCGCATTGCCCAGGTGTCCCGCGGGGCGCAGGTGGTGCTCGAGCGCAATCCAGCCTGGTACGGCAAGCCGCCGTATTTCAAGCGCATCACCGTGCGCGCGATCGAGAACTCATCCGCCCTCGAGGCCAATCTCCTCTCCGGCGGCATCGATTACATCGCGGGCGAGCTCGGCATGTCGGTCGACGAGGCGCTTGCGTTCGAGAAGCGCAACGGGGGCCGCTTCAAATTCGTCTACAAGCCCGGGCTGATCTACGAGCACATCGACCTCAACCTCGACAACCCGATCCTCGCCGACAAGCGCGTGCGCCAGGCGCTGCTCTTCGGCCTCGACCGCGAGGCGATCACCCGCCAGCTCTTCGCCGGCAAGGAGCCCGTCGCACGATCGTTCGTGAGCCCGCTCGACTGGACCGCCGACCCCGACCTGCCGGCCTACGCCTACGACCCCGCGCGCGCCGCTTCGCTGCTCGATGCCGCCGGATGGACCGGCAGCCAGGGCGGCGTGCGCACGAACGCAAAGGGCGAGCGGCTGGCGCTCGAGCTCATCACCACCGCGGGCAACCGGACGCGCGAGACGGTCGAGGTCGTGCTGCAGAGCCAGTGGAAGAAGATCGGCATCGACGTTCGCATCCGCAACGAGCCGGCGCGCGTCCTGGTCGGCGAGACGCTGCGCAAGCGCAGCTATCCCGGGATGGTGATGCTCGCCTGGGTCTCGGCGCCGGAGGAAACGCCGCGCGAGGAGCTGCACTCGGGCGCCATTCCGACGGCGGCGAACAACTACACCGGCCAGAACGATACGGGCTTCCGGAACGCCGAGGCGGATTCGCTGATCGACCGGCTGGAGGGAGAGCTCGATCGCGACAAGCGCCGGGCCCTGTGGTACCGACTGCAGGAGATCTACATGGACGAGCTGCCGGTGCTGCCGCTCTATTTCCGCGCCGACGTGTTCGTGATGCCGGCTTGGCTGCACGGGATCGAGCCCACCGGCCATCAATACGGCACCACCTTCTGGGTCGAGAACTGGCGCGCGGAGTAGGTTTTGAGTTCGCTGAATAGAATAAGAAAACCGCAGAGGACGCGGAGGAGCGCAGAGTGCGTGTATCGTCATCGCGAGGAGCGAAGCGACGAAGCGATCCATAGCCTGGAGTCTGGATTGCTTCGCCCAAATTCCTGCAAGGGGCGAAGCCCCTTGCAAACCCGCGCTCGCAATGACGAAGAACTCTGCGCTTCTCTGCGTTCTCCCCGGTAAAGCCGATGCTCAGCTTTCTGGCCCGCCGCATGGTGCAGAGCCTGATCGTCGTGGCCCTGATGTCGTTCGTGGTCTACGGCCTGATCGGCCTGATGCCCGGCGACCCGATCGACCTCATGATCAGCGCCAACCCGAAGCTGACCTCGGCCGACGCCGAGCGGCTGCGCGGCATCTACGGCGTCGACAAGCCGATCCTCGAACGCTACGCGGCCTGGGCCCGCGATGCGCTGACCGGCGATTTCGGCTACAGCCGCACCTACCAGCGGCCGGTGCTCGAGGTCCTGGGGCCGCGGCTGGCCAACACGGCCGAGCTGATGCTGGCGGCGTTCGTTCTCTCGCTGTCGATCGGCGTGGCCTTGGGCATCCTCGCCGCCTCGCGCCCGGGAGGCGCCCTCGACGGCACGGTCAATCTCTTCGCGTTCATCTCGATCTCGATGCCGACCTTCTGGCTGGCGCTGCTGTTGATCCTCGCCTTCGCGGTCACCCTCGGCTGGCTGCCGGCGGGCGGCTCGGCCGCCGAGGGCAGCGGGCTCCTGGATTCGCTGCGCTACCTGGTGCTCCCGGTCGCGACGCTCACCATCGCCGGCGCCGGCGCCTATACCCGCTACACCCGCGCCTCCATGCTCGAAGTGCTGCGCCAGGACTGGGTGCGCACGGCCCGCGCCAAGGGCGCCGACCGGCCCCGAATCCTGGTCCATCACGCGCTGCGCAACGCGATGATCCCCGTGGCGACGATCGCCGCCCTCGAGTTCGGCTCGCTCTTCTCGGGGGCCCTGATCACCGAGACGATGTTCGCCTATCCCGGGATGGGCAAGCTGATCTTCGACGCCGTGATGGGCAACGATTACAACCTCGCCCTCGTCGGGCTCCTGTTCGCGACCCTGCTGACCCTGGTCGGCAATCTGGGCGCCGATCTCGCCTACGCCGCCCTCGACCCGCGCATCTCCTACGCCAATCTCGAGCGCGAGCGATGAGGATCCCGACCTTCATCGCGGCGGTCCTGCTGGCGGTGCTTGCGGTGCTGTCGGCGGCAGCACCGCTGATCGCCTCGGCGCGCGGCCTCGACCCGAACGACGTCGACCTGCTCGCGCGCTTCCAGGGGCCATCGGGGCTGCACTGGTTCGGCACCGACGATATCGGCCGCGACGTGTTCCTGCGCCTCCTTTACGGCGGCCGCGTCTCGCTGCTGGTCGGGCTGACAGCGGCCCTCGTCGCCACGACCATCGGCACGATCATCGGCGTCCTGGCCGGGTATTTCGGCGGCCGGCTCGACGCGCTCCTCATGCGCGTGACCGACGGCGTGATCGCGCTGCCGCTGCTGCCGCTCCTGATCGTGCTGGCAGCGCTCGATCTCGGCAAGCTCGGCCTGCCGGCGAGCTTCGTGCAGTCCCAGCAGGTGAGCCTGTGGCGCATCGTCGCGATCATCGCCCTCGTCGGCTGGACGACCGTGGCGCGGCTGGTGCGCGCGACGACCCTGTCGCTGCTCGCGCGCGATTTCGTGCGCGCGGCCGCAGCCCTGGGGGCGGGCCCCGCGCGCATCATGCTGGTCCACATCCTGCCCAACGCGCTGTCGCCGATCATCGTCGCCACGACCCTCGCGGTCGGCAACGTGATCCTCTACGAATCGGTGCTGAGCTTCCTCAGCCTCGGCATCCAGCCGCCGATCCCGAGCTGGGGCAACATGCTGACGAATGCGCAGGAGACCATCCAGACGGCTCCGATGCTCGCCGTCTGGCCCGGACTGTTCATCCTCGCGACGGTGGCGTCGTGCAACCTCCTGGGCGATGCCCTGCAGGCGGCCCTCGATCCGCGCGCCCGCTGACGTGCCTAGTTCGACTTCGCAGGCTTGCGCCCGAAGCGGACGCCATCGCCGGGAATCTGGCCGTTCGACCGCGGGGCGTCCTCGCTCCACAAGAACTCGATGCCGGCCGCTTCGAGCGTGGCCGTGATATCGCGGCGGGTGCGGATGTGCAGGGTCCGGGTCGCCAGTTCGAAATCGGCGATCGTCTTGCGCGCCACGCCGGCACGCTCGGCCAGCACCGCCTGGGTCCAGTTCAGCAGGGCCCGGGCCGCCCGGCATTGGGCCGGCGTGGCCACCTTCGTATCCTTCATCACGATCACCACGGCTCGCCTCTCGACAGCAGCACGGCGCCGAATGCGCCAGTCTCTGTCTACGCGCGCCGCGCGCGGGTCGCTTTGATCTGGATCAACCGGCCAGATTTTTTCAATTAATCCAACCGGATGACTTACCTCACCCCAGGCGCGCCGCCTCGACATGCTCGGCGAGCACCGAGCTGAGCTCCGACGGCTTGTGGCGCCCGAGCCCGCAATAGGCGGCGACGCCGAAGCTCGGCAGGAACTTGCGCGCCATGGCGACCCGTTCGCGGTAGCGCTCCATATTGTGGATGACGCCGAGATAGACGCGAGCCCCCTGCGGCTCGAGCTCGGCCAGCGGGGCGAGGAACGGCTCATCCGCGCGGTCGAGGACCGGCAGATGGACCCAGTCCACCCGCCGTCCCGAGGCCGCAACCACCGCGTTGGCGAGCGCGACAGCACCGCTCAGGTTGGCGGGCGCAAAGCGCGGCCAGCCGCCCAGGGTGCCAAAGCAGAAATGATAGCCGAGCTCGACCTCGGCCGGGATCACCGCGCACAGCGCCGCGAACTGGCCGATGTTGCGCTTGAGCGCGCTCTCGCGCGGAAACCCGGCGATGGCCCCGTAGGCGTCCTGAACCTCGGTCGAGCAGTCGAACTGGATCGCGATGTCTTTTGACGGGAGCTTCTCCACGATCTTCACGATCTCGGCGCGCAGCGCCTCCGTGTAGCCCGGACGGATCTTCGCGAGATCGCTCACCTCGGGGAACACGCGCGGCGGCAAGGTGCTGTTGACCGACGGCAGCGACACCTGGAACCGCAACGGCGCCGGCAACAGCCCCTTCTCCTTCAGCGTCTGGAACACGAAATACGAGTTCACGGCCTCGCGCGCGAAGCCGAGCCGCCAGCCGGGCTCGCCGAAGGTCACCCGCTCCACGCCGGGCCGGACCTTGAACAGCCAGCTGTCGCCGGCATTGCGCGGGTCGAGCCGCTCCACCCCGTCCTCGGGTTGCGGATGCCGGACCGCCTCGAGCTGGAAATGCCCGGCCAGAACCTGGTAGTGCACGCGGCTGATCCAGTGCCGGCGCGGACCCACCTCGCCGTCCGGCATGGTGCGCAGATGGGCCGCGAGCGGCACGCCGAACGTCTCGAAGACCTCCTTCGAGGTATCGAGGGGAATGCTGCCCACCATCAGAAGCTCGGTCATCGTCGTGGTCCTTTGGTCCTGGCCTTGGCCCTTGCCGTTATCGTGAGGCGCGCCGGCGCCGCGAGGCCGGACGCCGCGGCGGATCGAAGCCGTTCGCCGCCAGGCGCAGGTGCTGCCCCAGCGTCTTCAGCCCGGCACCCGCGTCGAGCGTCGCCGATTCCAGCCAGATACGGTTGGCGGTCAGATAGATGACGTGCACCAGCTCCGCACACTCCTTCGCGGTGGCGCCGTGCGGCACCCGGCCCGCCTCTTCGAACATGCGCTGGAGCTCGGCGATCACCTCGCCCCGGCGCGCCCGGTTGCGGCGCGCCTCGGGGCCGACCTCGGACGAGCGCACGCCCATGAAGTAAAAGGCCTCGCTCACGAACGGCCGCGACAGCAGCGGATAGCGGGCGAAATACTCGTAGCGCGGCCTATAGAGCTCCATGATCTGCTCGCGCAGGCCGCGGCCGGCGGCCTTCGGCGGCGCCCGCCACCGCTGCGCCGCCAGATCGTCCAGGTCGTCGTTGATGATCATGAGCAGCAGCTCGCGCTTGTCGCGCGCATAGCGGAACAACGTCGCGTGGGCGACGCGCGCCAGGGACGCGATCTCGCGCGTCGTCGCGTCCTGGTAGCCCCGCCGGCAGAACACGGTGCGCGCCGCCTCGCGGAGGCGCGCGCGGCGTTCGGTGCGGTTGTGCTCGCGAAGCCCGCCTTGCGGCGGCAGGTCCGGCTGAAGATCGTCCATGGAGCCCCGGGGCCGGTTGACAAGCGGCCGCTGGAATATGAGCATGCTCTCAAATTATAGCATGCTCCGATCACGGTGAGGGAGAGCTCGATGAACCTCGCGGTCCGGCTGCTGGCGGCGCTCGCGATCGTGCTGCCGGGCGCTTCGTCCCAGGCCTTTGCACAGGCAGGGGCGCAGGCGCCTTACCCGGCGCGCACGGTGACCGTGATCTGCACCTATGCGGCGGGCGGCGGCGGCGACGTGGTCGTGCGCAAATATGCGGCAGCCCTGAGCGAACTCGCCGGCCAGACCTTCTTGGTCGTCAACAAGGTGGGGGCCGAGGGCCAGATCGGCAATGCAGCGCTCATGGAGGCGAAGCCCGACGGCTACACGCTCATGATCACCGGCGACGCCTCGCTGCTCGGCAATCCGCTGACGATGAAGGGCGTCGACTACGATCCGCGCACGGCGATCCTGCCGGTCGCGACGGTGGCCAATATCGGCCTGGTGCTGGTCGTGGACGCGAAGAGCGACATCACCTCGCTCGCCGGCCTCACGGCGCGCATCAAGGCGAAGAAGGGCGACGACAATTACGGTGTTGCGACCGTGAGCCAGCGCCTCATCTCCGCCTGGTACCTGCAGAAGATCGGCGCGTCCGCCGTGCCGATCGGCTACCGGGCCACCGGCGATGCGGTCAACGAGGTCACGTCAGGCGCCATCGACTTCGTGTTCGCGGACGCAACCCTGGCGCTCGCCCAGTCCGCGGCCGGGCGGGTGCGCATGCTGGCGACCACGACGAAGGAGCGGCTGTCCTTCGCGCCCGACCTGCCCACCATGGAAGAGGCGGGCCTCCCCGGGCTCGTGTACTCCGTGATCTGGTCGGCCTGGGCGCCCAACAACACCCCGCCTGCGATCGTCGACAGGCTGCACGACTGGCTGAACGGCATCACCCGCAAGGAGGACACGAAAGCGTTCCTCAACCGCGTGGGCGCCGAGCCCCTCGTCCTCGACAGCCGGGCCGCCATCGGCCCTGTGATCGCGGACAAGTTCGAACTGTGGCGGCAGCTCGTGACGCTCGCAAAGCTGGAGAAGTCGTAGGCGATCTTGCGCGCCTGACGTAGACTGCCGCGACCGGAAGCTCGAGGACCGACGATGGCGCTGCTCGGCAAAGGCGTGCTGGCGATCTGGAACGGCATCACCGATGCCGCCGAGGTCGAATTCATCAAGTGGCACGTGCGCGAGCACATCCCCGAGCGCGTCGGCATTCCGGGCTTCCTGCGCGGCCGGCGCTACGTCGCCCTCGAGGGCCATCCGAAGTACTTCAACTTCTACGAGACCGAAAGCGCCGGCACGCTGGTGTCGCCGGCCTATCGCGCGCGGCTGAACGCGCCGACGCCGTGGACCCAGACGGTGATCAAGGAGTTCAGGGACATGTCGCGCACGATCTGCGACGTCGTCGCCTCGGTCGGCCGCGGCGAAGGGGCGTGGATCGAGGCGATCCGCATCGGCGCCGTGTCCGAGCTGCAGGCGTTCGCGCGCGCGATCACCGCCGCTGTCGTCGGCGCCATCGCCGAGCGGGACGGCATCGTCGGCGTGCATCTCCTGAAAGGCGTGGAGGCGCCGGGCAACACGCCGACCGTCGAAAGCAAGCTGCGCGGCCGGCCGGACGACCGCTGCGACTGGATCCTGCTGGTCGAGGCAGCCGAGCTCGACCTCCTCCGGGCGGCCGCCCCGTCCGGTCTGCTGCGACAGCACGCGGCCGGCGCCGCGATCGAGCGCGGTATCTACCGGCTCCAGTTCGGCCTCACGCATGCGGAGCTGGAGCTCGCGTCGGCGCGTGGGTGACCCCGCCGCGGCAACAGCGCTCGACACCTTTGACGCACCTTCGACGTAAGTCGTAGCCGCTTTGTCCGGTCTTTTTCGACGCGTCTCAGGGTTTCCCCGATTGACCGGGTCAAATCGGTGACCTAATGCATCCGGTAGCAAACTATACCGCGAGGCTGTCGGGGTATGCCTGCACATCAAGAGTCGGCGGCGGTTCACCCCCGCGCCGCGTTGGGCCGGGCCTTCGGGCGCGACCGCCAGAGCGCCTAGATGGGACAGACGAAGCCGCCCGAGACCAGCGCCGACCGATATCGGCGGCGGGCCAAGGAGCTCCGCACCCTGGCCAAGGCCGCGGCGCGGGAAGAGACGCGGCGCGAGCTCGGAGTCATCGCCGCCCAATACGAGAAGCTGGCCGAAGACCTCGATAAGAGCGAGCGCAAGCGCTAGACGAAGATCGCGCCTTCGAGATAGAGCACCGCGCGGCCGGCGATGCCGACCCGCTCGCCGCGGTCCTCGCACAGAAGCTCGCCGCCGCGCGCCGAGATCTGGCGCGCCGCGAGCTTCGTCTTGCCGAGCCGCTTGGCCCAGAACGGCGTCAGCACGGTGTGCGCCGAGCCGGTGACCGGGTCTTCGGGAATCCCGACCGCCGGGCCAAAGAAACGCGACACGAAGTCGCATGTCTCGCCAGGTGCGGTGGCGATGAGCCCGCGGCCGCCGAGAGCGGCGATGCGGGCCATGTCCGGCTTGAGACCCGCGACCTGGCCTTCCTCGCGGAAGACGGCCATCTGGTCCATGCCGACATAGGCCTCCGCGGGCCGGCAGCCGAGGGCGCCTTCCAGCGCGTCGAGGGTCATTGCGTCGCTGCGCACCTGCATCGCCACGGCCGGAAAATCGAGCTCCAGGAGCTCGGCCTTGCGCGTCACCGCGATGCGGCCGGAGCGCGTCATGAACTCCACCCGGTCGCGGTCCGGCGCCAGCCTGGTGAAGATCAGGTGGGCGGTGGCGAGCGTCGCGTGGCCGCACAGATCGACCTCGACGGCCGGGGTGAACCAGCGCAGCCGCCACAGCTCACCCTCCGGGACGAAGAACGCGGTCTCGGACAGGTTGTTCTCGAGTGCGATCGCCTGCAGCATCGCATCCGGCAGCCACTGGTCGAGCGGCACCACGGCGGCCGGGTTGCCCTTGAACACGGCACTCGCGAAAGCGTCGATCTGGTAGATCGGCAGGCGCATGTCAGCGTCTCCCGCGCCGCGGGGCGGCGAGCCGACCTTCGAGGTCGCGCTTGACGCGCGGCCAGTCCGCCTCGACGACGCTGAACCAGACGCTGTGGCGCACCCGTCCGTCGGCGGCGATCATGTGGTTGCGGAAATAGCCCTCCTCGACGGCACCCAGCCGCGTGAGCGCCGTGCGCGACTGCTCGTTGCGCGCGTCGGTCTTGAACTCGACCCGGATGGCGCCGAGCGATTCGAAGGCGTGCGCCATCATCAGGAGCTTCGCCTCGAGATTGATGCCCGTGCGCTGCCAGGCGCGGCCGAGCCAGGTCCAGCCGATCTCGGCGCGCCGGTTCGCACGGTCGATATTGGCGAAGCGGGTCGAGCCCACCGCGCGGCCCGTGGCGCGCTCGACGGTTGCGAACGGCAGCGCGCGGCCGCGTTTCTGCTCCTCGAGCGCCTCGGCGATGAACTCGCGCAGATCGCCCGGGTTGGTCACCGGCTTTGCGAACCATTGCGTCAGGGTCGGATCGAGGGCCGCGGCCAGCGGTTCATGGTGCGCGAACGTCAGCGGCTCGAGGCGCACGCGGCGTCCTTCGAGCGTCACCGGCCGGACATCCATGACTTGCATATCCATGGTTCCCTCCTGACTGCTTCGGCGCCTACTTGGCCCCTTCCGAGCCAGGCGGCGCGTGGCGGCTCATATACGCGGCAAGGCTCCGGTCATTGGGATCCGCACTTGCCTCCAGGGCCGCGATGACGCGCCGGCGGTCCTCCGCGTCGCGGTTCTGGCTCAGCTTGTGCTTGCCCTCGATGCGCGCGATATCGACCTCGACCCCGACGATCGCGTTCAGCATGCCCGCGGTGTAGCGCTCGGGCACGCCGGCCATCGACCATGGCTGCGGCCGGCCGGATTCGTACTTGTGAACCAGCCGCTCGACGATGCTGCGCAGCGCTTTGGGTTCGGTGACCAGGCGTGCGCGTCCGTAGACATGGACCGCCGCGTAGTTCCAGGTCGGCACGGACGGATGAGTTGCGTACCACGACGGCGAGATGTAGGCGTGCGGACCCTGGAAGATCGCAAGCACCTCGGCATTGTCGAGCGCCGTCGTGTGCGGATTGGCGCGCGCAAGATGGGCGACCAGGCGCCCGTTCGGCGCCGGATCAGGCTCGTACATGACCGGCACGTGGCTCGCCACGAGCCCGTCCGCGCCCGGGGACACGAGCGTGGCGAAGCCGTGATCCGACATCAGCGTGCGCAGCACGGCCTGGTCGGCGGGCACGAAGGCGGAGGGGACGTACATGGCGATCCCTTCAGCGGTCCCAGAACGGCCGGCTCAGCTCGCGCTCGATATCGACGCGGGTGAGGCCGACGTCGCGGAGCATGCGGTCGTCGAGCGAGCGCATGAGATCGCGCTCGGCCGACCGCGCGCGCCACTCGAAGATCAGATCGAACAGGCGAGCGAGGCCGCGATCGGTGAGGCGCGCGGCATGAACGAGGCTGGCAGAGATCCGCGCCGCGGCCGCCTCGAGCGGCCCCGGCCTGACAACAATTGTATCCATACATTCGACCATTTTGCGTGCTCCTCGCCGCAAATGTCCCTATAAATCGACGATAAATCTTGACCCTGAATGAGGTCAATGACTACATTGTCATGATGACAATTTGGCTGCCCAAGCTCGAAGAGCGTGCGGGTCCGCTTTATCTGGCGATCGCCGATCAATTGGCGCGCGATCTGGCGGCGGGACGGATCAAGCCGGGCGACCGCCTGCCCACCCACCGGGAGCTCGCGTGGAAACTGGGGGTCACCGTGGGCACGGTGACACGCGCCTATGCCGAGGCGGAGCGCCGCGGCCTGATCGCGGGCGAGGTCGGCCGCGGAACGTTCATCCGCGAGCGCAGCATCGACCTGCCGGCCGCTGCCCAGGTGGCGGACGATGATTTCGTCGATCTCGCGCGTAGCTTTCCGGCCGACACGCGCCCGAACCTGGCGGTCGCCCGCCTGTTGGGCGAGATCGCGACTGCACCGGAGCTGCCGCAGCTCCTCAGCTACGCGACCAATCTCGGCCTGCCGGCGCATCGTGCGGCCGGGGTCGAGTGGCTGAAGCGCAGCGGCTTGAACCCTGCCCCGGCCGAAGTCGTCGTCACCAACGGCGCGCAGCACGCGATCACGATCGCCATGGCGGCGGTCGCGCGCGCCGGCGACGTGGTGCTGGCGGAGCAGCTGACCTTCTACGGTATGAAGTCGGTCGCGGGGCTGCTGTCGCTGCGCCTCCACGGCGTGGCGATGGACGAGCACGGGCTGTTGCCGGAGGCGCTCGAGGCCGCGTGCCGCCAGCTGGCGCCCAAGGCGCTCTACTGCATCCCCACCTTGCAGAACCCGACCGCGGCGATCATGCCGGCCGAGCGCCGGCAGCAGGTTTCAGACATCTGCAAGCGGCACAACGTGGTGATCGTCGAGGACGACATCTACGGCTTCCTGTCCGCCGACGGGCCACCACCCTTGACCTCGTTCGCGCCGGAGAACGGCATCTATCTCACCAGCCTGTCGAAGAGCGTCGCCCCGGGCCTGCGCGTGGGCTACCTGCGCGCCCCCGCCGAGCTCCTCGACCGCATCGCCTCGAGCCTCAGGACCACGATGTGGATGGCAACCCCGTTGATGGCCGAGATCGCGAGCCGCCTCGTGCGCAGCGGCGAGGCCCAGCGCCTGGCCGAGGCGCAGCGCGCCGAGGCGATCGCCCGCCAGGCGATGGCGGTCGAGCGCCTGGCCGGCTTCGAGCTCGCCACGCATCCTGCGAGCTTCCACGTCTGGCTCACCCTGCCCGAGCCGTGGCGGCGCGAGGAGTTCGCGGGCCAGGCGCGCCGGCGCGGCGTCGGCGTCGCCTCGGCCGAGGCGTTCGCCGTCGGCCGCGCGCCGGTGCCGCACGCCGTGCGCCTCGCCCCGGTGGCGGCCCGCGACCGCCCCTCGCTCGACCGCGCCCTGGTGACGATCGCCAATCTCCTGCGCGAACCGCCGGACCGCGGGATAGATCTGGTCTAGGGGCTCGCGCCGGCGAGATCAGCCGCCGCCTGCGCCTTCGAATCCGATCAGCAGGTAGTCCTCGATCCAGTAGATCGGCTTGGCGTTGGCCGGCAAATGCTCGGGATTGGGCAGGTTCGTCCCGCCCGGCGGTTGCTGCGGGTTCGGCAGGACATCCTGCAGGTGATAGACCGGATACCGATATTTGATGCGCACCGCCGTGTTCACGCGGTGTTTCGCGTTCTTGAAGTCCCAGTCCGCGGGATATTTGGTGTCGACTTCGAGCTCGACCTGCGACAGGTCGTTGCCCGCCGGATTTGCCGGATTTGGATAGCCGACATAGATGTCCATGTCGCCAGTCCACTTTGCAGGCATTTCATCCAGCCCGTATCTCCGGCCATACGGATTCAGCTTGCAGAGAAGATCGCCCAGGTCCTTCATTCCGCTCATGTGAGCCCCTCCTGTGGTTGATTGCCCCCTATTGATTAATTTGTCGCGAAAGGCTGCCTGACAACGTACGCGCGTAAGCTACAATAGGCCACGGCTGGCGGCACAGCAGCGTTCCGCAAAGTTGCGGCTGGGGAGGCCGGGGCTCGATGTCACTTCGGGTTGCAGTCAACTGCGCGCCGACGCGGGTGGGCTCAGCGCATCCGGGCGGCGCCGCGTGGCCGTGGCGCGTCCGCCGGTGAGCGACGGCCGCGAACTCAGGCGGCGGCTCGCCGCCGTGATGGCCCTCGATGCGGCGGGCTACAGCCGGCTGATGGGTGCTGACGAAGAGGGCACGCATCGCCGGCTCACCACGATCCTCGGCGACCGGGTGGTGCCGCTGATCGAAGAGTGGGGCGGGCGGGTCTTCAAGCACACGGGCGACGGCGCGCTCGTCGAGTTCGCGAGCGCCGTGGACGCGACCGGCTGTGCGATCGCCATCCAGCATATGATGCCGGCGCACGAACAGGGCAACCCCGAAGACAAACGCATCCTGTTTCGCATCGGCATCAATCTGGGCGACGTGATCGTCGAGCCGGAGGAGCTCTATGGCGACGGGGTGAACATCGCGGTACGTCTCGAGGCGCTCGCCGAGCCCGGCGGCATCCTGGTCTCCCAACTCGTGGCGGACCAGGTCGGCGACAAGCGCAACATCAAGTTCGTCGATTTGGGCCGCAAGCGCCTCAAGAACATCCAGCGCCCCATCCGGGTGTATCGCGTCGAGATACCGGAGCAGCCGCCCGCAGCCGAGACAGCGGCGCGCCGAATCCCGGCGGCGGCGGCGCGGAACTTCGTCGACCGCCCGGCGATCGCGGTGCTGCCGTTCGTCAATCTCGGCGGCGATCCGGCGGAGGAGTATTTCGCCGACGGGCTGACCGAGGACGTGATCACCGGCCTCGCCCGCTTGCGGGCCTTCCCGGTGATCGCGCGCAATTCGACCTTCGTTTACAAGGGCAAGCATGTCGACGCGCGCGCGGTCGGCCAGGAGCTCGGCGCACGCTACGTGCTCGAAGGCAGCGTACGGCGGGCCGGGCCGCGGGCCCGCGTCGTGGCGCAGCTCGTCGAGGCGCAGTCGAACGCGCATCTGTTTGCCGACCAGTTCGACCGTGAGTTGACCGACCTATTCGCGGTTCAGGACGAAATCACGACCAGCATCGTGGGCGAGATCGAGCCCGAGCTCTTGCGCTCGGAGCGCGAGCGCGTTGCCAGATTGCCGCCCCGAAACTTCGACGCCTATGACTGCCTGCAGAGAGGCCTGTGGCACCATTATCGCTACACGCGCGATGACAGCCTGAAGGCCGTGCAGTGGTACCTGAAGTCGGTCGAGATAGATCCTAATTATTCAGCGCCATGCGCCGCGATGAGTCTCACACTCGTCAACGCGATCTGGAGCGGATGGATCGAGGGCGGCACCCCCAGCCTCAAGGATGCGCTTCGCTACGCCGAAAACGCGGTGCACCTCGACACGCGCGATCCACAGGCCCATTTCGCTCTGGCCGTGGCAAGCTATCACTCCGGCAAGGTCCCGCAAGGCCTATCGGAGATCAAAGAGGCGCTCCGCCTCAACCCGAGCCATGCCGCCGCCTATGCGAACCATGCGTTTCTGCTGAATTACGTCAACCGGCCGCTGGAAAGCTTACAGTCGGTCGCGACCGCGTTTCGTCTGAGCCCGCACGACACGCGGAGGTTCATCTGGTTTCCCGCTTTGGCCGGCGCCCACTACCTTGCCGGCCAGTTCGACAAAGCGGTGGAAACGGGACTGGAGGGCCTGCGCCTGAACCCGGACTATCTCCATTCGGTGCCGTATATCATGGCGGCCCTCGGTCGGCTCGGTCGGCAATCTGAGGCAGAAACCTACCTGCCCCTGTTGCGGCGAATGGATAACTGCCTCGGCGATACCGAGACGCGCCTCGGGCGCCTGTATGTCGACCACGCGGCGCTGCAGAACATCCTCGAGGGGTTGCGCGCGGCCGGGTTCGTCTAGCGTCTCGCAACCAGCAGCTCCTCGGCGTTTTTCGGCGGACGCAGCCCGTCCGTCCGCGCTGCGAAGTAGCGCTGGGTCAAAGCGGGCGCCGGCACGTGCGCCACGTCGCGGAAGCCCGCCTCGCGTGCCAGCGCCAGGATCTCCGCCGGCGTGAAGAAGCTCAGGAACGGCGTGCCGCTCGCGCGTGCCCCCTGCACCGCCCGCTCGAGGCCCGGACGCAGCTCGGGGTCGGCGAGCTCCAGCGGCAGCAGGAACGTCATGGCGAACGTGGAGCCGGGTGCCAGGCCTGCAACCTGGCGCAACGTGGCCGCGACTGCGTCTTTGGTGAGATACATGCTCACCCCGGTCGACGCGACGACCGCCGGACAGGTGGGATCGAAGCCCGCCGCTTGCAGCCCCTGCCACCAGCTGCCACCCGCTTCGAAATCCACCGGCACCAGCCGCAGCCGGTCCGGCACGCCAAACCCGAGCTCGATCAGTCGCCGGCGCTTCCACGCCTGAGGCCCGGGCCGGTCGACCTCGAAGATCGTGAGGCGTTGCGCCATCTCCGGCCGGCGCTGGGCGAATGTGTCGAGCCCGGCGCCGAGGATCACGTACTGGCCGACGCCGCGCCCGCCCTCCTCCGCCACGAGGTCCTCGATGAAGCGGGCGCGCGCGACGATCGAGGCCCGGAAGAGCTTCGTGAACTCCGGGTTCATATCGGGACGTTGGCGCCAGCCCTCCTCGGGCGCCGCGAGGCGAAGGCCGATCCTATCCTCGAAGACATGCGGCGGCGGGTCGGTCTCGAGATGCAGCGCTCGCCATAGGGCGACGCGCACGGCAGTGCTGTCCGGGGCAATTTCGTCCGGCATGATGTTCTCCGGTCGATCAGTTGAGTCTGGCGACGACCTCCTGGCTGACCGCGACTTCGACGAGCGCGGGTCCGTCGGCGGCGAGGCTCTTCTGTAGCGCCGGCCGCAGCTCGGCCGCACGCTCGACGCGCATGCCGGCACAGCCCTGGGCTTTGGCGAGGGCGGCGAAATCGAGGCCGGCGATGTCGATGCCCGGGAGTGCCCCGATGTTGAAGCGCCGGCTGAACGCGCGCATGGCCCCATAGCCGCCGTTGTTGAGGACGACGACGGTGAGCGGCAGCTTGTGCTGGGCCGCGGTCCACAGCGCCTGGATCGAATACATGGCCGAGCCGTCGCCGATGATGCAGACGACCCGCTGGCCTGGCCGCGCCAGCGCCACGCCGACCGATGCCGGCAGCGCAAAGCCCAGACCGCCGCTCGCCATCGCGTAGTACTGGTCGCCGCGCCGCATCGGCAACATGCGCTGCAGCGCGTCGCGGTGCGAGGGCGCCTCTTCGAGGATGATGCTCGCGGGCCCGCGCAAATCGGCGATCGTCTGCATCACGAGCTCCGCCAGGATCGGATCTGCGGGCTCGATACGGGCCCCTCGCGTCAGCGGCGCCGGCATCGCGCGCTGGCCCGCGCTGACAAGCGGGATGAGCGCTTCGAGCGCCGCGTCAGCCGTTGCGAGGATGCTCGTGCCGAGCGGCGTCGCGGCCGCCGCTTCGGCATCGTCGGTGATCTGGAACAGCGGGATTCCGCTGCCCGTGAACGTGAACTCGCCGGGCACATGGTAGGTGAACACCGGGGCTCCCAGCACCAGGACCAGATCGAAGCGGCGCAGCACGTCGGACACCTGCTCGGGCGAGGACGGCAGAAAGCCCGCGAACAGCGCGTGGTCCTCGGGGAATGTCCGGCGGCTGTTCATGGGTGCGGCCCACACGGCGGCGCGGATCTTCTCGGCGAATTCGATGAGCCGGTCATAGGCGCCGTCGCGCTCCACGCCCGTGCCGACGACGATCGCCGGGCGCTGGCTGCGCTCGAGTGCAGCGGCAAGCGCCCGGAGCGGCTCGGGATCTGGCAGGAGGCGCCTGCTCTTCGCCTGCGGCAGGACCGGATCGGCCTCGGAGGTCCAGTCGTCGCTCGGCACCGAGACGAAGGTCGGGCCGCACGGCTTCTGCAGGGCGATGTGATACGCCTGTGCGAGCGCCACCGGCACGTCCCTGGCGCGCGCGGGCTCGCAGCTCCATTTCACATACGGCTTGGGGAATTCCGCGGCCGCCGTGGCGCCGAGGAACGGCCGCCACGGCAACAGGCTGCGCGCCTGCTGGCCCGCGGTGATGAGCAGCGGCGTCTGGTTGCGATAGGCGGTGAAGACGGCACCCAGCGCGTTGCCCACGCCGGCCGCCGAGTGCAGGTTCACGAACGCGCAGGCGCCGGCGGCCTGCGCATAGCCGTCGGCCATGCCCACCACCGTCGCCTCCTGCAATCCGAGTACATAGCGGAAATCGGCCGGCCAGCCCTGCAGGAACGCAAGCTCCGTCGAGCCGGGATTGCCGAACACGGTCGTCATCCCGTGCGCGCGCAGGAAGTCGAACGTCACGGACCGGACGGTGTGGGGAGCGCTCATAGCGTCAGTGTATAGGAACGCCGCGCGCGTTGCGCGGCCGGGCTCTACCGCCAGCGCTGAAAGCCCGTCGCCACCAGGATGCGGTCGACGGTCGTGCCGTCGTCGCCCAGCGGCAGCCGCAGGACGCGATAGGAGCGCGCGTAGCCGTCGATGGTGACAAATTCGAGATGGGCGTGCTGCGGCTGCCCGTCGCGCGTCATGGCCTCGAGGCAGCCCCAGATTCCCGCCGAAACGGCGCGCGGCTCGAGGTCGCGCACCGAACGGCCGGTGAGATCGCAACCGAAGATGTCGTAGGTCCGCGTGCCGGCGACGCGATAGCGGAAGTCGAGCGGATCGCGCCGCACATCGAGCAGAACCAGATGCGGCAGGACGGTTTTGAGATCGAGCGGATCGATGTCCGAGCGCGCCGGCATGTGCCGCCCGGCCAGCTTGCGCTGCCAGTACGCGTAGAGCGCCTTGGGGCCAGGATCGCCGACGGAGTCGAGGGGAAGTGGAGTTGACCGAAACGGAACCGCCGAGTCATCGGCCGGCGGGAGCGCACTGCGTACCATGCGGGCCTCTATAGCGTAGGCCCGCACCGCTGACTACAATTGTATTTATCGCCCGATAATTTTTCTTGTGGAAAAAAACGGGCAGTTCCGGCGGCTTAGCCTCTTACACGAGATGCCCCACCTGCACCAAAGACTAGGGCTCAAGTGGATGGGCGTGGTTGAGCGGCCCGTGCCCGTGACCGAAGCCCGGCGCCGTCTCGATCGCGCGCCGCACGTAGAGCCGGGCGCGCTGCACGGCACGCGGCACGTCCATCCCTTGCGCGAGTCCGGTGGCGATCGCCGAGGCGAGCGTGCAGCCGGTGCCGTGCGTGTGCTTGCTGTCGATCCACGAGCCTTCGAACATCTCGATCCCGTCGGCGGTGGCCAGGACGTCGATGACCCTGTCGGCGTCGAGGTGGCCGCCTTTGAGCAGCACGGCGTCCGGACCTAGGGTCAGGAGGATCGACGCCGCCTTGGTCATGTCGTCGACGTCGCGGATCGTCATGCCCGACAGCGCCTCGGCTTCCGGGATGTTGGGCACCAGCACGGCCGATCCCACCATGAGGTTACGCTTCAACGCCGCGACCGCGTCGATGTCGAGCAGGCGCGTTCCGTCCTTGGCCGCGATCACGGGGTCGATGACGAGCGGCACCTTGGGCGCCAGATCGGCCAGGACCGCGGCCACGGTGTCGATGACCGCGGCGCTGTGCAGCATCCCGGTCTTCACCGCATCGGCGCCGATGTCCTCGAGCACGACGCGCATCTGCTGCGCGATGAATTCGGGCGGCACGGGTATGACGCCGAAGACGCCCTTCGTGTTCTGGGCGGTGAGCGCTGACACGGCCGTCTCGGCATAGCCGTCGAGCGCGGTGACGGTCTTGATGTCGGCCTGGATGCCGGCGCCGCCGCCGGAGTCCGACCCGGCGATGATGAGGACACGGCCTTTCATGCGCCCCCTCTTGAAGCACCTGTGTTCACGCTTGGGCCGCGCGCGCGATCGCGGCGGCGACGTCGTCGACGACGCGGCCGACGAGGCGCTCGTCCTCGCCCTCGGCCATGACGCGGATCAAGGGCTCGGTGCCGGAGCGGCGCACCAGGAGCCGCCCCGCCGTGCCCAGCTCCGATTCCGCGGTCGCGATCGCCGATTTGACGGCCCGGGCCTCGAGCAGCGCCGCCCCGTTGACGCGCACGTTCTTCATCACCTGCGGCAGGGGCGTGAACACGCGCAGGACCTCGGACGCCGGCCGCCGCGCCGTGACGAGCACGGCCAGGACCTGGAGGGCCGAGATCAGCGCGTCGCCGGTCGTCGCGTAATCGGCGAGGATCACGTGGCCGGACTGCTCGCCGCCGATATTGCAGCCGTGCTCGCGCATGGCCTCGAGCACGTAGCGGTCGCCGACCGGCGCCCGCACGAGCCCGACGCCGTGCGCGGCGAGGAAGCGCTCGAGCCCGAGATTGGACATGACGGTCGCGGCGAGGCGTCCGCCGCGCAGGCGGCCGGCCTCGTGCCAGGACCTGGCGATCAGCCCCATGACCTGGTCGCCGTCGATCAAGTGGCCCGTCTCGTCCACCATCTGCAGGCGGTCGGCGTCGCCGTCGAGCGCGATGCCGAGATGGGCGCCGTGCGCCACCACCTGGCCGCGCAGCGCCTCCGGATCGGCGGCCCCGCAGGCCTTGTTGATGTTGAAGCCGTCCGGATCGACGCCGATCGGGATCACGTCGGCGCCCAGCTCCCACAGGACAGCGGGCGCGATGCGATAGGCGGCCCCGTTGGCGCAGTCAACCACGATGCGCAGCCCCTCGAGGCGCAGGCCGCGCGGGAAGGTCGCCTTGACGAACTCGATGTAGCGCCCCTCCGCGTCGTCGAGGCGCCGCGCGCGGCCGAGTTTGTCGGCCGCCGCCAGCGGCAGCTTGGAATCGATGGTGCGCTCGATCTCGGCCTCGATGTCGTCGGACAGCTTGTAGCCGTCCGGGCCGAAGAACTTCACGCCGTTGTCGGCGTAGGGGTTGTGCGAAGCTGAGATCACCACGCCCAGATCGGCGCGCAGCGAGCGGGTCAGCATGGCGACGGCCGGCGTCGGCATCGGCCCCGTGAGAACCACATCCATGCCGACCGAGATGAAGCCCGCCGTGAGCGCGGGCTCGATGAGATAGCCGGAGAGGCGCGTGTCCTTGCCGATCACCACCCGGTGGCGATGGTCGCCGCGCGTGAAGTGCCGGCCCGCGGCCACGGCGACCTTCAGCATCGTCTCCGCCGTCATCGGCTCGGCATTGGCTTCGCCGCGAATGCCGTCAGTGCCGAACAGCTTGCGCAACCTGGCGCTCCTCCGGACCGCGGCCGAGTC
Organism: Alphaproteobacteria bacterium; assembly: GCA_035506575.1. Taxonomy (GTDB): domain Bacteria; phylum Pseudomonadota; class Alphaproteobacteria; order CACIAM-22H2; family CACIAM-22H2; genus DATJPD01. The sequence continues at coordinate 42,307 of DATJPD010000054.1, forward strand.
GCACGCGGCAATGGATCGCCGGGAGACTCCCGGCGACCACGATGAGGGAAGATATCACTGAGCGGCTAGTCCGCTAAGCGCCGGGCTGGGGCTCCGGCCTGAGGCCGCCCTCGGGGCGGTCCTTGCCGGCGCCAGTCGACGGTACCGAGCCGCGGCGGCCCGGGGCCTTCGGCGGCGTGTCGTCGATCTCCGGGCGCACGATCGGCTCGCCGCGCAGGAGTGCCCGCACCTCGTCGCCCGACAGCGTCTCGTATTCGAGCAGCGACTTGGCGAGCTTGTGCAGGTCCTCGAGCTTGTCGGTCAGGATCTTGCGCGCGGTCACCTCGCCCGTCTCGACGATGCGCCGTACCTCTTCGTCGATGAGCTGCGCGGTCGCCTCCGAGACGTTCTGCGTCTGGGTGACCGAGTGGCCGAGGAAGATCTCCTGCTCGTTCGCATTGTAGCGGACACGGCCGAGCTTCTCGCTCATGCCGAACTCGGTGACCATGCGGCGGGCGAGATTGGTCGCCTGCTGGATGTCGTTGGACGCACCGGTCGTCACGTTCTCGGGCCCGAAGATCAGTTCCTCGGCGACGCGGCCGCCGAACATCATCGCGATCTTGGAGGTGAGCTCGATCTTGCTGAGGCTGTACTTGTCGCGCTCGGGCAGGCTCATCGTGACGCCCAGCGCCCGGCCGCGCGGGATGATCGTCACCTTATGCAACGGATCCGCCTGCGGCACTTGCAAATTGACGAGCGCGTGGCCCGCCTCGTGATAGGCGGTGAGCTCCTTCTCCTTCTCGGTCATGACCATCGAGCGCCGCTCGGTGCCCATCATGACCTTGTCCTTGGCGTCCTCGAGCTCGTGCATCGTGACCATGCGCTTGCCGCGGCGCGCGGCCAGCAGTGCCGCTTCGTTCACGAGATTCGAGAGGTCCGCCCCCGAGAAGCCCGGCGTTCCGCGCGCGATCACCTTGGCGTCCACGTCGGGCGCCAGCGGCACCTTGCGCATATGCACCTTGAGGATCTTCTCGCGGCCGGCGACGTCCGGATTGGGCACCACGACCTGGCGGTCGAAGCGGCCCGGGCGCAGCAGCGCCGGGTCGAGCACGTCGGGCCGGTTGGTGGCGGCGATCAGGATCACGCCTTCGTTGGCCTCGAAGCCGTCCATTTCCACCAGCAGCTGGTTCAGCGTCTGCTCGCGCTCGTCGTTGCCGCCGCCGAGGCCGGCGCCGCGGTGGCGGCCGACCGCGTCGATTTCGTCGATGAAGATGATGCAGGGCGCGTTCTTCTTGCCCTGTTCGAACATGTCGCGGACGCGGCTGGCGCCGACGCCGACGAACATCTCGACGAAGTCGGAGCCGGAGATGGTGAAGAACGGCACGTTCGCCTCGCCGGCGATGGCGCGCGCAAGCAGGGTCTTGCCGGTGCCGGGCGGGCCGACCAGCAGCACGCCCTTGGGAATCTTGCCGCCGAGGCGCTGGAACTTCTGCGGATCGCGCAGGAACTCGACCACCTCTTCGAGCTCGCCCTTGGCCTCGTCGATGCCGGCGACGTCGTCGAAGGTGACGCGGCCGACCTTCTCGGTCAGCAGCCGGGCGCGCGACTTGCCGAAGCCCATGGCCCGGCCGCCGCCCGACTGCATCTGCCGCATGAAGAATATCCACACGCCGATCAGCACCAGGAACGGGAACCACGAGGCGAGGATCGACAGCAGCGGATGCATGGCCTCTTCGACCGGTGCGGCGCTGACGCGCACGCTGCGGTCGGTCAGCTTGCTGACGAGGCTCGGATCGTTGGGCGAATAGGTCGAGAACGCGCGTCCGTCCTGGAAGTGCCCGTGGATCGTGCTGCCCTGGATGGTGACGTCGGTCACCTGGCCGCGGTCGACGGCGGCGAGGAAATCGGAATAGGCGAGTTGCGAGCTCGGCCCGTGCGGACCCGAGCCCTGGAACAGGTTGAACAAGGCGATCAGCAGCAAGCCGATGATCACCCACAACGCCAGATTCTTGCCGAAATTATTCACCGAAGTGCTGCCTCGCCTAGCTCATCCGTCCTTCGCAGAATCCCGCCAGCCGTGAATTTGATCGGACGGTGCGTGTGCTTGGTCCCTAGTGCCGGCGGTCCGCCACACTGGCGAACCCCGCCCCGGCCAAGGCATGGCGCGGCCGGAAATTGACGGAAACCACCTTAACGCTATCAGGATCGACGCCTTGCCGTCTATATGTGAGGTGGGGTACGGCCACCACCCCGTCAAGATCGCACAGCGCCGGCAGGGTTGCCCGCACCGGCGGAAGCACCAGGGATCGCAACAGCTTGGCGGCACTCCCCAGCTCCGCCGCGACTGCCCGCCAGCCGTCGTCGCCGAGCGCCCGCAGGACCGTGCCGGGTGCAACCCGTCCCTCGACCCGCAGCTGAAACCGTCCGTCCCACTCATACCAGCCCGGGCCGCCGACCGGGACCGCAGCGCCGATCGCCGCCGCCTCGCGCACAACGAGGAGCCCCCCATGCACCAGACGGGGGCCGCGGGGGATCAGGCGGCAGCCGGCCAAGGTTCGGCCTCCGGCGAGCCCGCCGCGTCCGATCGCGGCGAACATATCGTCGAGTGCGGCACTGCGCGGCGGATAAGCGTCGCCGCCAACGCACATCAGGATACGGGCGAGCGCCCGCCGGGCGATCGAGGGTGCCGCCGCGGACAGAGCCTCGGCGGCGACGCACGCCCAGCCCTCCCGGTAGAGGGCGGTGGTCCGCGCCAGGAGCTCGGCCACCGCGCACTCGCGGAGCGCCCGTTCGCCCCCGAACCGCAGGGCGGGTGCCGCGACATCGCGGCCGCCCGCGGCCAGCGCGCGGAGTCGTGCCCGCGAAAACCGCGGATCGCGGTTGCTCGGATCCTCGATCCACGGCTGGGCCAGGTCCAGCAGCGTCGCGGCCAGCCGCGCCCGCGGCACCGCGAGCAGGGGGCGCAGCACGCGGACGTGCCGCGTCTCGACCACCCCGGCCATGCCCGCAAGCCCGTCGAGTCCGCTGTCGGCGGCCACGCGCATCACCAGGGTCTCGGCCTGGTCGTCCTCGTGATGGGCGAGCAACAGATGGAGGATTCCTTCGCTGCTGCAATGGCCGAGCAGGATGCCGCGCCGCGCCGCACGGGCCGCCGCCTGAAGACCCTGACGCGGCTTCGGCCCGGCCCAGGCGAGGATGCGATGGGCGATGCCGCGCGCGGCAAGCCAGGCGCCGACCTGCGCCGCCTCCGCGCCCGCGGCCGCGCGCAGGCCGTGATCGACCGTCAACGCCAGAACCGTGCCGCCGTGCCGGCGCGCCCAGCGGTCGGCGAGCACCGTCAGGGCAAGGCTGTCGGCGCCACCGGAGACGCCGACCGCAAGCCGCGGCGCCGCCTCGAACGGGCCGAGCCGCGCCATGCATTCGGCAAAGTCATCATCGGCGAGCGGCGCCGAGGCAGCGGCGGCGTCCGCGCAGCACTCGGTGACGGCGCTGATCCGACGGCCCTCAGCCGGGGCAGGCGAGACGGCCGCGCTCGCGGGTCGCGGTGTTCTTCACCTGCGGCGGCGCGTTCGGGTAGCGCCGGTTGAGCTCGGCAAACGCGCCGCAGGCATCGTCCTTGCGCTTGAGCTGGGCCAGCGCCATCCCGAGCTTCAACAGGTTGTCGGGCGCCTTTTCGCTCTTCGGGTATTTCTTGAGCCCCTCGGCGAACGTGGTCGCCGCGTCCTGGTAGTCCTTGCGCGCGTAGAAGGTCTCGCCCAGCCAGTAGTTCGCGTTGCCGGCCAGGCGATGGTTCGGGTTCGCCTTCAGGAATTCGCGGAAGGCCTGCTCGGGCCGGGTGAAGTCCGTCTGCTCGCGCTGCGCCTGGAGAAGAAGGCCGTAGGCGAATTCGTACTGCGCCTCGGGCGAGCCTTGCGGCAGCGCCACGGCGTTGGTGCCGGCGTCGCCAGCCGGCGGAGCCGCACCGGCAGGCCCGGGCACCAGGACCAGCTTGCCCGGCGTCTGCGGCTGGCCCGGCGACGGTGCGGGGGCGTTCTGTGCAGCCCCGGGCGGCGGCGAGCCGGATGCGCCCGGCTGGCCGCCCTTCTCAAGTGCGCCCAAGCGGAAATCGACGTCCTTCACCAGCTTGTCGAGCCGCGCCGAGAGCTGGTTCACCTGGTTGGTGAGCTCCTCGAGCCGGTTGGTCAGCTGGCGCATCTGCTCGTCGATCGAGTCGAAATGGCCCTGGGTCTGGTCGATGAAGCTCGACCCCACGTCGGCGGACGATCCCCCGCCCGACGCGGGAGCGCCGCCGCGCTGCCGCGCCACTTGGCGCTGCAGCACATCGACGTCGCGCTGCAGCCGGTCGATGCGGTCGGTCAGGCCGCTGATGTCGGGCTGGGTCTGCGCCTGCACCTGATGGGCGCCGCCCACGGCGAGGCCGGCCAGGGCGGTCAGCACGACAAGCAGGTTCGATGCGGTATGGAACGGACGCACCATGTTTCGCCTATATGGTGCTGGCGTGTTGCAAAGCAAAGGCATGGCAAAACAAAGGCGCCCGCCCGCACCACCCGCCCGGAGCCAGAGCCGGGCGGGAGGTTGGGCAGGCGCCCATATCGTCTAAGTCAGCGACCGGTCGCGAGCGACCGAACGCTCAGTTGATCACCATCACCGCGCGGCGGTTCTGGGACCAGGCAGCCTCGTTCGAACCGACAACCGCCGGGCGCTCCTTGCCGTAGCTGATCGTCGACACCTTGGCGGCCGGGATGCCGAGCGAGGTGAGGAAGTTCTTCGCCGCCGTCGCACGACGCTCGCCGAGCGCGATGTTGTACTCGCGCGTGCCGCGCTCGTCGCAGTGGCCTTCGATGGTCACGCTGACGTTCGGGTACTTCTTGAGGTAGTCGGCCCAGCGCTGGATCGTGGCGCGCGCCTCGGGCTTCAGGTCCGATTTATCGAAGTCGAAGAAGACACGGTCGCCGACCGTGGCGACGAGCTCTTCCTGGCAACCCGTGCAACGCACACCCGAACCCGCGCCGGCGCCGCCGGCACCGCCGGTGTTGGCGTTCTGGTCGGATGCCGTTTCGCAGGCGGCCAATAGCAGCACCGCAGCAAACATTGTTAGAAGTTTGAAACGCATATTTTTAGCTCCTCTATTTCTTATCCTTTACCTGCGGGAACCGCGGTGGCTTGGGCCCCGACCGTCCCGGAGAAACGCGCGTTGCTAGATGCATAATGGTATCTAGTTAGGCACGGCCCCCAGGCTGGCAAGTCCCCTTGCGCGCCGACATCGGCCTCGATGGGTTTGGATTTCGCGAACCGGTCAAAGACGGTGCGGAATATAAGCCGCATCCCGGGCCGAAATCAAGCGGGAATGGGCCAGAATCAAGGCAAAAGCCTAGGTGAGACATTACGGCAACAGCCCTGACCAGGCGGGGTCCGAGCCATCCGCCGGGGTGGCGATTTCCCGCTCATTGAACCCCGTGAGGTCGATGGAATAGAGGTGGGTACCACCCCCCCGCCCCCGGCTGTCCGACGGCTCTTGCTTAAAATACATGATAACCCGGCCATTGGGGGCCCAGGTCGGCCCCTCGACCAGGAAGGCTTTGGTTAACAGCCGCTCCCCCTGGCCGTCGGGGCGCATGACCCCGATGTAGAAGTCGCCCTCGGTGATCTTGGTAAACGCGATCAGGTCGCCGCGCGGCGACCACACGGGGGTGGCGTACCGGCCGCTCCCGAAGCTGATCCGGCGGACGTTGCTGCCGTCCGAGCCCATGACATAAAGCTGCTGAGCGCCGCTGCGGTCGGAGTTGAACACGATCTGCGAGCCATCGGGCGAGTAGCAGGGCGAGGTGTCGATCGCCGGGTCCTCGGTCAGGCGCTGCACGCGATGCGTGCGCAGATCCATCGAGTAGATGTCCGAGTTGCCGTTCTGCGACATGCTCATGATCACGCGATTGCCGTCGGGCGAGAAGCGCGGCGCGAAGGTCATGCCGGGGAAGTCGCCCAGGACTTCCTGCTGGCCGGTGTCGACGTTGTAGAGATACACGCGCGGGCGATTGTTGATGTAGGCGAGATACGTGATCTCGCGCGCGGTCGGCGAGAAGCGCGGCGTCAGCACGAGGTTGCGGCCGTCGGTCAGGAAGCGATGATTGGCGCTGTCCTGATCCATGATGGCGAGGCGCTTGATGCGCCGCTGCAGCGGCCCCGATTCGGAGATGTAGACGATCTGGGTGTCGAAATAGCCGTCTTCGCCGGTGATCCGCTTGTAGATCGCATCGGAGATGATGTGCGCGACGCGCCGCCAGTTCTGCAGGGCCGTGGTGTAGACGCGGCCCTCCATCTGCGCCTCGCCGTAGACATCCCACAGCCGGAATTGAATCTTAAGGCGGCCGTCGGGCTGGACCTCGACGTCGCCGTGCACGAGCGCCTGCGCGTTGATCGCGCGCCAGTCGGGAAAGCGCGGCGGCTGGCTGTGCAGCGCCTCGGGCGTCTGGATGAACGCCTTGGGATCGAGCGGCTTGAACAGGCCGGAGCGCTCGAGATTGGCCGAGATCACGCTCGTCACATCGCGGCCGATCTGCCCGTCCCGCCCTTGCGCGCCGTAGAACGGCGAGACCGCGATCGGCATCGGCTGGACCGAGCCGCGGTTGATGTCGAGGCGCAGATCGGCGCGCGCCGGTGCCGCGGCGAAAACAAAGACCGCCGCGAGGAAGGTGAGTACGCGAAGCTTGTTCATTATGGCCTCATGATTGGAGCGGCGCCCGGGCTTCAGCCGTTGCCGAGCCCGAGCATATCCTTGGCGCTGAAGACCAGCACGAGCTTGCCGTCGGTGATCTGGTCGGCCTTGTTGGCCGGGAGCGGAAGGGGCGAGCTCTGCAGCGCGGCGCGCACCGCACTTTCGGCGAACGACCGGTAGGCCGGGTCGTCCATGCCGTGGTTGGTGCTTTCGATCCGCGCACTCTGCACGGTGCCGTCCTGCAAGACCCAGATTCGCAGCGTGACGACGAACGTCTCGATGCCCTTGGCGCCGAGATCGACGTTCCAGTTGCTCACGATCTTCTGGCGGATCGCGTCCTGCTCGCTGATCGACAACGGCAGGTTGGGATTGAAGCTCGTGTTCATATTGCGCGAGGCGGTCTGCGTTTGCGTCGGCGGCGCCATAGCTTGCGCCGTCTGAGGCGTCGGCTTCCGCTTGGTCAGGTCTTTTAGAATGGAGTCGAGGTTAAATTGTGGCGGCGCCGGCTTCGGCGGCGCCGGGCGCGGCGGCGGCGGGGCCGGTGGCGGAGGCGGCGGCGGCAGCTCGGCCTTGGGCGCAGGCTCGGGCGGCGGCGGCGGCAGGGGCTTGGGCGGCGGCGGTGTGGGCGGCGGCGCCGGCGGAGGGGGCGTGGGCGGCGGCGGAGGCGGCGGTGGTGCCGGCGGCGGCGGCTTGGGCGGTTCGGGCTTCGGCGGCTCGGGCTTGGGCTCCGGCGGCTTGGGTGCGGGCTGCGCCTGGGCGGGCTGCGGCGGCGTGGGCTTCGAGGGCGCGTTGGTGAAGTCGCCGATCGGCAGCACCTCGACCACCATCGGCGTCTCCGGCGCCACGTCGTGGAAGAGTTCCGGCACGCCGAACCACGCGATCAGGAAGACCACGATGTGCAGCAGGGCGGAGACGGCGACCGCCCGGTTCAGCGAGAGCGAAATTCTCTCCACCGGAGACCGTCCCGCCGCCTAACGCGGGCCCGACGCAGCCTTTGGCCCGGCCGCCGTCGGGGTCCCCGGAACCTCAGCCACGAGCGCCACCTTCGGGAATCCGGCCGCGCTCAGTGCCCCCATGACTTCCATGATCTTGCCGTACGCCAGGGTCTTGTCGCCGCGCACGAAGATGCGCTGGTCCGGCTTGTTCTGCGTGACGGCCTGCAGGCGCGCGATCAACTGCTCGATCGTGTACTCGGTCTCCTGCAGATAGGTCTTGCCTTCGGCGTTGATCGAGATGATCAGCGGCTCGTCCTGCCCGGTCGCCTGTGCCGCTCTCGTCTGCGGCAGATCGACCGGCACGGCCGCCGTGAGCAGCGGCGCCGTGATCATGAAGATCACCAGCAGCACGAGCATCACGTCGACGAACGGCGTCACGTTGATTTCCGAAACCAGACGCGCGCGCCGGCGCAGACGTGCGCCGCCGCGGATGGGAGCTACGAGAGGGGCGGCCATGGCGGGTTACGCGCGCTCCTCGAGCTGGCGCGACAGGATCGCGCCGAACTCGCCCGCGAACGCCTCGAGGCGCCCGGCGTAGCGGGTGAGATCGCTCGACAGCTTGTTGTAGGCGATCACCGCGGGGATGGCGGCGACGAGGCCGAGGGCAGTTGCGAACAGCGCCTCGGAGATGCCGGGGGCCACGACCGCGAGGCTCGTGTTCTTGCTGGCGCCGATCGCGTGGAAGCTGTTCATGATGCCCCACACCGTGCCGAACAGGCCGATGAACGGGGCGGTCGAGCCGACCGAGGCGAGGAAGGTCATGTAGCGCTCGAGCCGGTCCATTTCGCGGCCGAGGGTCACGTACATCACGCGCTCGATGCGCTGCTGCAGCCCGGCGCGCATCTGTGTGGCGGTCGCGGTCCCGCGCGCCGCCGAGCGGCGCCATTCGCGCATCGCGGCCCCGAACATCGCCGACATCGGGTCTTGCGGCTGCACGCCCACGCGGTCGTACAGGTCCTCGAGTGCTCCGCCCGACCAGAACAGGTCTTCGAAGTCGCCCGCCTGGCCGTCGAGCTTCCGCAGGCGGAAGATCTTCTCGATGATGATCGCCCAGCTCCAGATCGAGGCCAGGAGCAGCAGCACCAGGACCCCTTTGACGATCCAGTCCGCGTGCAGGAACAGGCCGATGACCGTGAGGTCCACCGGGCCCGTCGATCCCCCCAGAACCGCAGTATTCACATCCATGATTGATCTCTCATGCTTTGATTCAAATGACTGATCGCTTCCTGCCGCCCGACTCGAACGCCGCCACGACCGCCGCCGGCAACCGCGTCGGCCGGCCGGTGCGCGCCACACAGGCAAGCGTGAGCGTCAGCCGCGCTAGATCCCGTCCCTCCCGCACCACGTCCTGCTGCGCTTCGATAGCGGCCCCGTGCAAGCCGGTGATGCGCGTCCGGACCTCCAGGCGGTCGTCGAGCCGCGCCGGCGCCAGATATTCGGCGGAGAGGCGCCGGACCGCAAACGCGACACCGTCCTTTTCCTGCAGCGCCCGATTGCTGATCCCGTGCTCGCGCAACAGCTCGGTCCGCGCACGCTCGGCGAATTTCAGGTAATTCGCGTAGTAGACGATGCCGGCGGCATCGGTGTCCTCGTAATAGACCCGCACCGGGAACACGTGGACGGGCTCGCGCGCCGTTTCAGGCATCGTCGCCTCCCATGAGGTCGAGCTGGGCCGGCGTGCCCGCGGGCGGTGTCAGACCGATATGGCGCCAGCCGCGATCGCCCAGCACGCGGCCGCGCGGCGTGCGCAGCACGAGCCCGGCCTGGATGAGGAACGGCTCGATCACCTCTTCGATCGTATCGCGCTGCTCCGACAATGCCGCCGACAAAGTCTCCACGCCGACCGGCCCGCCGCCGTAGTTCTCGGCCATGCAGCGCAGGAAGCGGCGGTCCATGGCATCCAGGCCCAGCGCATCGACCTCGAGCCGCTGCAACGCCGCATCGGCCGCGGCGCGGTTGATGCGCGAGGCACCCGCGACCGCCGCGAAGTCGCGCACGCGGCGCAACAGGCGGCCCGCGATGCGCGGGGTGCCGCGGGCGCGCCGGGCGATCTCGGCGGCCCCGTCGTCGGCCAGGTCGATGCCGAGCACGCGCGCGCCGCGGCGGACGATCGCCTCGAGCTCGTCGGGCGCGTAGAATACGAGGCGCAGCGGGATGCCGAAGCGGTCGCGCAACGGGGTCGTCACCAGGCCCGAGCGCGTCGTGGCGCCCACGAGCGTGAAGGGCGGCAGGTCGATGCGCACCGAGCGCGCCGCCGGCCCTTCGCCGATGATGAGGTCGAGCTGAAAATCCTCCATCGCGGGATAGAGAACCTCCTCGACCGCGGGCGCCAGGCGATGGATCTCGTCGATGAACAGCACGTCGCGCGGCTGCAGATTGGTGAGGATCGCCGCGAGATCGCCCGCGCGCGCGATCACCGGCCCCGAGGTCGCGCGGAAGCCGACACCGAGCTCGCGCGCGACGATCTGGGCGAGCGTGGTCTTGCCGAGGCCCGGCGGGCCGTGCAGCAGCACGTGGTCGAGCGCCTCGCCGCGGCCGCGGGCCGCCTGCACGAACACCCGCAGGTTCTCGCGCGCCTGGCGCTGGCCGATGAAATCGTCGAGCGCCAGCGGCCTGAGGCTCGCCTCGGACGCATCGCCCTCGGTGAACTCGGGGGCCACCTTGCGCGCCGGAATATCGGTCATGCGCCTTCGCTCCTGATGGAGCTACGGCGCACAAGTGCGCCGATATCGGATGGACGGGCTCGCCCGCCGAAGCCCCCTTCCCGAAAAATTGGGCGAAGGCGGGTCACGTCCCAAGTTCCTTAAGGCCGGCCGGGATCAGTGTCTCGACCCGCGCCCCCTTGCCGAGCTTCTTCATCGCGCGTTCGACCGCGCCTGCCGCCTCGGGCCGGCGGTAGCCGAGATTGACCAGAGCGGAGACCGCATCGGCCGCGGCGGCGTCGCCGCCGATCGCGGCCGCAGCCGTGGCCGGTGCCGAGGCAAGAGCGCGGCCCAAGGTCATCGTGCCGACCTTGTCCTTGAGCTCCATGGCCAGGCGGGTTGCGAGCTTGGGGCCGACGCCGTCGGCGCGCGTCAGCATGGTCTTGTCCTCGGCCGCGATCGCGGCGGCGAGGTCGGCGGGATTGAGGGCGGACAGGAGCGACAGCGCCACCTTGGCGCCGACACCCTGGACGGTCATCAGGAGACGGAACCAGTCCCGCTCGGCCGGATCGACGAAGCCGTAAAGGTCGATCGCGTCCTCGCGCACCAGGGTCTCGACCGAAACGCTCACCGTCTCTCCCGCCGGCGGCAAGGCCGCAAGCGTGCGCGCCGGGCAGCGCACGAGATAACCCACGCCGCCGACGTCGATCACGACGTGATCGCGGCCGACGAAATCCAGGCGGCCGGTGAGCTTGGCGATCATCGCGCCGCCCCCGCGCGCGCCGTCGGCGCCGCTGCCGGCATCGTCCAAACGGCCGCGGTCGAGGCGTGGTGCACGTGGCAGATCGCGGCCGCGAGCGCATCGGCCGCGTCGGCCCCGGCGAAGGCGACCCCGGGCAGGAGGCGGGCCACCATCATCTGGATCTGCTCCTTGGCCGCATGCCCCACGCCCACCACCGACTTCTTGATCGCATTGGTCGCGTACTCGGCGACCGGGATGCCGGCACGCGCGGGCGCCAGCAGAACGACTCCGCGCGCTGCGCCGAGTTTAAGCGTCGATGATGCGTTTTTGTTGACGAAGGTCTCTTCGACCGCCGCGGCGTCGGGTGTGTGCGCTTCTATGACGGCCATGAGGCCGTCATAGAGTTGGACCAGCCGCTCGGCCAGCGGCCGCGCATCGTCCGAGACCACGCGTCCGTTCGCGACGTGGCGAAGGCGAGCGCCCTCGCTCTCGACGATGCCCCATCCCGTGATGCGCAGGCCGGGATCGAGGCCAAGGACGCGCACCGCCCGCGCGGGCCCCGACATCGCCGCGCGGATGGCAACCTTCACGTCGCCGCCTCCAGCTTCGCCATCACGTCGTCGCCGACCTCGTAATTCGCATACACGGTCTGGACGTCGTCGTTGTCGTCCAGCGCCTCGAGCAGCGCAAAGAGCTCGCGCGCCTGCTCTTCGGAAAGCGGCACGGTGCTTTGCGGGCGCCACACCAGCTTGGCACTGCGCGCGGCCCCGAACTTCTTCTCGAGCGCATCGCGCGCCGCGGCGAAATCGTCGACCGTGGTCAGCACCTCGTGCGCGTCCGGGCCGGTCTCGACGTTCTCGGCGCCCGCCTCGAGGGCCGCTTCGAACATCGCATCCGGCGAGGCGGCCGCGAGCGGATAGAGGATCTCGCCCACGCGGCTGAACATGAAGGCGACCGAATTCGTCTCGCCCAGGGAGCCGCCGCCCTTGGTGAAGATCGAGCGGACCTCGCTCGCGGTGCGGTTGCGGTTGTCGGTGAGCGCCTCGACGATGACGGCCACCCGGCCGGGGCCGTAGCCCTCGTAGCGCACTTCCTCGAACGCCTCGCCGCCGTCCTGGCCGGAGCCGCGCTTGATCGCCCGGTCGACGGTGTCCTTGGGCATGTTGGCGTCGCGCGCCGCGAGCACCGCCGCGCGCAGCCTGGGATTGGCGGCCGGATCGGGCAGCCCGGACCGTGCGGCGGCCATGATCTCGCGAATGAGCTTGGTGAACAGCTTGCCCCGCTTGGCATCCTGCTTGCCCTTGCGGTGCATAATGTTTTTGAACTGGGAATGGCCGGCCATATCTCTTCCGAAACCGAAGTCTTTTCCGAAACCGACGTCGCGTCCGAACCCGAATATGCGTGGTCGATCGCAAGGGCGCCGGCGGCCGTCTGCGCCCCAGACTGCCCGCATCGCAACCCCTGTGCGATCAAACAAAGAACATATACCAAATCTTGTGCAAAATCCTAGGCAGGAAGCGGACTTGCTAACAAACCAATATGGCGGGAGTGGGGCGCACGCCCCGCCGGTGCCCTATATGGCGCAAGGGACGCGGCCTGCGAAGGGACAATGCCGTGATGAGTTCGGGGGCCGCTAGTCCGGCAGGCTCGGCCGCAAGGCGCCGCCGATGCGCACCGGCGCCACTTTGCGCGCGAGGCCGGTCGCGTCGTCGAGCTCGGCATAGACCGCGCAGAGGGTGCCCGCCCCTTCGGCCGGCGTGAGCCGCTCGCCCGGCATCTTGCGCACGAAGCGCTGCGTGGCCGGCTCCTTCTTCATGCCGATCACCGAATCATAGTCGCCGCACATCCCGGCGTCGGTCTGGTAGCCGGTGCCGCCCGGCATGACGCGCGCATCCGCGGTCGGCACGTGGCTGTGCGAGCCGACCACGAGCGAGGCGCGGCCATCGGCGAGATACCCCAGCGCCTGCTTCTCGGACGTCGCCTCGCCGTGGACGTCGATCAGGATCGCCGCCTGACCGCCGGGCCCCAGCCGATGCTGCTGGAGGGCCGCCTCGAGAGCCGCGAACGGATCGTCGAGCGGGTCCATGAACAGGCGGGTCATCACGTTGATGACGACCACCGGCCTGCCGCCGCGGGTGTTGTAGGTGCCGATCCCGCGGCCGGGGGTGCCGCGCGGGAAGTTCACGGGCCGCAGCAGCTTGGGATCGCCGCCGATCTGGGCGATGATCTCGCGCTGGTCCCAGACGTGGTTGCCGGTCGTGATGCAGTCCACGCCGCACTCGTAGAGCTCGCGCGCGAGGGCCGCCGTGATGCCGAAGCCGCCCGCGGCGTTCTCGCCGTTGGCGAACACGAAGTCGAGATCGTAGCGCTTGCGCAGGCTCGGGATGTTGGCCACCACGGCCTCGCGGCCCGACCGCCCCACGATGTCGCCGCAGAACAAAACCTTCATGAGTTCAGAAACCGCCGCAGCCACGGAAAGCGCCGCCGCTCGATGAGGCGCGCCGAGGCCTCGGTCACGATCCAGTCGAGAGGCTGATCGAAACGGTCGGTCGGCACGTGAGAGACCTGTTGCACGGAATAGGCGATCCCCACCGTGAGCAGCGGCTTGCGATGGCGGATCGCCGGAATCGTGCGGTCGTAGTACCCGCCGCCATAGCCGATGCGCATGCCGCGCTCGTCGAACGCCAGCAGCGGAACGAGCAGCACGTCGGGATCGACCACCGGCGTGTGCCGGTCGGGAACCTGAATGTCGAAAACACCGCTGACCAGCCTGTCCTCCGGCTGCCAGCGGCGGAAACTGAGCGGCTGTCGTTTCTGCACCACGGGCAGGCCGCACATATGCCCCTGCTTGTGCAGCGCAGTCATCAGGGGCCGCACATCGAGCTCATCGCCGAGCGGCCAGTAACCGCCGACGACGGCCCCCGATGCCAGCTTGATGTGCGCGAGGAAATGCGCCGACACGGCGCGCGCGGCATGCAGATCGCGATCCGCCGCATGCGCCCGCTTGCGCGCGTCGCTGGCCGCCACTCGCAGCGCGCGTTTCTTCTCGTTGATGTCGGATTTCAGCAATGCGAACACAGATGCTGCGCGGCAAAAGGAGTGGACGGAGCCGCGGTAGCCGTTGGCGTTGGTATCCTCTTGCGGCCCTGCGTAAGCAGGTGGGCGCCGTGTGCCGAACCCACGGGTCCGGTAGGGACAGCTCCCTAGAGTATACGTATCGGCCCCAGGGATATTGTTGCCTGACGCGCCGCGCAGCCCCGTCCGAGGGTTAACTTAGGCCCGAAGCACCCGGCGAACAAGGTTAACGGAACACCGCGCGCTCCAGGCGCTCGGCCATCGCCTCGATGCGGCCGGCGACGGCGTTGAGGCCGTCGGCGACATGATCGCTGTCCGCGGTCGCCTCGTCGGCGCGCGCGGTCAGGGTTGCGATCGTGGCGCGCACCGCATCCTCCTCGACGCCGTGCGTGCGCAGTTGCGCCTCGGCGTCTTCGGCACGGGCAACGGCGGCCGCCAGCGCCGCCTCGGCTTGCGTGGCCCGGCTCTCCGCGGCGGCGAGCCTCGCCTGGGCGGTGCGCGTCGCCGCCTCGGCTTCCCCGAGCTGCGCCTTGGCCGCCGACGCCGCCGCGCGCGCCTCCTCGGCCGCCTTCAGGGTGGCGGGATCGGGCACCACCTTGGGCGGCGCCTGGCGCATCGCCTCGATCTCGTCATAGGTCTCGCCCAGCTCGTCGGCGATCAGGAGAGCCGCCATCACCAGCAGCCGCGATTCCGTCACCTGCCCCGAGGGGCCGGGCACGCCCGATTTCGCCGCGAGCTCGGTCACCCGGCGGTCGATATAGGCCGCGAGCTTCTGGACGTGCAGCTCCTGCCCGTCCTCGCACGCCACCTGATAGGCGCGGTTGTGAATGGTGACGGTGACCTGTGCCATGAGGCGAAATCCCTCAGTTGGCGAGCGAGCCGCGCAGGCGGTCGATCACCGCATCGATTCGGCTCGCGGCCTGGTCGGCGACGCTGCCGAGCGCATCGCGCTCCTGCCGCAAGGCGCCGAGCTCGGCGACCAGGGTGGCGATCTGGCGGTCGCGCGACTCGGTCGCGGAGCGCGTCCCCGCCTCCAGCCCCTGAAGGGCGGCCTCCAGCCTCTGCACGGCAGCGTCGAGGCGCGCTTGCGCTTGCTCCAGCCGGCTCATTCCGAGGGTCCTTTTCGTCACGCGCGAGCGATCGGCTTCGTCACGCGCGAGCGATCGGCTTGCGACTCGCGAGCGACGATAGGACCGCGATGGGCCCCCGTCAAATGAGCAGTCAAACGGGCACTCGCGCGTGCGCCAGCGCCCCGCAAGACGGGTTGACGGAGGGGGAAGCGGGCGGCATGTTGCCCCCGCCTCCACTGCTCAAATCATCAGGAGTCTGATGAGCGCTCTTCCCCAGCCGTCCGGCGCTGCCGCGGCACCGCTGCCGCCTCTCTCGACCAGCCAGTCGCCGCAGCACAAAGAGCTCGCCAATGCCATCCGCGCGCTCGCGATGGATGCGGTCGAGCAGGCGAAGTCCGGACATCCCGGCATGCCGATGGGCATGGCGGATGTGGCCACGGTGCTCTTCGAGCGTTTCCTCAAGTTCGATCCGACGGCACCCGATTGGCCGGACCGCGACCGCTTCGTGCTGTCGGCGGGTCACGGCTCGATGCTGCTCTACGCGCTGCTCTACCTCACCGGCTATCCGGAGATGACGATCGAGGAGATCAAGCGCTTCCGCCAGCTCGCCTCGAAGACCGCAGGCCATCCCGAATACGGCCACGCGCCGGGGATCGAGACCACCACCGGGCCCTTGGGCCAGGGTCTCGCGAATGCGGTCGGAATGGCGCTGGCCGAACGGCTGCTCGCCGCCGAGTTCGGATCCGGTGCCGTCGATCATTACACCTACGCGATCGCCGGCGACGGCTGCCTGATGGAGGGCATCAGCCACGAGGCGATCTCGCTCGCGGGCCATCTGCGCCTCAACAAGCTCATCGTCCTGTTCGACGACAACCACATCTCGATCGACGGCCCGACCGAGCTCACGGTCTCCGACGACCAGTGCGCGCGCTTTGCCGCGAGCGGCTGGGCGACGCACACGGTCGACGGCCACGATCCCGAAGCAGTGGCCGCCGCCATCGAGGCGGCCCGCAACTCCGACAAGCCGAGCCTGATCGCCTGCCGGACGACGATCGCCTACGGAGCCCCCACCAAGGCGAACAGTGCCGCCGCACACGGGGCCGCCCTGGGTGTAGCCGAGATCGAGGGCGCCCGCGCGCGCCTCGGCTGGCCGTATCCGGCGTTCGAGATCCCGGCGCCGATCCTCGAGCGCTGGCGGGCCATCGGCCGCAAGGGCGAAGCCCGGCGCACCGCGTGGCAGCGGCGTCTCGGCGCCTTGTCCGCCGAGCAGCGCGCCGAGTTCCGCCGCCGCATGGACGGCAAGCTGCCCAAGGCGTGGACCGAGGCGGTGGCGAAGCTCAAGGCCGAGATCGTCGAGAAGAAGCCCGCGATCGCGACGCGCGTCGCCTCGCAGAACGCGCTCGACGTGCTGACCCAGGCGATCCCGGAGATGGTCGGCGGCTCGGCCGACTTGACCGGTTCGAACAACACCAAGGCCAAGGCGCAAGGGGCGGTCGGACGCGACAAGTTTGCCGGCCGCTACATCTATTACGGCGTGCGCGAGCACGCGATGGCGGCGGCGATGAACGGCATCGCGCTCCACAAGGGGCTCATCCCCTATGGCGGCACGTTCCTCGTCTTCACCGATTACTGCCGGCCGGCGATCCGCCTCTCGGCCCTGATGCAGCAGCGCGTCGTGTACGTGATGACGCACGATTCCATCGGCCTCGGCGAAGACGGACCGACGCATCAGCCGGTCGAGCACCTCGCCGCCTTGCGGGCGATTCCGAACCTGCAGGTGATGCGCCCGGCGGACGCGGTCGAGACGCTCGAATGCTGGGAGGCCGCCCTGGCGCGCGAGGACGGGCCGACCCTGCTCGCCCTCACCCGCCAGAACGTGCCGGCGCTGCGCACGACGGCGTCGACCGACAATCTGTGCCGCAAGGGCGGCTACGTGCTGGCCGAAGCCGACGGTGAACGGCAAGTCACGCTGATCGGCACGGGATCGGAAGTATCGCTGGCGATGAAGGCACGCGAGCTGCTCGCCGCCGAGGGCATCCGGGCCGCGGTCGTGTCGATGCCGTGTGCGTCCCTGTTCGACCGCCAGACCGGCAAGTACCGGCGCGAGGTGCTGGGCGGCGCCCGCCTGCCGCGCGTCGCGGTCGAGGCCGGCATCCGCCAGGGCTGGGAGCCGTATCTCGGTCCCAACGGCGCCTTCGTGGGCATGAGCGGCTTCGGCACCTCGGCCCCGGCGCCGGACGCCTACAGGCACTTCGGCATCACCGCCGAGGGGGTCGCGGAGGCCGCCCGCAAGCTCTTATAACGGCTTGAGAATCCGCCCGCATGGCAGCCACGCAAAGGACACAGAAATTCGGCGTGCCGGGGGCAAACCGCGCGTGATATGTGTCGCTGGACTCCGCTTTTCACCCAACCACATAGACTGAACGGAATTTTTTCGAGAGGTCCTGAAAAAAATGTCTGTCCCCGTCAAAGTCGCGATCAACGGGTTCGGCCGTATCGGCCGGCTGGTGCTGCGGGCGATCCATGAATCGGCCCGCAAGGACATCCAGGTGGTGGCGATCAACGATCTCGGGCCGGTGAAAACGAACGCGCATCTCCTCAAGCACGATTCCGTGCACGGCGTGTTCCCGGGGGAGATCAAGACGGGCGAGGACTGGATGGACATCGGCCGCGGGCCGATGAAGGTGACCGCCGAGCGCGATCCCGCGAAGCTGCCATGGAAGGAGCTGGGTGTGGAGATCGCGCTCGAATGCACCGGCATCTTCACCAAGCGCGAGCAGGCCGCCAAGCACATCGAAGCCGGAGCCAAGCGCGTCCTGATCTCCGCCCCCGCCGATGGCGTCGACCTCACGGTCGTCTACGGCGTCAACCACGACAAGCTCGATAGCAAGCACACCATCGTGTCGAACGCGTCGTGCACGACCAACTGCCTGGCCCCGGTCGCCTATGTCATGCACGAGGCCTTCGGCATCGAGCAGGGCTACATGACGACGATCCACTCCTACCCCGGCGACCAGCCGACCGTGGACACCCTGCACAAGGATCTGCGCCGCGCGCGCGCCGCGGCCCTGTCGATGATCCCGACCTCGACCGGTGCGGCCAAGGCGGTCGGCCTCGTGCTGCCCGACCTCAAGGGCAAGCTCGACGGAACCTCGATCCGCGTGCCGACCGCGAACGTGTCGGTGATCGACTTCAAGTTCGTGGCCAAGAAGCCGGTGACGGTCGAGGCGGTGAACGAGGCGGTGAAGAAGGCGGCGGAGAGCAACCGCCTGCGCGGCATCCTCATGACCACGAGCGAGGAGCTCGTGTCGTCCGACTTCAACCACAACCCGGCGAGCTCGACCTTCGACCTCACCCAGACGCAGGTGATCGACGGCAAGCTCGTGCGCGTGCTGTCGTGGTACGACAACGAGTGGGCCTTCTCCAACCGCATGGGCGACACCGCCACCGCGATGGCGCGGCTGGGCTGAGAGGCTACGTTCGGCGCTCCGCCACCTGGCCGCGAACGCGTCCGGCCACGCCAAGATCCTAGATCGACGGGGTTTGCCCGGGCAGCGAATAGCCGCTAGCCATAGTATGCACGGCGTACTATATTCGCCGTATGATCCGGTCCATTCTGGGGACAAGCACCCGCGAATTCATCGAGGGGGGCAAGTCCCGCTTCTCGGGTATGGACGAGCGGGTAGCGCGCCGACGCATCGCGCAGCTTGACGCCGCGACATCGCTACAATCGTTCGGGCGTCTTAATAGTGTCGGGCTGCATAAGCTCACCGGCGATCGCAAAGGTTATTGGTCCATCGACATCAATGGACCGTGGCGCTTGCTCTTTAAGTTTCAAGCTGGCGACGCGTTCGAAGTCCACATCGCAGATACGCACGTGAGGAAAAGATGAAACGTGAGACGAAGGTTTTCCATTATCCGGGCGGCATTCCGGTGCCCGCCGTGCATCCGGGGGAGACCCTGGCCGAAGAAATGGCGGCCCGGAAACTGACGGCGAACGCGCTTGCCCTCAAATTGCGTGTACCTGCAAATCGGCTGACCGACATTGTGCGCGGCAAGCGCGCAATTTCTGCCGAGACCGCGCTTCGGCTCGGTCGTTATTTTGGAACAGGCGCGACGTTCTGGGTGAACCTCCAAGCCCGTTACGATCTGGCAGTGGCGGAGCGCGACCTCGGGCCAACAATCATGCGGGAAGTGGAAGCGGCGTAGCAGGATGCGGCCCGTTGTCATTCATAGCCTCGAGGAGGCCCGCGCCGCTCTGGCGGCCGCGGCGGAAACCGGCAACCCGGCGATCCTGCACAGCGCGCCGGATGCCGGCATCCATGGCGGAGTTGCATGGTTCGAGCGGATGATCGCGGCCGCGCATGCGGAGTTCCCGCAGGTGCCGCTCACAGCCGTGCTCGATTGCGGCGATGCGGCGGGAGCGGTCCTTGAGGCGGTGCGCTGGCTGAAGGAGCCGGCTCGCGAGAAGGTCATGGTACGCTTTACCGGAGACGCCGAGACGGCCCGACGCCTGGCCGACATCGCGAGCCAGGTCGGGATCGAACTGCTGTGCGAACCGGCGGACGTCACGAGCCCATGAGCGCCCCCTGGTGGCGGCCGGACCGCTTCGCGCTGCGGCGGCCGAATCTCGAGACGCGCGCCAAGATCATGGCGGCGATCCGCGGCTATTTCGCAGAGCAGGCCTTCATCGAGGTCGACACGCCGGCCTTGCAGGTCTCGCCGGGCCTCGAGCCGCACCTCGTCGCGTTCGCAACCGAGCTGCGCGAGCCGGGGGCGGTGCGCGGCCGGCCGCTCTATCTCCACACCTCGCCCGAGTTCGCGATGAAGAAGCTGCTGGTGGCGGGCGTGGAGCGCTGTTTCCAGTTCGCGCACGCCTTCCGCAACGCCGAGCGCTCGGCCACGCATCATCCCGAGTTCACGATGCTCGAATGGTATCGCGCCGGTGCGGACTACACGGCACTGATGGACGATTGCGAGGCGCTGCTGAAGGCGACCGCGGACGTCACGGGGCGCGAGTTCGTGTGGACGCGGCGCTGCGAGGCCCGCCAGCCGGCGGAGCGCCTGACCGTCGCCGAGGCGTTTCTCCGCGAGGGCATCGACCTGCTCGCAACCGCCCCCGATCCGCACCGTCCCTCGCTCGAACGCCTGGCCGCCGCGGCCAAGCCGCTCGGCATCGAACCCAGGCCAGGCGACCGCTGGGACGATTTGTTCTTCCGCATCTTCCTCGAGCGCATCGAGCCCAAGCTCGGCGTCGGCCGGCCGACCATTCTTTACGAATATCCGGTCTCCATGGCGGCGCTGTCGCGGCCCAAGGCGTCCGATCCGCGCGTGTGCGAGCGCTTCGAGCTCTACGTGGCGGGCCTGGAGCTCGCCAACGCGTTCGGCGAGCTGACCGATGCGGCCGAGCAGCGGCGGCGCTTCACCGCGGACATGGATTTCAAGGCCGAGCGTTACGGCGAGCGCTATCCGATCGACGAGGATTTCCTGGCCGCCCTCGAGCACGGGCTGCCGCCCTGCGCGGGGATCGCCCTCGGCGTCGACCGGATGGTCATGCTGGCCACCGGCGCGGCAAAGATCGAAGATGTGTTGTGGGCGCCGGTTGCCGGCGCGTGAAGGCCAGCGCTTAAGGAAACTCGAGATGGATGGATCGTCGCCAAAAATTTCCCCCTCTCCACCCAATTCCGATTGGGGGGAGAGGGTCGGGGTGAGGGAGGTCGATGGC
>DATJPD010000055.1:0-95297 GCA_035506575.1 Alphaproteobacteria bacterium
CGGTTCAGCGAGCGGGTGGTGGCTCTGCCGAGCTTCTACATCCATAACCCCCTGGCGGGTCCGGAGGTGGGGCCGCTTCCTGCGGCGACGCGGGGACACGTGACGTTCGGGTCGTTCAACAATCCGGCGAAGGTGAACGACCAGGTGCTGGCGTTATGGGGCGAGGTGCTGCGCGCCGTTCCGGGCGCCCGCCTCAAGCTCAAGTTCAAGAACTGGTTCGCAAACCAGGGCCTGCGCGGGCGGGTGCTGCGCGGGCTGGGAGATGAAGGGAGCCGGGTGGAGTTCGTGACGGCCGAGGCGGGGCGGGGAGAGCATCTGGCGCTCTACCATGACGTCGACATCGCGCTCGATCCGTTCCCGTTCACGGGGTCGACGACGACGTTCGAGGCGTTGTGGATGGGGGTGCCGGTGGTGAGCTTGGCCGGGGCGGCGATGGCGGGCCGGTGGAGTGCGTCGATCCTGCACACACTCAAGCTGGACGAGCTGGTGGCGGGGAGCCGGGAAGAGTACGTGCGGATCGCGGCCGGCCTGGCGGGCGACCTGACGCGGCTCTCGGGGTTGCGGGCCGGGTTGCGGGCCCGGGTGGCCGGCTCGCCGTTGTGCAACGGCAAGGCGCGGGCGCGGCAGGTGGAGCGGATTTACCGGGCGCTGTGGCGCCGGTGGTGTAAAATCTAGCGGCATGTCCGACGATACGCTCCAGTACTCCTTCGAATCCGATACGGAATACCTGACCAAGCTGCGCGAGCTGGTCGCCGTACAGGCGGTGCGCATCCGGGTCGATCCCAAAAAGCTGCGCGGCATGGACAGCCCGGTGGTGGTCATCGCCGAGACCGAGCGCTGGGCCCTCGGCATGGTCGTGCTGTGCGGGATCGTGTGGTGGTTCTTCGGAATGTGGTTCGCGGGCGGGGCGCTGGCCCTTGCCGCGGCCGCCTATGCATCGTTCGGCCGTCGGGCGATCCACCGCAACATCGAACGGCGCATCCACGAGCAGGCGCTCAAGAATATTTCCACCTGGCGGGCGCTGTGGCAGTTCGGCGGCGTCGCACTCGAATCAGCCGTGGATGCCAACGACATGTGCGCCGCCCCCGGCGGCCGGTGGATTTCTTTCGTCGAGCGGAAGATCGGCGCCCGGACGATCTCGCCGAATTGACTTGCGCGGCATGGCCGTGCCGGCAAAATGATGGTACAGCAATTGATCTCTGAGAATGGCGCACCCATGTGTTGGGATTGCGCCGTCACGAACGTACTGGACTTGGTGATTGTGGTGATGAGGAAGAGTTCCGCGATCGAGCTTGGTCAGCTTTTCGCCGCGGCTGACGACCTGCGGTTTCACTGGCGTGTGGATAAGATGTTGATGGACGGCGTCCACGTCGCACTCGTCCGGGTCGATGACCCGACGCGCCGGAAGACCGTCTCCATCTGGGCGCTGTCGAACGGCCGGCTTTTCGTGCCGGTGACGCCGCCGCCGACCCGCCAGGCCGGCTGACATCAGGCGCTCAGTCGAAGCGCGTCACGCCGTCGATCGAAAAGCCCGGAAAGGCGGAGAGCGCGTTTGTCGCGCGCGCCTGCGCGCCCGAATGGTCCGGCGCCCAGATCAGGACGTACCGCTCGCTGGGCTCGTCGGCCCGCCGTGAGCGGCCGCCGGCGGTCCTGCGCATCACCGCCTGCCACGGCTTGTCGCGGCTCGACGGCGGGAATTCCGAGGTCACGTAGATCGCGGGCGGGGGCGGGGGGACGAGCTCGGTCAGCTGCTTTTCCTTGGTCTCCAACGCCGTCTTGAGCATCTCCGCGCGCTGGCGGGCTTCCTTGGTTTCCGCCTCGAGCTTCATGCTTTCTTCGACCCGCTCGAGGAGGATCTTGGCACCCTCGGTTTTGAGCTCGCGCAAGCCGATTGTCCGCTGCTGCGAGGCCTGCCACGTGTAATTGAGCCGGGCGATCCCGATCAGCAGCCAGAGCCCGGCCCCCACGAAGCCGACGACCATCACGTATCCGCCGAAGTCGAACATCATGCCGCCGCCTTCTGGACGACCGAATCGTCGGTGCGCTCGAACGTGCCGACCTTGTAGCCGTGCTTGGCCGGGAACTGGTCGTCTGCGATTCTCACCGCCTTATCTTCAGACGCGACCCAGATCTCGACGAAGTTTTTGCGGCCCCACATCTTCTTCTGGAAGGCATCCGCATTCTCTGCGATCGCCTTGGTGAGCGGCGCCCGAAAGCGGAAGCCCACCCCGGTTTCGGGCCCGAGCAGATGCACAAGCACCGGCTCGACCCGTTGCCGCTGCGCCATCTCTTTCTCGACCTCGAGGCACGCGTTCTTGGCGCCGTCGAGGTCGCCCAATCCCTTGCGCAGGTCGTTCTTTTGCGAGGCAATCCTCTTGGCCGCTTCGGCGAGATCTTCCTGCAGCTTGCGCAGGTCCTCACGCAAGGCGTCTTCGCGGCGCACGCCGGCAAAAAATTCACGTGCCAAAAGGTTGAGCACTTCAACCAGTACGGCGATGCCAACCAGCGCTTCGAGCAGCAACAGCGTCATGGCTTTTTGTTGTACCGTCCGGGACATGCGGCCCAGGGCCACAGGGTTGCCCGATCCTGAAATAATTTGTTGAATGGTTGGTTAACGGGGCTGGATGCGGCTGCGCCGTTCGGCTAGGTTTGATCGCAAGTCAGATCCTCGCTGGACGCAATGGACCGTCGGCAGGACCGGCTGCGCAGCACCTTCATCATGTGTGGCAAAGGGATCGGGCTATGTCTTTCAAGCCGACCTTGTGGTTAACGCTCCTGTTCGCGATCTGCGTCTGCCTGGCGCCGACGCTCGCCGACGCCCGCGCTGGCGGCGGGTCAAGTGTCGGCAGCCGCGGCACGCGGACCTACAATAGTGTGCCATCGACGCCTACAGCGCCACAGTCGCAGACGATGCAGCGCAGCGTCACGCCCCAGCCCAGCCCCGCGATGCGCCCGGCAACGCCCTATACGCAACCGGGCATGTTCGGCGGTCATCCCTTTATGAGCGGACTCATGGGCGGGCTGATCGGCGCCGGGCTCGCCGGGCTGCTGTTCGGCCACGGCTTTTTCGGCTTCGGTCTGGGGTTAGCTGGGGTTCTCGGGTTGCTGCTGCAGCTGGCGCTGGTGGCGCTGCTGATCCGGTTGGCGATGAGCTATTTCCGCTCCCGCGCGTATCCGCTCGGGCGGCGCAGTTTCGCCTATGCGACAGCGGACGACGCGGCGCCGCACGGCAGTCCTCACGCGGCATCCGCGGGCGGGGGCGGCGGCGGCACTCCCGCAACGCGCGATGAAATCGGCATCACCGGTTCCGATTACGAGGAATTCGAGCGCCTCCTTGTCGCCATCCAAACCGCGTGGAGCGGCGGCAGTATCGATGTGCTGCGCCGGCATATCACGCCCGAGATGCTCTCTTATTTTTCCGAGAAGCTTTCGGCCAACGCCAGTGCGGGCATCGAGAACAAGGTCGAAGACGTGCGGTTCGAGGCGGGCGATCTCGCCGAGGCATGGAACGACGGAGACCTGCAATACGCCACCGTCGCCATGCGGTGGAGCGCTCGCGACTATACGGTTCGCGCCGATACGGGCGTCCTGGTCGAAGGGCGCAGTGCCGAGCGGATTACGGCGACCGAAGTGTGGACGTTCGTCCGCGCCCCTGGCGGCCGCTGGCTGTTGTCCGCAATCCAGCAGGTCTGAACAACGGGCGTCTCGTTCGCCGCCTTTTGCGGCGCCCGCGCGGGCCCGTGGCTCGATCCCGGCCCGCCGCACCTTGCCCCATTAATGTCACAGCCAGCCGCGGCGACCGAGGCTTGAGAAACCATTCCATCAACGTAAGATTTCTTGGACATGACGCGGCCGCCCGACCACCAGACGCTTCCTGCAGCTTCGAAGAATTGGGCGCTGTTCCTCGATATCGACGGGACCCTCCTCGATCTGGCACCAACACCGGACGCGGTCGTCGTCCCTCCGGGCCTGCTGCAGGTGTTGGAACGCGTGTCCGAGGTTCTGGACGGCGCCGCTGCGTTCGTGAGCGGACGCCCGATCGAATGGATCGATCGCCTGTTTCGTCCGTTATCCTGGCCGGCCGCAGGACAGCATGGGGCTGAAATCCGTCTGACGAGACGCGATCCGGTCCAGTCGACAGTGGAAGTGCCTGATTTGAGCAAACTGCGCGCGCGCGCAGCCGCCATCGCGGCGGCGATCCCGGGTGTGCTTATCGAAGACAAGAGCTTCGGCATTGCCCTTCATTATCGCAACGCCCCCGAGCGTGGCGCGGAACTCCGCGAGAATCTCGAAGGACTGCTGCGCGAGCTGAAAAGCGATCTGCAGCTGTTGCGCGGCAAGATGGTGTTCGAGATCAAGGCCGTCTCCGCCTGGAAAGAGCGGGCGGTCGAGATCTTCATGGAAGTCGAACCGTTCCGCGGCCGGGTGCCCGTGGTGATCGGCGACGATACGACGGACGAAGGAGCTTTCCGCGCGGCCACGCGGCGCGGCGGCCACGCGATCCAGGTTGGACCGGGGGCTTCTTCGGTCGCATCGTTTTTCATACCCCATCCGACGGGCGTGCGGGAGTGGCTTGCCAGTCTCTCCGAGACGCTGCAGCGGGAATCGGCATGACGGCCAGCCTCAATCTTGCCGTCATCGGCAACGCTATTCTCGGCGCTTTGGTCGATCCCGACGGAAAAATCGTCTGGTGCTGCTTTCCCCGCCTCGACGGGGATCCGGTTTTTTGCGGGCTGTTGAGCACCGAAGACGAAGGCATCTTCGACGTCGACCTTGTGGACCGCGTGAAGAGCGAGCAGTCGTATATCGTCAACACCGCCGTCGTCGTGACGACGCTCAGCGACCGCATGGGCGGGGTCGTTCGCATCACCGATTTCGTGCCGCGGTTTCAGCATTACGAGCGGACGTTCCGGCCCACGTTGCTTGTACGCCGCGTCGAGCCGATCGCGGGAACTCCGCGCGTCCGCGTGCGCATCCGGCCGCGCTTCAATTATGGCGCGACCAAGCCCGCAGTCACCCATGGCAGCAACCACATACGCTACCAGTCGGCCGACACGGCGCTACGGATTTCGACCGACGCGCCGATCACCTACATCCTCGAAGAGGCGCCGTTCATTCTTGCCTCGCCGGTGACCTTCATCCTGGGTCCGGATGAACCGATCGCCGGCTCGATCGGCGGGCAGGCCAGGGATTATCTCGAGCGGACGGTCGAATATTGGCAGGAGTGGTCCCGCTATCTCTCGGTCCCGTTCGAGTGGCAGGACGCTGTCATCCGCGCGGCCATCACCCTCAAGCTGTGCAGCTACGAAGAGACTGGTGCCATCGTCGCGGCCCTCACGACGTCGATTCCCGAGCACCCGGATTCCGGCCGCAACTGGGACTATCGGTTCTGCTGGTTGCGCGACGCGTATTTCGTGGTCCAGGCGCTCAATCGCCTGGGTGCCACCAGCACGATGGAAGATTTCATCCTGTACATCACGAACGTCGCCATGCTGGAGCCGGAGGGCCGGCTCCGCCCGGTCTACGGCGTCGTACCTGGCGCGCCGCTCGATGAGCGCATTGCTCCCGCCTTGGCCGGGTATCGCGGCATGGGCCCCGTCCGTATCGGCAATCAGGCCGCGATCCAGATCCAGAACGATAGCTACGGCAGCGCCGTGTTGGCCGCAGCTCAGATGTTCTTCGACCATCGGCTGCCCATTCGCGGCGATCGCGCCCTGTTCGAACGGCTCGAGCGCCTGGGCGAGCGCGCCGCCGCTCTCGCCCTGGAGCCCGATGCCGGGCTTTGGGAGTTCCGCGGCCGGGAGCGGGTGCATACGCACTCGGTGGTGATGTGCTGGGCCGCATGCGACCGGCTGGCGAAGATCGCGCGCGTGCTCGGCCTCGGCGAACGGAGCGAGCATTGGCGAGGCGAGGCTCAACGGCTCAGGCGTGCCATCCTCGACAATGCGTGGAACGCCTCTCTCAACACTTTCGTGTCCGAATTCGGCGGCAAGGACGTCGACGCCTGTTTGCTGCTGCTCCACGAGGTCGGCTTCCTCGCTCCGAACGATCAGCGCTTCATCAGCACCGTCGATACGATCCGGCGCGAATTGTGGCGCGACGGTCATCTGCTGCGCTATGCCACCGAAGACGATTTTGGCCGGCCCCGGACGGCATTCAACGTCTGCTCGTTCTGGTTCATCGATGCGCTGACCGCGATCGGCCGCCGCGACGAAGCACGCGAAATGTTCGAGCGCCTGCTCGCATGCCGCAGTCCGCTGGGCCTTCTGTCGGAGGACCTCGACCCAAAGACCGGAGAGCTGTGGGGTAACTTCCCGCAGACTTACTCGATGGTCGGCCTGATCGTCTCCGCCATGCGTCTCAGCAAGAGCTGGGAGGAAGCGTTTTGGCGCGGCTCGTAGTTGTCTCGAACCGTGTCACGCTTCCGCGCGAGCGCATATCTCGGGCCGGGGGGCTCGCCGTCGCATTACGCGATGCATTGCAGCGCGCGGGCGGCATCTGGTTTGGATGGAGCGGCGAGATCTCCGAAGCTCCGGACGGCAAGCCGCAGATCGTCGAGGCCGGCAAAGTCACCTACGCGACGCTCGACCTGTCGGCCCGCGACCACGCTGAATACTATGTCGGCTATGCGAACAGCACCTTGTGGCCCTTGTGCCACTACCGGCTGGGCCTGATCGATTTCCATCGCAGCCACTTCGAAGGCTACCTGCGCATCAACTCGGGCTTTGCCAAGGCACTCAAACCGCTTTTGAGGCCGGACGACATCATTTGGATCCATGACTATCATTTCATGCCGCTCGGCGCCGAGCTACGGCGGCTCGACGTGAGCAACCCCATCGGGTTCTTCCTGCACATCCCGTTCCCCGCGGCCGAGGTCTTCCGGGCGCTGCCGGCGCACCGTCGGCTGGTGCGCGACCTCTGCGCCTACGATCTCGTGGGCCTGCAAACTGCGACAGACGTGCGCACCTTCAGCGGGTACATCATCAACGAGGCGGGCGGCTCGATCTGCCCGGACGGCGCGTTCCAGGCCTTTGGCCAACGCTCGCGCGTCGCGGCGTTTCCCATCGGTATCGACACCGATGCGTTCGCCGCGACAGCGCGCGAGAACGCCGAGGCCCCGGAGACGATCCGGCTCAAGCAAAGCCTTGTCGGCCGTCATCTCGTGCTCGGCGTCGACCGCCTTGATTACTCGAAAGGCCTCCCGCAGAAGGTCGAGGCGTTCTACGAACTTCTGGGCCGCTGGCGAGAACACGCGTCGCGCGTCACGTTCATGCAGATAGCACCCGTCTCGCGCGGCGAGGTGGCGCAGTATCGCGCTCTTCGGCGCGACATCGAGGCCCGAGCAGGCCGGCTCAACGGCGAATACGCCGAGTTTGATTGGGTTCCCGTCCGCTATCTCAACAAGAGCTTCGCCCGCACGACCCTCGCCGGGTTCTATCGGGCCGCGCGGATCGGGTTCGTGACCCCGCTGCGCGACGGGATGAATCTCGTGGCCAAGGAGTACATAGCGGCACAGGATCCGGACGATCCGGGCGTGCTCATCCTCTCCACGTTCGCCGGCGCCGCACACGAGCTCAAATCGGCTCTGCTCGTAAACCCGTTCGATGTCGATCAGCTGGCGGATGCCCTGCATCAGGGGCTGGTCATGCCCGTCGACGAGCGCAAGGCGCGCTATGACCAGATGATGGACGTGCTGCGGACCAACACCTTGGCAGCCTGGCGCGACAAATTCCTCACGCAGCTCGAGGCCACACGGCCGAACTGAGCCTGTTCATTCGCCGCGCCGCTTGGCGCGCCGCGTTGGCGTGGCGTGGAGCGGGTCGTCGGGCCAGTGGTGTCTCGGATATTGACCGCGCAGGTCGCGTTTGACCTCGTGATAAGCGTTGGCCCAGAAGCTCGCGAGGTCGCGCGTGACTTGAACCGGACGGCCCGCCGGCGACAGGAGGTGCAACAGGATCGGAACCCGCCCGTCCGCGACGGTTGGGGTGTCGGTCAACCCGAACATCTCCTGCAGGCGCACCGAGACGACCGGCGATCCGCTCGAGTAATCGATCGGAACGCGCGAGCCGCTGGGCACCGACAAGTGCGTGGGCGCCAATCGGCCAAGGCTTTGCTGCTGCTGCCAGTTCAGCCGTCCGCGCAGAGCCCCGGCGAGGTCCACACGAGCCAGATGCGCCCGGCGCGTGACCCCGGCGAGATAAGGGGCCAGCCAAAGCTCGACCTCGGAGAGCAATGTCGCATCTGACAGGTCAGGCCAGGTATCGCCGGAGAGGCCGCGCAAGAGCGCGACACGGGCTTGCAGATTGCGCAGCTCGTCCGTCCACGGGAGCGCGTCCAGCCCCAGCTCCCGGATGCCATCGAGCATCGCCGCGCTCACACGCTCGGCCGGTGCGTCGTACGGTTTGTCATCGAGCACAAGCTCACTGAACCGCCGCTGGCGCCGAGCCCGAACCGCTTCCTCCCGGGAATCCCAGACGACGAATTCTACGTCACGGATCTGCTCGGCGAAGGCGTCCAGTAGATCGCGCTCGGTCAGCGGGACGGCGAGAAAGATGTGCGCAAGGGGGACCGCCCCATCCAGAGCCGCGACCGCCAGGAAATCAGAGCCGGCCAGCGGATCCGCTTCCGGCAGAACTGCGCCGCGGCCGTTGCTCAGCAGGAATTGTCCGCGCGTTCCGGGCCGACGCTGGGCAACTCGGTCCGGGTACGCAACGGCCACGAGCCGGCCGATATCCTCGCTGCGCGCTTCTGATGCTGTCTGCTTTGCGCCCAGTTGACGGCGCCAGTGGCTCGCAACCTGGCCGATGGATTGCGTCGTGCGCGCTCCCGTCCGCAGAAGGTCGAGCCGGTGCCGCAGATCGGCATCGCGGGTGCCGCGCAGGACATCACGCTCGCCGAGCAGTGCCGCGATGTCCGCTGCCAACGCGCCAAGGCCCGATGCCTGTCCGTAGAGCAGCATGTGCGCAAGCCGCGGATGGACGCCGAGCTTGGCCATCCGTCGCCCCTCCGGGGTGACGGTTCCCCGCGCATCGACGGCGCCGATGCGCGTGAGGAGGTCACGGGCGGCGGCCAGCGCCGCTGCGTTCGGCTGGCTGAGCCAGGCCAGGATGCTCGTGTCCTTGCATCCCCACACCGCAAGCTCGAGCGCCAGCGGCGTGAGATCGGCATCGACGATCTCGGGCGACGTCTGGGGGACAAGCGCGCGATCGGCCGCCTCCGTCCACAATCGATAGCAGACCCCGGGCCCGAGCCGCCCGGCCCGCCCGCGTCGCTGATCGGCCGAGGCGCGCGACACCCGCACGGTCTGCAGCGAAGACATGCCGGTTCGAATATCGAACCGCGGCACCCGCATATAGCCGCCGTCGATCACCGCGTGCACGCCCTCGATCGTGAGGCTTGTCTCGGCGATCGATGTGGCCAGAACCACCTTGCGGCGGCCGGCCGGCGCCGGACGCAGGACGGCATCCTGCCGATCCAGCGGCAGGTCGCTGTAGAGCGGCATGACGTCGATATCGTCGGCGATGGCCCCGTCCAGCCGTGCCTGGACCCGCCGGATATCGCCGATGCCCGGCAGGAAGACGAGCAGGTCGCCGTCCGCGTCCGCGAGCGCGCGTCGGACCGCCGCCGTCACGAGCGCGTCGAGCGGCTCTGTCGTATCGCGCGGCAAATACCGTGTCTCGACCGGAAACCGCTGGGTTTCGCTGGTGAGGACCGGAGCGCCGTCGGTCGCCGTCGGTTCGAGAAGCCGGGCGATCGGCCCTCCGTCGAGCGTCGCAGACATCACGACGAGTCGCAGATCCTCGCGCAGCGCACGCCGCGCATCGACGCATAGGGCGAGGCTGAGGTCGACGTCGAGGCTGCGTTCGTGAAACTCATCGAACAAGACTGCGGCCACGCCTTCCAGCGAAGGATCGTCCTGGATCTGCCGCAGGAAGACGCCCGCCGTGACCACCTCGATCCGGGTCGCTGGGCCTACGGCGCTGTCGAGGCGCACCCGGTATCCGACGGTCTGCCCGACCTTCTCGCCGAGCAGTTCGGCCATCCGCCGGGCGGCGGCGCGGGCGGCCAGCCGGCGCGGCTCGAGCATGATCAGACGAGACTTAGCGGCCCAACGCTCATCGAGAAGTGCCAGCGGCACCAACGTCGTCTTGCCGGCGCCGGGGGCCGCCTGCAACACCACGCTCACCCCCGAATTCAGGGTCTCCTGCAGCCGCGGCAACAGCGGCGTGATCGGCAGATCGGGCAGGCGGCGGGACAGCGGCATCGGGCGGGAAGCTACGCCAGAACCCGGAAGCGTCAAAATGTTGTTCTGATGCCGTGCTTTTTCTAAGCTCGTGCGTGTGTCGCCCGTACTTCCCTGGCTGTGGATCCCGATCACCGTCTGGGCAGCGTTCGCCCAGACGCTGCGCAACGCGGCTCAACGGCACCTGACGAAGGAGCTCGGCACCTCGGGTGCCACGCTCGTGCGGTTCCTGTACGGGTTGCCGTTTGCTCTCCTGTGGCTGGCGTTCTTGGCGGTGGGCGGAGGGCTGGCACTTCCGTCGCCGAACTTGGCATTCGCGCTTTGGGTGGGAGAGGGCGCCATCACCCAGATTGTCGCGACCGCGCTTCTGCTACGCGTGATGGAGGAACGAAACTTCGCCCTCGGCGTGGCCTATTCGAAGACCGAAATCATTCAGGTGGCGATCTTCGGGTTGGCGTTTCTCGGCGACCCGATCACCCTCGTCACTGCCCTCGCAGTGCTGTGCGGGACCGTCGGCGTGCTTCTGCTGTCGCCCGCCGATCGCGAGCATCCTTGGCGGACGTTGCTCGCCGGCTGGACAGCGAAGCCGGCGCTGATCGGGCTCGGCTCGGGTGCGGCCTTTGCGTTGTCGGCCACGGGCTTTCGCGGGGCGGCGTTGTCGCTCGGCTCGGAATCCTTTCTGACCGCCGCCGGCTATACCCTCGCATGGGCGCAGGCCGTGCAGACCGTCCTCTTGGGCGGCTGGCTCCTCGCGCGCACCCCGGACGTCATCATCCGTGTGTTTCGCGCGTGGCGAACATCGCTGTTTGCCGGGTTCATGGGTGCCGCAGCCTCGGCCGGCTGGTTCACGGCCATGGCGATCGAGCCCGTCGCGCACGTGCGGACTTTGGGCTTGGTCGAGCTGCTGTTCAGCTACGCCGTGTCGCGCCGTGTCTTCCGCGAGCGGCTGCAGCGCCTCGAAATCGTCGGGATCGTCGTCTTGACACTGGCGTTGGTGATCGCCGCGCTCTAAGGGCGGCCAATTTGGTGAACTTTTTGTGACACCTAGGTGGTTAAACGTTCTTTCACCAGGTCCATCGTATTGCAGAGAAGCGGGGGCGCCTCTCAGGAGTGGCACGTGTCATGAGCGCCAAGATCATTCCATTCCGGACCGGTGCGGCTGTCGTCGAGGGCCCGATGGACCCTATCGATGCGAGCGAGTCGCCGGCTCAGTTGCAAGCGGCCATCGAGCGGCTGGAGCAACTCGATCACGACCTGCAGCTGCAGGCGCACAAGATCAATCTGTCGCTCGGTGAGGTTCGCCGCAAACGGCTGCTGCTGCTGAAGCGGATGGAGGCTCAGCGGTCGGCCTGATCGCGGCCTGCGACGCGCTTACAGCGCCGCCCGATAAGTCGCCGCCATCTCGCAGTAGTTCCTTGCATTCCAGGCGATGAACTCGGCCTCGGACGGTTTCACCGCGCGTTGAAACGTCGCCGGGCAGCCCGCCCACATCTGGCCGGCCGGAACTCGTTTTCCGGGTGAGACCACTGCACCAGCCGCCACGATGGCCCCGCGCTCGACGACCGCACCATCTAGCACGATCGCGCCGATCCCGATCATCGACTCGTCCTCGACCGTGCAGGCGTGAATCACCGCACCATGACCGATGGTCACCCGATGGCCGATGATGGTCGGAAAACGGTCGGTCGCGATATGGATGATAGTGCCGTCCTGGACATTGGTATCCGACCCGATGCGGATGTCATTGCCATCGCCCCGGATGAGGCAGTTGAACCAGACATTCGCCCGGTCGCCGAGCTCGACACGCCCGATCACGACCGCATTCGGCGCGATGAACACGTCGGTCCCGAACCGCGGCACCGCCTCTTTATACGGCAGGATCATTCCGCCCGGCGTGGTCGAGCGAGGCTTCGGCGATGCAGTCATTGGCTGACTCCCGGGCGTGGGTCTTTGGCGGTATCGGCAGATTTCGGCAATTTTTGCGGTATTTTTCGAAAAAAATTGTTGTCCATAATGGATTCTTAATTTCGTAAGTTCATTCTCGGCAACCTCGCACAAACCACGAAAACCATACGTTGCCAGCGAGGATCGAAGGGGTCATGGGACTTCCAGGACGCGCCATCATGGCTGAGGCGGAAAAGGCTCCCCCGGCTGGAGCGCCGGGCGAGGAGCCCGGCAGCGAGACGCGGATCACCAAGTTTCGCAAGCATTTGCACGCGTGGTGGGAAGGCTACTATCTCGACGAGCCGCCGGAGGGCCGCGAGGCACCCGAGCAACAGCCGGTCACCGAGCAAGACAAGAAAAACGATAAATGGTCGGCCGAACGAATCAAGGTCGCTGAGCTGATCTGGGGCGACGGATTCACGTTCCCGGGCGGTGCCGATCACGTGCTGCAGATGGTCAAGCCCATGACCTTGACCAGCGCCAAGTCGATGCTCGATATCGGCTGCGGCCTCGGCGGAGCGACCCGCGCCATCGCCAAGACGTTCGGCACCTGGGTCATCGGAATGGAAGCCTCGCCGGCGCTCGCTGCTGCCGGGATGCAGTACTCCGAGATGGCCGGGCTTGCGAAGAAAGCACCCATCCAGCATTTCGATCCGGGGACCATCGAATTCCCGCCTAAGAAGTACGATGCGGTCTGTTTGCGCAACATCTTTAGCAACATTTCCGACAAGCATCGGCTCCTGGTGCAGGCTGAGAAGGCCCTGCGTCCCGGCGGTTCGATGCTCGTGTCGGATTTCGCCATCAGCAAGTCCGGGGCATCGTCTGCCCCCCTGAGCACCTGGAGTGCGGCGGAGGATCATCCCCCTCAACTCTGTACGCTGGAGGACTTCAAGCGGGAGTTCGATGGCCTCAAGCTTGATACTCGGGTGTCCGAGGATATGAGCGCCGAGTTCCGCGGCATCGTCGTGCAGGGCTGGGCAAACCTGGCTGATATCCTCCAGGGTAAGCAGGTCGAGCCGGGTGAAGCGGCAGCGCTGGCCAAGGAGATCAAGCTCTGGCAATTGCGGCTCGCCGCCCTGGATTCCGGCGACCTTCGCGTGGTCCGCCTTTTCGGCCTGAAAAGGACCAGTGGCGGTCTTACATAGCCGGGTTTGAACGGTCCAGCCTCCTGCCGTTGACAGGCGAGGGAGCCGTCAGTATGGTCCCCGCCTTCCGGGGGGCGGCCATTAGCCGCCCCGTCCTTTTTCCGCCCGAGAGCGAGCCATGAAGGTCGTCAATTCGCTGAAATCGGCCAAGAAGCGCGATAAGAACTGCAAGATTGTCCGCCGCAAGGGCCGCATTTACGTCATCAACAAGAGCAACCCGCGGTTCAAGGCCCGCCAGGGCTGATCTGGCGCAGCCGGGCGTTGGCTGATAACCTTCATTTCGAGGACCTGACGCCGGGCCGCAAGTTCACGTCCGGCACCCGGACCCTCGACGCTGCCGGCATAAAGTCGTTTGCGCGCGATTTCGACCCGCAGCCGTTCCATCTCGATGAGATGGCGGCCGCTTCGACCTTCTTCGGAGGGCTCGTTGCCAGCGGCTGGTACACCGCGTCTGTGAGCATGCGTCTGCTCGTCGACGGAGAGTTTCGTCCTGCCGGCGGCATCATCGGAGCCGGCATCGACGAGTTCCGGTGGCCGGCGCCGGTGCGGCCGGGTGACACGCTGCGCGTCGAAAGCGAAGTCCTCGAAGCGCGCCCGTCCAAATCGCGGCCGGAGATCGGCATCGTGCGCGTGCGCCATACGACACGGAACCAACGAGGCGAGGCAGTCCAGGACTTCGTCGCCAACCACGTCGTGCCGCGCCGGCGCTAAGGCCCGGTCCCGGGTGCGCCGCTGCCGCGGTCCGTGGTAGCATCCCCGTCATGGAGATGCCCGCCCCAGACGAGGCAACGCTCGCGCGTCGCGCCGATATCGTGGCCGCGTTGCGCGCGATCGTGCCCGGCGAGGGCGTGGTCGACGATCTCGAAGAGCGCCGGGCTTATGAATGCGATGGGCTGTCGGCCTATCGACAGATTCCGATGGTCGTCGTTTTGCCATCCACGGTCGACCAGGTCGCGGCCATCTTGCGATATTGCCGCGACCATGACGTGAAAGTGGTGCCGCGCGGCGCGGGCACGGGGCTGTCCGGCGGGGCCCTGCCGCTTGCCGATGGCGTGCTGCTCGGCATGGGCAAATTCAATCGCGTGCTCGAGATCGACTATGCCAACCGCTGCGCGGTGGTCCAGCCGGGCGTGACCAACCTCGGGATCAGCAACGCCGTCGCCGCCGACGGCTTTTACTACGCACCCGATCCCTCCAGCCAGATCGCGTGCACGATCGGCGGCAACGTGGCCGAGAATTCCGGCGGCGTGCACTGCCTGAAGTACGGGCTGACGACCAACAACGTCCTCGGCGTGCAGATCGTCACGATGGACGGCGAAGTGGTCCGGCTGGGCGGCAAGCATTTGGACGCGGCGGCCTATGACCTGCTCGGTGTTTTCGTCGGCTCCGAAGGGCTGCTCGGTGTGGTCACCGAGGTCACGGTCCGGCTGCTGCGCAGGCCGGAGACCGCGCGTGCGGTCCTGATCGGCTTTCCGAGCCAGGAAGCCGCCGGGGATTGTGTGGCGGAAATCATCGGCGGGGGAATCATTCCAGGCGGTATGGAGATGATGGACAAGCCCGCCATTCACGCGGCGGAAGCCTTCGTTCATGCCAACTATCCGCTCGACGTCGAGGCGCTGCTGATCGTCGAGCTCGACGGCCCGGCGGCCGAGGTCGACGATCTCGTGGCCACGGTCGACCGCATCGCCCGCGGCTGCGGCGCGGTCTATTCGCGCATCAGCGCATCCGAGGAGGAGCGCCAGCGCTTCTGGGCGGGGCGGAAAGCGGCGTTTCCGGCGGTGGGACGCATCTCACCCGATTACATGTGCATGGATGGGACAATTCCGCGCAAGCAGCTGCCGCACGTTCTCGGCCGCATCACACAGCTTTCGGAGCGCCACAAGCTGCGGGTGGCGAACGTGTTTCATGCGGGCGATGGAAATCTGCACCCGCTCATCCTGTTCGACGCCAACAGCCCGGGCGAGCTGGAACGGGCCGAAGCGTTCGGCGCCGACATCCTGCGGCTTTGCGTCGAGGTCGGCGGTGTGCTGACCGGCGAGCACGGCGTCGGCATCGAGAAGCGCGATCTCATGGGCTCGATGTTCAGCGACGACGACCTCAAGCAGCAGCAGCGGCTGAAGTGCGCCTTCGATCCACAGGGGCTGTTGAATCCGGGAAAGGTGTTCCCGGTTCTGCATCGTTGCGCCGAGCTCGGCCGCATGCACGTTCATCGCGGCCAGGTGAAGTTCCCCGACCTGCCGCGGTTCTGAAGGCCTAGGCGCTCTTCTTGGCCTCATCCGCGTTGAGCCGCGCCATCTCTTCCATCTCTTTTTCTTTGCTCTGCAGCTGGCGCAGGACATACGCGTACTTCACGGCCGGGACCGGCACATCGATGTTGCGCAAGGTCCGGTTCTCGGGCGCGACCTCCATGAGGATCTTCTTCGCGCCCTCGACGAGCTGCCGGTTGCGTTGCGCAGCCTCGGCATTGGCCTTGTCGATCTGTTCCGCCTGCTCCAACGTGAACTTCTTCAGTTCCTCGTCGGTCGGCGTTTTGTATTCTTCCAGATATTTTCCCACGGCGTTTCGCCCCCGCGCGCTTTCCCTGGCCCTACCACTATACAGGTCAATAGTTTAAGAACAGTTATCCACAGCGCCCGCGGCGCTTGACGGCGCACGCCGCTCCCCGCTAATAACCCTTTGAAACGACAAAACAATCCGTGACCACCTGACAATGGTCAGCCCCTGGAGGAGCGAACGATGACCGGCCCCGAGCGGCCCCGTAACCTGTCGGACTTGCGCGACGTGGTCGCCGGGGCGGCGGCTGACGGGACGTCGCTCGAGATCACGGGTCGCGCCTCCAAGCAGGCGCTTGGCCGCCCGATCCAGGCAAGCCGGATCCTCGACCTGTCGGCGCTGAGCGGCATCCGCGCTTACGAGCCCGCAGAGTTGGTGTTGACAGCCGCGGCCGCCACGCCGCTGGCGGAGATCGAAGCGGCACTCGCCGCGAACCATCAGATGCTCGCGTTCGAACCGCCACACTGGGACCGGCTGCTGGGCACCCGGCAAGGCGGCAGCTTGGGTGGTGCGCTCGCCTGCAACCTGGCGGGGCCGCGGCGTATCAAGAGCGGCGCTGCGCGTGATCACTTCCTCGGTATGGTCGCCGTCAGCGGGCGAGGGGAGATTTTCAAGGCCGGCGGCAAGGTCGTGAAAAATGTCACCGGTTACGACCTATGCAAGCTGCTCGCCGGCTCGTTTGGCACATTGGCGGCGATGGAGGAGGTCACGGTCAAGGTTTTGCCGGCACCCCCGAAGACCCGCACTGTGCTCCTGCTCGGCCTTGACGCCCCGTCAGGCGTCGCGGCAATGACCGACGCCCTCAACTCCGCATACGAGGTGTCGGGGGCCGCCTATCTTCCACGCGCTGTCGCGGCTCGCTCGCGCGTCGATCACGTGCGCGGGTCTGAGGCGTCCGTAACCGCGATCCGTGTCGAAGGAACCGCCATTTCAGTCGAGGCCCGTTGCCAGGCGCTGCGTCGGCAATTCGCCGCCTATTCTGGGGTCAAGGAGCTCCATACCGTGAATTCTGTCCAGCTATGGTCGGAGATCCGCGAGGTGGAACCGCTGCTGTCGGATCCGAGCCGGGCGGTCTGGCGGGCGTCCGTGCCTCCGACAGGCGGTGCTGCCGTCGCGGCCGCGACGGGAGGCGAGTATCTGCTCGACTGGGGCGGCGGCTTGGTGTGGGCGGCGATGGACCCCGCGGGCGACGGGGGTGCCGCGCTGATGCGCGCGGGGGTGCGCGCGGTCGGCGGCCACGCCCTCCTCGTGCGGGCAGCACCCGCCGTGCGGGCCGCGGTGTCGGTGTTCGAGCCGCAAGAGCCTGCCGTTGCAGCGCTGAGCGCGCGGGTAAAGCAAGCCTTCGACCCGCTCCGCATCCTCAACCCCGGACGCATGTACGCCGAACTCTGATGCAGACCAATTTCACACTCGCTCAATTGGCTGATCCCGACACAGCCACGTCGGAATCGATCCTGCGGAAATGCGTGCATTGCGGCTTCTGCACCGCGACCTGCCCGACCTATGTGCTGCTCGGAGACGAGCTCGATTCGCCGCGCGGCCGGATTTACCTCCTGAAGGAGATGCTCGAGCAGGGCAAGCCGGCGACGGCGCAAACCGTCCGCCACATCGATCGGTGCCTGTCCTGTCTGGCGTGCATGACCACGTGCCCTTCGGGCGTGCACTACATGCATCTGGTGGACCATGGCCGCGCTCATATCGAGCGCACCTACTCACGTCCTCTCGGTGATCGCGTCATGCGAGCCCTCCTGGCGCTGATCCTGCCGCGGCCCTGGCTGTTTCGGTTGTCTCTGGTCGGTGCGTGGCTGGCCAAGCCCGTGGCGGCGTGGATGCCGAAGCGGCTCCGCGCCATGCTTCGCCTGGCTCCATCGGGCCTGCCGCGCCGTTCCCCCGTCGATCAGCCGCGACTCTTCCCGGCCGAGGGCGCGCGCCGCATGAGGGTTGCGCTGCTCACGGGTTGCGCCCAAACCGTGCTGGCGCCGCAGATCAATGAAGCTACCATCCGGCTCCTGAACCGCCTCGGATGCGACGTCGCGGTCGCTCCGGGTGCCGGGTGCTGCGGCTCGCTCGCCCATCACATGGGGCGGGTCGACGAATCGCACGACGCGGCGGCGGCGAACATTAAGGCGTGGCTGGCGCTGTGGGATGGGCGCGGCCCGGAGCGCGTGGTGATCAACACGTCCGGCTGCGGCGTTACGGTCAAGGACTACGCCCATATGTTCCGCACGGACCCGCTGTGGAGCGCGGCGGCGGCGCGCATCTCGGCGATGGCCCGCGATGTCAGCGAGGTGGCGAGCGAGCTCGGGTTGCCGGCGGGTCCGGCGCTTGCGGGTGTACCGGCGATGACCGTGGCGTATCATTCGGCTTGCGCATTGCAGCACGGCCAGAAGATCACGACCACGCCGAAGGACCTGCTCGCGAGCGCTGGGTTCAGGGTCATGGACATTCCCGAAGCACATCTGTGCTGCGGCTCGGCCGGTACGTACAACCTCTTGGAGCCCGACATTGCGGAGAAGCTGCGCGACCGCAAGGTCGCGAACATCGAACGCGTCCGGCCCGACGCTATCGCGGCGGGAAATATCGGCTGCATGACGCAGATTGCGAGCGGCACGCGTGTGCCTGTCCTGCATACGGTCGAGCTGCTCGATTGGGCCACCGGGGGCCCCAGGCCGCCAGCCCTGACGCAAGCGCCCTGATGTCTTCACATCGCGGGACCGGCGGCGCATAATTTATCGATGCGTCACAGGTCCGGCGGTTTCTTGGCCGCCCTCGTCGCCGCGATGGTCCTTTGCTCCGCCCCGGCGGGCGCGACACAAGACGATCCGCGGCTGAACAACTTGTTCGAGAAACTACGCACGACCGCCAATCCGGCCGAAGCCCGGATCGTCGAGCTTGCGATCTGGCAGATTTGGAGCGAGTCCGGTGATCCCGCCACCGATTCGCTGATGGAGCTC
Organism: Alphaproteobacteria bacterium; assembly: GCA_035506575.1. Classification (GTDB taxonomy): domain Bacteria; phylum Pseudomonadota; class Alphaproteobacteria; order CACIAM-22H2; family CACIAM-22H2; genus DATJPD01. The sequence goes on from DATJPD010000055.1 coordinate 18,840, forward strand.
GGGGTCACGGCGATGGAAACCCGCGATCTTTCGGGCGCGCTGCGGCTGTTCGACGCCATCACCGAGCGCTCGCCGGAGTTCGCCGAGGGGTGGAACAAGCGGGCGACAGTCCTTTACATGATGGGTGCGTCCGATCGCGCCGCCGAGGACGTCGCCCGGGTCTTGTCGCTCGAGCCGCGCCATTTCGGTGCCTTGTCCGGCCTCGGCCTCATCGATATGGATCTCCACCGGGAGAATGACGCGATTGCCGCTTTCCAGCAGGCGCTCAAGCTCAATCCGAACATGCCCGATGCGAAAGCGCATCTCGAAGAGCTTCTGAAAAAACGTAACAAAGGGGCGATCTGAGCGATGCTGGTGAAGCGGCGGCACGGCTGGGAGATTGCTGAATCGGACGCCACACCCGAAGCGGTGTTTCGCGATCGACGCCGGTTTCTGGCCGCGGGCGGCGCCAGCGCGCTTGTCGCGGGTGCTGCCATGCGGCCGTGGGCCGCGCGTGCGGAGGGGGAAGATCCCTCGGCTCGCCTATATCCCGCCCCTCGCAACGATCGCTACAAGCTCGATCGCGGTCTCACGGACGAGAAGATCTCCACGACCTACAACAACTACTACGAATTCGGCTCCTCGAAGACGATCTGGGACGGCGCGCAGCGCCTGCCGATCCGGCCATGGGAGATCCGCATCGACGGTCTGGTCGAAAAGGAGATGACGCTCGGGGTCGACGATCTGCTGAAGCAGGTTCAGCTCGAGGAGCGGCTGTATCGCCACCGCTGTGTCGAGGCTTGGTCGATGGCCGTGCCGTGGACCGGGTTCCCCATGCGACGCCTGGTGGAGATCGCAAATCCTTCGTCGTCGGCGAAATACGTCAGGACGGAGACGTTCAGCCGCCCCGACGTCGCCTTCGGGATGAAGGCCTCATGGTATCCGTGGCCGTATGTCGAGGGGCTCACGATCGCGGAGGCCACGAACGACCTCGCCTTCATCGGGACCGGCATTTACGGCAAGCCGCTGCCGAAGCAGATGGGGGCGCCGCTGCGCCTCGTCCTGCCCTGGAAATACGGCTTCAAATCGGCCAAGGCGATCGTCCGGTTCACGTTCACCGACCAGCGGCCCGTCGGATTCTGGGAGCAAATCCAAGGCCGCGAGTATGGTTTCTGGGCCAACGTGAACCCGGACGTGCCTCATCCACGCTGGAGTCAGGCGACGGAAGAGATCATTGGGACCGGCGGACATCGCGTCCCGACGCAACTCTTCAACGGGTATGGCGAGTTCGTCGCCGACCTCTACAAGGACAAGCAAGGCGAAAGATTGTGGACGTAGCCGGGCTTTGCCCGGGCCGCCGTTCCGGGCCGCGCCGGTCGCGATGAAGTCACAGCCTTGTCGCGCCAAACTGCCCAAAGATTTGCGTAGATTCAGTAGGCTTTAATCATGCCCGGACCACGCTCGCCATTGGGTGAGCGTCACGGAGAGGGTGATGACTCGACGCCTGCTAGTCAGTGTTCTCGCCGGCCTTTTCCTCAGTTCGGCGATTGGCACGTCGGCACATGCGGTTCAGCCCGACGAGGCGGCGGCTTTCGTCGATTCAGCGATCCAGGATGTCTACACCGCCATGGCGGGTAAGAAGTTGTCCCACGACGAGCGAGTGGCGGTCCTCGACGCGATGATCCGCCGCTACGCCAATATCGAAAAGACATCCGAGACGCTGATCGGACCGACCTGGAATATGTCCTCCCCCTCCGATCAGGCGACGTTCCAGCAGACGCTGGTGGCTTACATGCTGGCCCTCTGGAGCGATCCCATGGGCGACATCACGCCGGGCCAGAAGGTTTCGATCACCAGCTCCGTCGCCCATGGCGACAAGGTGCTGGTGGAGTCGGCTGCGACTGCCCCGCACGAAGATCCGACGTATCTGGAATGGACCGTGGCCAGCACCGCCGATGGTCACCCCTTCATTGCCGACGTGTCTGTCGAGGGCGTCAGCCTGGTCCGCATGATGAGGTCGGATTTCTCGTCGGTGTTGTTCGCGAATGCAGGCCGCCTCGACGGATTGATCGCCGGCATGCAGCGGAAGATTCGGTCGGTCAACTGAACGGAGCGGGCGGCCCGCTCAGGGCCGGCGCAGGCGCAGAACCGTCACTTCCGGCGGGCAATTGAACCGCACGCGCCGGGCCACGCCGACGCCTCGCGACGTGTAGCCGAGCATCCGGCCATACCGCCACGCGCCGGCCGCCAATCTCTGGTGGTATTCTGTCGCGGTCAGCAGCGGCTTTCCGCCGGGCAGGCAGATCTGCCCGCCATGGGTGTGCCCCGCCAGATACAAGGCGTAGCCCGCGTCCGACGCGACATCGGCCAGTTCCGGGCTGTGGACGAGTGCTATGGACACCGGGATGGGATCCTCCACGGGGGCGCGCAGGGCGCGGACCGCGTCGTCGGAAAAGAAATTGTTGACGTCGTCGACCCCGGTGATGCGAAGCCGTCCGCCATCGCGCGCCAATACGAGGCTTTCGTTGATCAGCATCCTCACGCCACGCTGTTCCAGGTGATCTGGCAGGTCATGGCGGTCGTGATTGCCGAGCACACCGAGAATTCCGTCATTGGCGCGGATGGCGGCCAGCAGCGGCGCGATCTCCGCGGCGGCGACAGCCGCCTCCGGATGCCCCCGCGTCTGGATGTCGCCGGTCAGAACCGCCAGATCCACCTCGAGCCCGCCGACGATCGCCGCGGCCGCCTCGATGAGTCCCGGAACGCGGCCCACATGGATATCGGAGAGTTGCAGGATCCGGTAGCCATCGAAGGCTTCCGGCAAGCCGCCGACCGTCAGATCGACCTCGCGGAGCTCGAGCGCCTGCGTGTTGGCCAACGCCCGGCGACGCAGACCGATGGCTGCGACGGCGGGTTCGACGAGCACGATCAATCTCAGCAGACGGGATTTCGCAAACACGCCGCCGCGGGTGTGGCGTTTCCGGCCGGCTTCCATGTGCGCGCGGCGTGAGCGCCATTCGTGGCGGGCGAGGGAACGGTAAAGGCTGAGGTCGTTCATGATGATGTGGTTGGATATGGGCAGCTTGCCGGCGGACCGACCAGTGATAAATCCGCGTCGGGGCGCCCCCAATTCCTCGCCGTCCGGCCGGCTGTCTGCCGCGGAGCTGCCATGATCCGGCTGGCGGGACCGGCCTGGGACGCTATAAATACCGCACACCGTCTGCCGGCCTCGAACCAACTTTCACCCGCTCCATGCAACAATTGATCGATGTCTTCGGGTTCCTCAGCGTCCTTCTCCGCGGCGCCGAGATTACCGCACAAAGCATCGTGGCGGGCGGCGTTATCTATCTTCTGGCGCTGGTCCGGCCGCTCGTGTCGGAAATCGGCGATCAGGCCCCCAAGCTGCTGTGGAAAAGCCGGCACTGGGTCGGCGGCGCGGCACTCGCGCTCGCGATGGTCGTGGCGGTCGCGATGGCGGTCGACGGGTCCATCCTGGTCGCGACCGTCGATCTGTCGCTGTCCGATCTGGCGGGCGCCGACTTTTTCATCGCGGATTCCGTCACGGTCGTATCCGCGCTGATCGCGGCGATCTGCATTCGAAAGGCGGGCCGATCCTCGGCAACCATCTGGGCTTGTCTTGCCCTTTCGGCCGTGACGATCGGTGCGGCGGCCATGACCAGCCACGGCGCTGCGCGCATATCCGATCGCACGTTCCTCGTCGCCGCCGACTTCCTCCATCAATCGGGCGCGGCGGTGTGGATCGGGGGGATCCCTTATTTCCTGCTGAGCCTGTCGCTGTGCGAAGGCGATTCCCGGGCCCTCGCCACGATCATTCCGCGCTTCTCTCGGATCGCGATGCTGGCCGTGGCGGCCCTGCTCGCCGCGGGCGTGACCATGGGATTTGCCTATATCGATTCGTGGCAGGCGGTCTATGGGACCGCCTATGGCGTCATGCTGACCACGAAGGTGGCTCTCTTCGGCGCGCTGCTCATCCTCGGTGCCGCGAACAATCGGATCGGCGCGCGGCAGGAGCGGGGCGATCCCACGGCTCCTGTCCTGCGTCTGCGGCGCTTTGCCGAGGTCGAGATCGGCATCGGGCTGAGCGTGTTCTTCGCCGCCGCCACGCTGACCTCGGTTCCGCCGGCGGTCGATCTTGCGACCGATCGCGTCACCGCGGCCGAGATCGTCGAGCGGATGACGCCACGCCTGCCCACCCTTGCAAGCCCCGACCACAGCAGTCTGGCCATCCCGCAGTTGCAAGCGGAACTGGATGCCCGCGCGGCCCGCGAGGGCCAGCCGGCGGCCCCGGCGTTTGTGCCTGGCGAAGGCGTGACTCCGCCGCGGAATGCCGCCGACATCCTGTGGTCGGAATACAACCACCACTGGTCAGGCGTCCTGGTGTTGCTGATCGGCCTTCTCGGGCTCGTCGAGAAAAGCGGCCGCGCTCCGTGGGCGCGCCATTGGCCTCTCATGTTCATGGTTCTCACCGGGTTCCTGATGCTGCGGTCCGATCCTGAGGTGTGGCCGCTCGGTGATATTGGCTTCCTGGACAGCCTGCGCGACCCCGAGGTGGTGCAGCATCGGATATTCGCGCTGCTCATCGCGGTGTTCGGCCTGTTTGAGTGGACGATCCGCACCGGCCGGAACAAGTCCGAAAAAGCGGCCTTGGTGTTCCCTTTGGTGACGGCGCTCGGCGGAGCCCTTCTCCTCACGCATTCGCATGCGATCTCGAACGTGAAGGAGCAGTTGTTGATCGAGTTGACGCATGCGCCCTTGGCCGTTCTCGGCATCATTGCCGGCTGGGCGCGCTGGCTGGAAATCCGCCTGCCTGCGGCCGACCGCAGGATTCCGGGCTGGGTCTGGCCGATTTGTTTCGTGCTGATCGGGCTCTTGCTGCTTGATTATCGCGAAGCGTGAGGGCGGGCCGCGGTCACGACACCGATGCGAGGGCCACGCCGGCCGAGATCAGGAACACTCCGGCCCAGCGGAGCGGAGTGACGGATTCACCGAGTAGAAGGCGCGCGCCTAGCGTCCCGACGACGTAGTCGAGGGCCGCCGCCGGGATCACCAGACTCAGGTCCCAAAACGACAGCAGCGCGAGAAATGCGCCGAGATGGATGGTGCCGAGTGCCGCGGAGCCGAACAGGCTGGGATTGCGCAGGGCGGCTCTGAAGATGGCGAGGAGGCGCGCGAGCCCCCGGCCCGGCGGATCGATCACCTGCCGCACGCCGCGTGCCATGAGGATGTCGCTGCCGGAATCGGACAGCACCATCACCGCGATCAGCAGCCAGCCCATCACAGGTGATGCTCCAGCTTCGGGCGCGCGCTGAGTCCGACGAGGGCCACGCCGACCGTGACCAGGGCTGTCCCAACCCAGTGCAGGGTGGACACCCGCTCGCCCAGTATCCAGTGCCCGGCGGCGACATTCACCGCGACCTCCAGCGAAATGACCGGAACCGCGACGCTGAGATCGACCCGGGCCAGGATGTATCCGAACAGGAAGAAAAATCCGGCCAGACAGGCGACCCCGATCAGAAGCATCGGACTGGTGACGGCCGTCCGGCCGATCAGGACCCACGCGGCTGGCGTGATGTCGGCGACCGATCCCAGCTGCTTCATGCCTATGCTGAGGCAGACATTTCCGCCGGCCTGCAGCGCAATGGCCACGATCAGCAGGAGGGCGGCGCGCCCCGCCCCGATGACGCCGACCCGCCTTCGGACTTTCGGCGCCCCGCCCCGTTCGGCGGGCGGGCTATCGTTTGTATTTCCGTGCTGCTTCACGAGACGCCCGCACCTGCGGTATGAGAGCGGCCGACACACATGGTATGGCTGGGCCCATGAGCTTTTCGCGTCGCAATGTGGTTTTGGCGTCCTTGGCCGCGATTGCGGCCTTTCCCCGTCGCGGGTGGGCGCATGCCGTCATCGTTACCTCGCAGCCGTCCGCGGATGGCCGCGTGCGCGGCCCGACCGTCGATTTCCGGCTGCAATACAACAGCCGGATCGATCCGAAGCGGTCGCGACTGCTGCTCGACCTGCCGGATGGACGACACCGGTCCCTGCCGATCCAGCCTGATGACTCGCTCGATACGCTCGCGGCAACGGCGACTGGTCTCTTGCCCGGGCCCTATCGGCTGCATTGGCAGGTGCTTTCCGTGGATGGGCACATCACGCGCGGCGACATCCCATTCGATGTGATGCCCTGAAGAGCGGTCAAGGATCAGCCGGCGCGAGGGCCCGTCCGGTCTGTCCGGCGAAGCGCCACAGTGCGGCAAGGGCCGTCAGCGTGTCCGCGGCGACACCGAACAGCGCGGCGATCTGCCTGGGATCTCTGGTGAGCGCCGCGATGGTTGCAAGCGGGCGCACGGCACCCCCGCCGTCGAGGCTCGCGACGGCACTTTGCGGCAGCGCCCGCTCGGCCGGATCGGCCACCGCCCGAATCACCAGGAACGGCAGCGAGCGGCGTGCCGCCGCCCACGCCACACCGTGAGTCTCCATATCAACGGCCGTGGCGCCGGTCCGCTGGCGGAGTTCGCGCTTTTCGTCCGTTGACGTGAGAATGCGATCGCTGCCCGCGATCGCCGCTCGATGCGGTGTCATGCCGCGGGCGCTCGATGCGACTCTGTCAGCCCATGCGGCATCGGCGGGCAGCCGGCGCCCATCGGGCAGGACGACCTCTCGCGCCAGCACGACCGTCCCGGGCCGCACCGCGGGATCGAGACCGCCGGCGATGCCGAAGCTGAGAAGCGCCGTAGCCCCCCGGCTGATGAGCGTGTCGGCCAGCCTTTCCGCCCGCGCGGCGCTCGCGCCGGCGTTCAGGATCCATAAATCCGCGGGCCGCCGAAACACCGGTGCCCGGGCCCGCAGAACGGTCCGCTCGATCGCAAGCCCTACGACCGCGCCCAGACACGCCACGCGGCCCCAACTCACATCCCGTAGGGGACGCGCGAGGTCCGGCTACGCGTGAGATTGCGATAGCGCGCCAGGGCCCACAGCGGAAAATAATGTGCGTATCCGTGGTAGCGAAGATAGAACACGGCGGGAAAACCGACCGCGGTGTACCAGTCTTCGGGCCAGCGCTCGCCGCCGCGCGCGTGCGCCAGCAGGTAATCAATGCCGCGCTCGACCTCCGGTCTGCCGACTTCGCCCACCGCCATCAGCCCCAACAGAGCCCAGGCGGTCTGCGACGGCGTGCTTGCCTTGCATTCGCTGCGGCGCTCCAGCCAGTACGTGGCGCCGTCTTCGCCCCAGCCCCCGTCCGCGCGCTGCCGCGACAGCAGGAACGCGACCGCGCGTCGCACCTCCGGTGCTTGCCGATCAACCCCTGCGGCATTGAGCGCGCATAGCACCGACCAGGTCCCGTAAATGTAATTCGTCCCCCAGCGCCCGAACCAGGAACCGTCGGCTTCCTGTTCTCGTCGCAGGAAGGCGAGGCCCCGCTTGATCGCGTCGCGGCCGTGCGGATCGCGCGACTGGGCGAGCATGCTGATGCAGCGCGCGCTGACGTCCGCCGTAGGGGGGTCCAGAAGCGCACGATGATCGGCGAACGGAATATGATTGAGGATGAAATACGTGTTCTCGGCATCGAACGCACCCCAGCCGCCGTTCGCCGACTGCATGCCGATGATCCACTCCGACGCCCGGGCCAGCGCCTCGGCATAACGATTGTCATCGCCTTTGACGCGGTCGAAGACCATGGCGACGACGGCGGTGTCGTCGACGTCGGGGTAATAATCGTTGCGATACTGGAACGCCCAGCCGCCCGGCCGCGTGGTCGGTCGCGTGGAGGCCCAATCGCCGATGACGTCCGTGATCTGGCGCTCGGCGAGCCACGCGAGTGCGCGCGACACCACGGGCCCGTCGTTCGGCTCTCCTGCCTCGACCATCGCGTGCAGCGCAAGGGACGTATCCCACACCGGCGACAGGCAGGGTTGGCAATAGGCGCTATCGCCGTCCACAACCAGCAACTTGCGAAGCGCCGACTTGGCGGTCAGCAGATCGGGATGCTGCTGCGGATAGCCGAGCGCGTCATACGCCATCACCGTGTTGGCGATGGCGGGGAAGATGCCACCCAGCCCGTCGTCGCCGTTCAGACGCGGCCTGATCCACTCCACGGCCGCCGCGATGGCGCGCTCGCGCGCGTGTTGCGGCAGGACCGGTTCGACCAGCTTGAGCACCCGGTCGATCAGCAGGAACAGCTGTCCGATCGGCGAGCCGGTCGGGTTGCGCAGCGCCGGTACGTCGTCCCAGGGCGAGGTGACGAACAGCTCGTCGAGGTTGACGCCCCGCGGATTGCGCGCCCGCGGCTTGAGCGCCATCAGGATGAGAAGCGGGACGATCACCGTGCGCGACCAATACGACACCCGGTCGAGGTTGAACGGGGCCGAGGACGGCAGCAGCATCATCTCGACCGGCATGCGGGGGACCGCATCCCACGGCATCAGCCCGAACAAAGCCAATGCGATGCGCGTGAACACGTTGCAGTTGCTGGCTCCGCCTTGCGCCAGGATCGCGGCGCGTGCGCGGCGCATGTGCGGCGCTTCCGGGTCGTCGCCGACGAGCTTGAGCGCGAAATACGCCTTCACCGTGGCGCTGAGATCGATGTCGCCTTCGTAGAACAGTGGCCAGCCGCCATGCCGCCCCTGGATGGCGCGCAGGTAGCGCGCGATCTTCTGCTCGAGCTCCGGTTCGATCTCGCCGAGGTAGTGCCCGAGCATGATGTACTCGGACGGAATCGTCGCATCGGCCTCGAGCTCATAGACCCAATGGCCGTCCGCCGCCTGGCGGCGCCGCAGGACATCGCGCGTCTGCGCAATGACCGCATCGATCGCATCGTCCCGGGTCTCGGTTCGAGTCTGGTCCCAAGCTGTTGATAGCATGTAATATTCTGAGGTAAAGAAGCGCTGTCACCTTAACGATCGTACTGCGCCCGTCAAGCGGTATCGCCGTGCAAAGAAACGGCTGGCGGTCGCGGTTCGGGCCCCGTAGAACCAAATCCTCCCCCGGTTCCATATAGGGGCTGCGGGCACGATTGCATGCAAACACAGCTTTCCAGCGAGCGCATTCTGGTCACGGGCGGAACCGGCTTCATCGGCTCGGCGGTCGTGCGGGCGTTGCTGGATCTCGGCGCCCATGTCCGCGTGCTGGTGCGCCCGGCCAGCGACCGCAGGAATCTCGCAGGCCTGCCCGTCGACTTCGCCACCGGGGACCTCTCCGACGCGCCATCCTTGGGGCCGGCGCTTTCGGGGTGTACCGGCCTGTTTCACGTCGCCGCCGACTACCGGCTCTGGGTACCGGACCCTCGCGTCATGTACCGCGCCAACGTCGACGGCACGCGCGAATTGATGCAGGCCGCCCTGGACGCCGGGGTGCGGCGGATCGTCTACACCAGCAGCGTCGCCGTGCTCGGGCTGCACGATGACGGCCAGCCTGCCGATGAGACGACGCAGGCCACGCTCGAGGAGATGATCGGGCCGTACAAGCGCTCCAAATTCCTCGCCGAAGCCGAGGTGCAGCGGCTGGTCGCCGAACGGCACCTGCCCGCCGTCATCGTCAATCCCTCGACCCCGGTCGGGCCGCGCGATGCGAAGCCGACGCCGACCGGCCGCATGATCGTCGAGGCCGCGTCGGGGCGCATGCCTGCGTTCGTCGATACCGGCCTAAACCTGGTCCATGTCGACGACGTGGCGCGTGGCCATATCGCTGCCTTCGAGCGCGGGCGGGTCGGCGAGCGCTACATCCTGGGCGGCGAGAACCTCACCTTGGCGGAGATGCTCCGCATGATCGCCGAGCTCACGGGGCGGCGCAAACCCTGGCTGCAGGTGCCGCGCGCGGCCATCTATCCGGTCGCGATTGCCGCCGAGGCGACAGCCCGCATCACGGGCGGCGAGCCGTTCGTGACCGTCGATGGGCTGCGCCTGGCGAAGAAGAAGATGTTTTTTTCGTCGGCCAAGGCCATCCGTGAGCTCGGCTACCGGCCAGGGCCGGTCCGCCAGGCGCTCGAGGATGCGATCGCCTGGTTCCGTGCCGAGGAATACTGCGCGTGAGTGCCGGCCTGTCGCTCGGCGCCCTGTGCGCCGCCATCTGGCTGTACCTGCTCGTGGGCCGCGGACGGTTCTGGCGAGGGTGGACCGAGCCCGCCGCACCCGTGCTCGACTCGTACCCGGCCGTCCTTGCGGTGATCCCTGCGCGCGACGAGGCCGCGGTCATCGGCCGCGCGGTGCTGTCCTTGTTCGGACAAGCCTATCCGGGGCCGTTGCACGTCGTCGTCGTCGACGACCACAGCCGGGACGGAACCGCCGAGGTGGCGCGTCGTGCCGCGGCCGATGCGAACGCGACCGACCGGCTGTCGATCGTTCCGGCGCCGCCGCTGCCCGCCGGCTGGAGCGGCAAGGTATGGGCGATGGAGGCCGGGTTCCGGCACGCGCAGGCGCACGCGACCGGCGCCCCATATCTCCTGTTCACCGATGCCGACATCGAGCATGGGCCGGACGCGGTGCGGCGGCTCGTGGCGCGTGCCGAAGCCGGGCGCCTGGCGCTCGTCTCGCTGATGGTCCGCCTGCGCACGCGGTCGTTCGCCGAGCGCGCCTTGGTGCCGGCCTTCGTGTTTTTCTTCCGCATGCTCTACCCGTTCGCATGGGCGAACGACCCCGCCTCTCCGGTCGCCGCGGCCGCCGGCGGGTGCATGCTGTTGCATCGCACGGCCTTGGAGGCGATCGGCGGGTTTTCCGTCCTGCGCAGCGCGTTGATCGACGACTGCGCGCTGGCGCGGGCCGTCAAGCCGCATGGTCCGATCCGTCTCGACGTGGCCGACAGCACGGCGAGCCTGCGCAGCTATGACACGCTTGGCGACATGTGGCGGCTGATCGCGCGCACCGCCTATGACGAGCTCCGGTACTCTCCCCTCCGGTTGCTCGCGGCCGTCGCCGGAATGGCGCTCGTCTTCCTTGCGCCTCCGCTGCTGGCACTGTTTGCGCGGGGCGGCGCTGCCTGGCTCGGCGCTGTTTCCTGGGCGGCCATGGCGGTCGCGTTCGTTCCCTGTCTTCGGTATTACCGCGCCTCGCTCGCGTGGGCGCCTGCGTTGCCGCTGATCGCTCTGTTCTACACTGCTGCCACGGTCGATTCCTGGCGCCGGCACGTGGTCGGCCGCAGCGGCGAATGGAAGGGCCGCGTACGCGGGGCGGCGTCATGAGCGCCATCGAGACGCCGTCGGGCAAGACCGCCTCCGACGAGAACTTTCCCGTCGGCTCTGCCCTGATCCGCGCCGACCTGCGGCCCTTCGTCCACACGTTCTACGATTTTGCGCGCGCCGCCGACGACATCGCGGACAACCCGGCGCTGCCCGCCGATGACAAGGTGCGTCGGCTCGATCTGATGGCGCAGATCGTCAAGGGATCCACGGGCGATGGATCGCCGGCGGCGTCGCGCATGCGCGACAGGCTCGCCGCCACGGGGCTCAGCCGCCAGCATTGCCTGGACCTCCTGCGCGCATTCACGCTCGACGCCACGAAGCTCCGCTACGCGAACTGGGACGAGCTGATGGAGTATTGCCGCTACTCCGCGTCCCCGGTGGGGCGCCAGGTGCTCGATCTTCACGGCGAGGCCGAGACGACGTGGCCGACCAACGATGCCCTGTGCTCGGCGCTGCAGGTGATCAATCATCTGCAGGACTGCGGCCAGGATTACCGGAACCTCGACCGCGTCTATATCCCGCTGGATCATCTCGAGGCGGCCGGCGCCTCGGTCTCCGACCTCGCGCGGCCAACCACGACCCCCGCGCTGCGCCGGTGCCTCGATGGCCTGCTCGACAGGACGGCCGAGCTGGTGGCGACCGCGGAAGGCTTTCCGCCGCTGGTGGTCGATACCTGGCTCCGCTGCGAGACGGCGATCATCGTCCGGCTGGCCCGCCGCCTCGTCCGCCGCCTTCGCCGCGGCGATCCCCTGCGCCGCCGCGTGAAGCTGACCAAGTCCGACATCCTCCTCGCCATGATCGGCGGCGTCGCCTGGGGGTTGACCACGCGCGGTGAGACGCCCGTCAGCGATGAGGATGCGCGCGCCGTCACCGAACGGGTGCGTTCGGCGGGGACGTCGTTCTATCACGCGATGCGGATGCTTCCCGCACCGCGCCGCGCCGCCATGTATGCGATCTATGCGTTCTGCCGCGACGTCGACGACATCGCCGACGACCTCGAAGACCCCGCGGCAAAAGAGGCAGGCCTCGCGGCCTGGCGTACCGAGATCGAGGCGCTTTATGCGGGCCGGCCCACGCGCGCGGTGACGCGCGCGCTGGCCGATCCCGTGCGTCGCTACCGGCTGCGCAAGGAGGATTTCCTCGCCATCATCGACGGCATGGAGATGGACGCACGGGCGCCGTGGTCGCTCATGAGCATGGCGGAGCTCGATCTCTACTGCGACCGTGTGGCGAGTGCGGTCGGACGCCTCTCGGTGCGCGCCTTCGGCGCCATCGATCCGGCGGCCGATCGCGTCGCGGCGTCGCTTGGGCGCGCGCTGCAGCTCACCAATATCCTGCGCGACGTGTCCGAAGATGCCGAGCGTGGGCGCGTCTATCTGCCGCGCGAAATGCTGGCCGCCCACGGCATTCCCGAAGCGCCGCTCGGCGCCATTCTGGGCCACGCGGCGCTGCCCGAGGTGTGTGCCAAGCTCGCCGACCTGGCGCAGCGGCATTTCGAGGACGCGCGGGCCGCGATGCGCCTCTGCCCGCGCCGCACCATGCGGCCCGCCGCGATCATGGGCGCGATGTACTGGTCGATTTTCAGGCGCCTGAAAAAGCGCGGCTGGGACGTGACCGGCGCACGGCCGCGGATCCCGGCGCTCGTGAAGCTCGGAATCGTCCTGCGCTACGGATTGATCTGACGGTCAGTCGTCGCCGGCTTCGGCCTTGGCGGCGTGGTGGTTGCGCAGCCGCGCCAGCGCGTCTTCCACGTGACGCGAGAAGACGAACTGCGCCGGCCGCTGCTCGGCCAGCGGGATTTCCGGCGCCATCGGCCCCGAGGTCGCCACGCCTCGCAGACTGACGGTCAGCGCCTTCAGCGGATGGCGCACCGCATCGGCCACCGCCGTCGCCTCATAGCCGCAATGGACCATGCAGTCCGCGCATTTCTCGTAATTGCCGGTGCCGTAGCTGTCCCAGTCCGTCTCCTCCATCAGCTCGCGGAAGGTCTTCACATAGCCTTCGCCGAGCAGATAGCAGGGCCGCTGCCAGCCGAAATAGTTGCGCGTCGGGTTGCCCCACGGCGTGCAGCGATACGATTGGTTGCCGGCCAGGAAGTCGAGGAACAGCGAGGACTGGCCGAACGCCCAGCGCTTGCCGCCCTCGCCGCGGCGGAAGATGTCGCGGAACAGCTGCTTCGTGTTCTGGCGCGCGAGGAAGTGCGTCTGGTTCGGCGCGCGCTCATAGGCGTAGCCGGGCGAGACGGTGATGCCGTCGATTCCGATCTCCTTCACGTCGTCGAAGAAGCGCGCGACGCGCTCGGGCTCGGCGGTCGAGAACAGGGTGCAATTGATGTTGACGCGGAAGCCGCGCGCTTTCGCCGCGCGGATTGCCTCCACCGCGCGGTCATATACGCCGGTCTGGCAGACCTCGTGGTCGTGCGTTTCACGGTCGCCATCCAGGTGGATCGACCACGTGAAATAGGGACTCGGCTTGAACAGGTCGAGCTTCTTCTCGATGAGCAGCGCGTTCGAGCACAAATAGACGAAACGGCCTTGCTTGATCAGCCCTTCGACGATCTGGTCGATCTCTTTGTGCAGCAGCGGCTCGCCGCCGGCGATGGAGACGACCGGTGCTCCGCATTCCGCCGCGGCGTCGAGGCACTCCTTGACGCTCAGGCGCTGGTTGAGGATCTCGTCGGGATAGTCGATCTTGCCGCAGCCGGCGCAGGCCAGATTGCAGCGGAACAACGGCTCGAGCATCAGCACGAGCGGATATCGCTTCCGCCCGATGAGGTGCTGACGCACGACATACCAACCGACGCTGACCTGTTGCCGAATCGGGATACCCATGAATGCCCCTTGGAGCCCGCCACCAAACCCTGAGTGTTAAGAAAGCTGCGCTGGGAGCCGGAAGTGGATGTTCTCTTCCCGGCCCGGCAGGATCGAGACGCGAATATCTGTATATTTACCTAGGGCGTCAATAAGCTCCTCGACAAGCCTCTCGGGGGCCGAGGCGCCGGCCGTGATGCCCAGGGTGTTCACGCCGTCGAGCCAGCGCCAGTCGAGCGCGTCGACGTCTTCGATCAGGTAGCTGGGCACGCCACGCTCGGCCGCGATCTCCCGCAGGCGGTTCGAATTCGAGCTGTTCGACGCTCCGATAACAAGGATCGCATCGGCGAGTTCCGCCAGCTCGCGCACCGCGACCTGGCGGTTCTGCGTGGCATAGCAGATGTCCTTGGTGTTCGGCCCGACGATGTTGGGAAACCGGGCGCGGAGCGCGTCCACGATCTGCCGGGTGTCGTCGATGCTGAGCGTGGTCTGGGTCACGTACGCAAGCCGGCTCGAATCCGTGACCTCGAGTTCCTCGACGTCTTCCACTTTGGAGACGAGATGCACCACGCCGGGGATCTGGCCGATCGTGCCGATGACCTCGGGGTGGCCGGCATGCCCGATCAGCACCACCTCGCGGCCGCGCGAGGCATAGCGCTGCCCCTCGAGATGGACCTTCTCGACCAGCGGGCAGGTGGCATCGATGACCTGCAGCCCGCGGCCGGTGGCCGCCTCCTCGACCGCATGCGACACGCCATGGGCGCTGAAGATCGTCACCGCACCTTCCGGGATCTCGTCGAGCTCCTCGACGAATCGGGCGCCCTTGGCCTTCAGGCTTTCGACCACGTGGCGGTTGTGCACGATCTCATGGCGCACGTAGACCGGTGCGCCGTATCGTTCGATCGCGCGTTCGACGATCTCGATCGCACGGACGACGCCGGCACAAAATCCGCGCGGCTGGGCCAGGATGATTTGCATATGCGCCGGGAATCGTCAGCTGTTGATAGAACTGTCGGATTCTAGCAAGCACTGCCGAAACAACAAGCGCGCCGACTATCCGGGTGCGGCAGAGCAAGTCTGTAAATCCATGATTTCTTTGTGGGAAAGGCCCACATTTTAGTCAAACTGAGGCACCGGCCTTACCAAGTGGCCGCCCGCTTGCTGCTAAACTGGGCTCGAAGGTCTACCTCGCCCCCAACCGATCGCCCATGGCGCCCATGTTCGCGGATCTCATCTCTCTGTGCGGCTATGCGCTCGTCGCCGCAGCCCTGGCCTATTCGATCATCGCCATGATGCGAGTATGGACATTCCCGCGGCCGAAGCCGCCTGCGGGCGAGCAGCCGCCCATCACGGTGTTGAAGCCGGTCGCGGGCGCCGAGCCGAATCTCGAGCAGAACCTGCGCAGCTTCTGTGCGCAGGATTATCCGGACTTCCAGGTCCTGTTCGGGGTGCGCGACAGCCGCGATCCCGCCATTCCGATCATCGAGCGCCTGGTGCGCGACTACCCGCAGCGGCACGCGGCACTCGTCATCGACCCCGCCGTGGCCGGCAGCAACTTCAAGATCTCCAACGTCCTGAACATGATGCCGCGAGCGCGCCACGACCTGCTGGTCGTGGCCGACGCCGACTGCCGGGTCGGGCCCTCATATCTGGCCGAGATCGCGCAGGCGTTTGCCGATCCGGCGGTGGGGGCCGCCACCTGCCTCTACAAAGGAACGCCGTTGCGTCCGGGGCTCGCGGACCGCCTCGGCGCCATGTTCATCAATGAATGGTTCCTGCCGTCGGTCCTCGTCGCGTTGCTGACCGAGCCGCTCCGCTATTGTTTCGGCGCCACCATGGCGGTGCGGCGCGAGGTCTTGCAGAAGATCGGCGGGTTCGAGGCGCTCGCCTCCTACCTGGCGGACGATTACATGCTGGGCCACCTGGTGGCTGCCGCCGGCCGCAAGGTCGTGCTGGTGCCCCACCTGGTCGACATCACGGTCGATGAGGGTGGCTTTGGGGCGTTGCTCCGGCATGAGCTGCGCTGGGCCCGCACCATGCGCACGGTCCGCCCGGTGGGCTACGCGCTCAGTGGCTTGACGGATGCCATCCCCCTCACAATTTTATGCGGGGCATTGCGGGGCTTCGCCGGCCCGGACCTGGTCCTGATCGGCATCGCCGTGGGCTTGCGGGTCGCGGCCCATTATGCCGGCCGGGCCCGGCTGAATCTGTCAGGTCCCGCAATGCCTTGGCTGGTGCCGATACGGGATTTGCTCACGTTCGGTATCCGGGTTATGAGCTTCACCGGCCGCCGGGTGGCGTGGCAGAATCGGGATTTCATCGTGCGGCCGGACGGCCGCATGGTCGTCGAAGCGAAAGATTCAGCACCATGATGCGAACGCTTTTTCTCAATCCGCCCTCGTACGAGGGCTTCGACGGCGGCGCCGGGTCGCGCTACCAGGCCAAGCGCGAGATCCGCTCGTTCTGGTACCCGACCTGGCTGGCGCAGCCCGCGGCCCTCATCCCGGACAGCAAGCTCATCGATGCGCCGGCGCGCGGCTTGAGCCTGCAGGACGTGCTGCCGCTCGCGAATGACTACGAGCTCCTGGTCCTGCACACGAGCACGCCGTCGTTCGCATCCGACGTGAAGATCGCCGAAGCCTTCAAGCGCGCCAACCCGAAGCTCCTGATCGGCATGGTCGGCGCGCATGTCGCCGTGTCGCCCGAGCCCTCGGTGCTCGCGAGCGATGCGATCGACTTCGTGGGCCGGTCGGAATTCGATTTCACGATCCGCGAGGTCGCCGAAGGCAAGGCGCTCAAGGACATCGACGGGCTGAGCTACAAGGTTGATGGCAAGGCCGTGCACAACAAGGAGCGCGCCATCCTCGAGGACATGGACGTCCTGCCGTGGGTCGTGGATGTCTACAAGCGCGACCTCGTGGCCGAGGATTACTTCATCGGCTACCTGCTCCATCCGTATCTGTCGCTCTATACGGGGCGCGGCTGCAAGTCGCGCTGCACGTTCTGCCTGTGGCCGCAGACGATCGGCGGCCATCGCTACCGGACCCGCAGCGCCGAGAACGTGGTCGCCGAGATCGCGCGCGCGAAGGAACTCTTCCCGCAGGTGAAGGAGTTCTTCTTCGACGACGACACCTTCACCGACGACCGCCCGCGCGCCGAGGCGATCGCGCGCGGCCTCGGCAAGCTCGGCGTGACCTGGTCGTGCAACGCCAAGGCGAACGTGCCTTACGAGACGCTCAAGATCCTGCGCGACAACGGACTGCGCCTGCTGCTCGTGGGGTACGAGAGCGGCAACCAGCAGATCCTGCACAACATCAAGAAGGGCATGCGGGTCGAGGTGGCGCGGAAGTTCGCGGCGGACTGCCGCAAGCTCGGCATCACCATCCACGGCACGTTCATCGTCGGCCTGCCCGGCGAGACCAAGGAGACGATCGAGGAGTCGATCCGCTTCGCCCAGGACGTCAACCCGCACACGATCCAGGTGTCGCTTGCGGCACCCTATCCGGGCACGGAGCTCTACCGCCAGGCGATCGCCGAGGGCTGGCTGCACGACAACAGCCGGCATCTCGTGGCCGATGACGGGTTCCAGATCAGCTCGCTGCAGTACCCGCACCTCTCCAACACCGAGATCTTCGAGGCGGTGAAGCACTTCTACAAGCGCTTCTACTTCCGCCCCGGCAAGATCGCCGAGCTGACCTGGGAAATGGCCTGCAGCACCGAGATGCTGAAGCGCCGCCTGCGCGAGGGTGTGGAGTTCTTCGGCTTCCTCAGAAGCCGCGAGAATCACGTGTAGCGAAGCTACACGTGTCCCCGCGGAAGCGGGGACCCAGGGCGAGTTCGGCTTTGACGGCCCTGGACTCCCGCTTGCGCGGGAGTGACGAAGAAAGCTAGTCCTCGAACAGCGGCGGCACGAGCAGGCTCGCGGGCGCACCGGCGGCTCCCAGCAGCGCCGGGCCGCCCAGCACGAGCGGGTGTCCATCGATCCTGATGGTGGCCTGGACCGAGACGACCGAGCCTGCGGCCGGGCGCAGCGGTTCGGCCACTTTGGAGCCCATCAAGGGCTCGAGCGGCTGGGCCACGCGGCATCCCTCGACCAGCCACGAGGCGCAGTCCTTGAACCCGCGATCGTCGGGCAATGCCGACACGGCGGC
This sequence comes from Alphaproteobacteria bacterium, assembly GCA_035506575.1. GTDB lineage: Bacteria > Pseudomonadota > Alphaproteobacteria > CACIAM-22H2 > CACIAM-22H2 > DATJPD01. The sequence continues at coordinate 36,968 of DATJPD010000055.1, forward strand.
CGCGAGCTGGTCCGTCGCTTGGGCCAGTACGCCGTTCGGCGCACCCTCGAGGACCGTGCGCGTGAGGCGCACCCACACGCCCTTGTAGGCGACCGTGGCGCGCATCGCGAACGAGCGGCCGAGGGCCGGCGGGTTTTGTTCGATCCGCACGAGGCGCTGGTCGCGCGCGAGATCGGCCGCCACCGCGAGGTAGATCTCCTCGGCCCCCAAGGCTCGGGCCTGGGCTTCGGCCGCGGCGATCGCCGTGCCGATGGTGTCGGGCTTCGGCGGCACGCACGCGAGCGCGCGTTGCGCGATGGTGCCAGCCTTGGCCGCAAGTGCGATCTCCGCCGCGTCCGCGCCGCCGCGCAGCTTTTCGAACAATGCGGTGGCGTCGGTTACTTTGAGACCGCTGCCGGCTTTGCGCAGTCCATCGGCCACGTCGGCGCGCAAGGACTCGAGTTCGACCACGCCCACCGTGGCATTGATCTTCGTTTCGGCGATCACGCGCCCGGCTTCGGCGCCGATGCGCGGGGAGGGCACCACGCGCTCGACGCGGCTTACGCTCTCGATCCACCGCCGCACCCGGTTCGACAGTGCGACAACCAGCATCGGGCCGCCCGTGCGCGGCAGGATGCACAGGCCTTCGGACCAGTAGGGCACGAACCCGGTCAGCCACGAGACCGCGGCGGTACGGGTGTTGTTCGTATAAAGGACGAGCGCGTCCAGCCCCGCCGCCGCCATCGCGGCCTGTGCCCGCGCCACGCGTGCGGCGAGGACGGCGTCCGGAAGCTCGGCGCGTGACCAGGAGATCAGACCGCGGCGCATCGCTTTCGCCCCCGCTTCAGGCCGGTACTTCGAACAGATCGCGCGGTGTTCCGCACAGGACCTCGCATCCCGTGTCCGTCACCACGACCGCGTCGCCGAGCACCATGTAGCCCACCTCCGGGTGATACGTGTTGGGGTGCACGATCAGCGCCATGCCCGGGACCAGCTTCGTGTCCACGTCTTCCAGGATGTGCGGCTTCGAGTCCGCGAACAGGCCCATGCCATGGCCGCGCACCCGCGTGTATTTGTTCGTGACGTAATCCCCGAGGCCGTATTTGCGGAAGACGTCGTTCTCGGCGCGCGCCACGTCGGCGGCTGTGACACCAGGCCGCACCGCGGCGATGCCGGCCTCCAGCGCCTCGCGATAGACGGAGAACGCGCGCTTCTGCGCCGCATTCGCCTCGCCGATCACGAGCGTGCGGCAGATCTGCGCGTAATAGCCGCCGATCGAGGGCGTGAGCTCGGTCGTGACCAGGTCGCCCGGTGCCAGGCGCCGTTGCGAGGGCGGGGCCATGCCGTACACGTCCTGGCCGCCCGAGCCGATGATCATGAAATTGTCGGCCGAGCCGTTGGCGCGCAGGAATGCCTCGACATCGGCCACGAGCTCGTACTGCCGGCGGCCCGGGCGGGCCGCGGCCTTGAACACCTCGTAGCCCTCGTCGGCGAGGCGTGCGGCGCTACGAATGGTGGCGACCTCGCCGGGCAGCTTGTGCATCAGGAGCTCGTCGACCACGGCCGTCGCATCCGCGAGGCGCTTGCCTGAGTCCGTCTCGGTCAGCCCGTGCGGCAGGAACCCGCGCGGGGCCGCCGCCGTGGTCCGGTTGCCCGCGCGGTCGAGCCAGGCGCTCACGGCGCGCGTTACGTCGCGTACGAGGTGGATGTCAGCACCCGGCGTCTCGACCTCGGCGCGCTCCGCGTCGGCGGCACTGTCGAGGAACAGCTGCACCCCATCGTCGCGCGTGACCACTGCGATGCCGTGGCCTTCGAGGATTCCGAAGTCGCTCGCATAGCGCAGGTAGTCGCCCTGCCAGGCATTGCCGTAGAGCACCATGGCATCGATCTGCGCCTTGCCCATGGCGCTGCGCAGCCGGTTCAGCCGTTCCTCGGCAAGCATAGGCGCCTCCTATTCCGCGGCGCGGCCGGGCGACAGGGGGCCGCCGTAGTCGCGCGCCGCCGCTTCGCGCGAGACATAGCCGCGCGCGATGTCGTCTTCGAGGGCGCGGCGGTCGCGCTCCCTCGGATTGCCCCAGCCGCCGCCGCCCGCGGTGAGGAAGGTGAGACGGTCGCCGGCCTCCAGCCGCACGCCCGTCGCCTTGAGCAGCTTCTGCGTGGTGCCGTCCTTGCGCGTCAGGGTCGCCTCGTTGATCGCCGCCGGCTTTCCGCCATGCAGGCCCCAGGGCGGCTCCTTGGTGCGCTCGCAATTCACGTTGGCCGTCGCCTTCTGCAGCGCTTTGTAGCTGATCTCGACACCGAGGCCGCCGCGATACTTGCCGGCCCCGCCGCTGTCCGGCCGCAGCGCGAAGCGCTCGACCAGGAAGGGGTACTGGATCTCCTGCAGCTCGACCGGCGCGTTGCGCACGTCGCCCTGGCAGATCGACACCGAGGCTGACTCGCCGTCCTCGTGGGGGCGGCCGCCCCAGCCGCCGCCGAAGATGTTCATCAGCAGGAAGCGCCGGCCGTCGCTGTCGCGGAACCCGCCCATCGATACCCCGCCCATGTCGCCCTTGTGCGCGGCCGGGATCCTGTCGGGCAGGGCAGGGGCGAGCGCCTTCAGGATGGTGTCGATCACCGTCGGCAGCGGGATGCTCCACAAGCCCAGGGCCGCCGGGTGCTTGGCGTTCAGAAGCTTGCCCTCGGGCAGGATGAGCTCGAGCGGGCGGAAGCAGCCCTCGTTCACCGGTGCGGTCGGCTGCGTGAGGCACTTGAAGGCGATGCGCGCCGCGGCCAGCCCGCCCGAGTATCCCGAGTTGAGCGGCCCCGGCACCTGGTCGTTCAAGTCCGAGAAGTCGATCACCATCCGGTTGCCGTCGACGACGACCTTGACCTTGATGCGGATGCGGACGTCGAGATTGCGTCCGTCATTGTCGAGGAAGCTCTCGGCCTCGTAGACGCCGTCCGGGACTTTTTCGACGAAGGCGCGCGCCTCGCGCTCGGCCAAATCCCAGATCGCCCGGATGCAGGTCTCGACCGTGCCGCGGCCGTAGCGCTTCACGAGCTCGCCGTAGCGCCGTGCGCCGAGCTGGCAGCACGCGATCTGCGCCCGCATGTCGCCGAGGGCCGCGTCCGGGAAGCGGGTGTTGTCCTGGATGATCTGCCACAAGGTGTCGTTGCGCTTGCCGGCCTCGTAGATCTTGAGGGAGCGGAACTGCAAACCCTCCTGGAAGATCTCGGTCGTCGCCACCGAGCCGAAGCCTTCGCGCATACCGCCGATGTCGACCCAGTGCGCGCGCGCCGCGGCGAAGGCCACGAGCTCGCCGTCCTGGAAGCACGGCGCGTAAATCACCACGTTGTTGAGGTGCTGGCCGCACACATGGCCGTGGTTCATGATGATCACATCGCCGGGCGCGAAACCGGCGAGGCCGTAGCGCTCGATCCCGTCCTTCACCGCGATGCCGAGATCGGCGAGGAAGATCGGCAGGCCGCCCTTGTTCTGCGAGATCATCCGGCCCTCGGTGTCGAGCAGGCCGCAGCAGAAGTCGCGCACCTCGTAGATCATCATGTTGTAGGCCGACTTGCACAGCGCGGTGGCCATTTCGTCGGCGTACGCGTTGATGGCGTTGCGCACGACCTCGACCGTGATCGGATTGACCTTCCCGGCGGAATTCGAACCTTGCGTCATAGCTAGTCTCTCTCCGCTAGGGTGATCACGAGGTGACCCCAGGGGTCGACCTCGGCGACGTCATCGGGCGGTATGAGGATCGTCGAGTTGGGCTCCTCGATCACCGCCGGGCCTTTGATCTTGGTACCCGCCGGCAAGGCCGGACGCCAGAGGATCCGCGCCTCGAGCGGCCTGTCAGCCTCGTCGAAGATCACCGGCCGCCGGCGCTCCTCGCTCTGCTCGGTCGGCTGCCACGGCGCCTGGAGCCAGCTTTCGATCGCGTCCTCCATGCGCGGCACGGTCACCACGAGGCGCAAATTGACGATCTCGAGCGACTGGTCCGGGGCCGCGTGCCCGTAGCGCTTGTCATGCTGTGCATCGAACCGCGCCCGCACGCCCGACGGGTCGGTGGTGATGTCCGCCGCCGCCGCGACCGGGATCGGGATGGTGTGCTCCTGGCCGCGGTAGCGCAGGTCGGCGGCAAAGGCGAAATGTCCGTCCTTCGCCGTGAAGCGGTCGCGGGCCAACGCCTCTTCGCCCGCGGCCCGCAGTTCGGCGAAGGCCCGCTCGGCATCGGCGGCCGCGATCCGCCCGACACCGCCGAAGAGGGTGCGTACGAAGTCCTGCCGCCACTCCGCCATCAGCATGCCGAGCGCCGAGAAGTTGCCCGGCAGCTTGGGGATGATCACCTTGGGGATGAAGATCTCGCGCGCCAGGGCCACCGCGTGCAGCGGCCCGGCGCCGCCGAAGGCGATCATCACGGTATCCCGCGGGTCGATGCCGCGGTTGACCGACACGGCGCGCACGGAGAGCGACATGGCGCCGTCGGCGATCTTGGCGATGCCGAGGGCGGCCTCCGCCACCGACAGACCCAGCCGGTCGGCGACCTGCTTGCGGATCGCGTCCTCCGCGAGGTTGCGCGCGAGCTTCATGCCGCCGCCGAGGAAGCGCTCGGGATTGAGCCGGCCGAGCACCAGATCGGCGTCGGTCACCACCGGCTCGGTCGCCCCGCGGCCGTAGCAGGCCGGCCCCGGATCGGCGCCGGCGCTGCGCGGCCCGATATGCAGGCCGCCGGACTCGTCGCACCAGGCGATCGAGCCGCCGCCGGCGCCCACCTCGACGATGTCGACCACCGGCAGCTGCATCGGCTGGCCGCTGAACTCGTCACCGATCGTGTACCCCTCTTCGATGGGCGGCACGCCGTCGGTGATCAAGGTCGTCTTCGCGGTCGTGCCGCCCATGTCGAAGCCGATCGCGCGTTCGAGGCGCATGAGCTTGGCGAGGCGTCCGGCCCCGATCATGCCGGCGACCGGGCCCGATTCCATCATTGCCACCGGCTCGCGCCGGGCCTGGCCGACCGACATCGTGCCGCCGTTCGAGCGCATGATCGCGATCTTGCCGGGAAAGCGGCCGTTGCGGGCGAAGTCTTCGAGCTTTTCGAGATAGCGGTTCACGCGCGGGCCTACATAGGCGTTGAGCGCCGTCGTCGACGTGCGCTCGTACTCGCGGAACTCGCGCAGGATCTCGTGGCTCAAGGTCACGAACAGGCCCGGGCAGGCCTTGCGCAGCACGTTGCCGGCCACGATCTCGTGCGCCGGATTCGCATAGGCGTGCAGGAAGCACACCGCCACCGAGTCGACGCCGAGGGCCGTGAGCTGGCGACCCAGCGCCTCGATGTCGCCGCGGACGATCGGCACCAGCGCCTCGCCCGCGGCCGACATGCGCTCCTTGACCTCGAAGGTCAGCTCGCGCGGCACCAGCGGCTTCGGACGGTGGAAATTGAGATTGAACGCATCGGGCCGGTTGCCACGGCCGAGCGCGTAGACATCGCGGAAGCCTTCGGTCGTGAGGAGGGCGGTCTTGGCGCCGCTGCGCTCCAGCACGGTGTTGATGGCAATGGTCGAGCCGTGCAGCAGCTCGTCGAGCGAGGCGAGGTCGCACGTTGCAAGGCGCAGGCTGTCGGCCACGCCCTGCGTCGGATCGGCCGGCACGGTCGAGGTCTTGGACGTGACGATCTTGCCGTCGATGTAGCCGACGAGGTCGGTGAAGGTGCCGCCGATATCGACGCCGACGATGCTCACGCTGTGCTCCGTTAGTCTTTCCAGCGCGTGAACCGGCCTTCGGCGACGCGCACGCATTCGTTGAGGGCGATCGCCATCACCGCCAAGGTCGCGATGAGGGCGAGGAGGGCCGCCGGCTGCAGGTTCTCGGCGTAGAGCTGGGTGAAATAGCCGATGCCGGCCGTGGAGACGAACAGCTCCGCCAGGATGACGCCGAGCAAGGTCATGGTCATGGCCAGGCGCAGGCTTGCGAACACGGTGGTCGCCATGTGCGGGAACACGACATAACGCACGATTTGGGCGCGCGAGGCGCCGAGGGCCGTGGTGCCGCGCACCAGGAGCGGGTTGACGTTGCGCATCCCGGCGACCGTGTTGACCAGGATCGGAAAGATGCCATGGCTGAAGCCGAACGCGACCTTGCCGGCGGGTCCGATGCCGAACACGAGCATGAACAGCGGCAGCAGGATGACCTGCGGGACCGCGTAGAGCAGCAGCACGAACGGATAGGTGGTGCGGCGGCCGAGTTCAGTGAGGCCGATGAGGATGCCGATCGCCGTGCCGAACACGACCGACAGCCCGAACGCCGCGAGCAGCTCCATAAGAGCCAGTTCGACCGCGGCGCGGACACGCGCATCGCCGAAGACCTTCGGCCACAGCGCCAACGCCACCTGGCTCGGAGGCGCCAGGAAGCTGGTGTTGCCGAACGCGCGCGCATAGACCTCCCAGGCCGCCAGCAGGGCCACGACAAGGAGTAGCCGGATGAGGCGCACGCGCACGACACTCATCGTCCGTCATGCCCGGACTTGTTCCGGGCATCCACGTCGATCCGCGAACATAGATATCTACGAATTGCGCGCCGACGTGGATGGCCGGGACGGAGCCCGGCCATGACGCCAGGGAATGGCACATCAAGTCGCTGATGCATCGCGGCACACATTACAGCGCTACTCCGCCTTCAGCCGCGATTCCGCGGCATAGACGAGGAGGTTGAGGATCAAGGTCGCGAGCACCACGAAGACGATCCACGCGTACATGCGCGCGGTGTCCATCAGCTCGGCCGCGAGCGCGATGGACCGGCCGATGCCGGCGGCCGACGCCAGGGTTTCGCCGCCCAGCACCGAGGCGATGCAGATGAAGAAGCCGATGCGCAGGCCCGTGATCGTCACCGGCAGAGCCGCGGGCAGATACACGTGGCGCAGCTGCTGCAGCCCGGAGGCGCCCATCGACTGCAGCGAGCGCAGGTAGAGCTTGTCGACATTCGAAAACGCCGCGATCGTGTTGAGCGCGATGGGGAAGAACGCGTACACGGCGCCGTACGCCACCTTCGAGGCGGGCCCGATGCCGAAGAAGAGGATGAACAGCGGAAAGAACATGGTGATCGGGATCGCGAACAGGCCCGACAGCATCGGCTCGAACAGCCGCGAAAGGCCGCTGGAGCGCGCGATCAGGAACCCCACCGCGATCCCGGCCACGGCGGCCATGGCATAGGCTTCGGCGATGGTCGCCAGCGTGATCTTGGCCGCCGCCCACAGCGCCCCCGAGGCGGCGATCGCCTGAAGGCTCGTCCACACCCGATCCGGTGCCGGCAGGAACAGGCTCAACACCCGCGAGCCGTGGGTGACATACGCCCAGCCGCCGAACAGCCCGAGCACGACTGCCACTTGGATAGACGCCGCGAAGATGCGCTGGCCGGTGCGCATCGCTACCGCTCGCCACGGCAGCGACCGTCGGGCCTACCCCTCACCCGCTCGCCGACTTGCGCCGCGTCGCCGGCCTTCAGGCCGTCGACGGGCGCAAAGAAAAGACTGGGCGCGACCTCTCCCGCAAGGGGAGAGGTGATTTTGCAGCGCGCCAACGCCCCCCTCTCCCCTTGAGGGAGAGGGCAGCGCGCGAGAGCGCGCGGGGTGAGGGGTTGCCGCGTCACAGACCTATGATCCCTGGTGCTCGCCCGCGTCGCGCGCCTGGCGCATCGCCTCGACGGTCTGGCGGATTTCGTCGCGCAACGTGGCGAACAGCTCGTTGCGGATGCGCCCGAACCCGTCGGCGAGCATGAAGTCGGGCGAGCGCGGATGGGCTTCCGGGACCGTGATCTCGGCCTTGATGCGCCCCGGCCGCGCGGTCATCACCACGATGCGGTCGGCGAGGAACACTGCTTCGGACAGCGAATGCGTGACGAACACGATCGTTTTGCCGGTGCGCGCCAGGAGCACCGACAGGTCCTCGCCCAGCACCATGCGCGTCTGCTCGTCGAGGGCGGCGAAGGGCTCGTCCATCAGCAGGATGTCGGTGCCGAGGCAGATGCCGCGCGCGACGTTGATGCGCTGCTTCATGCCGACCGAGAGCTGGTTCGGGTGATGGTTCGCGAACTGCGCCATGCCGACCGACGACAGCGCATTCATGGCGCGGTCCTGCCAGTCGGTCGCGTATCCTTGCAGCTTGAGGGCGAGACGGAAATTCTCCAGCACCGTGTACCAGGGGAGCAGCGTGCTCTCCTGGAACACGAACGCGATCTGGCGCGGCTGCGGCCCGCGCACCGCGATCCCGTTCACGGTGACGGCCCCTGCGCTGGCCTCGATCAGCCCGCCGATGATTCCGAGGAGGGTGCTCTTGCCGCACCCCGACGGGCCCAGCAAGCAGACGAATTCGCCTTTGCGGATGTCGACCGACACCGCATCGAGGGCCGTGACCTGCTGGTCCGTGCGCCGGCCGGCATAGGTCTTGGACACGCGATCGACGGCGATCGCGACTGGCATGTCGGCTGCGGCGCGCGCGGGGCTTGCGGGTTTGAGACGAACGTCGATCAGAATTTCACCGGGACGAACTGGCTGGTGTACAGCGTCTTCGGATCGGGCTCGAAGTCCAGGATCCCCAGCTCCTTGAGCGAGCGGCGGATCACCTCGACCGCCTTCGGGTCGAACGTGCCGTCGGTCGAGAAAGCGGAGAGCTGCACGTCGTAGACCTTGGCCGCGACCGCCTCGGACACGCCGATGGTCTTGGCCTCGGATTTGACGGTGAAGTCCTTGTGCGTCTTCACGTACGCGATCGTCTTGAACAAAGCTCGCAGATAGCGCTTCAGGACGTCGGGCCGGTTCTTGATCATGTCATCGGTGGCGAAGATCACGTGCGTGTAGAAATCGTGCACGAGGTCGCCGAAGAAGAGCACGTTCTTGGCCTTGTTCTGGTCTTCGAGCTCGTAGCCGGTCGCCGCCTCGACGATCATCCCGTCGAGTTCGCCGCGCTCCATCGCCGCAAGCCGCGCCTGGTTCGAGCCGAGCGGCATCACGACGATACCGTCGCTGCCCCAGCCTTGCTGGCGCGAGGTCTCGCGCGTCAGCCAGTCGGTGAGCGATCCGAGGGTCGTGACGCCGATCCGCTTGCCCTTGAGGTCGGCCGCCGTATGGATCGGCGAGTTCATCGGGACGCAGAGCGCCAGGTTCTGCGGCGCTCCATAGAACGCTGCCACGGCGATCGCCGGCACGTTTTTGGCGTGGAAGCCCATGGCCGGGCCGGACCCGAAGCCGACGTCGACCGCACCGGTCGCCAGTGCCTGCTGCAGCTGCGCGTCGCCCCGGAAGCTCGCGACCTGGAGGTCGATCCCCTCCTGCTCGAAGATCTTGGCCTCGATGCCGACTTCGGCGATGCCGAAGGCAAACGAATTGGACACGGCCTTGCCGAGGTTGACCTTGTCGAGGGCCAGGGCCGGGCCGACTGACAGAACGGTCAGGACGACCGCCGCGGCGAACCCGCCGATCCCGGTGCGCCAATGTGGGGTCTCGGCCATGCCGGTCATGCGCTCTCCTCCCTCAATTCTTACGGCGCACAATCGCTCGCGGCCGGGCGCTTGGCAAGCGGCCGTTGCACATGGCAGAACGCTGATAACCTAGGCTTTTTTGAGCTCCGCCAGCCCCTGAAGAGCGGCGAGATAGCCGTACGCGCCAAGCCCGCAGATCACCGCCTTGGCGATCGGCGAGATCTTCGAGTTGTGGTAGGTCGCCTCGCGCGCGTGGATGTTCGAGATGTGCACCTCGATGATCGGGCCCTTGAACATCTTGAGCGCGTCCATCAGCGACACCGAGGTGAAGGTGTAGCCCGCCGGGTTGATGACGATCGCATCCGCGGTCTCGCGCGCCGCCTGCACCCAGTCGATGAGCTGGCCCTCGTGGTTCGACTGGTGGAAGTCGATGGTCATGTCGGCGGTCTTGGCGAAGGCGCGGCAGTTCGCCTCGATCTGCGCCAAGGTCGTCGAGCCGTAGATGTGCGGCTCGCGCACGCCGAGCAGGTTGAGGTTGGGCCCGTTGAGGATCATCACGCGCATGGCAGGTCCTTATACGCGGCGCTGACCAATTTTGGGTCGGACGCTCAAGCCCTTGGAATCGGCCTCGTATTTATTGCAGCGCGATTCGAAAAAATCACGTCTGCAACCAAAATCGCACCCATTTTGTCTGACCGTTCAAAGGCTTCTTCGGATTGTTGTTTATTGCAGCGAATTTCGGGGTGATATCCCCGGGCGCCCAGGTCGGAGCATCTGTCTCCGACCCGCGTACCCTGCCGCGTCTCACGGATTGAGCTCGTGCCACGGCTCCTTCACGTTCTTGATGACGTCGAATTCCTTGTTGAACATGACGCCGTTCTCTTTGACCACCTTGCGGATATAAATGTTGTTGATCGCCTCGCGCGTGCGTCCGTCGATCGAGATCTCGCCGCGCGGGCTCTGCCATTTGTATCCCTTGATGGACTCGACAGCCGCCTTGCCGTCGCGCTTGCCGTTGGTCGCCTCGACCATGTGGAAGATGATTTCCATGCCGTCATAGGCGGCCACGGCCGCGAGGCCGGGCAGCTCGTTGTTGTACTTGGCCTTGTAGGCCGCGACGAACGCCTTGTTGGTCGGGTTGTCGAGGAACGGCCCGTAATGGATGGCGGTGATCACGCCGAGTGCCGCGTCGCCCTCGGCCGGCAGGTCGACCTCCTGCGTTTCGGTGGTCGCGAAGAGCTGGATGCCGTCCTTGTCGAGACCGCGGTCGTGGAATGCCTTGACCCAGCCGACCGACATCGGCCCGAGCGGCATGAACGTGAACACGCAGCCGGGCTTCATGTCCTTGGCGCGCTGCAGATAGGTCGAGAAGTCGGTTGTGTCGAGCGGGATGCGGACCTCGCCGGTCAACTTGCCCCCGCCAGCCTCGAAGCCCTTCTTGTAGGCATCGATCGCGTCTTGGCCCGGCGCATAGTCGGCCGCCGCCGTGACGCACTCTTTTTGCCCGTGCTGGGCGGCCCATTGCGCCAGGGGATAAGCGACCTGCCACTGCGTGAAGCTCGGCCGCACGTAAAGCGGCGACTTCTTCGTCACCACCGACGTTCCGGAGTTGAAGATGACGAACGGGATGTTCGCCTCGTCGATGAGATCCTGCACCGCCAGCACGGTCGGAGTGAATTCGAGCCCGCCGAGCACCGCCACGTTGTCGCGCACGATCAGCTCCTGGGCCAGCTGGCGGGCGCGCGGCGGCTGGTTGCCGCCCACGTCGCGGTAGAGCACCGTGATGTGGTGCGACCCGGCCATGGCCTTGTGCTGCTCCATGTAGAGGTCGACGGCCTGCGTGTATTCGTGTCCCCAGCTGGCGTAGGGGCCTGACGTGGTGACCAGGATTCCGACCTTGACCTCGTCCGCGCGTGCCAGGCCCGTGGCCAGCACGCAGCCTGCGATCGCAACGGCCGCAGCGCGCAACATGTTCATAAGCGTGATCCTCCCTGAAGCCCGGCCCGCCTTGCCTCGCGGGTCCGATCGGCACCGGCACGATACCAAGTCCGGTTCTCCTGCGCCAATTCACCAGGCGTGGGACGAGACCCACGGCCGCCGGGGTGGCTTGCCCTGGCGGAGAGCCGGTGAGAGGATCGCGGCAAGGGAGGAACGATGTTCCTGCAAAATGCCTGGTACGTGGCGGCCTGGGATCGCGAGATCGGCCGCACGCCGCTCGCGCGCACCATCCTGGGCGAGCCGGTCGTCTTCTATCGCAAGGAGGACGGTGCCCCGGTCGCCCTCGAAGACCGCTGCTGCCACCGCCACTTTCCGCTGTCGAAGGGTGCCGTGAGCGGCGACAATCTGCGCTGCGGCTATCACGGGCTGCTGTACGACACGAACGGGGCCTGCATCGAGGTTCCCGGGCAGCCGGCCATCCCGCCGGGGGCGCGGATCCGCTCCTATCCGGTCGTCGAGAAGTGGAACTGGATCTGGATCTGGATGGGCGAGCCGGCGCGCGCCGACGTGGCGCTCATTCCGGACTGGTGGTGGCCCGGGCATCCCGACTGGCGCTTCGTGCGCCCCGATCCGCTCTACATCAAGGCCAACTACCAGCTGATCAACGACAACGTGCTCGATGTGACGCATCTCGCCTACGTGCACGCGACGTCGATCGGCACGTCCGCGATCACGGAGTTCGCGGCGCATGTCGAGCATGGCGAGCGTTTCGTCCGGCTGACGCGGCTCATCACCGACCGGCCGCCGCCGCCGCTCTACCAGCGGGCCGGCGGTTTCACCGGCAATGTCGACCGCGCCCAGATCGTCGAGCACGTCCCGCCGTGCTTCACGATCAATTATGCGGGATGCACGGCGGTCGGCAGCCGGGTGCCTCAGGGCGCGCGCGGCAAGAGCGTGGACGCGATCACCCGCAGCACGGGCGAAGCGGCAGATCAGGCAAAGGCGGATCGGAAAATCGACCTGATGGCCCTGAGCGCGCCGACGCCCGAGACGGAAACCACGACGCACTATTTCTTCGGGTTCGTGCGCAATTTCGGTCACGACGACCCGGCGATCGAGAAGATCCTCGCCGTGGACTTCGTGAACGTGTTCCGCGAGGACCTGGCGGTCCTGGAGGCGCAGCAGGTGATGATGTCGCTGAAGCCGGGTGCGCCGCAGATCGACATCCGGGTCGACGCGGCGCCGCTGGCCGCACGGCGGATCCTGTCGGGATTGATCGCCGGCGAGCGGCCTGCCGCACCCGTGGCGGCCGCGCGCTGACGCAGGAGAGCAGGGGAGACGAGGGGGCCGTGCACGTCATTGCCGTGAAGTGGAAGATCAAGCCCGAGCATGTGGCCGCCTTCGAAGCCGAGATGAAGGCGCATATCCGCGCCACAAGGCGCAGCGAGCCGGGCTGCCTCAGATTCGACGTCGCGGTCGACAAGGAGCAGCCCCGCACCTATCACCTGTTCGAGGTCTACGCCGACGACCAGGCGCTCGGCGCGCACGCCAAGTCGCCGACGCTGGCGGCGCTGCGCGAGAAGGGCAAGGAGTGGGTCGAGGAGCGCTCCTACGCGACCGCGACGCTCTGGCCGGCAATCGACGGCTGACCTCTTGCATGACCGATTCTCATGCGGAACCCCTCACCCGCTCGCTGCCGCTCGCGGCCTCTCCCCCAAGGGGAGAGGCGATTTGGCCGCGCACCAACTTCCCCCTCTCCCCTTGCGGGAGAGGGCAGCGCGCGAGAGCGCGCGGGGTGAGGGGTGTGCGACGTTGACAGCGTCTGAAATCGTCTCGCTTCCGTGATCAACCTTTCGACGATCGCGACCCTGCTGGTCGACGGGATCTCCTACGGCATGATCCTGTTCCTGATCTCGGCCGGGCTCACGGTGACGCTCGGGGTCATGCGCGTCGCCAATCTTGCTCATTGCGCCTTCGCGATGGTCGGCGGCTATCTGGCACTCGCGCTGGCGCAGTCCTGGGGCTGGAGCCTGCTGGCAGCGCTCCCGGTCGCCACGATCCTCACCGTGGCCCTCGGCGCCGTGCTCGAGCGCACCGTCTATCGCTGGGTCTACGCCACGAGTCAGCTGGGGCAGATCCTGATGACGATCGGGCTGGTCTTCGTGATGATCGCGAGCGTCAATCTCGCGTTCGGCTCGTCCCTGCACACCTTGCCGATGCCGGCCTGGCTCGCGGGCACGTGGCAGACGCAGGCGTTCACGCTCTCGGTCTATCGCGCCTTTCTCGTGGTGGTCAGCACGGGGCTTGCCGGCGCGTTGTGGGCCGTTCTGGAGTTCACCGAGTTCGGTGCCAAGCTGCGCGCGGCGGTCGACAATCCGCGCATGGCGCGCTGCGTCGGCATCGACGTGCCGCGGATCTTCGCCATCACCTTTGCCGGCGGCTGCGGCCTCGCCGCGATCGGCGGGGTGCTCGGCAACCAGATGCTGCCGCTCGAGCCGTGGTACGCGCTCAAATACCTGGTGCCGGTGCTGATCGTGGTCGCGGTAGGAGGGCTCGGCAGCCTCAGGGGCTCGTTCCTGTCGGCGCTGCTGCTCGGCCTCATCGACACGTTCGGCCGCTACTACATCCCGGCCGGCGGGGCGTTCATCATCTATGTCGCCGCCGCCGCGGCGCTTCTGTGGCGGCCCGAGGGGCTGTTCGCGCGGGCCTGATGATGGGCACGGAGCCGCCAGCCCGTGACCTCGTCGCCCGCGCGTTCACGCGGCACCACCTGTCCTGGGTCGATGCGCTGCCGTGGCTTGCCATCGCCGCGGTCTGGCTCGTCGCCGGCGACTACGTGCCGCTCGGCACGCAGGTGATCATCATGATCATCTTCGCGCTGTCGCTCGACCTGGCGGTCGGCTATGGCGGCATCGACACGTTGGGCCACGCGGCCCTGTTCGGCAGCGGGGCCTACGCAGCCGGGCTTTACGCGCTCAACGTCTCGTCGGAGCCGGTCACGGGTCTGTTGGCGGCTGGTATCGCGGGTGCGGCCGTGGCGCTGGTCACCGGGCCCCTGGTGCTGCGCACGCGCGGCATCACGCAGGTGATGCTGACCCTGGCCGTGTCGACGGTTCTGCTCGAGATCGCCAACGCCTGGAAGCCGGTGACCGGCGGGGCCGACGGCCTCACGGGTTTTCGTATTGCTCCGGTGCTGGGGGCCTTCCGGTTCGATCTCGCCGGCAACACCGCCTATTGGTATGGCGCCGCGGTGTTGGCCGTGACCTTCTTCCTGTGCAAAGGGCTGGTGAATTCACCCTTCGGCCTGACCATCCGCGGCATCCGGGAGAATCCCGTCCGCATGCGGCTGCTGGGCGTGCCCGTGCGCCATCGGCTCCTGATGCTCTACACGATCTCGGGGTTTTTCGCCGGCTGGGCGGGAGGCCTGTCCGCCCAGGTCACCAAGCTCGTCGGGCTCGACACCCTGGAGTTCGTCCTCTCCGGCAACGCGCTGGTGATGCTCATCCTCGGCGGAACGGGCTCGCTCTATGGGGCCATCGTCGGTGCCACGGTGTTCGTCGTCCTCTCGGACCGTGCCGCCGCGATCAACCCGTTCCACTGGCTGTTCGCGCTCGGGATCGTCCTCATCCTCGCTGTCCGCTATGCGCCCGCGGGGCTGGTCGGCCTGTTGCGGTTCCGCAAGGTGCCGCGCTGACATGAGCGCCGAGCCGCCCATTCTCGAGGTCCCAATTCTTGAGGTGAGGGGCGTGTGCAAGAGCTTTGGCGCGCTGCAGGTGGCGCGCGACGTGTCGCTGGCACTGCCGGCGGGCGCCCGGCATGCGCTGATCGGGCCCAACGGTGCGGGGAAGACGACGCTCGTCCACCTCATCACCGGGCTGCTGCCGCCGTCATCCGGCGCGATCCGCATCGGCGGCCGCGACGTGACGCGCCTCGCGGCCGAGCGCCGGGTCGCTCTGGGGCTCGCGCGCACCTTCCAGATCAGCTCGCTGTTCCCGGGCCTCACGGTCGCCGAGAACATTGGCCTCGCGGTCGCCGCGCGCACCGGAGTCGAGATCCGTCCCTGGGGCAGCCTGCGCCGCCAGGCGCAGGTGATCGACGAGGCGGCTTCGATGTTGGAGCAGCTCGGTCTGCTTGCGCTCGCCGGCCGCGCCATAGCCTCGCTCGCCTACGGTCAGCGCCGCCTGGTGGAGATCGCGCTGGCACTGGCCCTCAAGCCCAAGATCCTGCTGCTCGACGAGCCGGCGGCCGGCGTGGCGTCGAACGACCGCGGCATGCTGCTCGACCTGCTGCTGAGCCTGCCGGCCGACCTCGCGATCCTGATCATCGAGCACGACATGAGCCTCGTGTTCCGCCTGGCCAGGCGGATGACCGTGCTCGTCGACGGCGGCATCCTGACCGAGGGCTCGGTCGCCGACGTGCGCGCCGACCCGCGGGTGCGCGACGTCTATCTCGGATCGCGACACCATGCCTGACCTGCTGGCGCTCGGCGATGTCACGGCGGGCTATGCCGACACGGTGGTGCTCGAGAGCGTCTCGCTTGCCGTAGGCGCCGACGAGGCCGTCGCGCTGCTCGGCCGCAACGGCGTCGGCAAGACGACCCTGCTTGCCACGATCATGGGCCTCACGACCTTGCGCGCCGGCCGGCTCGCCTTCGCGGGCCGCGACCTGGTGCCGCTGCCGATCCACGAGCGGGCGGCCCTCGGCCTCGGCTACGTGCCGCAGGAGCGCGAGATCTTTGCCTCGCTGACGGTCGAGGACAATCTGCGGGTAGCTAGGCGCCCAGGCCAGTGGACGCACGAGCGCGTCTACGACCTGTTCCCGCGCCTCGCGGCGCGCCGGCGCAACAACGGCAACCAGCTCTCGGGCGGCGAGCAGCAGATGCTCGCCATCGGCCGGGCACTGGTCGGCAATCCGAAGGTGCTGCTGCTCGACGAGCCGTTCGAGGGGCTCGCCCCGGTTCTGGTCGACTCGCTGATGGCCGCGCTGCTGCGTCTCCGGCACGAAAGCCGTATCGCGATGATCCTCGTGGAGCAGCATGTCGAGCTGGCGCTCGAGGTCACGCGGCGCGCGGTCGTGCTCGACAAAGGCCAAGTCGTCTGGGAGGGCGACAGTGCCGCGTTGGCCGCGGACCGCGAGCGGCTGGGCGTGCTGATCGGATTGCAGGAGATGCCGGCTTAGCCGAGGGCGGCACTCGCCAGCGCGGCCGTGACGCAGAAGACCACGACGGCGAGAGGGGGCGTGCGCCAGCGCTCGAGCAGCATCAGCCCGGCCGCCGCGATCGCGACGTCACGGCCGTTGAGGACGGCACTCGTCCAGATGGGGCTATAGAGGGCAGCTCCCAGCACGCCGACCACGGCTGCGTTGATCCCGGCCAAGGCGCCGCGCGCCGCCGGATGGTGGCCGAGCCAGGTCCACAGCGGCAGCCCCGCCACGGCGACCAGGATGCCCGGCAGGAAGATGAACACGAGCGCCAGGCCGGACCACAGCAGTGCCGCGCCGGCAGGGGCGACAACCGCCCCGAGATACGCCGAAAACGTGAACAGCGGGCCGGGCACCGCCTGGGCCATGCCATAGCCCGCGAGGAACGCGTCATCGGAAATCCAGCCGCTCGGCACCAGCGCATCGCGCAGCAGCGGCAGCACGACGTGGCCGCCGCCGAACACGAGGGCGCCTGACTGATAGAAGACCGCCGACAGGGCTGGCAGCTGGTGCGGGGCTGCCTGGATCACGAACGGGCAGAGGAGAAGCAGGGCGAGGAACACGACCAGCGCCACGCCGCCGGTCCGCAAGCCGACCGGCATCGCCGGCAGTGCCGCGAGATTGGTCACGTTGCGGCACAAGATCGCACCGCCCACCGCCCCGCCGATCAGCGCCGCCAGTTGCGTCCACGGCCCGCCCACAATCAGCAGCAAGGCCGCCGCAAGCAGCGCCAGGGCGGCGCGCGTGCGGTCGGGGCACAGTTTCTGCGCCATGCTCCACACCGCCTGCGCCACTACGGCGACGGCGACCAGCTTCAATCCGTGGAGCACGGCGTCGGTCGCCGCCCCCTGCAGGCGTGGGGCCAGGATCGCGAACGCAAACATCACGATCGCCGAGGGCAGGCTGAAGCCCACCCACGCCGCGAGCCCGCCGAGCCAGCCGGCGCGCTTCAGGCCGATCAGGAACCCGACCTGGCTGCTCGCCGGGCCTGGCGCCATCTGGCACAGCGCGACCAGGCCCGCGTACTCGTCGGCTGACAGCCACTGCCGCTGCCGGACATAGGTGCGCTCGAAATAACCCAGATGCGCGATCGGCCCGCCGAACGAGGTGAGCCCGAGCCCGAGGGCCGTGCCGAAGACCTCGGCGGCGCTGCCGCGTGGGCCTGCGACCGGGGCCGCGGTGGACGTGGTGCCGCTCATAGGGTCGGGTCCGATTTGTGACGGCGTGGCGGGCGTGTGGTCGGTCCGCAGCGCTGAATAGTACAGCTGGTCCACGTGCGCCATCGAAATTCGCTATAGTCCTTCGGGGTCTGTTCAGGCGAGGTGGCTGTGCCCCTTGATCGACGTGAGTTTCTCCGGCTTGGCGGCGCGTCGGCGCTCGCTGCCGGCCTGGGCCAGGGCCGGGGCATCCCGGGAGCCTTGGCG
Organism: Alphaproteobacteria bacterium; assembly: GCA_035506575.1. Lineage (GTDB taxonomy): Bacteria > Pseudomonadota > Alphaproteobacteria > CACIAM-22H2 > CACIAM-22H2 > DATJPD01. The sequence goes on from DATJPD010000055.1 coordinate 54,965, forward strand.
CAGACCACGACCGCCTCGCAGGGCGCGGCGGATCACACGCTGCGCATCGCAACCGGGCTCGTGGAGCTGGCGCCCGACCACATCGTCTCGACCACGCTCTACAACGGCCAGTTTCCGGGGCCGTTGCTGCGCTTCAAGGAAGGCCAGCGCGTCACGGTCGACGTCCACAACGACACCGACACGCCCGAGCTCGTGCACTGGCACGGGCAGATGATCCCAAGCGATGTCGACGGGGCGGCGGAGGAAGGTACCCCGTTCGTCCCGGCGCACGGCATGCGGCGCATCTCCTTCGTGCCGAAGCCTGCGGGCTTGCGGTTCGTCCATACGCATGTCGCAGCCCACGCCGACCTCGGCCGCGGCACCTACACGGGACAGGCGGCCCCGGTCTATATCGAGCCGCGGCGGGAGCCCGGCTCGTTCGACCAGGAGATCTTCCTGACCCTGAAGGAGTTCGGCCCGACCTTCAGCCGCGGCGGCGACATGGCGATGGACATGCTCGCGGGCTCGGCGAGCCCGGGGTTGAAGCAGGTCGGCAAGCTGGCGGACCAGCAGTTCAAAGGTCCCAAGGGATTCGAAGTCGGTTACGAATATTTCGCCATCAACGGCCGCATGCTGGGCCACGGCGAGCCCATCCGTGTGAAGCCGGGCCAGCGGGTGCTCTTTCACGTGCTGAATGCGAGTGCCACTGAGATCCGCAGCCTGGCCCTGCCGGGTCATACGTTCCGCGTGGTGGCGCTCGACGGCAACCCCGTGCCGGTCCCGGCCGACGTGCCGGTCCTGTGGCTCGGCACCGCCGAGCGCATTTCGGCGATCGTCGAGATGAAGCATCCGGGGGTGTGGATCCTCGGCGACCTCGCCGATGACGACCGCAAGCACGGCATGGGCATCGTGGTCGAATACGCCGGGCGCAAGGGCAAGCCGCAATGGGCGAAGCCGAGGCCCTTCAAGTGGGACTACACGCGCTTTGCGCGCCCAGGGGCGGCGGCGCCGGCGCCCGACCAGACCATCGAGATGCTCGTGGTGAAGCAGAACGCCGCCCAGCACGGGTTCAACGTCTGGACGCTGAACGGAGAAGCCTTCTCGATGCAGACGATGAAGCCGGCGTATACGATCGAGCGGGGTCGCCGCTACCGGCTCAAGCTGCGCAATGCCAGCGACGACATCCATCCGGTCCATCTGCACCGGCACAGCTTCGAGCTGATCCGCATCGGCGGCAAGCCGACGTCAGGTCTCATCAAGGACGTGGTGATGCTGGGCGGCTACCAGGAGGCGGAGTTCGACTTCACGGCCGACAATCCCGGCGTGACCTTGTTCCACTGCCATCAGCAGCTGCACATGGATTTCGGCTTCATGGCGTTGTTCAACTACGCCTGATCGGGATGACAGTGCCATCGCAGCGATGGGTGTTCGTGCCGGCTGCGGCCTTGCTGCTGTGGGGCGGTGGCGCGCTGGCGCAGACCGACGAGATCCAGGTCTACAACGCCGAGATCAACGAGCCTGGTCAGGCCAGCATCGAGCTCCACAACAACTACACCCCGATCGGGCGCAAGACGCCGGACTTCCGCGGCGGGGTGATTCCGGAAGGAACGCTCAACGGCGTGCCGGAATGGGCCTACGGAGTTACCGACTGGTTTGAGGCCGGCCTCTACATGCCGCTCTACTCCTACGCGTCGCGCCAGGACCAGTTCACGCTCAACGGCTTCAAGACCCGTTTCCTGTTCGTCCAGCCGCACGCGGCCGAGCATCAGTTCTTCTACGGGATCAATTTCGAATTCAGCTACAACGCGCATTACTGGGAGCCGACCCGCTTCAGCCAGGAGATCCGCCCGATCCTCGGCTGGCGCTTCGGGCCGGTCGACTTCATCATCAATCCGATCATCGACAACAACTGGCATGGAGTCCGCTCGCTCGACTTCGCGCCCGCCGAGCGGCTCGACTACAATCTGTCGCCGACCTGGGCGGTGGCGCTCGAGCACTATTCCGATTACGGCGAGTTCCACAAATTCGCGGGTGTCAACGACCAGCAGCATATGCTGTTCGCGGTCGTCGACTATTCGACAGACCGCTTCGATGTCGAAGCAGGCATCGGCCACGGGTTCACGGCGGCCTCCGATGATCTGGTGTTGAAGCTGATCCTCGGACACCCGTTTTGATGGCCGTGCCGACGCGCGAACCCTGGACGGACACCTCGCGCCTCCGCTTCGTGCTCCTGTTCGGCGCGGTCAATCTGTTCGCCGACATGACCTACGAGGGCGCCCGCAGCATCATCGGCGTGTACATGGCGGGGCTGGGGGCCAGCGCGCTGGTGGTCGGTGCCGTGTCGGGATTCGGCGAGCTCCTGGGCTATACCTTGCGGCTGGCCTCGGGACGCTGGGCCGACCGGACGCGCCTTTACTGGCCCGCCACCTTGGCCGGCTACCTCGTTCAGATGCTGGCGGTGCCGGCGCTGGCGCTGGTCGGTACGTGGCCGCACGCGGCGGTTCTGGTCCTGGCCGAACGGACCGGGCGCGCGACCCGGACCCCGCCTCGCGACGTCATGCTGGCCGAGGCTGGCGAGCGGATGGGTCGCGGCTGGGCGTTCGGCCTCAACGAGGCGCTGGACCAGCTGGGCGCATTGATCGGCCCGATTGCAGTGGCGGCGATCCTGTTCGTCTGGCGCGACGCGCATCCGGCCTTTGGTGCCCTGGCCGTGCCCGCCCTTGTCACGCTGTTGCTGGTCTTCGGGCTGTGCGTTGCTTATCCGAACGCGGGCCGAGCCGCGCGCGAGGCCGTGCCGGCTGCGGACCGGCCATATCCCGCGGCATTCTGGTGGTATGCCGCCGCCGGAGCCCTCGTGGCCTTCGGCTTCGCGGACTACTCGCTCATCGCCTATCACGACACGAAGGCGGCCATCGTGCCGCACCCCTGGATCCCGGTGTTCTACGCGCTTGCGATGGGAGCTGGTGGCGCAGGCTCGCTGGTTATGGGCAAGCTGTTCGACCGGCACGGCCTGCGGGTGCTGGTGCCGCTCACCATCGTGGTCGCGGCCTACGCGCCGCTCGCGTTCTCGGACGACGTCGCCTTGGCGGTGGCCGGGGCTCTCCTGTGGGGCCTCGGCCTTGGCGCGCATGAATCGGTGATGCAGGCAGCCGTGGCCCAGATGGTCCCGCAGACGCGCCTGGGATCCGCCTACGGCCTGTTCGGGGCCATCTTCGGAGTCGCCTGGTTCCTCGGCAGTGCCGTTCTGGGCGCGCTCTACGACGCGTCGATTCCGGCCTGCGCTGCCGTCGCCACAGCGGCCGAACTACTTGCAATTATACCGCTCCTGATGGCGGCTCGCTATCCCGCATCGCGTTGATTTACTTTCATAATATCGCCCATTCAGCAGTTGTTCATCATTCCGCATTAGGCATGCGGTAACGAGAACGTCTGGGACCATGACCTCCGGAACCTCTGCCTCCCTTAAGGGCGTCAAGCCAAGCCGCATCGCGGGCTGCTGATCCATGCCGCCTCTCCCCATCGGTCGGCGCCGGCGGACGATGCAGTTCTGGCTCGGGTGGCTGGTGGTCGGCTGCATCCTGCCGGCGGCCCTGGTCGCCGGCGCCCTGATCTTCGAATCCTATGAGCGCGAGCGCGCCAGCATGGAGCGCGACATGGTCTCCACGGCGCGCGCGCTGATGCAGGCGGTCGATGCCGACCTCGAGGGCATCCAGCAGATCCTGCAGGCGCTCTCGGTGTCGCGGACCCTTCAGAGCGGCGACCTGAAAGCCTTTTACGCCGAAGCGCAGGCGCTGCTGCCGACCCAGGTGGGCAGCAACATCGTCATGCACGACCTGACGGGCCAGCAGATCCTGAACACGATCAAGCCGTTCGGCTCGCCGCTGCCGCGGGAAACCGACCTGCGCATGGTCAATCGCGCGATCGAGACCGGCAAGCCGGTGGTGTCCGATCTGTTCAAGGGGCCGGCGACCGGGCGCATGGTGCTCGGCATGTCGGCGCCGGTGTTCGTGGACGGCAAGATCAAATACCTGGTCGGCATGGGCATGTTCTCGCATCGTCTCGGCGAGGTGCTGCAGCGGCAGAAGATCGCGGCCGGCTGGATCGTGTCCATTCTCGACCGCTCGGGGACGATCGGCGCGCGCACCGAGGACGAGGACAGTTATATCGGCAAGAAGGCCCCGGCGGACCTTCTGCAGCGGGCGACGGCGGCCGACGAAGGCGCGTATGAGACCGTCAACGAGGCGGGTGTCTCCACCTTCGAGGCGTTCAGCCGATCGCCGCGGAGCGGCTGGATGATCGCGTTCTCGGTGCCGGCGAGCGTCGTGACGGCCGGCCTTCAGCGGGCGCTGATGATCAACGTGGCGTTGGCGCTGGTGGTCCTGCTGCTGGGCGTTCTGCTCGCGAAATCCATTGCCGGCCGCATGACGCGCTCCCTGAACGCGCTGGTGGCGCCGGCGCTGGCGCTGGGCTCCAACGAGAAACTGGACGTCCCTCCGGTCGAGATCGAGGAGGTCAACGAGCTGGGGCGGGCGCTCGCGAAGGCGGCGGAGCTCATCGAGGCCCGCGCCAAGGAGCGCGACGAGGCGGCGCAGAGCGAGCGCCGGATGATGGTCGAGAAGCAGGCCTCCGACGACGCCAATCGCGCCAAGTCGGAATTCCTGGCGCTCATGAGCCACGAGCTGCGCACGCCGCTGAACGCCATCCTGGGCTTCGCGCAAATCCTCGATGGCGAAAACTTCGGAGCCGTGACCGCGAAGCAGAAGGAATTCATCGACGAGATCCTGGCGAGCGGCGGCCATCTCCTCGAGCTCATCAACGACATCCTCGATCTCAGCAAGATCGAGGCCGGGAAGCTCTCTGTCTCGATGGAACGCGTCGACCTCGTGCCGCTCATGAAGTCGGTCGTCGCCACCTTGGAGCAATCCGCCCGCAAGGTGGACATCAGCGTCGTCCCGCACGATTTCGGCCTCGCCATGCCCGCGCTGATGACCGATCGCGTGCGCCTGGCGCAGGTTCTGATCAACCTCGGCTCGAACGCGGTCAAGTACAACCGGCCCAAGGGGATCGTGAGCTTCTCGTACGAGGAGATCGGCGACAAGGTGCGGATCGCGGTCAGGGATACCGGAATCGGCATCCCTGTCGCCCGGCAGGCCGAGCTGTTTCAGCCCTTCAGCCGGCTGGGCGCCGAGGCTCGGGCCATCGAGGGCACCGGCGTCGGCCTGGCCCTCAGCCGCCGTCTGATCGAGCTCATGGGCGGGGGCATCGGCTTTTCCAGCATTCTCGCCGAGGGCAGCTGCTTCTGGGTGGACATCCCGGTGTATGGCAAGGCCTCGGTCGACGAGACCGAGGGCAACGCGGCGGACCTGCGGCCGGCGGCCGAGCTGTCGGGCTTCTCGGTCCTGTACGTCGAAGACAATCCGGCGAACCTCGCCCTGGTCCGCAATATCTTCGCCCCGCTCCGCGACGTCACGATGATCGAGGCGACGGACGGCACAACGGGCATCGCATTGGCCGCGCGCCATCGCCCTGACGTGATCATCCTCGACATCAATCTGCCGGATATCAGCGGCTATGAAGTGCTCCGGCAGATCAAACGCTTGCCCTACCTGATCGGCACCCCGGTTCTGGCGCTGAGCGCCGGCGTATTGCCTTACGAGATCCAGCGTGGAGTGGACGCCGGATTTTACAGCTATCTCACCAAGCCGCTGAACGTGAAGCACTTCCTCCGTGTCGTGCAGGCGGCCCTGTCCAGCCGGGGTATCGCGGTCACGGCTGCTCAATAGCGGCGTTCGAGCTCGTCGATGCGCTGATCGAGGGTCTGCAGAAGCTTGATCAGGCTCGTCAGCGATTTGGAATCGAGCACCTGCACGAAGGCGCTGTCCCACGTCGCCAGCGAGTCCACCACGCCGCGATATTTGGCTTTTCCCGCGCGCGTGAGCTTGAGCTCCACCTTGCGCCGATCTTCCGGGTCGCGGTGGCCGGTGACGAGGCCCTGGCGGACCAGCCGGTCGGTCGTGCGGCTGACCCGGACCTTGTCGAGGGTGGAGCGCTCGGCCACTTCCTTCGTCGACAGCGGCGAGAAGGTGCCGATCAACAGCAGCACCTTCCACTCGTCGATCGACAGCCCGACCCGCTTCTTGATGTAGGCGCTCTTCGCCCGCGAGCCGCGCAGGGCGAGCTTGTAGAGCTTGTACGGCACCGCATGCTCGAGCACCTCGAGCCCGAGCAGGCGGGACGTATCGGCCGCGAGTGCCGCGTCGCGCTGCGGATTGAGGGCGTTCATTCCGCTGCGGTCTGCTTGGGCGATGCCGCCTTCCGCGCGCCGAACTTGATGCCCATGATCTCCCGCGCCTCGGCGGGGGTTGCGATTTCGCGCCCGAGCTCGCGAGCGACGGTCGCGATCTTTCGCACCGCCTCGGCCGAGCTTTGGATTTTCTCCTGCCGGTGCGGGTAAAGATAGACCGTGTCCTCCATGCCGACACGCACCATGTCGAAGCCCAGCATCACGGCCAGCGTGCAGAAGGGCAGCCAGTTGCGGCCCCCGGCGCACACGCCCTTCACGGCATGCGGGGCGAGCGTCTGCTGCATGGTCATCATGTAGAGGTAGTTCCACGGGTCGGGGCCGAGCGGCGAGCCGTGGCTGAAGCCGTGGAATCCCATCATGATGTTCATGAGCGGCGGGTTCTTGCCGATGCCCTTGGCGACCAGCCAGTCGAGCACGTCCTTGATGCCCTGGTAGCTCGTCGCCTGGTATTCCGGGCGCACGCCGTGGTCCTCGAGATACTTCACCTGGTCGGCCAGCAGCTTCTCGGTGATCACGTAGACGAACTTCTCCGAGAACGCCGTGGTCTGGATCAGGAGCACGGCCGACTGCATGAACTCCGGCCCGGCGTCGGTCAAAACGTCGACCGTGCGCTTGACCAGGTCCAGGCCCTGCCCCGTGCCGTAGTCGGCGTACGGGATGACCGAGGTCACGATGTCGGGGCACTTGTCGAGCACGCGGGCGATGGTCTCCTTGACCACCAGCGGGTCCTTGCTCGGCGTGCCGTCGCGGTCGCGCGCGTGCACGTGCCAGACCGCGGCGCCTTCCTTGTGGGCCTCGATCACCGCCTGCACGTTTTCGTCCATCGTGTAGGGCTGGCCCGGGTTCTGCTGCCGGTTCATGAACGCGCCGGTCGGGGCGACGTTGATGATGAGCTTCTTGTCCATCGTCTTGTGCGGCAGCTCCTGATGCACGTTGCTCAGGATGCCGGAATAGAGGTCGTGGATGTCGATCGTGTTCATGATACGCTCCTGAAAATTATTTCTTCTATTTCTCCGCCGAGGGCTCGATGCCGATGGTCTTGAAGACCTTGGCCACCGTGGCGGCGTCCTGTTTGACGAAGGCGGCGAACTCGGCCGCACTATTGGGCGTGAAGTCGAGCGTGTAGGTCTTGTAGAACTCCTCGGCCTTGGGCGTCTGGACTGCCTTGGTGAATTCGGTATTCAGCCGGTCGAGGATCGGCTGCGGCGTGCCGCCGGCCGTCCACACGCCGAAATAGCTCTGCAGGCCCGGATCGTCGCCGGCTTCGGCCAGGGTCGGCAGACCGGGCATGAAGCGCGACCGCTTGGCCGTCAGCGACACGACCGGCTTCACCTGGTGCGCCTCGATCTGTGGGCGTGCGACGCCGAAGCCGGTGTACATCACGTCGATTTCGCCAGCGATCAGGGCCGGGTTGGTCTGTGCGGCACCTTTGTACGGCACGGCCGTGATGTCGACATGCGTGTGCTTCAGGATCCAGCGCAGGTAAAGGTCGGGCACGGTCGCCGGCCCCCACGTCCCCCAGTTGATCTTGCCGGGGTTCGCCTTCGCGTACGCGATCATGTCCTTATACGTATCGAACGGCGCCTTGATGTTCGCCGCGAGCAGATTGTTCGTGAAGCCGAGATTGATCACCGCCGCTAAGTCCTTGGCCGGGTCGTACGGCAGCTCCTTGAAGAGCTGCGGGTTGTACGTGACCGGGTCGGGAAGGCTGAGGCAGGCGGTGTAGCCGTCCGGCGTGGCGCGCGCGCAGGCGGACATGCCGAGCATGGCGCTGGCGCCGGGCCGGTTCTCGACGATCACCGGCTGGCCCATGGTCTCGGACATGTGGCTTGCCATCACGCGCGCAAGGCTGTCGACCAGGCCGCCCGCGACGTACGGCACGACGATGTGGACCGGCTTGCTCGGATAGGTATCGGCATCGGCGCCGCTCGCGGCGAAGCCGGCGAACAGCGCGGCCGCAACGGCGGCGGAGCGGACAAATAGGGCGTTCATGTCTCTCCCATGCGCGCGCCATTCATGTGCGAACCGCGCCGCGGCTCGCTTGCGGACAAGTATCCGCCGCCCGGAGAACCGGTTCAAGTGAAATCGTTTCAGATGAAACGAATAGGCCGGCGCCTAGGGTAGCCGGACCTGAAGCCGTAGAGGTCAAGATAGGTCGGGCAGCGTCATCGCACGGCCGGCCAGTCGCGTCCTACCAGTACCGGCCAGTCTCTCGCCCAGCAGCAGTCATGATTGAAGTCGGGAATCTCGACCAGCCGCGCGGGCGCCCCCGGCGGCAGGCGGCGCAGGAAGGACCGCGCCACGTCGGTGCCCACCGTCTCGTCATGGCCACCGGTGAAGTGGATCTGCGGGATGCCGGCCGTTGCCGCGGCCGACTGCGCCGGATCCAGCGATCCGGTGAGCGGCGACAGCCCGTCGCGCGCCGTCCAATAGCCGAGATCCAGGTCGGCGGCCACGGTCACGATCTCGGCGACGTCCGGCCGCCGCGCCGCCAGCAACACCGCCAGCGCGCCGCCGCCGGAATATCCGACGAGGACCAGCCGCGCGGCGCCGCTTCGCGCCTTCAGGCCATCGATGCCGGCGGCGACGCTGTCGATGACCTCTGGTGCATAGCGGCGCGCGGTCCAGTACGCGACCGCGCAGTTCCGTCCGTGGTCGGGCAGCGTGTACTGGCAGGGCCGCCCCAGCCACGCCACGGCCGTGCGCCCTGGGTCGGCCAGGGCGAGCCGGAGTGCCACCGGATCGGTGGGCGTGGGGTCCATCGCCGGCTGACGCGGATGTACATAGGCGAGGCCGTCGCCTTCGAGATAGACCACCAGCGTGTCGCTCCCGGCGCGCGGTGACGATGCGGCGGCGAGATCGAACATGCCGGCGCGCAGGATGTCCCAGCGCCATCCCGCTTTCTGCGCCAGCTCCGGCCCTTCGGCGCGACGCGACGCGGTACACGCCGCGCACGACAGCAACACGACCAGCAGCAGCAGGCGCCCTGCGGTCATGTCGGCCGCGCGCGGAAGGCGCGCAGCTCCGCGGCGATGGCCGCGATCACGCTGTCCCAGTCCCTGCGTTTGGGTTGGCGGAACAGCCGCAGCGATGGATACCAGGGAGAGTCCGCGCGATCGAGCAGCCAGCGCCAGTCGGCGACGTAACCGAGCATGATCCACGCCGGCCGCGCGAGGGCGCCCGCGAGATGCGCCGGGGCGCTGTCGATCGAGATCAGCAGATCGGCGACGCTCAGAATGGCCGCCGTGTCCTCGAAGTCTTTGATCTCGTCGCTGAGATTGACGAGCGCCATGCCGGGCGGCGGCGTCGCGGCCTCCGCCGCGGGTCCGCCCTTCTGGATGGACAGGAACGTGATCCCCTCGGCGGCCAAGGGCGCCAGCGCGGCAAGGCTGACCGCCCGGTTCTGGCCGTGGTAGAGCGTGGGTCGTCCGGCCCAGTTCAGGGCCACCAGCGGCCGGGCCAACCCAGCGAGACGCTTGCGCCAGCGGCGGAGCCGCCCAGGGTCCGGCGAGAGATAAGGCATCGTTCCCGGCAGATCGGCCAGCGAGAAGCCCATCACCATCGGCAGGCTCATCATCTCGCAATGCACGTCGAACGGCGGCGGGATCGTGCCGCGCGTGATCAGCACGTCGTGGCCGGCGCAGCGTTCGGCGAGCGGCCGCAGGTCCGGCGAGACCTCGAGGATGATTCGCGCCTCGCTGCGCGCCTTCGCCCACGCCACCATGCGGATGAATTGCAGCGTGTCGCCGAAGCCCTGCTCGTCATGGATCAGCAAGGTCTTGCCGGGGATCGGCCGGCCGTTCCAGCGCGGCCGCTGCACCTTGCGGGCGATGCGCGTGGTGTGCTCCAGGCTGTAGCGGTAATTGTATTCGCGCCAGCCGCGGTCGAACTCGCCGAGCAGCAGCAGCGTCTCGGCCAGATCGAAGCGCGCCGACAGGTTGCCCGGCACGGCGTCCACCAGCATCTGCTGGATCGGCAGCGCCTCGCGCGGCCGGCCCTGATGGCGCAGGCACTTGGCCAGGACCGCCCACAGCACGATCGGCCCCGCGCCGCCGGTGAGATGCGGCGTCAGCAGGGCTTCGGCCTGCTCGAGCTCGCCCGCCTCGATCAGCGCCTGGGCGCGCGCGGCGATCTGCGCCGGCTCCGTCATGGACCGTCGGCGGAGATCCCCAGCGCCTCGAGCAGCGGCCCCAGATGCCGGGCATGCTTCCGCCACCGGTGCTTCGACGTCGTGTAGACGGGCTGGCGGATCTGATTGACGCTGGCGGTGCGCACCGCGCGGCGGGTCTCGTGAAAGCGCAGGCACGCCGCGTCCCAGGGCAGGCCGAGAAATTCCACGAGCCGGCGGGCTTGGCCTTCGAGGTCGTCCACCACCGCCTCGTAGTCCACGTCGAGGAGGCGGTCGGCCGGCAGCACCGCGCGCCAATGCGCCATGAGCCCCTGATAGTCGCGGTGGAAGCGGCCGAGCTCGACCTGGTCGTAGGCGAACGCCTGCTCGCCCTCGAACAGCCGGCTGTAGCACGACAGGCACGTGTCCGCCGGATCGCGCCGGCAATGGATGATCCGCGCGTCGGGCAGGATCAGGCGAATGAGCCCGGCACGGAGGAAATTGGCCGGCATCTTGTCCACCACATGGCGCTTGCCCCCGGCCAGTTTCTCGACTCGGGCGAGATAGGCGCGGCCCATCCGGCCGAAATCGTCGCGCGTGAGGCGCTCGACGGCGGCCGGATACTCGCCCAGCCCGTCGACGATCCGCTGCAGGATCGACAATTCGCCGGCGCCGTGCACCAGCGGGTGCGAGGCCAGGATCTGCTCGATGAGCGTGGTGCCCGAGCGCGGCATGCCGACGATGAAGACGGGCAGCGCCGAGTTGCCGCCCGCGCCGGCGAGCCGCGCCAGCAGGGCCGGGGTGAAGACCGCGGCGATGGACTTCATCCACCGGCTCGTGGCCTCGGCGTCGTAGGTGAAGGTCGAGCGCTTCAGCCGATTGCCCTCGTGCAGGTGGCCGAAGGCGCGGTCGGAGTCGCCGATGTCGAGATAGGCTTTGGCGAGCGCGAAATGCAGCGCCGTGCGGTCGCCGTGGGACACCTCGCCGCGCAGCAGGGCGTCCATCTGCGCGATCCGGGGATCGCCGGGCGCGAAGGTCACCAGGTCCGCCCGGCTGGCATGCGCCTTGACCGAGTGCGGGAAGGCCTCGATCGCGCGCTCGAAGGCCGCCCGCGCCTCGTCCTGGCGCCCGATCTCCGTGAACAGCACGCCGCGGTTGACGAGCGCGCTTTCGGCCGCGAGGCCGGGCAAGGCGGCCGCACGGTCGAAAGACGCCAGGGCCTCGTCGACGCGGTCGAGCGCCTGAAGAACCTGTCCCAGCGTGTCGTGGGATTCGGCCCTCTCCGGGGACGCCGCCAGCGCGCGCTTGACCGAGTCCAGCGCCTCGTCCAGCCGGTCGAGATGCTTCAAGGCCACCGCACGCGCGGCAAGGCCGCCGGCATGAAGCGGTGCGAAGGCCAGCAGCATGTCGAGCCAGCGCAGACATTCCGTCCAGCGCTGTCGCGACGTCTCGACGCCGGCGAGATTGATGTAGGCGTCGGCCAGCTGCGGACTGAGATCGATGGCGCGCCGCGCCGACGCCGCCGCCTCGTCGAAGCGGCCGCGGTCGTTCAGCAGGTGGGCGAGATTGCTGTGGGCCTCGGCGTAGTCGGGATTGAGCGCCAGCGCCCTCTTATAGAAAGTCTCGGCCTGCTCCAGCCGTCCCATCCGCTTGCAGGTATTGCCGAGATTGTTGTGCGCCTCGGCATTGTCCGGCTCGAGGGCGACCACCCGCTCGAGGCAGGCCAGGCTCTCCTCCAGCTGGCCCGCCTCCTGCAGGATGATGCCGAGGTTGTTCCAGGCCGCGACGAGGTTGGGGTCGAGCGCCACGGCGCGTCGCCCGGCGCGCTCGGCTTCCGCCAGCAATCCCTGCTGGCGGCACATTTCGGCAAGGTTGCTGAAGTACACGGCCGGCGCGCGCGGCGCCTGGCAGGCCTGGCGCAGATGCTGGATGGCAAGGTCGCGGTTGCCGTAGGCGTGCGCCATCACGCCCATCAGGTGAAGCGCGTCCGCCTGGCCCGGCCACGCGGCCAGGATGCGCTGGCAGAACAGCTCCGCCTGGTCGGCCTGCCCGGCGTTCCAGTGCGCGTGCGCGCGGCTCAGCGCTTCCGCGATGCTGAGGTCCGGAGCGCCGGCTCGGGCCGTCGGCTTGGAGGCCATGCGCGGGCGACCTATTTCGACAGCTGCGTCAAGGCGTCCGCCAGCCCCTGCAGGCGGATCGGGATGTCCAGCGGCGCCGCCTCGGTCATCGCGTAGCGCACGGTGAGCGTCGTGCCGTGCGTGAACGTCGCCAAGGCCCTTTTGTCCAGCACGGCCGTGGCTTCGCAGCCCTCGCGGGTGCAGCGCTCGAAGGGCAGATCGATCGGCTTCGTGTCGTCGACGCTCAGCACCAGGCCGCGGGCGAGCAGCACGCCGAGCGGCACGGTCAGCCGCATGAGTATCTGATCGGGCTGTCCGGTCGCCGACAGGCGGATATGCGCCGCCACGACGTTTTGCGGCATGGCGACCGCGAACTGCTCGACGATGCACGCCTCGTGTCCGTTGCCATCCTTGCCGCAGGCCTTGTGCCACAGCGCCTCGGCGCCTTTCGTCTCGGCCGCCTGGCCGACAGACGTCGAGCCGAGAAGCACGGCAACCGCCACGGCCCCCCCAACGTGCTTCATCGATGCGCCCACCTGCTGATCACGGAGGCAGACCTTCCGGCCTTTGCCGGCCTGGGTCAAGCCCGCGCCACGTCGCGCGTCAGAAGTTCAAACTCGCCTTCAGCAGGCCGGTGGCGCTCTGGTAATCGTGGCGGAGCTCGCCCTCGAACTCGGCCCGTAAGGTGACCGCGTCGCTGGCATCCAAGGTCGCCGCGAGGTTGAGGCGCGCCCCGTCCGCCGCCGGCCGGGTCACCGTGCTGGTGAAGGCTTCGCCGCCGATCAGGCCGGAGGAGGCGATGGGCCCCTGGGTATAGTCGTGCACCCAGGCCAGGCGCGCCTCGGGCTTCAGCACGCCCCAGTCGGTGGTCACGTCCCACGTCAGCTTGGCGCCCAGGTCCTGGGTCAGCGATTGAACGCCGCGGCGCTCCACGCTCAGATCGGCGTTGCCGGCACCGGTCTCGGTATAGCCGTCGCTGACGGCGCGCAGGAAGCGCAAGCCAGCGACCGGGGTCAGCGTCACGCTGTAGGCCGGGATGTCGTAGCCGGCGCCGAGCTTGGCGAGATAGAGCTGGCCGTCATAGGCGGCTTGCGCGTCCGTGCCCAGGAAGCTGATGGCGCGGCCCTGGCGGAAATTGATGTAACCAACACCCGCCTGCGCGTCGACGAAGGCTGGGCCCCAGCGCTGCACGCCGTAGCCGGTCACCTGGTAGGTGTTCGTGGTCGTGGCGCTGCCGGCGGCGCCGTCCAGCCCCGACGCGTGGCCTTGGAGCCAGCTCACCGCCACGCCCATGAGCAGCGCCGGCGTGACCTGGCGCTCGAGCCCGAACATCAGCCCGACATCGGTCGAGCGATAGCCGTCGGCGCCGGCGGTGCTGTCGCGGAGTGCCGTGCCGCCGAGAACCTGACTCCACACGGCGTAATCGTGCGGACCCGAGCCGGCCGCCGCCCCCACCCCGCCGCCCCGCAAGGCAGCGAGCTCGTGCTGCTCGACCGCCGCCGTGGTCGGCGTCGCCGCCTGGGTCGCGGCCACGAGGGCGGGCGCCAGCTGCGTGGGGGCGAGTTGCTTGACCGCCGCCGGCTGCGCCGCGGCCGGCAGCACATCCAAGGTCGCCAGCACCGTGTTCTGGAATGCGATGGCCGCCGGGCTGCTGGCGGCCGAGACGGCGTCGAGCGCCGGCCCCATGCCGACCGCGGCGCCGCCAGCCGACTGGGCGAGCGTCGCGTAACTGCTGCCGGCCAGCGTCACCACGAGGTCGTTCCCGACATCGGTGATGTTGGCGCGCAAGCCGCTGGTGCCGCTGACCGTCGCGGTGTTGCCGCTATAGCTGCCGGTGCCGCCGGGGCGGACGATGGTGAAGGTTTGGTTCGCGGCGAGGCCGCTGCCGGAAATGGTGATGGCGGCGTTGGCGACGCTGGCGTTGCCGCTGATCGTCAGGTAGCCGTAGGAGTTGCCGCGGTTGGTGGTGGCGATCGCCAGGCCGCCGCCGCTCTGGCTGTAGGCGCCGGTGATCGACACCGGATTGCTCAATTGCAGCGTGGCGCCGCCGTTGGTGACGGTGTGGGTCGCGCCGACATTGATGTCGTCGTTGAGCAGCAGATTGCCCGACGAGAACAGCAAATCGGCCGAGGTGCTGGTGATCGTGCCGACCGTGCCGGGGCTGGCGAGAGACGGCGTGCCGGAATTATAGCCGGTGAGTACGCCGAAGGTGGCGCCGCTGCCGCCGGCGATGGTCAGCGGGTTGGCGGAGCTGTTGAGGATATTGCCGGCGATGGTCCCGCTATTGGTGAACGTGCCGATGCTGCCGGAGTTGTTGATCGCGTTGGCGCCGCCGCTGATCAGGCCGCTGTTGCTGAGTGCGCCGATGCTGGCGCTGCTGAAAATCCCGGTGTGGTTGCCGCCGCTGATGGTGCCGCCAGCGGCGTTGCTGATGGTGCCGATGCTGCCGCTGTTGTTGACGCCGTAGGTGGTGCCGCCGATGCTGCCGCTGTTGCTGAGGAGGCCGAGGGTGCCCGAAGCGGCGATTCCCGTGGCGCCGCCGCTGACGCTGCCGGTGCTCGTGACCGTGAAATTGCCGAAAGACCAGGTTTGCGCGCCCGCCGCCGTCGAGATCGTGGTGTCGGTCGCGGTGGCCAGGGTCACGATGAGATTGTTGCCGCTGGTGCTGACCGCGGCGCTCAAGCCGTTGGTGCCGCTGACCGTGGCGGTGTCGCCGGTGTAGCTGCCGGTGCCGCCCGGGCGCACGATGGAGAAGGTCTCGCCGGTGGTCAGGCCGCTGCCGGAGATCGTGATGGCGGCGTTGGCGACGGTGGCGTTGCTCGACACCGTCATGTAGCCATAGGACGTGCCGTTGCCGGTGGTGACGACCACGAGGCCGCCGCCGCTCTGGCTGTATTTGCCGGTGATGGTCAGCGGGTTCTGGATCTTAAGGACGGCCCCGGTGTTGCTGACGGTGTGGCCGGCGCCGACGGTGACATTGTCGTTGAGCAGCAGGTTGCCGGACGAGAAGACGAGGTTGGCCGAGGGGATGCTGATCGAGCCGACCGTGCCGGGGCTGGCAAGCGAGGGCGTACCGGAATTATAGCCGGTGAGCAGCCCGAACGTGCTGCCTGTACCGCCGGCGATGGTCAGCGCGTTCGTGGAGAGGTTCGAGATAGTGCCGGCGATCACACCGCTGTTGGTGATCCCACCGATGCTGCCGGAGGTGTTGAGCGCGATTGCTCCTCCGACAATGGCGCTGATGGTGCCGCTGTTGATCAGGGTGCCGACGTTGCCGCCGATGGAGATCGCAGAGTTGCCGGTAATGGTGCCGCCGATGGTGTTGATCAGGGTGCCGATGCTGCCGGAGCTGGAGATCGCGCCGCCGGAGGCGCCGGCGGCGATCAGGCCGCGGTTGGTCAAGGTGCCGATGGTGCCGCTGTTGCGGATCCGAGTTTGCGCGCTGAGGCTGCTGGTAATCGTGCCGCTGTTGGTGAGCGCGCCGATGCTGCCGCTGTTGTTGATTGCCCAGCCGCTGGCGCTGCTGGTAATGGTGCCATTGTTGGTGAGCGTGCCGATGATGCCGCTGTTGTTGATTCCGGCGCCGGTGCCGCTGGTGGAGCTAACGCTGGCGCTGACGATGCCGCTGTTGCTGATTAAGCCGATGGTGGCGGTGTTGGAGACGTTGACGCCGGTGGTGGCCGCGCTGATCTTGCCGCCGCTGAAGACGGTCAACGTGCCGCTGCCGGTCCCCGTCGCATTCACGCCGATGGCGGGAGCGCTGATCGTGCCGGTGTTGGTGACGGTGAAGTTGCCGGCCGACCAGTTCTGCTGCGCCGCGGTCGAATTCGATATGGTGGTGTCGGCCAGGGCTTTGCGGGCAAACGATGACGCCACCGCGATCGCCAGCACCGACGTTCCCGCCAGCAAAATCCTCGCCGACGGTCCCATCCCCCAGCCCCCTCGATCGCATGCCCGTGCCGATGGCGCCCGGCCGCGCAGCCTTGCCATTCCAGCGCGTCTCAGTTGACCGCACCTGCCCGGGCGTTGTCGTGAGCGAGGGGTGAAATTGCGGTGAAAAAAGCGTGAGGACGCGGTGCCGGACGCGCCGCGTTGCCGCGGTCGCGGTTGAGTCCGCTGCGCGGGCCCCCTCAGCCCAAGGACGGGCGCCGGCCGTGGCTACGCCGATGCCTTGAGCAGGGCCTTGGCCTCGGCGAGGACCGGAAGATCGGTAGCCTCGGCGAACCAGCGGCAGATCGGGACGAGAAGATCGCGGGCCTCGCGGCACTTGCCCTGCCGGAGCCACAGGCGCGCCAGGCCCAGCGACGCGCGCAGTTCCAGGAGCCTGGCGCTCTGCGACCGCGCGATCGCGAGCGCCCCGCGATAACTCTGTCCGGCGGCGGCCTGATCGCCGGCGGCAGCCAGCAGGTCGCCGCGCAGCCGATGCAGGCCGGCCTCGCCCCGCCTCTCCTCATGTGTCTCCATGAAATCCTGGGCCTCGGCGAGACAGCGCAATCCTTCGTCGGCCTGGCCGAGCGCGGCATGCGCCTCGGCGAGCATCATCAGCACGTCCGGCGTATTGAAGACCCACCCGACCGCACGCATCATCGTCAGCGCCTGCGAGAGCAACTCGACCCCTTGCGGCACCTCTCCGCGCCTGGTCAAGGCCGCGCCGCAGAAGGCCATCGCCGAGCTGCGCGCCACCGCGAGCCCGTGTTCCTCGGCCAGCCCGAGCATCTCCTCGGCGTGCTGCCGCAAATCGGGCGAGCCGGCGACCCAGTCGGTCATGCAGGCAAGACCGAGTGCGGCGGCGAGCGTATTGACATGCTCGAGGCGGCGCGCTTCGGCCAGGGCTTCGCCGAGGCGCTGCCGTGCCTGGTCCACGTGGCCGAGATAAGCCAGGGTCTGGGCGAGCTCGCCCAGCATCTGCACGTAGACGTCCGCGACCATTCCTCCCGTCACGGCGCGATGGGCCGGATCGCGCAATCCCTCGCAGCGCTCGAGCAGATCGCGCGAGGCGACGAATTCCCCGAGGCGGCCGAGGGTCGCACCCCTGGCGCGGCGCCCCTGCAATTGCACCGCGACGGCGTTGTGCGCTTCGCCCATCTTTTCGATCTGTTCGGCGGCCGCCAGGGCGAGGCGGTGCTCGGCCCGCACGAAGTGGGCCATCCATTGGCCCAGGCCCAGCGCCGCGAGGCAGTCGGTCCGGCCGAGCCGCTCGGCCAGCGCGCGGGCACGCGCCATGGCCTCGCCCACGCCGGCCGCCGCGGAGCCGGTGGTGGCGCTCAGCGCCGGCCGCAGCGCCATCTGCAGGTCCAACTCGGTCTGCCAGCGCCAGTCGCCCTCGGGGACGCCGGCCAGGACCTCCAGCCCCTTGCGCAGGCGGGCGACCGCCTCGCGCATCGCCGAACGCGCCAAAGCCTGCTGGCCGGCCCTCAGCCAGTAGCCGACCGCCTTCTCCGCGAGCCCGGCTTCCGTGCAGTGCCGGGCGAGCAGCTCGGGCTCGGCGGTCGCGACCTCCGGAAAGCGCTGTTCGAGCGCGGCCGCGATCTCGGCATGGCGCTGCTGGCGCTGGCCGCGCAGCATGGTTCCGTAGGCGGCATCCTGCACCAGGGCGTGCTTGAAGGCATATTCGGCGTCGGGCGGCGTCCCGCGGCGGAAGATCAGCTCGGTGCGCACCAGCCGCTCCAGGGCGTCGTCCAGTTGCGCCTGCGGCATCGCGGCGACGGCGCTGATCATCTCGTGCGAGAACCGGCGGCCGAGCGCGGCCGCGGTCTGCACCACGCCGCGCGCTTCCGGCAGGCGATCGAGCCGCACCAGCAGCGAG
This sequence comes from Alphaproteobacteria bacterium, assembly GCA_035506575.1. Taxonomy (GTDB): domain Bacteria; phylum Pseudomonadota; class Alphaproteobacteria; order CACIAM-22H2; family CACIAM-22H2; genus DATJPD01. The sequence goes on from DATJPD010000055.1 coordinate 73,279, forward strand.
GCCTGGAGCGAGGTCGGGATCGCCACCGGCGCCGCCGGCCCCCGCACCACATAGCGATCGCCGGACACCACCAGCTGTCCGCTTTCGACCACGGACCTGGTGAGCTCCTCGACGAACAGCGGCACGCCGTCGGTTCGATCGACGATCTCGTCGGCGATCTCCTTGGGCAGGACCTTGTCTCCGGTGAGCCGGGCGATCATCTCGGCGCGGTGACGCGGCGACAGCCGGCTGAGGCTGAGCAGGGTCACCTGCGGTTGGCCAACCCAGGGTGGCTTGAATTCGGGCCGGAATGTGATGATCAGCAGGACGCGCAGCGTGGCGACCCGGTCGATGACCAGGTCAAGCAGCTCGCGCGTCGTGGGGTCGCACCAGTGGACGTCCTCGCAAACGATCAGCAGCGGTTGGCGCGCCGCCAGTCCCTCGACCGCGGCCACCAGCGCGCGGAGCGTCTTCTCCTTGCGCTTCTGCGGGGTGAGGCCGAGTGCCGGATAGCGGCCGCCGGTGGGAACCGACAGCAAATCGGCGAGCGCCGGCACGACCGCGCCGAAATCGTCGGTCGCCAAGGCGAGCGACGCCTCGAGCTTTTCGAGCCGCTGCTCGTCCTTGTCGTCGCGCCGGAAGCCGGCCGCCTGTTCGAGCCGCGTGATGACCGGGTAGAGCGCGCTGTCCTGATGGTGCGGCGAACAGGAATAGCGCAACCGGTTATGCGGCTCGTCGCTCAGCCGCTCGAGGATGGTCTCGGCGATCCGCGACTTGCCGATGCCCGGCTCGCCCGACAGCAGCACCACGCTGCCGTCGCCGTCTTTCGCCCGTTCCCACCGGCGCAGGATCAAGTCGATCTCTTCGTCGCGGTTGACGAACGGGGTGCTGGGCGTGCGCAGCGCCTCGAACCGGCTGTCGGCGGCGCTCGCGGCGAGCACCTGCCAGGCGGGCACGGCGTCGGCCAATCCCTCGAGCGTGACCGTGCCGAGATCACGATACTCGAACAGGCCGCCGATGAGGTCGCGCGTGTCCGACGAGATCACCACCGCACCCGGCCTGGCCAGCGCCCGCAGCCGCACGGCCAGGTTGGGCGGGCCACCGACGACCGCCGGCTCCGCGCCGGCCGCGAGGTCGCGGACCACGACGGCGCCGGTGGCGATTCCGACCCGCGCCGTCAACGAAACGCCGGCGGCGGCAGGAAGCCCGGCGAGCGACTCGACCAGGGCAAGCGCGGCCTGGACGGCGTGCTCGGCATCGTATTCGCGGGCCTCGGCATGGCCGAAATAGGCCAGCAGGCTGTCGCCCGACCAGAGGGTCAAGTGACCGTGATGTCGCCCGATGATCTCCGCAAAGCGCCGCTGGCAGGCGGCGGTCGCGTCCTGCAGCTCGTCGAGATCAAGCCGGGTCGACAGCGCGGCGAGGCCGACCAGCTCGCACGCCAGGACGGTCAGCTGACGGCGCTCGGCCGTCCGGCGTTCCGCGGCCGGCGCGCGCACCTGGTCGCGGTCGACCGCGGCGGGCGATGCACCGGCGGACGCGCGGCTTACCGGTGCTGCGGCCGGTGCGGGTTGCGAGATGGCCGCGGCAAACCGATAGCCGCGCCGCGGCATCGTCTTGATGATCCGCTGCGCCTGGTCGTGCAGCGCCCGACGCACGTCGCTAATGCAGCGTTTCAGCGACTCGTCGCTGACGGTGACGTTCGGCCACACCGCGCCGATCAGCTCCTCCTTCGACACCAGCCGGCCGGCGTTCTCGACCAGATAGCGCAGCAGCGTCAGGCCCTTCGGCCGCAGCTCGATCTCGCGATCGCCGGCGCGCAGACAGCCTCGTCGGTGATCGAGGGTGAAGCCCTCGAATTCGTGGCTGTCTTCCCTGTTGGCCGGCACGGCGCCGGGAGCAAGCGAAGCCTGCGGGACGGGCGTCCGTGGTTTTTTTCCAGTCATGGAGGCTGGCGCGCGCGCGACCGCTCGACCGCGCCGACTTGCGCCCGAAGGGCCGGCGGCCTTCCCCGTTGATCAAGCATTGCCCGACCGCGCCCCCCCGACCGAGTGACTACGTCAGGACCCACGTGTCTTCGTGGGCGACAAGTAATTCAAAGTTCCTTGTGGTCTACAAGCAGAGAACGTACGGCCGGTCGGTTTTACTGGGGACAATTGCCGTCCCACTCGAACAGCGCGGCAAGATTCACGTCGTTGCCGACACGACCGGAGCATTGTTGAAAATCCTCCGAATATTTTTCAGCCGCAAACCCCTTACAGCGGCCAGACCCTCCCGGCCTTTGCCAGCCCGGGTCAAGCCCGCGTCGCGTCGCGCGTCAGAAGGTCAAGCTCGCCTTCAGCAGGCCGGTGGCGCTCTGGTAATCGTGGCGGACTTCGCCCTCGAACTCGGCCCGCAAGGTGACCTCGTCGCTGGCATCCAAGGTCGCCGCGAGGTTGAGGCGCGCCCCGTCCGCCGCCGGGCGTGCCACGGTGTTGGTGAAGGACGCGCCGCCGATCAGGCCCGACGCGGCGATCGGACCGTTCTTGTAGTCGTGCACCCAGGCCAGGCGCACCTCGGGCGTGAGCTTGCCCAGGCCGGTCTCGACGGACCACGAGACCTCGCCGCCCAGATCCTGGGTCACCGCCGTCACCCCCTGGCTGCTCACGGCCAGATCGGCGCTGCCCGCCCCGGTCTCGGTATAGCTGCCGATGACCTCGCGCAGGTAGCGCACCCCGGCCAGGGGCGTCAGCGTCACCCCGCCGGCCGGCACGTCGTAGCCGACACCCGCCTTCGCCAGGTACAGCACCCCGTCATAGTGGGCATCGGCCGTCGCGCCGAGGAAGCTGATGGCGCGGTTCTGGCGGAACTGGGTGTAGCCGATTCCGGCCTGCCCATCGACGAAGAGCTGCCCCCAGCGCTGCACCCCGTAGCCGGTCAGCTGATAGGTGTCGGTCGTCACCGCACTGCCGGAGGAGGCGTCGAGCCCGGTGCTGCGCGAGGTGAGCCAGCTCACCGCCACGCCGACCAGCAGGTCGGGCGTGGCCTGGCGGTCGAACCCGCCGACCAGCCCGAAGCTCCTGGAATGGAAGCCGTCGGCGGAGGCCGTGGTGTCGCGCATCGCGCCGCCGCCGAGCACCTGGCCCCACACCGCCGACTCGTGCCCGTTCGAGCCCGCCGCCAAGCCGACCCCGCCGGCCGACGAAAGATTCAACTGGTGCTGCTCGACCGCGGCCGTGGTCGGCGTCACCGCCTGGGTCGCCACCTGGACCGCCGGCACGAGCTGCGTCGGCGCCAGCTGCCCGATCGCCGCGGCCTGCGAGGCCGATGGCAGCGCATCCAGCGTGTTCAGCACCGAGTTTTGGAACGCGGTGGCCGTGGCGCTGGTCGACGTGTTGATCGCGTCGAGCGCCGGCGCCATGGAGCTAGCCGCGGCTCCGCCGCCGCTCTGGGCGATCGCCGTGTAGTGCGTGCTGTCGTCCGCCAACGACACCACGAGGTTGTTGCCGCTCGTGCTCACGCTCGCTTTGAGCCCGCGCGTGCCGCTGATCGTGGCAGTGTCATTGGTATAAGAGCCGGTGCCGCCCGAGCGCACAACGGAAAAGGTCTCGCCTTTGGTCAGCCCGCTGCCCGAGATGGTGACGGTCGCGTTGCTGACCGTGGCATTGCCCGTGATCGACATCGCGGCATACGACGACCCGCCACTCGTCGCCACGGCGATCAGGCCGCCGCCGCTCTGGCTGTATTGCCCTGTGATGGTCAGCGTGTTCTGGAACTTCAGCGCCGCCCCGCTGTTGACCAGGGTCTTGCTGCCCATGTTGACGTTGTCGTTCAAGAGCAGATTGCCCGACGAGAACACCAGGTTGGCCGAGCTGCTGCTGATCGAGCCGACGGTGCCGGGGCTGCCGGCCGAGGGCGTGCCGGAGTTGTAGCCGGTCAGCACGCCGAAGGTGCTGCCGTTGCCGCCGGCGATGGTCAGCCCGTTGGCGGAGCTGTTGAGGATGCTGCCGGCGATCACCCCGGACAGGCTGATCGGCCCGAGGCTGCCGCCCGCGTAGTTGATCGCGTTCGTGACGCCGCTGATCATGCCGCTGTTGGTCAGGGTGGTGATCGTGCCGGAATTTTTGAGCCCGGTGTTGGCAGCGCTGGTGATGGTGCCGCTGTTGGTCAGGGCGGTGATCGTCCCCGAGTTGTTGAGGAGCCCCTTCTGGTTACCGGTGATGGTGCCGCTGTTGGTCAGGGTGGAGATCGTGCCCGACGCGATGCTGACCGCGGTGTTGCCCGCGGAGATCAGGCCGCTGTTGCCGATTAGCCCGATGCTGCCGCCGTTGACGCCAAGGCCATTGCCGCCGCTGAAGGTGATCGTGCCGCTGTTGGTCAGGGTACCGATCGTCGCATTCTGATTGAGGAACGCAGAGCCGCTGCTGGCGGTTATCGTGCCGCTGTTGTTTACGGATTGGATCGTGCCCCCCGGGAGGTTGCTGAACCCTTTGAGGATGACACCGCTGTTGGTCACGGTGCCGATCCTGCCTCGGTTCGCAATATCCGTGTTCCCGCCGTTCAGGGTGCCGGTGTTGCTCAAGCTGGAGATCGTGGCGCCGCCGGCGATGGTGATCGCCAAGCCGCCGGTGGTACTGATTGTGCCGCTGTTGCTGATGGTGCCGATGACGGCGGTGTTGGTGATGGAGATGCCGGTGGTGGTCGCGTTGATTTTGCCGCCGCTGAAGATGGTCAGGGTGCCGCTGTCGGCGTCGGTCGCGTTGATGCCGACCGCGGGGTTGCTGATCGTGCCGGTGTTGGTGATGGTGAAATTGCCGGCGGCCCAATTTTGCTGCGACGCCGTCGTGGCCGAGATCGTGGTATCCGCCAGCGCGTTGCGCGGCGCGGACATCGTCGCCGCGATCGCCGCCAGCGACGATCCGGCGAGCAGAACTCTCCCTAACGGCCCCATACGTTCTGTCCCCCCAACGCTCCCTGCTTCAGGGAGCCGCCCCGCCGGCGAGCGCCGACTCCAGCTAGTTTATATCCTAACCGCGGCCGATATTGTTTCCGCGTCTCAGAAAACTGTCGTCCACGTCTCAAGCGCCGTTGGGACGGCCGCCGCGGGACAAGGTGAAGACCGGGTTAACCAACAATCTTCGCCAGGGCCGACGGTGGGACGGTCGTCCGGCCTTGGCGGCAGCGAAGACCTGCTCCTATAGTTCGCCGGGATTTCGCGAGGGCCGGCGTTGTGTGGGGGCGCAGTCGGGCATGAGCGATGAGACGCCGAAAGCACCGGTCCCGCAGGCGTTCCTGGCGCGCGGCATGGTGCCGGACGAGGAGCTGCCCCGGTTGTGGCAGCGGAGCCTCGCGCCCTATTTCGACGCCCGGCCGGTCGCCGCTGCGGACGGGCCGCCGCCGCTCCTGCCGGACATCCATCAGTATTTGCTCGGCAAGATCCTGCTCGCCGATTCGCGCTTTTCCGCCCAGACCTACACGCGCGATCGGCGATGGATGCGCCGCTACGACGATTCCGATCATCTGCTGCTGCAGCTGTTCGTCCGCGGTGAGAACGTCGTGTCCAATGGCACGCACGACTATGTCGAACGGCCGGGCAACATCTTCGCGGTGAACCTGGCGCACGAGGTGAAGGCGCGGTCCACCGACGCCCGGGTGATGACCCTGGCGCTGTCGCGCGAGCTGATGCGGGAGGAGCTTCCGCATCTGATGGATGCGCGCGGTGCTGTGTTCGCGCCGGAGTCGGCGGCGGCGCAGATTTTCTCCGACCACCTGGTGTCGCTGCGGGAAAGCCTGCGCCACGCCACGGCGGACGAAACGCCGGCGCTGACGAGGGCCACCCTGGGCCTCCTCGAAGCGCTCACGCTGCGGGACGATATCGAGTCGGGCGTCGCCGAGCACGCCGCCTTCCACAGCGCGTGCCTCTACATCGATCGCCATCTCGCGAACCCGTTCCTCGACATCGACGGCATTTGCCGGCATCTGCGCTGCTCGCGGGCGACGCTCTATCGCGTCTTCCAGACGCATGGCGGCGTGCACGAGCACATCCAGCGGCGCCGGCTGGTCGCCTGCTTCAAGGCGATCATCTCCTCCAAGCACCGGCATCGCCGCATCTTCGACGTGGCACTCGATTTCGGGTTCTCCTCGCCCAGCCATTTTAGCCATCTGTTCCGCGAGCATTTCGGCATGACGCCGCGTGAGGTCCGCGACGCCGGCCTCGATGCGGCCGCTCGTGCGGCCCCGCTGGCGTCTTCCTCCGGCAGTGGCGAAGAGGCGGTCGAGCAGATGCGGCTGTGGGCGAAGACCCTGGCCGAATTCGCGCGCCCTTGAGCCGCGTGATCGGCGTCGATCTCGGCCGCGCGAGTTTGCCGTCGCGTTGCCGGCCCACGCGCCGAGCGAGATTGCTTCGTCGGGTGAGCAGCGCGGTCTTGCGCATACCTGCGGCTTCGTCGCGGCCCGAATTTCTGGACAATACGCGGCCGTCAATCCAGATTGCGCGCGTCTGGATGCCGTGAATAGCGGATCCTTTTAAATCTAATTTTCGTCAATTGCCGGTATTTCTGCGCGGGGGCGCCGTATGGAGCAGGACGGGGGTGGGCCGATCCCGAGCGCGTCGCTCGGTCCGGGTGCCGTGCCGGCGGACGAACTTCCGGCGCTGTGGCGGCAGAGCATCTCGCCTTTTTTCGATGCGCAGCCCATCGCAAAACCGACGCATCTCCAGACGCTGCCCGACATCCGCGAATTCCATCTGGAGAAGATGCTCTTCGTCGATTCGGCGTTTCCTGGCCATATCTTCACCCGCGACAAGGCGTGGATGCAGACGCACGACGACGCCGATCATCTGCTGCTGCAGCTGTTCGTCACCGGCGAGAGCGTCGCCTCCAACGGGTGGCACGAGTATGTTGAGCGGCCTGGAAACATCTTCGCAATGAACCTGGCGTACGAGGTGAGGGCGCAGTCCACCGATGCGCGGGTGATGACCCTGGTTCTGCCGCGCGGTCTGGTCGCCGAAGAGTTGCCGCATCTCGCTGCGGCGCGTGGGGCCCTGTTTGCACCGGGCTCTGCCGGGGCGCGGATCTTCGTCGATCACATGCTGTCGCTGGGACGGAGCCTTCCGCAGGGGCGGTCGTCAGAGATACCGGGCATCGTGAGGAGCACGATAGGGCTTCTCGATGCCTTGGCGGTGCATAAGGACGGACCCTCGAGCCTCGTCCACGATGCGACCTTTCAGGCCGCCTGCCGCCACATCGACCGCCATATCGACGATCCCGGGCTGGGCGTCAAGCTCCTCTGCACCTACCTGCACTGCTCGCGGGCAACCCTCTTCCGCCTGTTCAAGCCGCATGGCGGGGTGCGCGAATACATCCAGCGCCGCCGGCTGATCGCCTGCTTCAAGGCGCTCAACGCCGCAAAGAACCAGCACCGCCGCATCATCGACGTGGCGCTCGATTTCGGATTCACGTCGCCCAGCCATTTCAGCCATCTATTCCGCGAGCACTTCGGCATGGCGCCGCGCGACGCGCGGGAGACCCAGCTCGACCGGGTCCTGGGGGCGAGCCCAGCCGCGGACGACGGCACCGCCAACGACGACGCCCAGCGCATGTGGCTGTGGGCGAAGACGTTGACCGGATAGGCGCTGTCGCTGGCGGCACGATCTTCGTTCGACCGGCACCATCAGCGAGACCAACGGCGGCATCGCGGCCTTGATGACAGCCGTCGCGACCGAGCGCGGCGACGCGGCGATCATTAGTCGTTCTCGGTCTTGCCGAAAAAGTTCGACCAAGACGCCGCGCGTGCGCCACGCAAGGCAAGACCGCGTTCGCGCGCCATTGACCGTCGAAAAAACCGCGCGGGCTTTCCCGGGTGCGCGACGCAGCAACGGGTCTGCCGCATTCCTGCGGTCGCGTTGAGACACTTATGACAGCGTTCTGAGACGGGCAGACAACACGCCTGGAAACGGGGTGATAGTTAGAATTGTTGCCGATCAGCGCCGCGTCGCTGGCCAGAGATAGAGAGTCCATGCCCGATCAGCCGTCACGACGCCGGCTCGACAACTTGCGAACCAGCGAGCCGCGCGTCGAGTCCGTCTCCCCGCAGGAGAGGCCCATGGCCGCCAAGCGCGACCAAGCGCCCACGGCCGAGAGTCGCGACCCGCTTGGCTTTAAATACGGTGGCGAGGCGGCGCGCGACGATCGGCGCCGTGCGGTCCTCCGCGAGGCGATCGAGCGCCTGCTGGACGAGGCGCTTGCTCTGCGCGCCGAGCGCGCTCGTCGCCTGACCAGGCGGAAGCCGGAGCGCGGCTTGTCGCGTCCGAGAGCTTAGCGCCGCTCCGCCGGGCTCGATGCCGTGGGCCGGACCCGCTAGTGTCGCCGGCCGGCAGCGGCGAGAGGGTGATCGTGTCGGGGAGATGCGGCTGTGGGCGAAGACCGTGGCCGCGCGCGATGGCGACCGGCGCCGCGTCGAGGCTGTGATGCGACTCGACCGCAAAAGGCCTGAAATCTGTGCCCCGTTGTACCCCGACAGAAAATTTCGCCAAAAAAATCGCCGGCCCTGTGAGGGGCCGGCGAGTTGAACAGGGAGGCTTCACGTCTGGGAGACAGGCTGTAGGAATATAAAGACGTATGATCAAATCAAAGGACGAGAGTCTTCACTGCCATGCGAAACGGCCTTCACCTGGGAGTGAAGAGTTGGTTGGGTAGCCACAGAGCGATCTCGGGAAATGCGATCAGAAGCCCGAGGAGAACGAATGGCGCGACGAGGAACGGGACGATGCCCTGGTAAATCTTGTAGACGGGAATCTGTGGCGCTTGGGCCTGAATGACGAAGATGTTCATCCCCACCGGAGGGTGGATAAGCCCCAATTCGATCACGATCACCAGGATTACGCCGAACCAAATTGGGTCGAAGCCGCTCTGCGTCACCATGGGCAGAAAAATTGGTACGGTGATGAGGATCATCCCGAAACCGTCCAGGAAGCATCCCATCACGACGTAGAACATGACGATGAGGATCATCAGAACCACCGGGCTCACCTGCCATTGGCGAACGAGCCCGACGAGCAGCGATGGCATGTCTGTCTGCACAATGAAGTAGGACAGAACCACGGCACAAATGACGATCATGAACAGCATGCAGCTCGTTCGTATCGCTTCGGACAGCGCTTGCCAGGTACTGAATAAAGTGAGCCGACCACGTGCGATGCCCAACAGCCAGGCGCCGAATGCGCCGACCGCCGCCGCCTGGTTCGGCGTAAACCAGCCGGCGTAGATGCCGCCGATAGTGACCCCGAACAAGATCAGCACGTCCCATACGGATAGGGCCGCTGAAATGCGCTGCCTCACGCTCATTTGCGGATCACTCGGCGCCCATGTCCGCTTGAATATCAAGAGAGCGACGACCACGAGCATGTAAAGCCCGGTGAGCACAAAGCAGGGGATGAGCGTCGCCGCAAACAAGCGGGATACGGATTGCTCGGCGATGATGCTGTAGATGACGAGTGGAATCGACGGAGGGATGAGAATTCCAAGCGTGCCCCCGGCGGCGACAGCACCGGTCGAGAGACGCGTGTCGTACCCGACGCGATCCATTTCCGGGATCGCGACCTTTGTCATCGTCGCCGCCGTAGCGAGCGACGATCCGCAAATGGCACCAAACGCCGCGCAGGCGCCGAGTGTCGCGAGCGCCAACGATCCTCGCTGTCCGGCGAAGCATGCGCGTGCTGCGTCGTAGAGACGGGCGGACATTCCGGCCCGCATCGCGATATCGCCCATCAAGATGAACAACGGCACGACCGAAAGGGCATATCCGGTGCCGATGTCGAACGGAACCTGGCCCAGAATGGTCAGCGCCTTCGGCACACCATTCAAGGCGGCATATCCGCAGAACCCGACAAGCCCCATGGCGATGGCAACAGGGACCCGCGCGAAGATGAGCAAGACCAGCGCGCCCATCCCGATCAGCCCGATGACCAATGGGGTCATGTGCGGTCGGCCTCCGAACCTCGGCGGACGAGCCGGAAGAGAGACCCGACGATGGCGAGAGCCATGCCGATGAGTACCGGCGCCCACAGCACGACCACCGGAATGCCTGTGTCTGCCTTGACGTCGCCATATCTCGCTGCATCGGACGCGGGGCCGAGCATCGCGTAGGCCATGATGGCGGCGAAAACCACAGAAGCGAGGGCGCCGACAAAGCGAAAGGCTCCGATCGCCCGATCGCCTAAGAAATGATCGACCAAGTCGACCGTGATATTCCTTGCGGTCCGAAATATCTCCGGCACGCCGAGAAACACCACGAACGCCATCCCGGTCTCGACCATCTCATATGCTCCGATGATCGGGCGCCGGAAAACATTGCCCATGACGATGTCGGCTACGGTCACCAGAGCGATGCCGGCGAGCGCTAGCGCGGCCACTCCTAGCGCCGCCCGGCAGATCGCAGCGAGCAGTCTCATCGCGGCCTCGCTCTAGGCACCAAAGCCCTGTCCTCAGCCACCGTACTTTTTCAGAGCGGCCTTGAGACTGGTGAAGTAAGCGCGCGCGGGCAGACCCTTTGCTTCCAGAGCCGCGAGTGTCGCGTCCTGGACCTTGGCTGCTGCGGCCGCGAACGACGCGCGCTCGGTATCCGTAAGCTGAATGGGCTGGATACCCTGCTTCAGCAGTATCTCTCTCTGTTCAGCCTCGCCCCTGTCGAGAACGGTTGCCCAGCCGGTCCGGCTCGCATCGAGCGTCGCGTAGGAGTCGATCAGCTGCTTCAGGTCGGGGGGCAGCCGATCGTAAGCGGCTGGGTTCATCACGACCGTAAATGCCACCCCTCCGATATTGGGGTCGGTGACGTATTTGACGACATCCTCCAATTTGAATGACGTAGCGCCGCTGTAACCGATAGCGGCGCCATCGATAACACCCCTGCCGAGCGCCTCGTGTACGTCACCCGGCTGGACCGACATCGGCGTCGCACCAAATGCTTGCAGCGTTGCCGAGATCACGGGCCCGGGATGCCGGATGCGAAGTCCCTTGAGATCATCGATCGAATGGATCGGCACCTTTGTCGTGAATATGGGAACCGGTGGAGTCACCATAAAGCCGAGCACCCTCGTGCCGGCGTACTCCTTCGCTAGGTATTGATCGAGCAGGTCTCGAAGCGCCATGCTCGATGCGAACCCGCTCGGAGAGACACCGGGAAGCTCGACCAGCTCTGACAAAGGGAAGCGCCCAGGCGTTAGACCGTCCAGAACATAGGCCATATCGGCGACCCCGGCCCGGACCAGATCGAACTGCCGTGGCGGCGGTCCCAACTGACTGTCGTGAAACAGGTCAAGCTTCAGCCGGCCTCCGGATTTCGCCATGATCTCACTGGCGACCCTCGTGAACTCCACGTTGAGAGGATTCGTCGGAGCCGCGAACAGCGAAACCTTCAACTCGATTGTCTGCGCGGCTGCTTGGGCGGTCGACATCGCGAGCATCAGCGCGGCGATTGATGCAAACGTGCACAGAAGTCTTTTCATTGGTGCCTCCCTGAACCTTTGTTTTGCTCCTTATTGAGCGGCCGTCAGTCGGAGCATGGCCGCGGCATTCCCGTAGAAGATCTTTGATTTCTCGGAGTCGGCGATATCCAGCTCTTCGACGGCCCGCATGTTGTCGCGGATGAACATCGGACCCCCTTCGGGGTCGAACGGACAATCCGACGCGAACAGCACATGGTCCGCCGAGAAGAAGTCGAGGCCGCAGCGCAACGCCGATTGCGAACCGCCCACCACCGTGTCGCCATAGAACATGCGGAAATAGTCGACAGGACGCTTCGACATCCGCTTCAACAGCGACTCATAGTCCTCATCGGCGGTGCGCGATCCCAGTTGATCCCACAGCGGTCCGACGCGACCCTCGAGATAGGGGATCGTGCCCCCGAGATGATGCGTAATGATCCTGAGGTCAGGCAGGCGATCCATCAGGCCTGAGAACACGAGCCTTGCAAGCGCCACGCTCGTGTCGTGGGGCCACGCAAGGACCTGCCAGATCTCGTATTTCGACTTCGGCTCCGCCGGATAATCGGCGACCGCCGGGCCGCGCGAGGGGTGCAGAAGGATCGGCAATTTGTACTGGTTCGCCATCCGCTCGAAGATCGGCGTGAACTCGGGGTCGTCGAGCGGTCGCCCGCACACATTCGTGAACATCTGAATGCCGCGGGCGCCGAGCTGGGTGATCGCGCGATCGATCTCCTCAAGCGACGCGCCGACATTGTTGAACGGCACGGCGGCGACGAAGGCCGGAAATTTCTCGGGCCAGCGCCGGCACAGATCAGCAAGGCCGTCGTTGGCGAGCCGTGCCAGCTCCGGCGTGACGTTCGGGCCGCCGAGCAGTTCGATCGCCGGCGGCGAGCATGTCAGCACCTGCTGATAGCCGGGCCACTGGTCCATCATCCGGAGCCGGGCGTCGACGTCGTGGAGGAGCTTGATGCTGCTCATCCGCTTCGCCATGCCTTTATCGCGGACCAACTCCGAGAACTTCGCGAAATAGCGCGCCGGCATGATGTGGTTGAACACGTCGATTCTCGGACCCATGTCTTCTCTCCATCCAGATGCGCGCTAGCGCAGCAACTCCGCGATGATGGTCTTGTACTCGTGCGTGGTTGGACGATAGGGACTCCGCAGGTTGAAAAAGCTTGCCGCGGCGTCGGCGGCCATCTCGTCCAAATCCGAAGGAGCGTAGCCCATGGCGCGAACCGTGCGCGGCAAGCCGACCCGGCGGGCGAGATTCTCCACCACGTCGGCCGCGCCTTCGCCAGGCTTCGCCATCAGCGCGTGTGCGAGCTGTTCCAGCTTTTCGCCGACGTGGGGCGCCAGACAACGCAACACGTGCGGCATCGCCAACGTCACGAGCACGCCATGATGCAGGCCGCGGTCACCCAGCGTATTGGCGACCGCGTGGGCGGGGCCGGGGCTCTTCGCGAGCGCCATCCCGCCTTCCAGCGCCGCCATCATCATCTGCCAGCGAGCCTCCCGATCAGAGCCGTCCGAGACCACCCGTTCGAGATAAGTGGCGACGCGCCGAACACCGCTCAGCGCGATGGCATCGACCGGCGGGTTGACTGCGTTCGACAAGAAACCCTCGATGCAATGCGTGAGAGCATCCATGCCCGTGCCGGCCGTCAGATGGGGAGGGAGGGTGAACGTGAGTTCCGGGTCGCAGATCGCAACCTTGGGCACGAGATAGGGACTGCCGACCGCGCGGGCACGCGACGTCGCGGTGGGATGGATGCCCGCCCCACGGGACGCCTCGCTCCCCGTGCCAGCCGTGGTCGGGATTGCGATCAGTGGCGCCACGTGTGGCGTGATTTTTTCCGGTCGCCCGAAATAGTCATCGAGCATGCCCGAATGGGTGGCGCAGAGCGCAATCGCCTTCGACGCATCGATGACCGATCCGCCGCCCAAGGCGACGACGCCGTCGCACGCCTCGTTCTTGAAGCGCGACACCCCGGCCTCGACGGCGGCCGCCGTCGGGTTCTCCGGCACATCGGCAAACAGCACCAGTGTCTGGGTCTGACCGATCGAGTGCCGCATCCTATCTACCAGGCCGTGTTTGATCAGCCCCTGATCGGTGACCAGGAGAGGGCGCGTGACGCCCAAGGCCGCGAGTTCCGACGGCAACGACGCGAGCGCTCCGAAGTCGAACTGCACCCGCGGGAACTGCACCATCGGGATCATGATCTCGAGCCATCTCAGATTAGAACTAGGCGGTCGTAGCGCTTCGATGGATGTCGAGGAGCTTCGGAATCGTGGCCGGATCGCGCCGACCCAAGCCGCACTCGGTCGCCAGACCGAAGGATTTCAGGAAGCGGCTCGCGAGGTTGATACGCTTTCGGGTTCCCTCGATGCCGTCGGTGTAGTGAACCAGCCCGAGATAGAGTTCCGTTCCCGCGGGCAGCCGCAGATCCGCCAGCGGTGCGTAGTAGCTCTCCGACAGCCAGCCGCGCGGGATCGGCATATGAATCCAGTCGACGAGGCGCTTCGCCGCCGTGCAGAGCGCGTTCGAGAACGCAACACAGGTCCGGGTGTCCTTCGGCTCGATGATGTGCTTGTGACCGGGATCGCCGTAGCAGAGATGGATACCGACCTCGACGTCGGCGGGCACGAATTCCACCTGCCGACGGACGCGTTCGACCGCATTGCTCAGAACGTTTCCAAAATGGAGCTCATATCCGCCGTCAATTCCCACGATCTCATGGCACACGTCCCACTGGATCGAGAGCTGATCAGGTGGAATGGAGGCCACGAGCCGGTCCACCTCACGTTCCATCGCGGCCTCAAGCGCCGGCTCGACCTTGGCGCGATCTTCGACGACGACAAACCCGCTCAGGATCGCGAGCACCGTCGGGATGCTGACTTGAAACCGCGTGGATGAGGGGATGGCGCCGCCGGCCTTGAGCTTCGAAAACGTCGAGAACGATTTGGCCGCCTGGGCTGCAAAACCGAGCGGCTTGAAATTGATGTCTTTTGCTCCGGGCCGCAGCTTGAAGAAGGGGCGCTTGAGCGTATCCTTGTAGCCAGGGAGCGCCACGCTCGCGTCTTCGAGCTCGAGCGCCGGATTGTCATCGAAGATATGACGTTGCCACCGGATCCAGTTGATCCGCTCACCGGTCTCACCATCTGGATAGCGGTGAGCGCATTCGCCCACATGGTCGGCGAAGGCCCGAAAAACGGCCTCTTCATCCTTGAGCGGAACGCTGCCGACGAACAGGACTGGTCTGGGCTCACTCACGGCGTTTCTCCTCACTGATTATGCGGAACCCCAGACGGCATCCGCCGTCTGGACCACAAGGGCCAACTTTCGCGTCATCTGATCGATCGTCATGACGTCGCTCATCATGTCGCCCGAGAAGCCGCACTGCGGGCTGAGCGACAGCCGCTCAAGCGGCATGTACTCGGCGGCCTCGTGGATGCGGCGCCGCAAGTCGTCCATCGGCTCGAGCTCGGCGCGCTTCGTCGTCACTAGCCCCAGCACGACCGTCTTGTCTCGCGGCATCAGGCGGAGGGGCGCAAACGATCCGGCCCGTGGCGTGTCGTACTCGAGGTAGTAGTTGTCGATCTGCAGGTTGTTGAACAGGTAATCGGCGACGGCGTCGTACCCGCCCTCGGCGATATAGTGGCCGTGGCGGTTGCCGCGGCAGATGTGCATGGAGACAGTCAAGCTCTCCGGGCGGCCGATCAGCGCGCGATTGAGGCAGCCGACATACGCGGCCATGAGCGCGTGCGGGTCCTCACCCTCGGCTTTCATGCGCGCCACGTGTCGCTCGTCGCACATGCAGGCGTTGACGACGTCATCGAACTGAATGTGCGTACATCCGGCGGCGACGAGAGCGTCAATCTCGCACTTGTATGCGGCGGCCATGTCGTCCCAGAACTTTGCGAGATCCGGATAGACTTGGCGATCGATTCGGGCCCGGCCAGTGGCGCCCATGAAATAGTAATCCTGGGGCGCCGGTATCGTGACCTTCGGGACGCCCTTAGTCACCGACTTCAGGAACTTGAATGCATCGACATTCGCGCTGCCGATCCAGCGAATGGGTCGGTCGACGCGATATTGGACGCTGACGTTCTCGACATCCTCGGTCTTGCTTTTGCCATGCCGCTCGTCCGACCGAAATCCAGTGGCCTGCCCCGGAGTAACCGTCAGTGACATGTCGAGGCCGTCGAGCGAGCTCAGGAACTCGGTCAACCAGACCTGCCGGCGATATTCCCCGTCCGTGATCGTCTTGAGCCCGACGTCCTCCTGCAGCTTCACGATGTCCCGGATATAGCGGTCCTCGATACCCCGAAGATCGAGGTTGTCGTGTTTGCCGAAGCCACCCTCTCTCTTGAGCCCCCCGAGGAGCCGCATGCGCGCTTGGCGAAGCTCGGCGGGCCGATGAAGACTCCCGACGTGCTCGGCGCGGAATGGCGGATTTCGCTTCATTGACAAGGCTTGCCTCCGTTGGCAGTCAGGTTGCTTCTGCCGCCATGTCGGACACGGCAGCGTGGATCCGGAGCAACTTGGGGATCGTCTCCGGCGGCCGCCGACCGAGCCCGCATTCTGTCGCAACTCCAAATTCCGTGACGACGGTCCGCGCGGCCGCGAGCCGTGCTCGCGCTCCGTCGAGGCCGTCCGTGAAGTGGATTAACCCCAGATAGAGGCGCTCGCCCTTTTTGAGCCGAAGGGCCGCGAGTGGCGCGAAATACTCCCGGTCCGTGCGGCTGCGCGGCACAGGCATGTGAATCCAGTCGATATCGCGTTGGGTCGCGGCTGACAGCGCATTGGCGACCTTGACCATCAAGCCCATGTCCTTCGGCTCGATGATGTGCTTATGCTGAAAGTCGCCGTAGCAGAAATGATAGCCGAGCTCGATGTCGGCGGGGATATGGTCGCCGAGCCGCGCGAGGCGCTCGAGAATGCCGCGCTCCGGGTCGTCGAACCAATGCGGCCGGGCTCCGTCGAGGTTCTCGATTTCGTGCGCAGCATCCCACTGAATGGCGATTTCGCTGTGTGGCAGCGACGACGCAATCTCGTCGATCTCTTGAAGCATCCGCCGCTCGTACGGCTTCTCCACGACTAGGCGCTGCTCCGGTGGCAGGCGCTGGTCCAAGACGTTGTAGGGTGTCGGGATCGAGATCTGGAGCCGGCAGCCGCTGTGGACCACGCCTTCGCGTTTCAGGCGGGCAAAGACCTCAAAGGACTCCTTTGCGACTTTCGCGTAGCCGAGTGGGCCGAACGTCAGTTTGGCCGGATCGGCATCCGGTTTGAGGTAATGCCATCCTTTGAGCCGCCAGGCGGGCTCGGCGACAGAGTTACGCCAATCGACCTCAAGACCGGCCGTGGGCTGGCGCTGGAACATCGGATGCGATTCGAAGACCGGCGCCTGCCATTCGATCCAATTGAGCCGAGGACCGGTCTCGCCGTCGGTGATCCGGCTCGCTCGCTCGCCGACGAGCGTGGCGACCGCGCGGAACACGTCCTCGGCGCTGCCGAGGGGAACGCTGCCGACAAAGAGCACGTCGTAATGTTTCTTGACCATAAGGTTACCTGACTTTCTGGGCGTCATCCGCCCGCTGACGAGCCGTCCTCAGTGCAGCCGCTGGGCCGCCTCGTTCATGATGCCGAGGTCCACGTATTTGGAGACGTCGAGGCGTGACTTCAGGAGCCCGAGATCATGTTGCAAATCGACATTCGACTGCAGCGCCTGCACGTTCGGAATGCCGTTGGGGTCCCGGTAGTAATCCTTCGACGTGAAGACCCAGCTCGCGAAGCGCGCGGCGGGCTGCTTCGTGTAGTCCGCGATGATCTTGACGACCTCGTCGTGGTTGGCCGGGTCGGTGTACCAGCGCGTCGCCCGCAGTGCGTCCTCCATGAAATCCACCAACGCCGCCCGGTTCTTCGCCAAGAACTCGGCGCGCGCCGTCCAGATCGAGAACGCCGAGCGTCCCATCGCATCCTTCTGGGTGAACAGCAGCCGTACCTTGCTGCGGAGCTGCGGATCGTAGGTGAACGGCGGGATGATCATCGCCAGGTCGACCTTGCCGTCGAGCAGCATCGCCGGCATGTTCGGAAGCGCCGTCTCAACCACCGTCACGTCCTTGCTCTCGTCGAGGCCGCCTTTGCGCAGCATTGCCCGCATGCCCATGTCGGCCGCACTGCCGGCGGCATTGGTCGCGACCACCCGTCCTTTGAGATCCGCGACCTTCTGGACTGGACTGTCGGCGCGCACGAAGAACTCGTTCGAATAGAAGCCGGGAACACCATCTTCCATCTCGGCGGCAATGACCCTGAGATCGCTCATCCCGGCATTGACAATTGCCGTCGCGAACACCGAATAGGCGAACGGGGCAATGTCCAAATCGCCGCTCGCCATTGCCGAGATCATCAAGGGCGTCCCCTGGAACCGGATTGCTTCCAGCGAATAGCTCTTCCCGAGATGTCGGGCGATGCCGTCTTTGGCAAACATGATTGGCTGCAATTCGGCCGGGGTGACGACCCAGCCGATGCGAATCTTGACGGGCTCCGCGGCAACGGCCCCCGTGCTAAATGCCGCGATGGAGATCGCGGCAGCCCATAGACATAGGCGTACCCAAGCAAATCGCATCGCTTATCCCTCCCTTAAGCTGTGGCTTTCCTCCGCGCCGTTCGTCGACGCTTGATTCGCGGTTTGACGGGCTCTGTGGCTACTCCCCTAGTGATTTCCAGGTCTTTTCCATTAGTCGGCCGAGCCGGCCACGCCCGTGGCTTCCGCTGGTTCGGCGGTCCGCGCACCGCGTCCCGAGCCTTCGCTGTAGGACAAGAGGCCGCCATACACCTGATCCATCGACTTGCGGCCAATTCGCGCGAGCATCTCGCTCTCGGCGATCGAGACCGCTTTGCGGACAGTTCGCATGAAGCGCCGCCCCTCCGGCGTGAAGATAACGATCTTCGCCCGGCCGTCCTCCGGATCGGGCCGACGTTCAACGAGCCTGAACTCCACGAAATCATCGACCAGTTCGCCCATCGCCTGTTTCGTTAGACCGCTACGGGCTGCCATTTCCGTAAGGCGCGTGCCCTCGAAATCGAGGTTTCGGGGCACATGCAGATGAGCGAGTCGTATTTGCCGATAGCCGCTGTCGTTGATGACCTTGAGAATACGCAGCTCGAATTGCCGCGCGGAATTCACGAGCAGCCGGCTCATGTTGAGCTGCCGCCACGCCGCATCTGCGTCGCTCGCACCGATACGTGGTGTCGAAGGCCGTTTTGTTGCCATAGGAATGTCCGTGATGTGCAGGGGATGGGTCGACTCGGCGCGTCCCCCGTGAAGCGCCAGTCGCTCCTCTAACACGGCCATCCGCTCCTCCATAGAAAATTAGTCTGATTTTTGACCGTCAGGATTCCGTACTAAATTCGGCGAGTCAAGCCGTCATTGTGCTTGACCGTCATCTCGTCAAGATGCCTTACTAATTTCTCTGATCGCTCATAAGAAGACGGGGATGAGGAGAATGCCCACTGCGGCTGACATCGTTGTCGTCGGCTCCGGTCACAACGGCCTGATCGCGGCCGCCTATTTGGCGAAGGCCGGGCACAAAGTGCTGGTCTTGGAACGCAACGACTGGTTCGGTGGGGGGGCGGTGACGCGTGAGACCGTGGCGCCGGGGTTCCGCCACGATCTGCATTCCGCTACCCACATCGTGATCCAGGCGAATCCGCTCATTCGCAACGACGAGCTCGGGCTGCTGTCGAAGTACGGTCTCGAATACGTCTACCCGGATGCCATCTTCTCGACGATCTTCGACGACGACACATCGCTGGTGACCTATCGCGACCTGGATCGCACCTGTCAGTCGATCGCACGCCTGTCGCCACGCGACGCCGAGGCGTACCGGCGCTTTGCAGAGCAAAGCAAGGAACTCTTACCGCTGATGGTCCAGGGCATGTTCGTCCCGCCCTTGCCACAAGGACCGTTCTGGGCGCTGCTGGACCAGAGCCCTCAGGGTCGCGGGCTCATGCAGGCGATGCAAAAGAGCATGCTCGACATCGTGCGAGAGAATTTCGAGCACGAGAAGGTCATGGTCCATCTGCTCAAGTTCGCGGCGGAAATGCTGGTGGCCCCCGAGGAGAAGGGCACGGGCATCGTCCTCTACAACATGCCGGGGTTCGTCCATACGTATCCCTCGGGCGTCGCCCGGGGCGGCAGCGGCGCGCTCATCGAGTCCCTGATCAGATGCCTCAAGGCGCAGGGCGCCGAGTTCCGGAAGAACGCCGAGGTCGACAAGGTCATCGTCGAGAGCGGCCGCGCCGTCGGGGTCAGGCTCCGCGACGGCGAGACGATCCGGGCGAAAACCGCGGTCATCGCCCAAATCCATCCCTGGCTCCTCGGAGCCATGGTCGAAGGGCTGGAGCCGCGGATCGCCGAGACCGCGCGCAAAACACAGCCGGCCAGCTTCGCCATCATGACGGCGCACTTCGCCCTCAACGCGCCGCCGGCCTACAAGGCCGGCGAGGAACCCGGCCGTGCCGCCCTGGTCAACTTCGCGCCCGCCAAGCTGGAGTCCTATCGCCGGGTCTTCGACGACTTCCGCTATGGACGGTTGTCGCAGGATGCGATCATGGCGGCGCATGTGAACTCGCAGTTCGACCCGTCCCGGGCGCCGGCAGGCAAGGCGGCCCTGACCGTATTCGGGTTCGCGCCGTTCGAACTGCACGACGGCGGCTCCGCGGCTTGGGTACCTCGAAAGGACGAGATCGGCCGCGAGCTATACCAGGCCTATGGACGGACCGTTGCCAATCTCACGGACGGCAATGTCATTGGCTGGCGCTTCGAATCACCGCTCGACATGGTGAAAGATTCGCCGACCTTTCAGAATGGCGACGTCGGCGGAATCGGGAAGTATTTCCATCAGATCGGTGGTCACCGGCCGACGCCGGAGTTGTCGCAATACGCCGTGCCGGGGATCGAGCGGCTGTATCTCGCCGGTACGTTTATGCATCCGCCGGGCGGGATCACGGGTGGTGGCCGCGCCACCGCGGTCAAGATCTGCGGCGATCTGGACATCGACTTCGATCGATTGGTGTCCTGATCATGCGGCTTTACACACCCGACAAGACCGAGCTTCTCGTCATCAAATCGGTCCGGCCGCACAAGGACGGTCTGATCATCGAAGGCACGATTATGGGTGCGATGCCGATGAAGGCGATCTTGCGCCCGGAGGAATTGCGCCGGGGCTTCCGCTTGGTCTCGCTGCGGACGATCGTCACGGCCATTGTTATGCTGTTCCGCCCCCCAGTTCGCCGTTAGGTCGCGCTAAGCGCCAGGGCCACCGGCGTGACGACGATCCTGATGCTGCTCACGTTGCCGGACGCGGTGCGCGAGCAGTTTGCCGAAGGGGTCCGTTCGGCATTTCCGGACTGTGTGGTCCACTTGGTGCGGTCCGTGGCCGAGATCGACCCGTATCTGCCGACCGCGGACGTGTTGATCACGTTCGGCCCCCATCTCCTAGACCGGGCGGACTATGTTTTGCGCAATTCTCCGCGGTTGAGGTGGGTCCAGGCCTTGGGCACCGGGGTCGATAACATAGTCGATCAGCCCGGGCTGGGCTCAGGCGTGATATTGACCAACATGCGTGGCCTGCATGGTCCCGCGATGTCCGAGGCGGCAATCCACGCCATGCTGATGCTGAGCCGGAACGCCGTGTTCCATTCCCGAAATCAGAGGCAGAAGACATGGCGGCGCGTTCCATCCCGGTTGCTCGACGGAAAGACCGTTGGAATATTCGGGCTGGGCGTGATTGCGGCCGCGCTTGGCCCGCGCTGCAAAGCGATGGGGCTTCGGGTGGTCGGCATCAGCAACTCGCCCCGAGCACTCGCCGGCTTCGACCGCGTGTGCCACCGCGACGGGCTCCTCACGGAACTCTCGAGCTTTGACTATCTGGTCCTGTTAACGCCCTACACGGCTGAGACCCATCACGTGATCGGTCGCGACGCCTTGGCGGCGATGAAGCCCACCAGCTATCTCATCAACCTCGCCCGCGGTGGCGTGGTCGACGAAGAGGCGCTCATCGAAACGTTGCAGGCGAAGCGCATTGCCGGTGCTGCCCTCGATGTGTTCGCGACCGAGCCCCTGCCGCCCGATCATCCATTCTGGACAATGGACAATGTCATCGTAACGCCCCATGTGGGCGCGCTGCATGACAGCTACGCGCGCGATGCGCTCCCTATCGTCCTGGAGAACATCCGCCTTTTTAAGGCTGGTCAGTACGCGCAGATGCTGAACCGCGTGCATCACTGAAGCGCCCATGAGCTCGCCGCCGCGTCGTCCAGGGTCCGCCGGCGCAAGAGCAAAACGCGAACTTAGATGCTCGTCGCGGCTAGTCCCCGGTTAGTCCCCAGAGGTTTCGCGGCAAAAAAATCGCCCGCTAAGTCGTTGACCTAGCGGGCGAGTTGAACAGGGAGGCTTCACGTCTGGGAGACGTAGGATCCGAAGACCCTGCACCCCGGCCTCGGCCGGGGCGGCGCAGCCGGGCAGGGAAGCCCGGCGACGCTGCGATGCTGCGACGCAGCACCACACGAGGTAAA
>DATJPD010000056.1:0-7273 GCA_035506575.1 Alphaproteobacteria bacterium
GGCGAACACGCGCGCAAGCGCGTGCCGAGACCCGGGGATCCATCTTCTGTCCTGTCGGCCCGACGTGGATGCCCCGAACAAGTCGGGGCATGACGAAGAGCCTTAGGTCCTGACGCTGTCCAGAAACTCCAGCAGCCGTCCCGGCGTGTTCGCCTCGGTCTGCTGCTCCGGCGGAATGTCCCAGTACTGCGACTTGGGCAGGCACTCCTCGAGATAGCGCGCGGCCGAGGTCGCGTGCGACACGTCGCGGCCGGGCACCACGAGCGCCGGCAGCTCGCAGCGCAGCATGTCCTCGGGGTCTGCACCGGGTGCCGTGTCGCGGTCGAAGAGGGTCTTGCCCATCCCGATGACGGCGAGCTTGTAGCGCTCGACGTCCTGCCTGGCGAACGCGTCGGCAAACGCGCGGTCGTGCTGCATCACCGAGGCCCACGGCCCGCCGCGCGGGTCGGCGGCGAAGGATTTCTTCTCCTTGGCGACCAGGGCCGCGACCTCGCCCAATCCGTGCTGCTGCACGAAGGCGATGTGCTGGGCAAAGCGGCTCTCGCCGGTGATCCGCCACTTGGCCCCGCCGACCGGCCAGAACAGGACGAGGCTCAGCACCCGCTCCGGATGCATGACCCCGAACGCGGCCGCCGGGCAGCAGCCCATGCAGCCGCCCATCACATGCGCCCTCTCGATGTTCAGGTGGTCGAGCAGGCCCTTGCCCTGCGCCACGTACTGCGCCCAGGTGACGCGCTCGACGCGCCCGCCGGACTCCCCGCACTCGCGTCGGTCGAACAGGATGCATTGATATGTTTTCGCGAGGTGGTCGAGCATCTTGGTGCGCTGGTAGGCGCCGGCCGTGCGCCACTTCTCGATCACGGCGTCGAAGCCGCCCGGCGCATACATCAGGATCGGCGGGCCGCTGCCCACCACCTCGTAGCGCGTCTTGATCCCGTCGATGGTCGCGAACGGCATCCCCGTCTCCGTTGCTATGCTTTGGGCCCCTGGCCCTTGAGGTGGCGGCCGGCGCGCACGTCAGTCGCATAGGCCGAGATCGCGTCCAAGGTGGTGCGCGCGACATTGGCGTACGTCTCGGCCTTCGTATCGATGGTGCTCGCCGCGTAGCCGATCGCGGCGTTGACCATGCGCATGCGGCCGTCGAGCCACGGCCCGCCGCCGAACCCGCCGAGCACCGGGATCTTCACCGCGCGCGTCACCGCCTCCCCCGCGACCGGGCCGGAATTGGTGAAGTCGAGCAGGGCGGCACCCGCGGCTTCGAGCAGCTTCGCCTCCTCGACCAGCTTCGCGGTCATCGCCGGCGGCACCTGCGCTCCCGGCTTGGCCGCCTCGCTGTAGGGAATGCCGAAATGGAGGGCCGTCTGCGGCGTGATGCCGAACTGCGCGAACACCGGGATGCCGGCGCGCACGATCGCCTTCACCGCCTCGGGGAACTCGGCCGCCGCGTCGAGCTTCACCATGTCTACGCCCGCTTCCTTGACCAGCCGGATCGCCGCGCGCAGCGCCGGTGCCACGCCCTCCTGCACTGGCCCGAACGGCACGTCGCAGCTCACGAGCGCCCGCTTGACCCCGCGCCGCACCGCCTTGGCGACGACCAGGATTTCCTCCAAGGTGACCTCGAGCGGGTTGGCGTGGCCCCACAGGTTCACCCCCACCGAATCCCCGACCGAGACGATCTCGACCCCGGCGCGGTCGACCACCTGCGCCACCTGATAATCCCACGCCACCACGCCGACGATCTTCTGGCCGTCGCGTTTCATCTGCTGCAGCGCCGGTACGGTCACGGTCTCGCTCATCTTCTCTCCTGATCTTAAGCCCCTCGCCCGCGTTCGTGGGAGAGGGAGGGGCCCGCGGCGCCAGCCGCGGGAGGGTGAGGGTGGGGAACTCCGGCCAGTCGCAACACGGCTTCGATCATGGCGGCGGGGTTCGCCTGGTTCTTTCCGGCGATGTCGAGGGCGCTGCCGTGTCCCACGGAGGAGAACAGCACGGGCGTGCCGATGGTCAGGGCGGCCGTGCGGTTGGGGGCCAGGAGCTTCGCCGGGATGTGGCCCTGGTCGTGCAGCATCACGACGAAGCCGTCGTAGCCCGGCCGGCCAAACATCGTGTCCGCACCGAACGGCCCCTCCGCCCGCACGCCGTCGGCTTGCGCGGTGGCGATCGCAGGCGCGATCACCTCGAAATCCTCACGCCCGAACAGCCCGCCTTCGCCCGCGTGCGGGTTGAGGCCCGAGACGGCGAGGCGGGGGGCCGGGATGCCGAGCTTCTTCAGCGCTGCATCGGTCGCCCGGATCGTGTGTGCCACGCGCGTGGCCGTGAGGCGCTCGAGCGCCTCGCGCACGGCCACGTGCAACGTCGCGTGCGCGATGCGCATCTGATCCCAGCACAGCATCAGGACCACATCCTCCGGATCGCAGCCGGTCTCGCGCGCCACCAGGCCCGGATAGCCGTCGAACGGGATGCCGGCCAGTGCGATCGCCTGCTCGGTGTGCGGGGCGGCGACCACCGCATGCGCCGCGCCTTTGAGCGCTTCCCGGACCGCCGCGCGGGCCGAATCGACCGCCGAGCGCCCGTGTGCCGCGGCGACGGCCCCCAGCTTCAGCTCGCCCGGTTCGAGCTGCCGGCGCGCCAGCACCACGATGTCGTCGTCCGGCCGGGCATCCTCGACGCGTTCGACCGCGCGGACACGCGGCCGCAGTCCGCAGGCCGCCGCATGCACCGCGAGTGCTGCGGGGTCGCCGACCAGGATCGGCGCGCACGCGGCGCGCACCCGCGGGTCGAGGGCGGCCTTCAGCGCCACCTCGGGCCCGATGCCCGCGGGATCGCCGAGCGCTATGGCGATCCGGTGCTTCAAATCTTGAACGCCTCGAGCGTCTCCGGCGCGAACAGCTCCTCGGGCTTGAGGCGGCGCTTGGACAGGCCTTGCTCGTGGTGATAGCGCAGGAACGTGTCGAGCACGTGGCGGTTCTCGGCGAAGCCGTAGGACCACCAGTCATCGCCCAAGGTGCGGCGCGTCTCCTCGACGTAAGCGCCCAGCCACGGCAGCATGGCCTTGAGTGCCGCCGTCTCGCGCATGTCCTGGTAGGTGAGCCGCTGGGATTCGACGAACGCCTTGTACAGGGAGCGCGCGACCCACGGGTTCGCCTTGTAGACGTCGCGGCGGATGACGATCACGTGCATGATCGGGAAGATCCTGGTCTTGGCGTAATACGCCTTCTCCGCCTCGACATAGTTCTCGAACAGCCGCTTCACGTCCTTGGGCCGGGTATGGAAGGTCGAGGGCAGGCGCGGCGCGTAGATCGCGTCCACCTCGCCGTCGGCGATCATCTGCGAGAGGGTCTGAGTCGGCCCGATTCCGCGCACATTGATGTCGGGCGGCAGGTCGAGCTTCAGCTTCTCATCGCGTCCCGGCGTCTCCTCGCCGCCCGTGTAGTAGGTGCAGCTCTTGGGATCGACGCCATGCTCGTCGGCGAGGATGCCGCGCTGCCAGACGATCGCCGTCAGCTGGTACTCGGGGTTGCCGATGCGCTTGCCGGCGAGGTCGCGCGGCTCCTTGATGCCGCTCTTGGCCGACACGACGATCGTGTTGTGCCGGAACGACCGCGACGGATAGACGGGGATCGCGATGAACGCCGGATCGTCGCGCATCAACGATACGCAGTAGGACGACAGCGACAGCTCGGCCGCGTCGAACTCCCGGTAGCGCAGCATGCGGAAGAACGTCTCCTCGACCACCAGGTTGAGGTAGTTGAGCTCGATGCCGTCCGGCTTGACGGTGCCGTCGGCCAGCGCCCGGGTGCGGTCATAGTTCCAGCAGGCAAGCGTGAGACGCAGCGGCGACGATGACGACATGACGTGGTCCTTGGGTCAGTTGGCTGGCCGAAACACTAGCATGTGCGGGTCAGTTCGCCTTGGCCGTCGCCGTCTCGCGGGCGATGGGCGCCCAGCGTTTGGTCTCGGCCTGCACGAAGGCCGTGAACTCCGCGGGCGTGTAGGGCTCGGTCTGGATCGCCTCGGGGGCCAGGCGCTGCTGCATCCCGGGGCTTTGGAAGCTCTTCACCACGATGCGGTTGATCTTGGCCGTGACGTCGGGCGGCAATCCGGCCGGGCCGGCGAGCGCGAACCAGATCATCGAGGTCGCGTCGGGATAGCCGAGCTCGGCCAGGGTGGGCAGGTCGGGGAAATCCGCGACGCGCTGCTTGGTGGAGACCGCGAGCGCCCGCACCAGTCCGCCTTTGATCTGCCCGGCCGCGGTGGACAAGGTGACCGAACCCGCCTGGATGTGATGGCCCATCACGTCGGCCACCGCCTGGCTCGCCCCCTTGTAGGGCACGTGGGTCATGTGGAACCCGGCCAGGTGCTGCAGCATTTCGGCGACCATCTGGCCGCCGCTGCCGATCCCGGCCGTTCCATAGCTGAAGCTGCCGGGCTTCGCCTTGGCGAGGGCGACGAAGTCCTTGAGCGTCTGCGCCGGCAGCTGCAGATCGGCGATGATCACGTTGGGCGGTCCCCCGAGCAAGGCGATGTGCGTGAAATCCTTGAACGGGTCGAGCGGCCAATGCTCGTGGTCCAGCGATGCCGGGTTGATCACCTCGCTCGTGAGGCTGGTGACCCCCAGCGTGTAGCCGTCAGGTGCCGCGCGGGCGAAGATCTCGGTGCCGATGAGGCCGCCCGCGCCCGGACGGTTCTCGACCACGAATTGCTGCCCGGTGGCCTCGCTCAGGGCCTGCGCGGCGTAGCGGCCGAGCGTGTCCGCGGCACCGCCCGGCGTGTAGGTCACGATGATGCGCGCCGGCCGCGTCGGCCACGTCTCGTCCGCATGTGCCGGCGGGAGGCACGCTGTCGCGAGCAGCAGGGCCGCCGCGATGCCGAACGGCGCGCGAGGCGTCATTTTTTCATCGCCGCGCCGACCTCGCGCGCGAGCGGCGCCCAGCGCTTGGTCTCGTCCTCGACGAACTTCAAGAACTCATCAGGCGTGTAGGGCTCTGGGTCGATCGCGTCGACCGCGAGGCGCTTCTTCACCTCCGGGTCCTCGAAGCCCTTGATCACCGTCTTGTTGACGATCTCGACAACGTCGGGCGGCGTGCCCTTGGGACCCGACAGCGAGAACCACGTCACCGCCACGAGGTCGGGATAGCCGAGCTCCACGAAGGTGGGAATCTCCGGATAATCGGGCAGGCGGCGCTTGGAGGTGACCGCGATGCCGCGCAGATTGCCGGCGCGGATCTGTCCCGAGGCCGTGGTCAAGGTGAAGCACCCGGCGGGCACGTGGCCGCCGACGATGTCTTCCGCCGCCGCCGAGGCGCCTCGATAGGGCACGGTGGTCATCTTGAAGCCGGCCTCGCGCTGCAGCATCTCGCACACGAGATGGCCGTGCGTGCCGATGCCCGGCGTGCCGTAGCTCAGGCCGTCCGGCGTGCTCTTGGCGAGGGCGACGAACTCCGCCAGCGTATGCACCGGCTCGCCCTTGTAGACGACCAGCACGTCGGGCGGTCCGCCCAGCAGAACGATATGCGTGAAGTCCGTGATCGGGTCGAAATCGGCGCCCTGCGGATTGAGCGCCGGCGCGATCACGTTCGAGGCGATGCCCGAGACCACGAGGGTGTAGCCATCGGGGGCTGCATGTGCCACGAGATTGGCACCCAGCATGCCACCGGCCCCGGGCTTATTCTCGACGACGAACTGTTCGCCGAGCGCCTGGCTCAGCTTCATGGCCGCGATGCGGCCCAGGGTGTCGGCCGTCCCGCCCGGGGCGAACGGCACGATGATGCGCACGGGTTTGTTCGGATATTTGTCGGCGAGCGCGGGACCGGCGGCAATTGACAGGATGGTCAGGCCGAATGCGACCGCGGCCAGACGAGACAGAAGCGTGAGCATGTTCCCTCCGTTTGCCGAGTTATGACTCGGGGATGCCCGGAGGGGAAGAGGCCGAAAGTCCTTAGTCCGCGGTCGCCCCGGAGGCGCGGGCGAACGGCGTCCAGCGCGCGGCCTCGGCCTTGAAGAAGGCGGTGAACTCGGCCGGCGACAGGGGTTCGGCCTCGATCGCGTCGCGGTCCAACAGGGCCCGCACCTCGGGCTTCCGCAGCGCCTCGATCACGGCCGTGTTGATCCGCCCGACGATGTCCGCGGGCAGCCCCGCCGGTCCCGACAGCGCGAACCAGGTCGAGGCGGTGAGATCGGGATAGCCGAGCTCGGCAAAGGTCGCGATGTCGGGATAAGCCTCGAGCCGGTGCGCAGTGCTGATGGCCACCGCGTGGATCGTGCCGGCGCGCAGCTGCGCCGAGGCCGTGGTCAGCGTCAGGCAGGCGACCGGCACGTGCCCTGCGACGAGGTCGGCGATCGCCGGGCCGCCGCCGCGATAGGGCACGTGGGTCATGTGGAACCCCGCGCGCTTCTGCAGCAGTTCGCATACGAGCTGGCCGTGCGCGCCGATGCCGGCGGTGCCGTAGCTCAAGCCGCCCGCCGTCGCCTTCGCCTGGGCCACGAGATCGGGGAACGTTTTCGCGCTGATGGCCCGGCTGACCGCGATCACGTCGGGCGGGCCGCCCAGGAGGACGATGTGGGTGAAGCCGTTCACCGGATCGAAGGTGAGGTCCGGACGCAGCGCGGGCGCCATGATGTGCGAGGCCACGCCCGAGACTTCGAGCGTGTAGCCGTCGGGCGCTGCATGGGCGACGAAGTCGGAGCCGACGATGCCGCCGGCACCCGGCCGGTTCTCGACCACGAACTGCTGGCCGAACGCCTTGGTGAGCTGGTCGGCGGCGATGCGGCCGAGGAAATCGGCCGTTCCGCCGGCCCCGTACGGCACGACGAGGCGCACCGGGCGGCTCGGCCATGACTCGGCATGGGCGGCCAGGGCTGCGAACAGGACCAAGGTCAGCCCTGCCAGGCGCGAAAGAATTGTCGTCACTAGGCTTTCTTCTTTTCCTGCTCTCTGAGCTTGAACCGCTGCACCTTGCCGGTCTCGGTGCGCGGCAGAGCCTCCACGAACTCGATCGCGCGCGGATATTTGTACGGTGCGATCTGCGCCTTCACGTAATCCTGCAGCTCCTTCGCGGTCGCATCGCCCGCGTGCTGGGGCTCGCGCAGCACGACGAATGCCTTCACGAGGTTGCCGCGGTCGGCATCGGGTGCCGCGACGACCGCGCATTCGCGCACCTTGGGGTGCTCGAGCAGCACGCCTTCCACCTCGGGCCCCGAGATGTTGTAGCCGGCGGAGATGATCATGTCGTCGGACCGCGCCTGGTACCAGAAATAGCCGTCGGCATCCATCTTG
>DATJPD010000057.1:0-39781 GCA_035506575.1 Alphaproteobacteria bacterium
CCCTTTTAGAGAGAGCCTGAGTTAAGTCACGGCAACACGGCGCCGACCAGCGCGGCGACCATGGCGAAGAACAAAAGAATCTCGAGATTCACGGGTGCACTGCCGAGCCTCACTCAGTGCTGCTCTGAGAGCGGCGGGCGGACCGCGACGGCCCCGGGCGTGACGCCGAGCTTCTTGTAAACCTCGAGGCGGTGGGCGTCGGCGTTCTGCACGTTCTGCCATGCTTCCGAGAACGACCTTATGTTCTCTCGGCACCAGGCGAGCTGCCGGTCGGTGAGGATGTGGGGGGTGAGGAGGTCAGACATCGTGTCCAGTTCACGGCTCGCCGAAGCGACCTGGATGTCGTTCTGGCGGCGCTCACGGAAGTGTTCGGGCAGGCGCTTCGACGCCCAGGCCGGCCAGATCAAAACCGGCGACAAGCCGAACGGGCTCCAGCTGTGAAATGGGCTCGACGGATCTTGCCTCGCGTCTTTCATGGCGCGTCCTCGTCCCTACGCCAGCATCGAGCGCTGGAGCTTGACCATCGCCCGCATCTCGATCTGGCGCACCCGCTCGTTGGAGATGCCGTAATGCAGCGATAAGGCTGCCAAAGTTGCCGGGGTCTCCTTCAGGTGACGCTCGGCGATGATGTGACGTTCCCGCGTCGTGAGGCGTCCAAGCGCTGCGTTCAGCAGCGACTTTCGACGCTCGGACTCTTCATACTCTGCCATCAAAGTGTCCTGGCCGTCCTTGTCA
Source organism: Alphaproteobacteria bacterium (assembly GCA_035506575.1). Classification (GTDB taxonomy): domain Bacteria; phylum Pseudomonadota; class Alphaproteobacteria; order CACIAM-22H2; family CACIAM-22H2; genus DATJPD01. Next base: position 736 of record DATJPD010000057.1, read on the forward strand.
TCCACCAGATAACTCTGCCATTCGGTCTCGCTGTCGACGCTCGACGGCGCGTTGAGGCTGAGATCCGGGCCGGCCATGCGCTGGCCCATGCTGATGACCTCGTGCTCAGGCACCTGCAGCATCTCGGAAACATGGCTGACGTTTTCGGGGGAAAGGGCGCCGTCATCGAGTATTTGCAGGTGGCGACGCGCACGGCGTAGGTTGAAGAACAGCTTCTTCTGGGCTCCCGTCGTGCCGATCTTCACCAGAGACCAGTTGTGTAGAACGTATTCGCGGATGGCCGCATGCACCCACCAGGTGGCATAGGTGGCGAAGCGAGCGCCACGGTCCGGATCGAAGCGGCAGACCGCGCGCATGAGTCCAAGCTGGCCCTCGCCGATCAGGTCGTCTGACGGCAAGCCATAGCCTCGATAGCCCCGAGCGATCTTGATGACGAGGCGCAGATGGCTGCTCACCAATTCGTGAGCGGCCGAGATATCGTGGCGGTCACGCCAGCGACGGCTCAGCTCTTGCTCGTCCTCGAGGGTCAGCATCGGAACGCTGCGGACCTGTTGGATATACCGCGACATGTCATCGCGTGTGGTGACGAAGCGGCCAGGTTCCATGTCTCAGCTCCCTCGCTAAGCGGGCGGCCAGCATGGCGGCCGTGCCGCTGTCTCATCGCCGCCGAGTGATCCGGTCGGTCGCGAACACAGATGCCAGCAAGCGGACTGTGCAGCCATTGCACGTAGGTGTCACCGATACCAAGGCGTCACCTATCGATCGGCATCAGGCGTTGTCCCTCTGCGCCGGCGAGGCGACGGCCGCTTGCCGCGTGTCAGCCGAGCAGCAACGGCTATATCATTGAACGTTCGGTCTCTTTAGCCCCCGCGGACCGACACCTAAGTCTTATCGACGGCCACCTGGGCGCGGGCGCATCGTTTGTTCTGCACGCTCTTGCACCCAAAACCCGTAGGGGGATACTGATGATCATCGCGAGTGCGGCTCATCCCGATGTGAGGCCATCGTCCATGTCCTCCGTGACACCCATCGTGTTCGTCGTGGACGACGACGTCTCCGTGCGCGAGTCGCTTGAAGCGCTGCTCCAATACGCCGGCTATCAAGCCGAAACATTCGCGTCGGCCCGGGAGTTTCTGGCCCGCCCGGCGGCTAGAGTACCGAGTTGCCTCGTTCTCGATGTGGGCCTTCCCGACCTCAACGGACTTGAACTGCAGGAGCGCATTGCGGGCGACCGCAGCGACATGCCGATCATTTTCATCACCGGTCACGGCGACGTGCCGATGACCGTCAAGGCAATGAAGGCCGGGGCCATCGAGTTTTTGACCAAACCGTTGGGACATGACGTCTTGTTGGGCGCGATCAAGAACGCGCTCGCGCGCAGCCAGACGACCCTCGGCCACGAAGCGCAGATACAGACCCTGCGAGATCGCTATCGGTCGCTGAGCGTGCGCGAACGGGAGGTCATGGCGCTGGTGACCGCTGGCATGATGAACAAGCAGGTCGGCGGCAAGCTCGGCATCAGCGAGATCACGGTGAAGGCGCATCGCGGTAGGGTCATGCGCAAAATGAAGGCCCGTTCGCTGGCCGACTTGGTGAAGATGGCCACGGGCCTCGGGCTCGTACCCGGTGGCGAAAGCAGAGCCTAAACGGCTCGGGGCACGCATGTGACGATTTCAGATACAGGTACAGAGACGCTCTGCGTGCAGTCAAAAGCGAATCCACTGATTTCGATCGTCGATGATGATGAGTCAGTTCGCGAGGCGGTCGCCGGCCTGATGAACTGGCTTGGATTTGAGGTTCAAACCTTTACGTCGGCTGTCGAGTTCCTGGCATCGCCCCGTGTCGCGGACAGTTCGTGCGTCATCACGGACGTCCAGATGCCGCACATGACGGGGATCGAGCTGCACAAACGACTGACCGAGCTCGGCCATGCCATTCCGACGATCTTAATTACGGCCTATCCGAGTGAGGCCGCCCGGGAGCGCGCCTTAGCCGACGGTGCCGTTTGCTATCTGAGCAAGCCGTTCGACAAGGACGCATTGATCGAATGCGTCCGGTCGGCTCTGGATACTCAGGGCCGCCAGGCACCGCCGTCGCGCGAGTGATCAACCATGGCAGGGTGCACGGTCTCGACGATATGCCGTGCTCTGCCGTCTCATTTTTTCGGTCGGATAACGCATCGAGGTAATGGCTCGCTGGATCGTGAGAGGGCCTACGTGGCCAAATTGCGCCACTTGTGGGAAATTGTCTGCGGGGCCGGATACGAGCGTAAACGCTGTATCTCGGGGCTTCGATTACCGGAGCCCGTCAAATGAATCCGAGCACGTCGCCAAGTACCCGCATAGAAGACCGACCACTTCAGGTGTTGTGGGAGGACGGCGAACGAGTGTTTTGTCGGACTTGGCGGGAGGGCTCCGACGGTGGCCGACAGGCACGCATGGTGGTGTTTCCCGCCGCGGAGTCACCGACGATTGTCAGCGTCAATCGTCTCGCACATGAATACGGCCTGAAGGATCATCTCGACGGAGCGTGGGCCGCGCGGCCGCTAGAACTCGTACGCGAGGGTGGCCGAACCATGCTGGTGCTCGATGATCCGGGGGCCGAGCCGCTTCAGCAGCTTTTACGCTCCCCCATGGACACGCCGCGGTTCCTGCAAGTGGCAGGGGCGCTGGCGGCGGCGCTTCGCGGCTTGCACGGACGTGGCCTCATCCACAAGGACATCAAACCCGCGAACATTTTGGTGGACGAGACGAAGGGGAAGGTGTGGCTGACTGGATTTGGTGTGGCCTCGCGTTTGCCGCGCGAGCACCAATCGCCCGAGCCGCCCGAATTCATCGCAGGCACCCTTCCCTACATGGCCCCTGAACGAACCGGACGCATGAATCGGTCCATCGATTGTCGAAGCGATCTGTATTCCCTCGGTGTCCTGCTCTACGAGATGCTGACCGGTAGTCTTCCGTTCACAGCTGCGGACCCCATGGAATGGGTTCACTGTCACATCGCGCGACAGCCCGCCACAGCGGCCGAACGGGTCCCGACTATTCCGGAGCCCATCTCCGCGATCGTGATGAAGCTTCTCGCGAAGAATGCCGAGGACCGGTACCAGACCGCCGCCGGAGTTGAGAGCGACATCCGGATCTGCCTGCGGCAGTTGGACGCTCAAGGTCGGATCGAACCGTTTTCTCTCGGGGTCCATGACGCATCTGACCGCCTGATGATCCCCGAAAGGCTCTACGGTCGCGAATCGGAAATCAAACAGCTCGTGGAGGCGTTTGAACGCGTCGTCTCCGATGGTACGGCTGAGCTCGTTCTGGTTTCAGGCTATGCGGGGATCGGAAAGTCATCCGTCGTCAACGAGCTACACAAAGCCTTGGTTCCTCCCCGTGGCCTCTTCGCCGGGGGAAAATTCGACCAATACAAGCGCAATATTCCGTACGCAACCTTGGCCCAGGCCTTTCAGTCGCTCGTCCGCCAGCTTCTCGGAAAAAATGAGGAAGAGATCTCGCGTTGGCGGCAAGCGCTGCGCGACGCATTGGGGACAAATGGGCAGCTCATCGTCAGCTTGATTCCCGAGCTCGTTCTCGTGATAGGCGACCAGCCTCCGATTGCCGAACTTCCGCCTCGCGAAAGCCAGAACCGATTTCAGAGGGTGTTCCGTCGCTTTCTCAGCGTATTCGCCCGGCCCGAACATCCACTGGTTCTTTTTCTGGACGATCTTCAATGGTTGGATACGGCGACCCTTGAGCTACTTGAGCATCTCGCCACGCATCCGGAAGTCCAGCACGTTTTGCTGGTTGGCGCCTATAGGGACAACGAGGTTGGATCATCCCATCCTCTCAGGCGCATTCTGACCACAATCCGCAGCGCGGGCGGCCGGGTCCACGAGACCGTACTGGGGCCGCTCCGGCCCGAAGACGTGGAGAAACTGGTCGAAGATTCCTTGCATTGCGATCGTGCTGCGGCACGACCGCTCGCGCAGCTGGTACATGATAAGAGCGCGGGAAATCCGTTTTTCGCAGTCCAGTTCTTGACGGCGCTCGTTGACGAAGAACTTCTGAGATTCAACCATGCCGCGGGAGCATGGACCTGGGATGGGTCTCACGTTCGCGCCAGGGCCTTCACAGAAAACGTCGTAGACCTATTGACCGTCAAACTTGCTCGGCTTTCGGACATTACGCGTACCGCGCTGGAGCAACTTGCCTGCCTCGGAAACGTCGCCCCGATCACGACAATGGCTCTGGTTCGAGGTGTCTCCGAGCAGAAGATTGACGAAGAACTCTGGGATGCGGCCCTGGCAGGCTTGGTCCTGCGCATGAACGATAGCTACAAATTTCTTCATGACCGAGTCCAAGAGGCGGCTTACGCGCTGATAGCCGAAAGTGCACGGCCGTCGCAACATCTTCACATCGGTCGGGTCCTCGCGGCCAAGGCAACGCCAGAACAGCTCGACGACGCCATTTTCGACATTGTCAATCACCTAAACCGTGGTGCCGAGCTGGTCACCGAACCGCAGGAGCGCGAGCGAATCATTTTCCTTAATCTCAGGGCGGCCAAGCGTGCTCGAAGCTCGATGGCGTATTCGTCCGCTCGCAGCTATCTGGCCCAAGCGACCGCATTTTTAGCGCCGGATGCCTGGACACGTCGCTATGAGGAGACGTTTGAACTCTACCTCCTCTTTTCAGAGTGCGAATACTTGGTGGGAAATTTCACTGCCGCAGATGCCCTCGCGGACGCGATCCTCAGCAATGCCCGCTCGAACCTCGACAAAGCAAAAGTCTACAGCTTGCGTATGAAGCTGTATCAGGTCGGGGGTAAGTACGACGAAGCGTTCGCCGTTGCTCTCGAAGCATTGCAGCATTTCGGCGTCGTTTTCCCGACCTCGGAAGGCGAGGTCCAGGCTGCAACATCGGCGCAATTTAAAAATGTCGCCGCTAACCTTCGCGGGCGGCCGATCCCGCAGCTTATCGAGGCGCCGGTGACCGCAGATCCGGTCGCGCGGGCAATCATTGACCTGCTTGTCGATGCGGTGCCAGGCGCTTACATCGCGAAACCCCTGCTCCTTCCGCTGGTCACGCTCGAAGCCGTCAACCGATCTTTGCGGGATGGCAACACGGATCAATCGAGCTACGCCTATGCAATTTATGCGCTGATGCTGGTCTCGTCCGTCGGTGATATCGCCTCTGGATTTGAATTTTCAGAACTGTCGCTCCGGCTCAACGAGCGATTCAACAACTTGCGCCTCAAGGGCACGCTGCTCCATCTCCATGGCGATCACATTAACTTCTGGCGACGGCATTTCTCGACCGGTACGCCGATACTGGAGCAGGCGTTCAACGCTTGCCTTGATGTCGGCGACCTCGTTTATGCCGGCTTTCTCGCTTTCGAGACGGTGTGGCAAGCGATAGAGAAGGGAGACTCGCTCGCGGATGTGCTCGCCCTCTCGGCAACCTTCGCCGCGTTCGCAGAGCAGAGCCATAATGATGCGGTCTACGAAACGATCCGGCTTGAGCAACGGTTCGTCGCGAGTCTGCAAGGCAGGACGGAAGATCCGCTGCGATTCGGCGATGACACGTTCGACGAATCGGCGTGCTTCAACGCTATCGTCAAGGCGGCTTTTGGGTGTGGGATTGTCTTCTACCATATCATGAAGCAGATGTTGGCTGTTCTCTATGGCCGACACCAAGACGCGTTGGAAGCTGCCGCACTGGCGCAGCCTATGCTCGGTGCTGCGATGGCTATGCCCATCGAGGCGACTTACCACTTCTATCATGCGCTGGCGATCACAGGTCTCTACGCCGAAGCGGCCCCTGCTCAACGGGAAGCTTTCAGGCGTCACCTGGACGAAATCTTAAAAAAGCTCGGTCTGTGGGCGGAAAGCTGCCCCGAAAACTACGAGAACCGTCATGCGCTCGTATCCGCGGAAATCGCTCGGATTGAGGGACGGGAGCTCGATGCGATGCGGCTCTACGAGGTCGCGATCGCATCTGCGCGTGACCAGGGATTTGTCCATCAAGAGGCGATAGCGAGCGAACTCGCCGGACGGTTTCTCTTAAGTCTCGGGCTTGACGTCGCCGGCTATGCGCATTTGCGACGAGCGCGCGATGCCTTTGCCTCGTGGGGCGCCGAGGGGAAAGTCAGGCAGATCGAGTCTCTTTATCCCCGCGTCGCATCGTCCGAAATGCGAGGCTTGCCAGAAGCGAGCGGGTCACCCAATCAACAACTCGACATTACAGCCGTCGTAAAGGCATCTCAGGCCCTATCCAGCGAAATGCTCTTGCCGCGGTTGATCGAGCGGCTAATGACGATCGCGCTACAGAACGCCGGTGCGGATCGCGGCTTGCTCGTCCTCCCAACTCGGAACGGCTACCGCATTGAGGCCGAGGCGCGGACAAGCGGCGAAGGAATAGTCCTGCAACATGGCGCTGTCGCCCCTCCGGCGGGTCCGGAAACCATCATTCGATACGTCATGAGGACGCAAAAAAGCGTGATCCTCGATGACGCGACGAAGCCGAATCTGTTCTCCGAGGATTCCTACTTAGCGCATTGGAAACCCCGGTCGGTCCTTTGCCTTCCTCTTGTGCGTCAAGGCGCGCTGGACGGACTGCTTTATCTCGAGAATGCTTTGGCATCGCACGTATTCACGCCAGATCGTGCCGCGTTACTCGAGCTTCTTGCGTCGCAGGCTGCAATTTCATTGGAGAACACGCGCCTCTATGGAGACCTCCAAGAACGCGAGGCAAGGGTTCGGCGCTTGGTCGACTCCAACATCATCGGCATTCTGATCTGGAACGTCGAGGGCCGGATCATCGAGGCGAACGATGCTTTTCTTGGCATCGTGGGATACGACCGCCAGGACTTGGCCGCCGGTCGTTTGCACAGAACAGACCTGTCGCCAGCCGAATGGCGCGAGCGTGACGCAAGAACGATGGAAGAGATTAAGGCGACCGGGACCGTCCAGCCGTTCGAAAAGGAATACTTGCGCAAAGACGGCAGCCGGGTGCCCGTCTTGATTGGTTTGGCGGCATTCGACGAGCGGCGAGACCAAGGCGTTGCTTTCGTCGTCGATTTGCGCGCGCGCCGGGATGCGGAAGCTAAGGCGCTGGAGAGCGAGAGGCGCTACCTTGAGGCGCAGATGGAAATGGCCCACGCCAACCGTGTGGCAACCATCGGGCAGCTGTCGGCTTCGATTGGTCACGAAATCAACCAGCCGCTCTCTGGGGTCGTGACGAACGCCGAGACCGCTCTGCTATGGCTCGACCGAGAGCCTGTGAACATGGTGGAAGTTCGCCGAGCTCTTGGGCGGGTGGTCAGGGACGGAAAACGGGCGAGCGACATCGTGAGCCGCATCCGCTCGCTGCTAAAAAAAGCTCCAGAGCAGAAGGACAAGGTTGATATTAAAGAGGCCGTTTTCGATGTAATCAACCTGACGCAGCCGGAGATAGAACGGAACCGGGTGTCAGTGCAAACGCGACTTGCAGACGATCTACTGATGGTGAACGGAGACCGCGTTCAAGTTCAGCAGGTACTTCTGAACTTGGTTGTCAACGCGGTTGAGGCGCTGGACGGCGTGCCCGAGGGAGCACGGGAATTGCTTATCACCGCCGGGAAAGACGATTTGGATAATGTCCTCGTATCGGTGGAGGACTCGGGATCAGGCATAGACGCGGCGAACCTCGACCGCATCTTTGACGCATTCTACACCACCAAGGCCGACGGATTGGGCATGGGGCTTTCGATCTGCCGCTCCATCATCGAGGCGCACGGAGGCAAACTGTGGGCCATAGCCAATACGCCGCACGGCGCTGCGTTTCACTTCCGCTTGCCTTCGAGCTTGGAAGTGACGAGCTGATTCGTTTGCCGACACGAATGGAAAGGCAGGCGGGTGCCTGTAGCTCTCGCGGAAGAGGCGGCGGCGAGGCTGAAAATCGGACGGGAATCACTATGAGGACTGTCTTCGACTGATGCCAAAGTACCGGCGACACTTTGGTCTAATCGCGCGGCCAGCGGAGGTAACGCACATCGGCTTTAGGGGGCAATCGCACTGAGCCTGGGGCCCAGTGTCTCCAATGGTCCACGAGGCCGGCTATGAGCACAGAACACAAGGTTGCGGTCATCACCGGCGCATCGCGAGGCATAGGCGCAGCCCTCGTCCAGGCCTATCGCGAGCGCGGCTATCGGGTCGTCGCCACATCGCGCTCAATCGAGCCATCGAAGGACGGCAACACCCTGGCCGTACCCGGCGATATCGAGGACCGTAGCGCAGCTCAGCGCGTGATCTCCGCGGCGATCGACCGGTTCGGGCGCATCGACACGTTGATCAACAATGCCGGGATCTTTATCGCCAAGCCGTTTGCCGAATACACCAATGCTGACTACGCTGCGATCCTAGGCGTCAATCTCGGCGGCTTCTTCCACGTCACCCAGCTCGCCATAGCCGAAATGGAGAAACGCAGCAGTGGTCACGTGGTGCAGATCACGACCACCCTGGTCGATCACGCGATGTCCAGTGTGCCGTCAGTGCTCGCCTCATTGACAAAGGGTGGCCTCGCGGCCGCGACCCGATCGCTGGCGATCGAGTATGCGAAGCGTGGGATCCGGGTGAACGCGGTCGCCCCTGGCATCATCAAGACCCCGATGCACCCTGCCGAAACTCACGCGAAACTGGGCGCTTTGCACCCGGTCGGGCACATGGGTGAGACATCAGACGTCGTCGGCGCAGTCCTCTATCTCGAAACGGCCGGGTTCGTGACCGGTGAGATATTGCACGTCGATGGTGGCCAGATTGCGGGCCATTGACGCCGTACCGGGCCGGGAGTGCAGCTCTCCGGCCTCGTTCCCGGGGAGAAGAGGGCGATGGCAGGAGCGTACGAGATCGTCGAGCACAGCTACGACGTCGTTATCATCGGTGCGGGCGGCGCCGGCCTGCGCGCCGCCCTGGGCATGGCGGCATCGGGTCTGAAGACGGCTTGCGTTACCAAGGTCTTCCCGACGCGCAGCCACACCGTGGCGGCGCAGGGCGGCATGGCGGCGGCCCTCGGGAATATGGACGATGGGGACAACTGGCGCTTCCACATGTATGACACGGTCAAGGGCTCCGACTGGCTCGGCGACCAGGACGCGATCGAGTACATGTGCCGCGAGGCTATCCCTGCGGTGCTAGAACTCGAACAGTTTGGCGTGCCGTTCTCGCGCATTGCCGATGGCCGGATCTATCAGCGCCCGTTCGGTGGCCAGACCCTCCAGTACGGGAAGACCATGGCGCACCGCACGTGCGCCGCCGCCGATCGGACCGGTCACGCCATCCTGCACACGCTCTATCAGCAATGCCTGAAGCACAATACCGAGTTCTTCATCGAATACGTCGCCCTCGATCTGCTCATGGACGACGACGGTACCTGCCGGGGCCTGCTTGCCTGGAACATGGAGAAGGGGACCCTGCACCAGTTTCGGGCGCATCGCACGGTCCTGGCCACCGGCGGCTATGGCCGGGTTTATTTCTCATGCACCGCCGCCCATACGTGCACCGGTGACGGCAATGCCATGGTCCTGCGCGCCGGCCTGCCGCTCGAGGATATGGAGTTCACTCAATTCCACCCGACCGGCATTTACGGCTCGGGCTGCTTGATCACGGAGGGGTCGCGCGGCGAGGGTGGTTACCTCACAAATTCCGAGGGTGAGCGGTTTATGGAGCGCTACGCCCCGACCGCCAAGGACCTGGCCGGCCGGGATGTCGTCTGCCGCTCGATGACCATCGAGATCAACGAAGGCCGCGGCTGCGGCCCCCAGAAGGACCATATTCTGCTCCACCTGGAGCACCTCGGCCCCGAGATCCTGCATCAGCGCCTGCCGGGCATCAGCGAGACGGCAAAGATCTTCGCTGGCGTCGATGTCACGCGCGAGCCAATCCCGGTGCTGCCGACCGTCCATTACAACATGGGCGGCGTGCCGACCAATCGGCACGGCGAAGCAAGGACTGTGAGGGACGGCAATCCCGAGGCCGTCGTACCGGGGCTCATGGCGATTGGGGAGGCCGCTTGTGTTTCGGTCCACGGCGCGAACCGGCTGGGTTCCAACTCGCTACTCGACATCGTTGTGTTTGGGCGCGCGGCCGCCTTCAAAGTGGTCGAGGCGCTCCGGCCTGGTGACGGCCATCCTGCCATCCCGAGGGACGCAACCGATCGTGCGATTGCACGGCTCGATCGCATCCGGTCGTCGAATGGCAGCGCATCGGCCGGGAAGATCCGGCTTGCCATGCAGCGCATCATGCAGAAGCACTGCGCGGTGTTCCGCGACGGACCGTTGTTGGACGAGGGGGCTACTGCGCTCAAGGGCGTGGTCTCTATGATGCGCGACGACTTGAGCGTCAGCGATCGATCGATGATCTTCAATACTGATCTCGCCGAGACCCTCGAACTCGACAACATGCTCGCCCAGGCGGTGGTCAGCCTCCATTCGGCCATCGGACGCAAAGAAAGCCGCGGCGCGCACGCGCGTGAGGATTTCCAAAAACGCGACGACGCCAACTGGCTCAAGCACACGCTCGCCTGGCTCGAGGGTGACGACAAGGTCCGGCTCGAGTACCGGCCGGTCCACTTGCGGCCCCTGTCGAATGAAGTCTCCTCGATCCCGCCCAAAGAGCGGGTGTACTGAACGCAAGGCCGCACGCGAGCTCAGCTGTTTCAACACCAAAGTGCAATTGGAGCCCAAGGACAGAGGGGCCAGCTCACGGTTGCCGGCACTCACTGACCAAGGAACTCGATCCGTGCCCATGCTTCGCTTCGACATCGTCGAGGGCCGCAGTGCGGCCGAAATCAGGGCATTGTTGGATGCCACGCATCGCGCAGTGGTGACGGCTTTCGCGGTTCCGAAGCGTGACCGCTACCAGTTCGTCCATGAGCATCCGGCCTCACATTTCATCGCAGAAGACACCGGGCTCGGCATCGTAAGGACTCGCAACTGCGTCATCCTCCAAATCACGACGCGACCGCGGACGCGAGAGGAGAAGCAGCGCTTCTACAGTCTGCTCTGCGACGAGCTAGAGGCGGCCTGTGGCATCGCACCATCTGATGTCGTCGTCTCCATGGTGACGAACTCGGACGAGGACTGGTCATTCGGCAACGGCAGGGCGCAATTTTTGACCGGCGAGCTATCCTCCGAGGCGACCGTGTCATGAGGATCGGCAGCGTGATCGCCTGATCCTCCGCTGTGGAAGACCCTAGCCGCTGAGAGGGCGGCGGTGGGTTTGAGACGTTCTCCGTCGCCGCCAGATGACTGACGCCAAAGTATCGCCGATACCATCGTCCAATCGCTTCGTCATCTGGGCTGTCGCACCTCCATATCGTGCGTGTTTGTAGCGCCCGTGTGCGAGGTCCGAGCAAATGTACCATCTCAGTTCCGCCGATCGGCCGAGTGATCTTCGCAAGCGTGCGAACCGCCTTCGCGACGTCGCCCGCGGTGTGATGGATCCCTCGGCGCTGAGAGAAATCGAACGGTTCATCGCCGAGTTGGAAGAGACGGCCGATCGCTGTGAGGGGCACGAGGCGTCGCCCACGCAGGTTAGCGCGTGATGAGGAGAAGCAACATGACCACTGTCCCGCCAAACGGTCTCCAAATTGTCGACACGCAAGCGAGCCGTCGCAGCACCCGCAGCCGGTCGTCAGCGCGCGTTGCCGAGCTTGCCGCCATGCGGGGTGTCACAATGAATCTGGAGCTGGTTCTCCTTATGGCCGTCGTCGCGGCCCTGATCGGAGCGGTGCTGCCAACATGATGCGCCGCGATTTCGATCTGACAGTCGTTCGTTTCCGGATTCCGTGCCAGTCCGCCTCCCCCTGGCCACCGAACGGAGCATCCGTCTCCCGGATCGCTCCACGTTGCCCGCGGCGGCAGGGCGTCTGCCGCCGCGGGCATCTGCTCCACCACCGATGCAGCCGCAGCTGCGTCATCGCGACCAACCATACAGGAGTCATCCATGACCAGAGCCTCTCTCACGATCGCCGGCCTCCTCATCGCGTTGGTGCCAGCCTTGGCGGCTGCCCAGTCCGCGGTCTCCAACCCGGCCGTCCCGGGCAGCGGGTACCAAGTCCCGGACACCGTAGGCACAAGCCCCCAGCCGCTGGCCGCAGACGGTACGGACCCGGCGGTTCCCGGCAGCGGCTACAAGATCGTGCCGGCGCCCCGCGCCGTGTCCGGCCCGTTGGCGGCCGACGTGCAGGACCCGGGGAAGCCTGGCGATGGCTATCAGGTGCCCACGCCCACCGATGCGAAGTCGGAGTGACGCGGGCGCAGCAGCTGATTCCGTAAGTTGAATTCCGTGGCTCTCCTCTCCCCGGGGCCATGGACGAGCGTCCAAGATTGGACCGCTCTGACTTGCCCGCGGCGGGTTCGCGTCGTCCGCCGCGGGCATTTGTCACGACATAGCCGAGTGAGTGATCCGTGAGATGAACGTTCAGACGAGCTGCCGGGCCATGCAAGTCGTGCGGCTCGGTGGATTTTTCAACGCCGAAACGAGCTTCGACCCGCTGTCGGCCGTGATGAACGGTGCGTCCGACCTGATGGCCGCGGTGTTCGCCGAGCGGGGCCGGCACTCGCGCACCGCCGTCGGAGTTGCATACCTGCCGTTCAATGCGCTCGTCGAGATCGAGGCGACGTTCGAGATCGGTGGGTGACCGCCGATGCCCAACAGCTTCTTTTCCCTATCGACCCCATCAGCCGAGCTCTGGCGCCTGTCCGCAACAGAGCTCGCGCAACTCATCCGCGTGCGGAAAGTCTCAGCACGGGAAGCGGCGGAAGCGACCCTCCAACGGCTCGAGGCGGTCAACCCACGGATCAATGCGGTGGTCGAGTGTCGACCCGAGCTGGTGCGTGAGCAGGCGGATCGGATCGACCGGATGGTAGCTCGCGGCGATGACCCCGGCCCGTTAGGCGGCGTCCCTGTCACCGTAAAGGTCAATACGGATCAAGCCGGCTTTGCTACGACGAATGGGTCGCGGCTGCAAAAGGATCAGGTGGCGGCGGTCAGCAGCCCGGCCGTCGACAATCTCGTGAAAGCTGGTGCCGTTCTCCTGGGTCGTAGCAACGCGCCGACGTTTGCTCTGCGCTGGTTCACCAGCAATCTGATTCACGGCCATACCCGAAATCCGCGCGATCCATCGCTGACTGCTGGCGGCTCGACCGGGGGCGGCGCCGCCGCAGTGGCCGCGGGGATCGGGCAGCTCGCGCTCGGCACTGATATTGGCGGCTCGCTCCGCTATCCGGCCTATGCGTGTGGCGTTCATGGGCTGCGGCCGACGCTCGGCCGCGTTCCGGCCTATAACGCGTCCTCGCCAGAGCGGGCCATCGGCCCACAGCTGATGTCCTCGACGGGCCCGATCGCCCGGACGATCGAGGATCTCCGTGTCGCCCTGGCCGCCATGTCGGCCCCCGACCCGCGCGATCCGTGGTGGGTGCCTGCCCCGTTGGACGGCCCACCTGTGCAGCTGCGGGCGGCAGTGTGTCTACGCCCGGGTGGATTGCACATCGCCCCGGAGGTAGAAGCAGCAGTGGCAGATGCTGGCCGGCGCTTGGCCGACGCCGGGTGGATGGTTGAGGAGATCGACGACACGCCGCCGCTGCTTGAAGCGGCCGAGGTGCATGCTCGCCTGTGGCTGGGCGACGGCTACGCCGACCTCGCCGCTGCAGCAGCGCGCGACGGCGATCCCGGCGCGCTCGCCACCGTTGCCGGGGTGCGCTCCATCGTTGAAAAGCTTCCGCCGGATGTGGTCGCTCGCTCGCTCGTGCAACGAGCCACCTTGACGCGCCAATGGCGCGTCTTCCTGGCCAAGCATCCAGTTCTGCTGCTCCCGGTTTCGACAGAATTGCCGTTCCCCGACGATCTCGACCTGCAAGGCGAGGCCGGGTACCAACGCGTCTGGCACGCGCAAACCATCCTGCGGGGCTTACCGGCTATGGGACTGCCAGGCCTTGCGGTGTCAACGAATCTCGTTGGGTCCACCCCGATTGGCGTGCAAATCGTCGCCGATCACTACCGCGAGGATTTATGTCTGCGCGCCGGCCAGGTCATCGAGGCGGCCGGTACGCCGCCGTCTCCCATCGACCCCGTCATTTGACGGAGAGACAAAGCGCGACCGGCGACGCCCCCCATTCCAGTGGAGACTGTGCGCATCTAACGGGTGGACGCGCATCGATTGAGATCGACGCGCGTCCACACGCGCATATTAGGTGAAATTTAGGCGAACGACGATTTTCGGCAATCGACAGATTGCCGAAAAGCGATCGTAAGCCTTTGAATTCGCAGCTGGCGTCCCCTAGGGGATTCGAACCCCTGTTACCGCCGTGAGAGGGCGGTGTCCTGGGCCACTAGACGAAGGGGACCTTGAGGGGGCATTTGGTATCGGAACTGAGGGCCGGCATCAAGCCATTTGGCGTGTCGGAAAGCATTGTCTGATCAGCCGCTTGCGCGCCCCGCCCGGTTCATATGGCGGGCGGCACTGGCAAGGAATGCGTCGACATGCTCGGGGGCGGTGTTGAACGCGGTCACCAGGCGCAGCATGGTGGCCGTGTCGTCCGGCCAGCGATAGAAGCGGAACCCGTCACCCTCGAGGCCCTGGATGACCGCCTCGGGCAACGTCACGAACACCTCGTTCGCCTCGACCGGGAAGGCGATGCGGGCACCGGGCAGCTTGGCCAGGCCCTGGCCGAGCCGCCGCGCCTGCGAGTTGGCAAAGCGCGCGTTCATCAGCCACAGATCCTGGCCGAGATAGGCGTCGAACTGGGCGGCGAGGAAGCGCATCTTCGACCACAGCTGGCCGCCGCGCTTGCGGCGGAACGCCATCTCGGCCGCCTTTGCCTTGTCGAAGAAGACCACCGCCTCGGCGGCGACGGCGCCGTTTTTCGTGGCGCCGAAGCTCAGCACGTCGACTCCGGCGCGCCAGGTCAGATCGGCCGGGCTGCGGCCCAAGTTCACGAGCGCGTTGGCGAAACGGGCGCCGTCCATATGCAGGGCCAAGCCGTTGCGGTGCGCCATGTCGGCGATCGCCCGGATCTCGGCCGGGGTGTAGACGGTGCCGGCCTCGCTCGCCTGGGTGAGGCTCACCGCCGCCGGTTGGGCGTGATGGGCCACGCCGAAATCGCCGGGCAGGATCGCGGCCGCGAGCCGTTCGGCCGAGAACTTCCCGTCTTCGCCGGCGACCGGGATCAGCTTGGCCCCCCCGGCGTAGAACTCGGGCGCGCCGCACTCGTCGCGGTTCACGTGCGACTCCGGATGGCAGTAGACAGCGCCCCACGGTGGGGTCAGGCAGGCGAGCGCCAGGGCATTGGCGGCCGTGCCGGTGCCGACGAAGAACACGGCACAGTCGCGCTCGAAGATCTCGCGGATCCGCGCCTCGACCTTGCGCGTCAGGTCGTCGTTGCCATAGGGCATGGCGGCACCCTCATTCGCGGCGGCGATCGCGGCGAGGATCCTGGGGTGGGCTCCGGCGGTGTTGTCGCTGCAGAAGTTCATGCGGACGGACTCTCGCCAGCACGCGTCGGAGAGGGCTGCCAGTCATCCGTGCGCAGCTCGACCTGGCGGAACTGGCGGCCGCCATGGTCTAGGAGATGTGCCGTCACATGCACCGCTTGCGCCCGCGGGGACGCGTCGCCCGTTCCGGAGTTTGGCGGCCCCGCCACGCTGACGATGATCCACACGAGCTCTTCGCCCCAGGCCGCCTCGAGATCGACGGTCGAGGGCTGTGCCGGCTTGTCCGGATGCGAATGATAGAGCCCGACCACCTTCACCGGCCCTTTGCCGTGGGCGCGCGAGAGATCCACCCATAGCCGCGGGTCGATCTCGAAGCGGTCCGGCCGCTTGCCGAGATTGGCGCTCGGATGCACGCGCACGACCTCGATGTCGCCGTTGGGCCGCGGCTTTC
The DNA here is from genome assembly GCA_035506575.1 of Alphaproteobacteria bacterium. Classification (GTDB taxonomy): domain Bacteria; phylum Pseudomonadota; class Alphaproteobacteria; order CACIAM-22H2; family CACIAM-22H2; genus DATJPD01. The sequence goes on from DATJPD010000057.1 coordinate 16,644, forward strand.
CCGCGAGCAGCCCGCAGCACTCGCGCGGGTATGCGGCCTCGGCCGCGTCGGCGATCTGGCGCAGATGGTCGCGCGCAAGAATGATCACGGCTTGTCCGTGACCCCGAACGTGCCGACGACCGCACCCGATGCCGGATCGAGCACGACAAGACGCTCGTCGCCGCCGGAGACGACCTGCACCACGATCAGATTGCCCGCGGGCGTGACGCTCTGGATGCGACTGTCCGCGGGCTGGCCGAGGCCGACATGGCCCCATGTGGCCGCTGGCGTTTTGGCCGCTACGGCCGGCTGCGAGGGCGTGCTCAACCGGTGCCAGTTCTGCGACAGGCCGTACACCAGCAGGCCGAACGCGAGGATCACCAGGGCGCCGAGCGTGATGACGATGGTCTTGAGCGCGCGCATTGCTTGAGAAGGCCTGGCTTGAGAAAGCTTGGGGGGTGGGCCAGTGTCGGGCTATGGGGCGGGAAGACACTAGCACGGCTCGCGGCCGGTCCGGGACGGGTCCGGCGGTCACGGTGACGATCGGTCCCGATGCCGCCGGCGAGCGGCTCGACCGCGCGCTGGCCGTGGCTCTCGCCCTCGAACGGCCGGAGGACCCCCCGTCGCGCTCGCGCATCAAGGCGCTGATCGCCGCCGGGGCCGTCGCCGAAAACGGAGCGACGATATCCGACCCCTCCCGGAGGGTCAAACCCGGCCAGGCCCTGACAATCGCGTTTCCGCCCGCGGCCGACGCGCAGATCGCAGCCCAGCGCCTGCCGCTCGATATCGTTTACGAAGACGAGCACCTGATCGTCATCGACAAGCCGCCGGGCCTCGTCGTGCATCCGGCTCCGGGCAATCCCGACCGCACCCTGGTGAACGCGCTGCTTGCCCATTGCGGGGCGAGCCTCTCCGGCATCGGCGGCGTGGCACGGCCCGGCATCGTGCATCGGCTGGACAAGGACACGAGCGGATTGCTGGTCGCGGCCAAGACGGACGCGGCGCATCATGGCCTCGCGGCGCAATTCGCGCGTCATCAGGTGCAGCGCACCTATGCGGCCGTGGTGTGGGGCGTGCCGCGCCCGTTGCGCGGCGAGATCGAGGGAGCCATCGGCCGGTCCGGGCGCGACCGCAAGAAAATGGCCGTCGTGCGCGGCGGGCGCGGCAAGCCAGCCCTGACCCGCTACCGGGTGCTGAAGCCGCTCGCGCACGGGGCGGCCAGTCTTATCGAGTGCCAGCTCGCCACCGGGCGGACGCACCAGATCCGGGTCCATTTCGCGGCCAAGGGCCACCCTCTGATCGGCGATCCGGTCTACGGCCGCCCGGCCGGGCGGCGGCAGGTCGCCCCCGCCCTCGCCGCCCTGGCAGGCGCTTTCCCCCGCCAGGCCCTGGATGCCTTTTCTTTAGGGTTCGAGCACCCGGTGACCGGCAAAGCGCTGCAGTTCACGAGACCGTATTACATAGATATCAATAGTTTGATTGACAATCTAGAGCGGGTTTAATTCAGCGTTGAAAATTTTAGGATTCCGCCTTAGGATTGCCCGAATAGAGGAATAGCAAACAATGCGGAACGGAAGCCGGGTTGCCGGGTTGATCCTGGTGGCCCCACGAAGCGTATTTGGGTAGGGGGCCGACGACCGCCCGTTCATCCCGAGCGGGCCGGTCTCAGGGGTAAGCCGAAGGCGAGGTCCATGGCCACTACAACCATTCCCGCCCTGACCAATGAAGGGAGCTTGGCCCGGTATCTCCAGGAGATCCGGAAGTTCCCCCTGTTGGAGCCAGAGGAAGAGTACATGCTCGCCAAGCGCTGGCGCGAGCATGAGGACAGCGAGGCTGCGCACAAGCTGGTGACCAGCCACCTGCGCCTCGTGGCGAAAATCGCCATGGGCTATCGCGGGTACGGCCTCCCTCTCTCCGAGCTCATCTCGGAAGGCAACGTCGGCATGATGCAGGCGGTGAAGCGGTTCGATCCGGACCGCGGTTTCCGCCTTGCTACGTACGCCATGTGGTGGATCCGCGCCTCGATACAAGAGTACATCCTGCATTCCTGGTCGCTGGTGAAAATGGGTACCACCGCGGCGCAGAAGAAGCTGTTCTTCAACCTGCGCAAGGTGAAGAACCAGATGCAGGCCATGGAAGAGGGCGACCTCAGCCCCGAGCACGTGAAGAAGATCGCGCACGATCTGAGCGTGCCCGAAGCCGACGTCATCAACATGAACCGCCGCCTGGCGAGCCAGGACCACTCCCTCAACGCACCCTTGCGCGTCGAGGGCGAAGGCGAGTGGCAGGACTGGCTCGTGGACGAGACCGAGAGCCAGGAGATCAAGCTCGCCGAGGCGCAGGAGCTCGAACGGCGGCAGAACCTGCTCCAGCGGGCTCTGAAGTCGCTCAATCCGCGCGAACGCGACATCCTGGTCGAACGCCGTCTGCGCGACGAGCCAACCACTCTCGAGGACCTCTCCCAGAAATACTCGGTGAGCCGCGAGCGCGTCCGCCAGATCGAAGTGCGCGCGTTCGAGAAGCTGCAGAAGGCGATGAAGGCCTACGCCGCCGAGGACCTGCCGAGCCGCCGCGGCACGCCGCAGCCGACCCATCACTGATACCGCCGGTGCTCGCGAGGAGCGCGGCTACCCGCGCTTCTTCGACGTCACTTCCTGGCCCCACTCCTCGACCAGGGATTCCTGGAGTTTGAGGAGCTCCTTGCGGCGCCAGTCGGCGCGCATGTCGGACATCATGACCCAGAGGACCGGGATGGTCGTATGTACGGCCCAGCCGATGCCGGCCGCCGCATAGACCGTGAGCCAGGCGAACGGATCGAACAGCACGCTGTAGTGCGAGGTGGCTTTTTCGGTGAGCTGTCCCAGGATCAGCGGGATCATGGCGCCGAGGCTCATGGCGCCGACCGCGATCGCGGCGTGACGCTCGGGGTCGCGGTCGATCAGGCCGGCGGCGATGGTCGGCCCGAAGCCGATGATCATGAACATCAGGAGCGAGGGCGAGCCGAGCCCGATCGCGAGCATCGCGAAACCGCCGAGGCCGCCGAGCAGCCACACGAGGCTCTTGCCGGCGGGCTTGGCGAGGTCGGCCGGCGGCTTCCCCGGTGTGGGAGCCTGTGCCGCGGCGGGTGCGCCCGGACCCTTGCTCATAGCCACTTCATCATCAGCATCATGCCGACCGTCAGCACCGCCAGAGCCGAGGAGATGAGCGCCGCCGCCTCACGGCCCTTGCGGCGCGCATCGTCGATGCGCTTGGCGTTGCCCCGCTCCATGTTGGCGAGGTCGGTCTCGGCGTGCGCGTAGCGCTCTTTCGCCTTCTCGAATCCGCCGCGGTCCATCTTCTTGAATTGCGGATCGTCGACCAGCTTCAGGAGGGCGGGAAGATTTCCCGATTTGGCCACTCCCTGGACGACCTCCATCAGCTTGCCGCGGCGCTTCCTGTGATGAAAGCCCTCGACCACCGGCTTCAGCAACTCGGCGCACCAGCCCCCCAGGCCGGGCAGCGACTTGGCCTTGAAGCTCGACTGCAGCTCCGCCAGCAGGCGCAGCGTGCTGACGGCCGAGTGCTCGTCGACGTTCGTCGGCTGCATGAGTCCCAGCAGCTGCGACGTATCCGCATGCGAGCGCGCCGCGAGGAACGCCGCGATGTGGCGGTCGATCGGCTGGCGGCCGATGCTGCCTTTGGCCGCGACCGCGTCGATGGCCGGCAGTAGCTGCGAGGGATCGGACACCCAGCGGCCGCCCGTGATCGGGCTGCGGCAGGGCAGGTTCGGGTTGAGGTCGTAGAGGCAGCGCTCGATGCCGCTGCCCGGCGAATTGTCGGTCGCCCAGCGTCCGAGCTTCTCCAGATGCGCGTTCAGCCCGACGCCGCGGTTCACGTGCTTCGGCTGGCTGTTCAGCCAGAAGGACGGAAGATTGCTCTTGAGCATCTCCGATACGGCGACGACGCCGCCCGGCTTGCGCTGGCCCGACAGCAGCACCGGCCCGATCCCGTCCAAGCGCGTGCTGATGCCGCCGAAGCGGATCGGCGCCGAGGGGTCCATGGCGATCGACGCCTTGGACAGCAGCATGGCATCGCCCGCCCCGCCGCCCGAGACCTCGAACTCCGCCATCACCGCCGCAAGCGCGTCGGTCGCCGTGTTGTCGGGCAGGCTCTTTTTCATCCACTCGAGCACGGCGCCGGAGCGCAGCGCCTTCGTGCCCGCCTCGGGCTTGCGCGTCAGCGCCAGCGCCAGCGCCGGTGCCGACCAGTATTTCTTGCCGCCGAAATCGAACCCCTGGTGGGCGCGCGCGATCGAAAACGAGCGCGGCGCCGTCACGCGGTTGCCCTCGAGCCAGTTCTTGAAATGCTCGAGCGTCCAGCGCTCGCGCCAGTCGTCGGCCATGAGGCCGCGCAACCCGTCGATCATGTCGCGCGGGATCTCGCGCGGATCGCAGCACGCATCGAGCGTGCCCTTCTCGATGCGCTGCGCGAAGAAATCGTCGGGATCCATGTCGGCCCCGGGAACGCGCCCGAGCAACAGCGCCAGCATGGTGGCGCCGAGCGAGAACATGTCCTCGGCGCGGGTGCCCGTCCCCTTGCCGTCAGGATCGGCGGTCGAGCACTCGATCGTCTCGAACGCCGGCGTCTGGTAATAGCCGGCGGGTGCGGTCACCGACTGTCCGAGCACGATGCGGGTGCGCGTCGCATCGCTGTAGAAGAGGTTGTCGGGACGGATGCCGCGATGCGTCTGGTTGCGATGGAACATCTCCGTGAGGCCCGTGACCACCGGACGGATCACCTGCTCCAGCAGCATGTCGGGACTCATCGGCGCGAACTTCGGGGCTCCGGTGGGAACGAGACGCCCGCCCAGCGCCGGGTTGAGGATCACCGCGAGGCGCTGGCCGTCGCTGCCCGGCCAGTCGACGGCGCCGAACGCGGCGATCTGCGTCAGACCAGGCCGAGCCAGCCCCTTGAGCTTGTCCATCACCTCGATGCGGGGCAGCGGCTCGACGTCGCAGATCAGGGCGGCGCGCATTTCGCCGGGGGTCGTCGGATCCTCGGCGACGAAGGCCGGCGTCTGCGGCGTCGCCAGCTCCGGATAGGGCCGGTCGGGAAAGATGGTGTAGCGGTCTTGGAGCGTGATCCCCCGGCCGCCGCCGGCGCTGGGACGCGCGGCCGCCTTCGGCTTTGCGGCCGGAGCAGGTCCGGGTTTTCGCTCAACGGTTTGTGCGTCGGACGCCATGGCTCGCGCGGCAGGCTCCGTCTGGCCTGGATAAGATTATAGCCCTAAACTTTATCCACAACGTGGCAAATAATTCGTTAACTATACCAGCTGGAGGTGCAGACGAGGCCTTTTGCCGACGATCATCATCCTCGTGCTGTTCATCGGGGGCGCAACGGATCGACCTAGTCGACGTGACGGTGTCGGCCCGCGGAAGGACGTCGATACGCGTTGCGCAAAAAATCGACGAGCGCCTTGAGCGGTGGCCGCATCTGCCGGCGGCTGGAATAGTAGAGAAAGAAGCCCTCGACCGGCGGCGGCGCCCAATCGGCCAGTACGGTGAGGAGCCGGCCATCCGCGATCTCGCGGGCGACGTAGGAAGCCGGCAGCTGTATAAGCCCCGCCCCGTCGGTCGCGGCCGCGATCGCGATTCCGGCCTCGGTGGCCGTCAAAGGTCCGTCGATTTGAACCTCGAACTGTCGGCGCTTCTTGCCAAAACGCCATGGCACCAGGGCGCCCGTTGGTTGGCGGAACCGAATGCAGGCGTGCCTGGTCAATTCCTGCGGGGTCTTGGGTGCGCCGTGCCGCTCGACATAGGCCGGTGATGCTGCCAGCACGATCGGCATTTCGTCGCTGATGCGCACGGCGATCATGTCGCGCGCCACACGCTCGCCCGGACGTATTCCAGCATCAAAGCGCGCCGCCACGATATCCACGAACGCGCGGTCGACCGAAACATCCAGGCTGATCGCCGGATATTGCGCCAGAAAGCGGCCTACGAGCGGCGCAAGAACGAAATCGGCCGCCGGCGGAGGAACCGTCAGTCGGAGCGTCCCGGCCGCTTCAGACCGGAACTCGTTCAAGGATTCGAGTGCCGCTCGATACTCGTCGAGGAGCGGGCGGAGTCGCTCAAGCAGGCGCTCTCCGGCCTGGGTTGCGGCGACCGAGCGGGTGGTGCGCTCGACGAGGCGTACCCCGACGCGACCTTCAAGGCTGCGCACCAGCTCGCTGACCCGGGCCGGCGACAGCCCAAGCCGCTCGGCGGCTCTCGTGAAGCTTTTCAGTTCGAGAACCGCGACAAGTGCGGTGGTTTCGGAGAAGCCCGGGACGATCATCGTCTATTATTCTGAAATTCAATAAAACGTATTCAGACTATTCGATATTATCGAAATCCCCTCCTTGCGTCCATGTTGATGGCCAGGACGACCCAGCCATCGCGAACCAAGGAGCGATCCCATGAGCATCCTGCACATCGACAGCAGCATCACCGGCGAGAACAGCATCAGCCGAATCATCAGCCGGTCCGTCGTCGACCAGTTGAAGGTGCTGAAACCCGCCGCACGCGTCGTTCGACGTGACCTCGCGGCCGAGCCGCTGCCCCACCTGACGCCCGCTGCCCTGGCCGACAGCTCGATCGTCGACGAGTTCCTGGCCGCCGACACCGTGGTGGTCGGAGCGCCGATGTACAATTTCGGCATCCCCTCGCAGCTCAAGGCCTGGATCGACCGCATCGCGGTCGCGGGTAAGACGTTCCGCTACACCGAAAAAGGCCCGCAGGGTCTCGCCGGCGGCAAGAAGGTGATCATCGCCTCCTCGCGTGGCGGCTTCTACGGCGCCGACACGCCGATGAGCATCTTCGACCATCAGGAAAATTACCTTCGTGCGCTGTTTGGTTTCCTCGGCATCACCGACATCACCTTCGTCCGCGCGGAGGGCGTCGCCCTGGGCGCTGAGGCGCGGGACAAGGCGGTGGAGGCTGCGAAGGGTCAAGTCAGCAAGCTCGCGGCCTGAGACGTCCGAAGGAGGAATTGTCATGTCGATCCAAGTCTCGCCGGTCATCCGCGCACGATCGCTCCGAGGCGCCGGCGGGTTTTCGGTACAAAGCCTCGAGGTCGGACAGCTCGGCGAGCGGGCCTCTCCGGTCGTCGTCCTCGATGACTTTTGCGTCAGCGGACGACCGTTCGGTCCGCACCCGCATGCGGGCTTCTCCGCGGTCACGTACGTGTTCGAAGATTCGCAAGGAGGCCTGCGCAGCCGCGACTCGTTGGGCAACGACGTCGTGACCGGCCCCGGCGGCATCGTCTGGACGCAGGCGGGCCGGGGCGTGATCCACGAAGAAGTTCCGGCGGGAGCCAGCGGGGAGTTGCACGGGCTTCAGGTATTCGTGAACCTGAGTGCCAGGAACAAGCTCGCGGCTCCGCAGATGCTTCGGCTGGACAAGGGCGAGGTGCCGGAGTGGCGGAACGGCGCTGGAGACCGCGTGCGCGTCGCCGTGGGCTCATTCGACGGCGTCTTATCTCCGCTCGCGCCTGTCGAGCCTTTCACCTTCCTCGATGTTACGCTTCGGCGCGAGATTTCGTTCGAAGTGCCGCCGGCTCATAACGCGATCGTTTACACCATCGGGGGAGACGCTTTCGTGCGGGCCGATGGTCGAGAGCAAAAAGTGACTGCGGGGCACGCGGCGGCACTTTACGGTGACAGCGCCCGCGTGGCTTTCGCGGCTTCCCGCCCGGCGCACATCATCGTCCTGTCGGGTCCGTCAATCCAGGAGCCGGTGGTCGTTCAGGGATCATTCATCATGAACGAGCGGTCGCAGATCGAAGCAGCCGTCGCGCGCTTTCGCAGGGGGCAAATGGGCCACCTGGCGCCGCTGGCCGACAGCTGACGCTTCAGCCGCCGTGCCGGCAGGCCGGCAGGAAGAACGCGACGCTGCGCGTGACGTGCGCCCCGATTTCGGCGCGCAGCCGCTCTCGGCTCTCGCCGAACACGGCTCGCATGAGAGGACGCGCCACGACAAGGTCGAGAAAGAACTGCGTCATCGCCGCCAGGCGATCCGGCGCGAAGGCCGGGAACGTGCCGGTCTCGTCGTCGTGCGCTACGTCGCTCAGCGCCTGACTCACCGCGTGCGCCGCGCGCTCGCGCGCGATCCGGCCGATGCTCGGCAGATCCGGAAACCGCTGCGATTCGGCGATCGACAGCCGCATGAAATCGACGGCATCGCTGTCCGGAAGGCGCTCGAGGATATTCATGCCGAGGGTCGTCAGCCGCTCATCGATCGTGGCCCCTGCGGGCGTCTGCGTTTCGAAGCGGGCACGGACGTTCGCCGCATTGCGCATCGCGACGGCCGCAAATAGCGCCTCCTTGGTGGGAAAGCGCGCGTAGATGGACGGCTTTCCGGCACGCGCCAGGCGAGCGATCTCGTCGATGCTAGCACCGGCCAGCCCGCGCTCCAGGAACATGCGGCGCGCCGCGTCGAGGATGCGGGCTTCCACTGATCTAAAGCATTCGTCTCTACGGCAAATGCTGAGATTCCGGTTCACTCTCTCTCGCGAATCATGAGATTCTCGCGGATTCTCAGAGTCCAAATCTTATTTTAGAATTAAAGAGGCTGGGTCGTGGAGGTCAGGAAACATCACACCTGCCAATAGGTTACGATATCTGCCGCACGGTCCTGATGCTGACTGTCCTCTCCTCCAACGGCATTCGCGCGGTCCTTTTGGCCGCAGCGCCCGAGTTCGAGCGCGCGAGCGGCCATAAGCTCGCGATCACCTTCAACCCGGCCAACGTGCTCAAACAGGAGATCGACGCCGGGAGTGTGTTCGACCTCGCGATCCTGACGCCGCCGGTCATGGACGCGGCGATTGCGGAAGGACGGATCGCGCCCGCGTCGCGGCGCACGCTCGCGCGCACCGGCTGCGGGGTCGCGGTTCTGCTCGGCGCACCCAGGCCCGATATCGCGACCGTCGAAGGATTTTCGCAGGCGCTGGTGAATGCGCGCTCGATCGCCGCGACCAAGCAGGGGGCGAGCGGGATGCAGTTCGCCCGGGTCATCGAGCGGCTCGGCATCGCCGATGCGCTCGCACCCAAGATCAAATGGCAGGCGGGCGGGCTCACGGGCGAGCTGGCGGCGCGCGGCGAGGTGGAGCTCGCGGTTCAGCTCCTGTCCGAGCTCAAGGCGGTCAGCGGCATCGACATCGTCGGTCCCTTCCCGCCCGAGCTGCAGGACTACGCCGTCATGGTCGCCGGGATCGGCGCCAGCGCGCGGGAGCCTGCGGCGGCGACAGCATTGATCGCGGCGCTTACGTCGGAGCGCACGCAACCGCTCCTCGCGCGCGCCGGCATGGAGCCGGCGTCAGGCTGATCCGCGCCCGGCCGTTAGTCTGCAAACGGGTCGTGGACGAGGATGGTGTCGAGGCGCTCCGGACTCGTCGACAACAAGGCAACCGGGGCGCCGATCAGCTCCTCGATGCGCCGGATGTACTTGATCGCCGTGGCCGGCAGATCGGCCCACGAGCGCGCGCCCTTGGTGCTTTCCTGCCAGCCGGGCAAGGTCTCGTAGATCGGCTCGACCTCGGCCTGCTGCGCGGCAGCCGACGGCAGATAGTTGAGCCCGCGGCCGCGCAACCGGTATCCCGTCGCCACCTTCAGCTCCTTGAGGCCATCGAGAACGTCGAGCTTGGTCAGCGCGATGCCACGGATGCCCGACACGAGCACGGCCTGGCGCACCATCACCGCATCGAACCAGCCGCAGCGGCGCGGCCGGCCGGTGACCACGCCGAATTCCTTGCCGCGCTCGCCGAGCCCGCGCCCGATCTCGTCGGTGAGCTCGGTCGGGAACGGACCGCTGCCGACGCGCGTCGTGTACGCCTTGGTGATTCCCAGCACGTAGCCGGTCGACGACGGGCCGATCCCCGATCCCGACGCGGCCGAGCCCGCGACCGTGTTCGACGAGGTCACGTACGGGTAGGTGCCATGGTCGATATCGAGCATGGTGCCTTGCGCGCCTTCGAACAGGATGCGCTTGTTCTGATGGCGAGCTTCGGCCAGCAATTGCCAGACCGGATGCGCGTACGGCAGCACCTTGGGCGCGATCTCGGCCAGCGCCTTTTCGAGTGCCGGACGGTCGATCGGCGGCTGGCCCATGCCGCGGCGCAGCGCGTCGTGGTGCAGCAGCGCTTCGTCGAGCTTGGCCTTCAAGGTCGCGGGGTCGGCGAGATCGCACAGCCGCACCGCCCGGCGCGCCACCTTGTCCTCGTAGGCCGGACCGATGCCGCGGCCGGTCGTCCCGAGCTTTGCCGAACCGCGCTTCTCCTCGCGCAGCCGGTCGAGCTCGCCGTGGAACGGCAGGATCAGCGGCACGTTCTCGGCGACCCTGAGCCTTTCGGGCGTCACGTTCACGCCCTGGCCGCGGATCGCGTCGATCTCCTTGATCAGCGCCCACGGGTCGACGACGACGCCGTTGCCGATGATCGACAACTTGTTGTTGCGCACCACGCCCGACGGCAGGAGGCTGAGCTTGAACACCTGGTTGCCGATGACGAGCGTGTGGCCGGCATTGTGGCCGCCCTGGAATCGCACGACGATGTCCGCCCGCTCGGACAGCCAATCGACGATCTTGCCCTTGCCCTCGTCGCCCCATTGCGAGCCGACGACCGTAACGTTTGCCATGTCAGACTCTCATTTCACTGCGTGGGGCGTGCCGCGATCGAGCCAATGCGAACAGTCGAGGCGTGACGCCTCCTCGGCACCCGTCGCCGAGGCGTCGAGGCCGGCCACGGTGGTCCAGCCCGCATCGCGCCATTTCCTGCCCTCCGCCGGCGACGTGCCGAACGGCAGGAACAGGCGCTTCTGCGGCTGCGGCTCCGGTACGGCGCGCAAGATCGTGTCGAGGAACAAGGTGAAGCCGGTCGCCGGCTCGCCGCGCCCCGCCATCAGCGATTCGCCGGCGAGATAGCGCCCGCCGCGGCCGAGCTCGCCGCGCACCCGGCGCGCGAACAGGGTGAAGCAGACGCCGGTGTGATATTCGAAGCCCCGCCGCTCGACCGGATCGATGGTGAGATTGAGGTCAGGCCGCGCGAAACGCAGGAGACCGACGATCTCGCTCAAGCGCAGCGCTTCCGCCGCGGCATCGGCCGGCAGGTCGAGCTTGGCCAGGGCCTGCTCGGCGCGCGCCGCCGGGCCGGTCGCCTTCATGAGCTCCATCAGCACCGGACCGATGCTTCGCCCGAGCTTCTTGACCGCCGCCTGGTCCTTGCGGTCGAGCGCGTCGCGCAGCCGGCGGGACGCCGCCTCGTCGAGGTCCGCGGTCGCGATCACCGCCGGCACCAGACGCGGCGAGGACAGGTCGACGGTGAGATTGGGAACGCCGATCGCCTCGAGGGCGGTCGCGGCGAGGAGAATGGCTTCGGCGTCGGCCGCCGGCGCCTCGGAGCCGATGAGCTCGGCCCCCACTTGGCCGATCTGCCGCTCCGGGCGCAAATCGTCGCCCTTCACTCGCAGCACCTGGCCGGCATAGGACAGCCGCAGCGGCCGCGCCAGCCGGCGCAGCCGTGTCGCCGCGATGCGTGCGATCTGCAGGGTCATGTCGGCGCGCAGGCCCAGCATGCGCTGGGAGACCGGGTCCATCAGGCGGAAGGTGCTCGGGCCCATCGCCGCACCTGAGCCGGCCAGAAGGCTGTCCTCGAACTCCACCAGCGGCGGTTTCACGCGCGCGTAGCCGTGCTGCGCGCACACCGCCATCAGGCGGTGCACCACCTCGGCTTCCTGGTCGGCCTCGGGCGGCAGCACATCGCGCAAGCCGGCCGGCAGCAGCGCGCGCCGAGCAAGCTCGGTCATCGTTTCCGTCGCGTCTCCTGTGAGAGGACCGGGCCTGATTAGCCGGTTTGCTCCGCCGGGGCAAAGCCTAATTGGGCGGCACCGGCCGGCGCCGCGATTCGCCTATATTCCTAGACGGCGGTCAGGTCGCGACCGCCGGGCGCAGACCGATGCGCTGCGAGCGGCCGATCATCAACGCCATCAAGGCCGAGACCCCGCAGGCGAGCCCGGCGATGAGGAATGCCTGGACGTAGGAGTCGAGCTCGGTGCGCAGGAACCCGGCGCCGACCGCCGCGGTCGCAGCCCCGATCTGATGTCCGGTAAAGATCCAGCCGAAGATGATCGGCGCGTCTTGCTTGCCGAAGATGTCGTTGGTCAGGCGCACGGTCGGCGGCACGGTCGCGAGCCAGTCGAGCCCGTAGAATACGGCGAACAGCGACAGGCCGTAGAACGTGTAGCCGGAATACGGCAGGAACAGCAGCGACAGGCCGCGCAGGCCGTAATACCAGAACAGGAGCCAGCGGTTGCTCCAGCGGTCCGACAGCCAGCCCGACGCCGTGGTGCCGAAGAGGTCGAAGACGCCCATCATGGCCAAAAGTCCGGCGGCGGTGACCTCCGGGATGCCGTGATCGAAACAAGCGGCAATCAGGTGCGAGCCGATGAGGCCGTTGGTCGACAAGCCGCACACGAAGAACGTGCCGAAGAGCAGCCAGAAATCGCGCGAGCGCGACGCCCGGTTGAGCGCCGAGAAGGCGGTCACGATCGGATTGCGGGAGTGCGGGGCGGCCGCCGCGGCCTCAATGCCCTTGGCGCCGTAGGCTGACAGGCTGAGATCGGCCGGCCGCTCCGGCATGAAGAAATAGATCAGCGGGATCACCAGAGCCGCGACCGCAGCCACGATGTACACCACCCAGCGCCAGCCGAAATGGGTCGCGACCGCCGCCAGCTCGGGCAGGAACACGAGCTGGCCCGTGGCCGTGCTCGCCGCCAGCAGCCCGATGACGAACCCACGATTGGTGACGAACCAGCGATTGGCGATCGTCGCACTCAGCACCTGTGCCATGCAGCCGGTGCCGATCCCGACCAACAGGCCCCAGGTCAGGATCAGCTGCCAAGGAGCCGTCATGAACGAGCTCGAGGCCACGGCGATGACCAGCAGCGACAGCGCGAACAACACGGTCGTGCGCACGCCCAAGGTCTGCATCGCGGCCCCCGCGAACGGCCCCATGCAGCCGAACAGAAGCAAACTCAGCGACATCGCGACCGAGATGGTCGCGCGGTCCCAGCCGAACGCCTCCTGCAGAGGCACGATCAGCACGCCGGGCGTGGCGCGCACGCCCGCCGACGCCAGCAGGGTCACGAAGACCAACCCGACCACGACCCATCCGTAATGGAACCGCGGTGCGGCCCAACGCGCGACAGCTTGCATGAGAGATTCCCCGCCGACTTCTATGTTGATGCCGAGATGTTACTGACCGGTTCGTCCTGATGCATTGACACGGTACGAACCGGTCGGTAACATGTCAAGCGGGATTCGATGAGGCATATGGCCAGGACTTTGGACACCGCTGCAAGCGACGTTTCCGCAAGTCCGCCCGGCGTGGCGGGCAAGCCGGCGCGCGAGCGGATTTTCGAGGTCGCCAAAGACCTGTTCTACCGGCTGGGCATCCGTGCCGTGGGCGTCGAAAGCATCGTCGCCGCGGCGGGTGCCACGAAGATGAGCCTCTACCGCAGCTTCCCGTCCAAGGATGATCTCGTGGTCGCGTATCTGAACGACCGCGACGCGCTCTATTGGCAATGGTGGGACCGGGTCATGGCCCGCCATCCCGACGATCCGCGCCAGCAGATCCGCGCGCTATTCAAGTCCGTGGCCGGCAAGACCACGCAGGCCGCCTATCGCGGCTGCCCGTTCACCAATGCCGCGACCGAGTTTCCCGAGGCCGATCATCCCGGCCGCGCCGTGGCCACGGCGAACAAGGAGAAGCTGCGCGCGCGGCTGCGCGAGCTGGCCCGCGCGGCAGGCGCCCGCGAGCCCGAGCGCCTCGGCGACCAGCTCTTCCTCCTGATGGAGGGTGCGTACGCGAGCGGCCAGGTGATGGGCTCAGGCGGGCCGGCGCTGAGCCTGGCCGACGCCGCGGACGCTCTTCTCGCAGCCCAGCTGAGTTAGGCGGCGCGGCGCAGCGGCTCCGGCGGCAACGTCGCCTGCATGCTCGGACGCGCGATCACCCGCTTGAGCCAAGCCTCGAGCGGGGTGCCCTGCATCGCCGAGCGCCCTTCCGGGGTCATGAACAAGTAATCGAGCTGCGGCGCCAGCAGCAGGTCGGCAAGGGAGAATTGCTCGCCGGCGAGGAACGGCCCGTCGCCCAACAGCCGATTGAGCTCTCCGATGCACGTGGGCACCTTGGGGGCGGCTTGTGCGATCACCGCCTCGTCGGGCGTGTGGCCGAAGATCGCGGGTCCGACGATGCGCTGGAACACGATCACCCGCGCCACGTCGGGGAACAGATACCAGTCATTGATGCCCATGACCTGATTCATGCGTGCCGCGGCCCTGGCGTCCTTGGGCTGCAAGGCCGGCTCGGCGAAGACGGCATCGAGATAGCGCAGAATGGCCTGCGTCTCGTAGAGCTTGAACCCGTCATGCTCGATCATGGGGACGCGGCCGAAGGGATGAAGCGCCAGATAGGCGGCACTCTTGTGCTCGCCGGGCTTCATCGCCTGGACGCGATAGCGCTGGCCCTTCTCCTCCAACGTCGCGCGCACCGCGCGCACGAACGGGCTGCCCAGGATCCCGTGAACAACGACTTCGCTCATGACCTCCTCCTCCGTAAATCGTCGCCTATTTGCCGGCGGCGTCCGCATACGCATTGAGAATCATCGGCCAGCCGCGCGGCGCGTCGATGCGGTCGCGCATCGCCGCTGCACCTTCGCCGAAGCGGTCGAGGTTGCGGTGCTCGAGCTCGACGCGCGTGGCGGCCGCACCGTCCGGAATGAAGCGCAGCTCCACTTCCGTGATCAGATCGGCCTGGTACTGGAATTTGGGGTTGAGCTGCCAGGCGAGCACGAGCCGCGCCGGCGGCTCCCAGGTCAGCACCCGGCCGAGGTCGCATTCCGTGCCATCGGGCGCACGCTCGAACCACCGGCCACCGGCCCGCGGCTCGATGACCAGGGTCTCGGGCTCGACCTTGCCGATGTGGTGGCTCTTCGGCCACCACGCGCCGATGCGGCTCGTGAACACCTCGAAGGCGCGCGCCTGCGATGCTTTGACCGTGACGGCGCGGCGGACGGGTGCCGGCATGATCGTCTTGTTCACTTGGACTCCTCCTCGGTGCCTGCCTCGACCTCGGCCTTGAACGCGGTGAGTGCCGCGTCCCAAAACCGGTCGAGCCACGCACGCAGCGCGCCAAGCCCCTGCGGATCGATCCTGTAGATGCGCCTGGCACCTTCGGCTTCGTCGACCACGAGGCCCGCCTCTTTGAGGACCTTCAGATGCTGCGAGACCGCCGGCCGGCTGACCGGCAGCCCGCGTGCGAGCTCGGCCACCGATTTGGGGCCCGACCGCAGGCGCTCGAACACGTCGCGCCGGGTCTCGTCCGCAAGTGCCGAGAACACCACGTTCCGATGGGTCGCGTAAGCCATGACTTACCGTAAGTCACAGCTTACCTTCTGTCAAGGGGAGGCGCTCGCTCAGAAGGTCAGTGCGTGCGCCATCACCACGTGCGGGATCGATCGCACCTTGGCCAGCACCGCCTCGGTCAGCGGCTGGTCCACCAGGATCAGGCACACCGCGTCGCCGCCCGCCGCGATGCGGCCCATGTGGAAGGTGGCGATGTTGATGCCGGAATCGCCCAGGGTGCGGCCGAGATTGCCGACGAAGCCCGGCTTGTCCTGGTTGCGCACGTAGAGCACGTGCGGAAAGAACTCGGCCTCGATCTTGATCTCATCGATTTCGACCAGGCGCGGGTTGTCGTTGCCGAAGAGGGAGCCGGCGACGGTGCGGGTGCGGCCTCCTTCGGTCACCGTGACGCGGATCAGCGTCTTGTAGTTGCCGGCGTTCTCCGAGCGCGCCTCGAGCACGTCGATGTTGCGCTCCTTCGCCTGGATCGGCGCGTTCACCATGTTCACCGTCTCCAGCTGAGGCGCGAGCAGCCCCATCAGCACGCAGGCGGTCAGCGGCTTGGTATTGAGCAGCGCCACCTGCCCGTCGTACTCGATGCGCACCGATTTGATCGTCTGCTCGGCGAGCTGGCCGATGAAGCTGCCGAGGTTGGTCGCGAGCGTCATGTACGGCCTGAGCTTCGGTGCGTCCTCGGCGCTCATCGAGGGCATATTGACCGCGTTCACGATGGCGCCGGTCAAGAGGAAGTCCGAGATCTGCTCGGCCACCTGCAGGGCCACGTTCTCCTGCGCCTCGGTGGTGGACGCACCCAGATGCGGCGTGCAGATGACGTCCTCGCGTCCGAACAGCGCATTCGTCTTGGCCGGCTCGGTGACGAACACATCGAACGCGGCACCGGCCACGTGCCCGGATTCAAGGGCCGCCTTGAGATCCTCCTCCACGACCAGGCCGCCGCGCGCGCAGTTGATGATGCGCACGCCCTTCTTCGTCTTGGCGAGCGACTTGGCGTCGAGGATGTTGCGCGTGGCATCGGTGAGCGGGGTGTGCAGCGAGATGAAGTCGGCGCGCGCCAGGAGCTGGTCGAGCTCCACCTTCTCGACCCCGATCGCCTGCGCGCGCTCGGGCGAGAGATAGGGATCGTAGGCGATGACCTTCATCTTGAGGCCCAGCGCCCGGTCGGCCACGATCGCCCCGATATTGCCGCAGCCGATGATGCCGAGCGTCTTGGCGGTGAGCTCCACGCCCATGAAGCGCGACTTCTCCCACTTGCCGGCCTGGGTCGAGCGGTCGGCCGCGGGCAGCTGGCGCGCGAGCCCGAACATCATGGCGATGGCGTGCTCGGCGGTGGTGATCGAATTGCCGAACGGCGTGTTCATCACCACGACACCGCGCGCGGTCGCCGCCGGGATGTCGACGTTGTCGACGCCGATGCCGGCGCGGCCGACCACCTTGAGATGGCGGGCCTCCTTGAGGATTTCGGCGGTGACCTTCGTCGCCGAGCGCACGGCCAGGCCGTCATAGTTGCCGATGATGGCCATGAGCTCGTCGGGCTTGAGACCGGTCTTCACGTCGCACTCGATGCCGCGGCTTTTGAAGATGGCGACGGCGGCCGGGCTGAGACTGTCGGCAATGAGAACCTTGGGCATGGAAAAGATCCTTTTCGGAGGAGCAACCGCGGATCCGTCATCGCGAGGAGCGAAGCGACGAAGCGATCCAGACTGGACTGCTTCGCTTCGCTCGCAGTGACGGGTCCGCAAAACTCGATTACGCCGCGGCCGATTTCGGCTTGACCTGGGCGTAGGCCCAGTCGAGCCAGGGGAACAGCGCTTCGAGATCGCGCTGCTCCACGGTGGCGCCGGCCCAGATGCGCAAGCCCGGCGGCGCGTCGCGGTACGCATCGATGTCGTAGGCGACCTTCTCGGCCTCGAGCGCGCTCACGATCTTCTTCGGCACCGCGGCTTGCGCCTCGGCATCGAGCTTGCGCACCGCCGGATCGGTGATCTCGAGGCACACCGACGTGCAGGAGCGGATCGCCTTGTCCTCGGCGAGGAAGCCGAGCCAGCCGGCGCGCGCGACCCAGGTCTCGATCGAGGCGAGGTTGGCCTCCGAGCGCGCGATCAACCCGTCGAGGCCGCCGATGCGTTCGGCCCATTTCAGGCCGTCGAGCGCGTCCTCGACGCACAGCATCGACGGCGTGTTGATCGTGTCGCCCTTGAAGATGCCGTCGATCAGCTTGCCGCCCTGCGTCATGCGGAAGATCTTCGGCAGCGGCCACGCCGGCGTGTAGGTCTGCAGCCGCTCGACCGCGCGGGGCGAGAGGATAAGCACGCCGTGCTGCCCTTCGCCGCCCAGAACCTTCTGCCAGGAATACGTCACGACATCGAGCTTGTCCCACGGCAGCTTCATGGCGAACGCGGCTGAGGTCGCATCGCAGATCGTGAGCCCCGTGCGGTTGCCCTTGATCCAGTCGCCGTTGGGCACGCGCACGCCCGAGGTCGTGCCGTTCCAGGTGAAGACGACGTCGCGGTCGGACGCGACCTGCGCAAGGTCGGGCAGCTTGCCGTACGGCGCCTCGATCGTGCGCACGTCCTTGAGCTTGAGCTGCTTGGTCACATCGGTGACCCAGCCGGCGCCGAAGCTCTCCCAGGTCAGGAGGTCGACGCCCCGGGCGCCGAGCAGCGACCACAGCGCCATCTCGACCGCACCGGTGTCGGAGGCCGGCACGATGCCAATGCGGTAGTCCTTGGGGATGCCGAGGATGGCGCGCGAGCGGTCGAGCACCTCGGCGAGCTTGGCCTTGCCCGCTTTCGAGCGGTGCGACCGGCCGACGCACGCGTCGGACAGTATGGCCAACGTCCAGCCGGGACGCTTGGCGCAAGGGCCTGATGAAAAATGGGATACGTGCGGCCGTGCGGCCGGCTTGGCGATCGTCGTCATGGTTCGCTATTCCTTCCAGAATAGCCGGAGCCCGTTGGGAGGCTCTGGCCCGGCGCCGCTTTTAGAGACGCATGCCCCTCCGCGCAAGCAAAAAATTTTTGCGCCGCAACAAATTCGCAATCGCGGCTACGGCGCGATCAGGCCGGATCGCGCTTGCGCTTCATGAGGATGACGAACGTCCCGGTCACCACGGCCTCGCCGCGCTGGTTCGTGACGATCACCTCGTGCTTCAGCACGCCGCGGTCGGGCTTCGATTTCGAGGGCGCGATCTCCTTGACGATCGTCACGGTGCGCAAGGTGTCGCCCGGCCGTACCGGCTTCAGCCAGCGCAGTTCGTCGATGCCGATACCGCCGAGATTGGCCGAGGTGATGACGCCGCTCGAATAGAGCGCGCGGAAGCCGGCGGCGAGGGTCTGAAAGCCGCTCGCGATGAGGCCGCCGAACGGCGTCTGCTTCGCCGCCTCGGCGTCGATGTGGAACGGCTGCGGGTCGTACTGGAGGGCAAAGCTGACGATGTCCGCCTCGGTGACCGTGTAGCCGAAGGGACTCTCGAACCTGTCGCCGACCTTGAGGTCGTCGAGATAGAGGTCGTGGCGCCGATCGCTCCGCTCAGATGGCATCGGCGATCGCCTTGCCCATCTCGGCGGTCTTGGTCTTGCCGCCCAGGTCGGGCGTGCGCAGCTTGGTCTCGGCGATCACCGTCTCGATCGCCTTGACGACCGCCGACCCCGCCTCCGGATGGCCCAGATGGTCGAGCATCATGGCTCCGGACCAGATCTGGCCGATGGGATTGGCGATATTCTTGCCGGCAATGTCGGGCGCGGAGCCATGGACCGGCTCGAACATCGACGGGTGGTCCTTCTCGGGATTGATGTTGGCACCCGGCGTGATGCCCATCCCCGCGGCGACGGCCGGCGCAAGATCGGACAGGATGTCGCCGAACAGGTTGCTCGCCACGATGACGTCGAACCAGTCCGGGTGGCGCACCATGTGTGCTGCGAAGATGTCGATCAGGAACTGGTCGGCCTTGATGCCGGGATAGTTCTTCTTCATCGCGGCGAAGCGCTCGTCCCAGTACGGCATCGAGATGCTGATGCCGTTCGATTTCGTCGCCGAGGTGACGTGTTTCTTCGGCCGCTTCTTCGCCAGCTCGAAGGCGTAGCGCATGATGCGGTCGCAGCCTTTGCGCGTGAACACCGCCTGCTGGAAAACCGCCTCTTCGTCCATGTCTTCGTAAAGGCGTCCGCCGATCGCCGAGTATTCGCCCTCGACGTTCTCGCGCACGATGACCATGTCGATGTCGGCGGGACCGCGACCCTTGATCGGGCTCTCCAGGCCCTTCAGCAGCCGGACGGGTCGCACGTTCGCGTATTGCAGGAAGCCGCGGCGGATCGGGATCAAGAGGCCCCACAGCGACACATGGTCGGGCACGCCGGGAAAGCCCACGGCCCCGAGATAGATCGCGTCGAACTTACGCAGCTGGCCAAGCCCGTCCTCGGGCATCATGCGCCCGGTCTTGGCGAATTTCTCGCAGCTCCAGTCGAAATTCTTGAACTGGAAGTCGATACCGAACTTACGGCCGGCCTTCTCGAGCACGCGGATGCCTTCCGGCACCACTTCGTGGCCGATGCCATCGCCTTCGATGACGGCGATTTTGTGCGCGGTTGTCTTCTTGGCCATGGCCGCTTCCGATCTCCCCAGTTGCCGGACGGCGGCTACACTAGCCGCTGCGCCGAAGCTAGGGAAGCCGCGTCGCCGGCACGAGATTGGCCAGACGCCGCTCGATCGCCGCCACCGCGGGCAGGCTCGGCTGCGCGCCTGCAGCGAGACAGGCGAGGCCGCCCGCTACGCTGGCGCGGTGCAACGCCTCGGGCAGTGGGAGACCGCGGTCGAGCGCCGCCGCGACGACGCCGGTGAACGCGTCGCCGGCGCCGGTGGTGTCGACGGGCTCGATCGGCAGCGCACCCACGCTCCAGACCTCTCCAGCGCGCGCGGCCAGGGCGCCGAGAGACCCGAGGGTGATCACGCTCGTGCAGCCGAACGCGCCGGTCAGCCGGCGGGCCAAGCCCGCCGCCTCCGGCGCCTCGATGCCATGTGCCGCCGCGACGGCTGCCGCCTCGCCCTCGTTCAGGACGAGCACATCGACCGCCTGGAGCACGAACCCATCGAGCGGCAGCGCTGGAGCGAGGTTGAGCACAATGCGGCAGCCGCGCGCCTTGGCCCGGCCGATCAGTGCCGCCACTTCGACGGATGGGCATTCCATCTGCAGCACCAGAGTCGTGTCGGGCCGCAGGACCGCGTCGGGAACCTGCTCGGACCGGGCATCGAGGTTGGCGCCGCTGGCGACGGCGATCAGGTTGCGGCCCGCCGCGTCGGTGCAGACCGCCGCACACCCGGTCGGCCGCACTCCTTCGCGCAGCCCCGTCACGTCGACCCCGGCGGCCGCCAGGCTGTCGCGCGCCATCCGGCCGAACTCGTCCCGGCCGATGCAACCGTAAAACCGCACCGAAGCACCGTCGCGGGCTGCCGCAACCGCCTGGTTGGCGCCCTTGCCGCCGGGCGCTACCTGATATGCTGCGCCGAGTACGGTCTCGCCCGGTCCCGGCAGGACGGGCAGCGAAAAGACGAGATCGATATTCACCGACCCGAAGACGACGAGCATCCTGTATTCTAAGGCTCATGACGAAGATTTGCCCGGTCATCCTGTCCGGCGGCGCTGGCACCCGGCTGTGGCCGCTGTCGCGCGAGCTTTACCCGAAGCAGCTGCTGCCGCTGGCCTCGCATCGTAGCCTGCTGCAGGACACGGCCGGGCGCGTTGCGGGCGCCGAGTTCGCCGCCCCCATCGTGGTGTGCAATGAGGAGCACCGGTTCGTCATCGCCGAGCAGCTGCGCCAGATCGGCATCAGCCCGCGCGCCGTCATGCTCGAGCCCGCGGCACGCAACACGGCACCCGCGGTCGCCGCCGCGGCGGCGTTCCTCGTGCGCGAGGACCCCGCCAGCCTCATGCTCGTACTGCCGTCCGATCACGTCATCCGCGACGAAGCGGCGTTCCGGGCGGCCGTGGCCACGGGTGCGGCCGCCGCGGCCACCGGCCGGCTGGTGACGTTCGGCATCAAGCCCACCAGCCCGGAGACCGGCTACGGGTATATCCAGCGCGGGCCGGCACTCCCGGGTTCGGCCGGCGCGTATGCGGTCGCGCGCTTCGTCGAGAAGCCGGATCTCGCGACGGCAAAGGCCTATCTCGCCGAGGGTACGTGGCTGTGGAACAGCGGCATGTTCCTTTTCCCCGCGCGCCTGTTCCTCGAGGAACTCACCAGGTTCGAGCCGGCGATCGCCGCGGCCGGGCAAGGTGCTATTGAGTCCGCGCGCACCGATCTCGACTTCCTGCGCCTCGACGACGCTGCGTTCAAGGCGGCGCCCAGCAAATCGATCGACTACGCGGTCATGGAGCGCACGACGCGCGCCGCGGTCGTGCCCGCCGACCCTGGCTGGAGCGATGTCGGCGCCTGGTCCGCTTTGTGGGACATCGGCAGCCGGGATCCCGCCGGCAATGTCGTCTCGGGCGACGTGATCACGCTCGACACGAAGGACGCCTATCTGCGCAGCGTCGACGGCGCGCTGCTCGCGACGATCGGCCTCGACAACGTGGTGATCGTTGCGACCCGCGATGTGATCCTTGCGATGGACAAGGCGCGGGCCCAGGACGTGAAGCAGATCGTCGACGAGCTCAAGCGCCGCGGCCGCAGCGAGGTCTCGGCGCACACGGTCGTCCATCGCCCGTGGGGCAGCTACCAGACGGTCGACACCGGCGAGCGCTTCCAGGTGAAGCGCATCATCGTCAAGCCGGGCGCGAAGATCTCGCTGCAGAAGCACAACAAGCGCGCCGAGCACTGGGTTGTGGTGAGCGGCACGGCACGGATCACGCGCGACGAGGATTCGATCGTCCTGCGCGAGAACATGTCGGCCTATATCCCGCTCGGCGCCGTGCACCGGCTCGAGAATATCGGCGCCGAGCCCCTGCACCTGATCGAAGTGCAGTCCGGCAGCTATCTCGGCGAAGACGACATTGTCCGCCTCGAAGACAGCTACGGGCGGAAGTAGCCCCCGCCCCATCCTCGTCCGGCGGCTGACCGAGGCCGACCATGCGGCATGGCTGTCGATGCGCCAGGCGCTGTGGATGGGCACGGACGCGACCACGCGCGCGGCCGAGGACATGACCTTGTTCATCGAACCCGAGCGCTTCGGCGCCATCCGGTATGAGGCGTTGGTGGCGCTCGTCGACGGCCGCCGTGTCGGCTTCGTCGAGGTCTCGCTGCGCGACGACGTCGAGGGCTTCCCCGAGCAGACGGTCGGCTACGTCGAAGGCATCTTCGTCGAGATGAAGTTTCGCCGCGGCGGGGTGGGTCAAACCCTGCTCGCCGCCGCCGCGGCATGGACCCGCGGCTCCGGTGCCACCGAGCTTGTCTCCGAGATGCTCGCCGACAATCCGGCCAGCATTGCCTTCCATCGCGAGGCGGGCTTCGTCGACGCACCGGCGCAGCCGGCGCCCGACAAAAAACGCGTCGCGCTGGTCCGGCCGCTGGCCTAAGTTAACCTGAGCCGGTCAGAGACCGGCCAGGAGCCCGCCATGAACGTCGAACGCCCCGCCCCGCGCGGCAATTCGCTCGCCAGCCGCGACATCGCCTCGCTGGTGCATCCCTACACGAACCTCAAGGTCCATCAGGCGGAGGGGCCGCTCGTCGTCACGCGCGGCGACGGCGTCTACATCTACGACGAGTCCGGCAAGGAATACATCGAGGGCCTCGCCGG
>DATJPD010000058.1:0-2438 GCA_035506575.1 Alphaproteobacteria bacterium
ACCGTCGACGTGGTGCGCAAGGCGACCCGCGAGCTCGCCCGCTCGTTCGACTACGGGTACTGGCGCCGCAAGGACAAGTTCGGCGAATACCCATGGGAGTTCGTCACGGCGTTCGCCGAGGGTGGATGGCTGGGCGCGCTCATCCCCGAGGAGTACGGCGGCCTGGGGCTCGGGATCACCGAGTCGGGCGTGATGATGCAGGAGATCGCCGCCTCGGGTGCCGGCGCGAGCGGCGCCTCCGCCGTGCACTTCTACCTGTTCCCCCCGGCACCGATCATCCGGCACGGCTCGCCCGAGATGAAGCGGAAATTCCTGCCCAAGCTGGCGCGGGGCGAGATCCTGATGGCCTTCGGCGTCACCGAACCCACCGCCGGCGTAGACACGTCGCGAATCCGGACCCGAGCGGACAAGGTCGCCGGCGGCTGGGTGATCAACGGCCAGAAGGTGTGGATCAGCAACGCGCAGAACGCCGACAAGATCCTGCTGCTCGCGCGGACGTCGCCGCGCGCCGACGACAAGCCGCTCGACGGAATGACGCTGTTCTTCACCGACCTCGACCGCGAGCGGATCACCGTCCGTGAGATCGAGAAGCTGGGCCGTTCGGCCATCGACTCCAACGAGCTTTTCATCGACAATCTCGAGGTGGGCGACGACGAGGTCGTCGGTGAGGCGGGCCGAGGTTTCCGGTACCTCGTCGACGGGCTGAACTCCGAGCGCATCGTCGTGGGGCTCGAAGGCGTCGGCATCGGCCAGGCCGCTTTGGAGTTGGCGAGCGCATACGCCCGCGAACGCGTCGTCTTCGACCGGCCCATCGGGCGCAACCAAGCGGTCGCCCATCCCCTGGCGGATTCCTGGATTCGTCTGGAGTCGGCGCGGCTAACGGCCGTGCACGCGGCGCAGCTGTACGACGAACACCGGGACTGCGGCGTCGAGGCCGCGGCGGCCAAGTATCTGGGCGCCGAGGCCGGCTTCGACGCCTGCGATCGCGCCATGTCGACGCACGGTGGGTACGCCTACGCGAAGGAATACCACGTGGAGCGTTTGTGGCGCGAGGCGCGGCTGCTGCGCAACGCGCCGTTCTCGCAGGAGATGGTCCTCAATTACGTTGCGGCGCAGGCGCTCAAGCTGCCCCGCTCCTACTGACGGCCGGTGTCGAGCAGGCGGTCGACCGCCGCGGCGGTGTCGAGGCCGGGGTCGAGCGCCGCGGCTGAGCGCAGGCCGGCGACCATCAGCTCGACCATGTACTCGACCATCACCTCCACCGAGAACTCTCCCTCGTTGTTGAGCCAGTACACGGTGGCTTCGTCGATCGCGGCGACCGCCGCGCGCCCGGTGAGGCGCAGGGCGTGGTTCTCGGGATCGAGTCCGAGCATGGTCCACGTGGCGCCGATCGCGCGCCAGCGGCCCCCTTCGAACACCTCCCACGCCTCGGGATCGGCGCCGCGGCCGCCGAGCACCAGGCGAAGCGCCAGCCCGCGCCGACTGCTCAGATAGCGCAGATTCGAGGTCAACGCACGCCGAAGTTGTTGCGCCGGAGGCAGCGCCGGCTCGAAGGAGAAAGCTTCGTCCAACTGGTCGACCGCCTCGCGGATGGCTTGCAGGTAGATGCCGCGCTTGCACCCGAAGTAGTGAAAGAGCAGACCATGCGCGACACCCGCTGCTTTGGCGATGTCGCCCGCAGCGACATGCTCGTAGCTGCGGGTGGAAAAGAGGTCGACCGCGGCGGCGAGCAGGCGTTGGCGGGTCTCGGCTGCCTGTGCCGCCCGGGAGGTGGCGGCGTGCGTCACGGTCTTATCGGGCATCGGCATCCTCGAGCAACGGTCCTGCGATATCACACTACCGTGTTGATTATCAGTCATTGACTTGTAGTCAATCACTGACATAGTCTATTCACAAGATGGCGGCCCCTGCGACGGGCCCCATGATTCAGCGATGCAATACGACGAAGGTCCAGGGAAATGCCCAGAATGCGTGTCGGAGTGATGGATACCGCCCTCGTGGCGCGGCCGGCTGTGGATTCGCTTACCCGTGCCAACTACCTGGCAGCGGTCGCCAATCGGGTCGACTCGTTTTGGGTGCCGGACCATCTCAATGCGTTGTTCCCGCGGTCTATCTGGGCCCCGAAATATTCCGGCGCAGCGCGACTGGTCCCACGGGCCGACGCCTCCCTCGAGCCGTGGACCCTCCTCGGCCATTTGGCCGCGCGAAATCGCCTGGGCCGCCTGCGCCTTGGTGTGAGCGTCACCGATACCGGACGCCGTAACCCCGCGGTCACAGCGCAGGCCGCCGCGACGCTGCACCTGCTCACCCGCGGGCGCGCGATTCTGGGCATCGGCACCGGCGAACGAGAGGGCAACGAGCCCTACGGCGTGGATTGGTCGAAACCGGTGGCGCGGTTCGAGGAGGCACTGGCCACAATCCGGGCGTTGTGGAATTCG
>DATJPD010000059.1:0-13405 GCA_035506575.1 Alphaproteobacteria bacterium
GGTGGTGGTCGAGCACCCGCTGACGCTGTATCTGAACAGCCGCGAGATCGTCACCATGATGACGATCGGCGACTATCCGGACTATCTGGCGGTCGGCTATCTCGTCAACCAGAACATGCTGCGGCCGGACGACGAGATCACGGCGATCGAGCACGACCCGGAGATCGACACGGTCGTCGTGCGGACCCGCCGCCAGACCGATTTCGAGGCGAAGCTGAAGAAGAAGACCCTCACGTCGGGCTGCGCGCAGGGCACGGTGTTCGGCGACCTGATGGAGAAATTCGACGAGATCAAGCTGCCCGCCGATGCGGTCCTCAAGACGTCGTGGCTCCATGCGCTCACCAAGAAGATCAACACGGCCCCCAGCCTCTACCTCGAAGCGGGCGCCATTCACGGCTGCGTCCTCTGCGAAGAGGACCGGCCGCTGATCTACATGGAGGACGTCGGCCGCCACAACGCGATCGACAAGATCGCGGGCTACATGTTCCTCAAGCGCATTTCGCCGGTGAACAAGATCTTCTACACGACCGGCCGCCTGACCAGCGAAATGGTGATCAAGACGGTCCAGATGCGCATCCCGATCCTGATCTCGCGCTCCGGGTTCACGGCGTGGGGCGTCGAGCTGGCGCGCAAGGCGAACCTGACTTTGATCGGCCGGGCGAAGGGCAGCCGCTTCGTGGTGCTGGCCGGGCCGGAGCGCATCGTCCGCGACGCCGATGCGCGCGCGGTCGTCGAAGAAGGGCGTCAGCGCAAGGCCAGCCTGGTCGATGACTGAGCCGATGGTGATCGGACCGGTCGCAGGCGTGATCCTGGCCGGCGGGCTGTCGCGCCGTATGGGCGGCGGCGATAAGTGCTTACGAGAACTTGGCGGCCGGCCGATCCTGGCGCACATCGTAGAGCGGGTGCGCCCTCAGGTCAGCGATCTCGTGCTCAATGCCAACGGCGATGCGGCCCGCTTCGCTGCCTTCGGGCTGCCGGTGACGGCGGACACGGTCACCGGCTTCGCAGGTCCGCTTGCCGGGGTCCTCGCCGGGCTCGACTGGGCGGCCGCGAACGCGCCGCAGTGCCGCCGCGTCGCGAGCTTTGCCGCCGACGCGCCGTTTCTGCCGCGCGATCTCGTCGCACGGCTTGTTGCCGCCGCAGATCGCAGCAAAGCGGATTTGGCGTGCGCCGCCTCGGCCGGTCAGGCGCATCCCGTCTTCGGTCTGTGGCGCGTCGACCTGCGCGAGGCCTTGCGCGATGCGCTGGTGCGGGAGCAAATCCACAAGGTCGACCGCTGGACCGCGCGCTATAAGCTGGTCCAGGTCGAATTTCCGGTCGACCCGGTCGATCCGTTTTTCAACGCCAATACGGTCGAAGACCTGGCGGACGCCGAGCGTCAATTGTCGCATTAACGATTGTGACAGCCGGCGTGCAACCTGCTTGCAAAAGGCCGCCGGGGCGGGCAAGGGTAGGCGGGGAGGAGGGGCAATGACCGAACTGCAGTTGGCGGAACTCATGGCCGCGCGCCTGTGCCATGATCTCGTTGGACCGATCGGTGCCGTGGCCAACGGCATCGAACTGTTGGGCGACGGCGGTGCCGGACCCGATCCCGAGGTGACCGGGCTGATCGCGTTGTCGGCGCGCCAGGCAACGCGGCGCTTGCAGTGGTTCCGCGTTGCATTCGGGAGCGCCAGCGGCCTGCCATCCGCAGCCATGTTCGGCGAGACGCGCAAACTGGCCTCCGGGCTGTTCGAGGACGGTCGCGTGGCTCTCGACTGGGCGGACCCCGACCCGGCGACGGAGGCGATCGCCACCCGCGAAGCGGCCAAGTTCGCCCTGAACATGAGTCTCGTAGCGCTTGAATGCCTGCCCCGCGGCGGCAGCGTACAGGTGCGGATCATGCCCAGCCGCAACTCGGTCAAGATCAGTGTCGCGGCGATCGGGGCGACCGCGCGGGTGCCCGATGACATGCAGCAGGCGCTCCGCCCCGACGCGCCAATCGTCGAACTCACACCGAAGTCGGTCCCCGCCTATCTGGCGGCGCGGCTGGCGTATCACGCGGGAAGCCGGCTCGACGTGCGCATGCCCGCCGACGATCGCGTTGAATTCGCTGCGGATCTGCCGGCCCGTTCGTAAGCTTCCGAGGCGTCCATAAACGTCTCGGATTTTAGTCAAACCACCGACGACGAAACGCCAATCGCTCTTATTTCTTCGGAGGTTACACCTCTTTAACCTTCCTCTGTCACCGTCTGGCACATCGCGCGCCGGACCATTACTTGTGGTCAAGAACGCGCGCCTGGAACGAGGGGCTTCGCCCCGAAACGCTAAGGACCGCCGCCGATGGATGACTTGCTTCGCGAATTTCTCACCGAGACGACGGAAAGCATTTCGTTGCTCGATCTCGAGCTCGTCAAGCTCGAGCAGAATCCGAACGATCCGGAGCTGCTGAGCAACATCTTCCGGCTCGTTCATACGATCAAAGGCACCTGCGGGTTCCTTGGACTGCCCCGGCTTGAAGCCGTGGCGCATGCATCCGAGAACATCCTGGGCCGCGTCCGCGACGGCGAGCTCACGGTGACGCCGGCGGCGGTGAGTCTGATCCTCGAATCGCTCGACCGCATCAAGGGCCTTCTCTCGGTGCTGGAGCAGACCGAAGCGGAGCCTGCCGGCGAGGATGGCGATCTCATTCAGCGTCTGAACGCCCTGGCCGAGGGTGCCGCGTCCGCGGCGCCGGCCGCGGCCGAGCAATCGCTCCCCGTCGTCGAAGCGTTGGCGCCGGTGGAGGCGGAGGAGACACCCGCGATGTCCGCAGCACCAATTGCCGAGCCGGAAGCCGCTCCCGCGCCCGCGCTCGTGTCGGAAGAGGCGCTCGCCGAGTCCAAGCCGGCGGGCAAGTCGCTCGCCGCCGAAGTGGTCGAGGCGAAGGAATCCACGGTCGCCATGCAGAGCATCCGCGTCGGCGTGGACGTGCTTGAGAACCTGATGACGATGGTCAGCGAGCTCGTGCTGACCCGCAATCAGCTCCTGCAGATCCTGCGCAGCCAGAAGGACACCGAGTTCACGACCCCGCTGCAGCGGCTCAACCACGTGACGTCGGAGTTGCAGGAAGGCGTCATGAAGACGCGAATGCAGCCGATCGGCAACGCGTGGTCGAAACTGCCGCGTCTCGTGCGCGATCTCTCGCACGAGCTCAGCAAGAAAATCGACCTTCAGATGCTGGGTGCGGAGACTGAGCTCGACCGCCAGGTGCTCGAGCTGATCAAGGATCCGCTGACCCATCTCGTACGCAACTGCGCCGACCATGGTCTGGAAGGCCCGGCCGACCGCAAGAAGGCCGGCAAACCCGACACCGGCCGCATCACGCTGAACGCGTTCCACGAAGGCGGTCACATCGTCATCGAGATTTCGGACGATGGTCGCGGCCTGCCGCTCGACAAGATCCGCGCCAAGGCGCTGGCCAACAAGCTGGCGACCGAAACCGAGATCGCGGCGATGACCGACCAGCAGGTCATGCAGTTCATCTTCAAGGCCGGCTTCTCGACCGCAGCGCAGGTCACCAGCGTCTCCGGGCGCGGCGTCGGCATGGACGTGGTCCGCACGAACATCGAGAAGATCGGCGGCACCGTCGAGCTCAAGTCGCGCCCCGGCAAGGGCACCTCGTTCATCATCAAGATCCCGCTGACCCTCGCGATCGTTTCGGCGCTCATCGTCGAATGCGGCGGCGAGCGGTTCGCGATCCCGCAGATCAGCGTGCTGGAGCTCGTCCGCGCCGCACCGGGCTCGGAGAGCACGATCGAGCGTATCAACGACGCCTCGGTCCTGCGCTTGCGCAACCGGCTGCTGCCCCTGGTCAGCCTCCGCGAGCTGCTCCACCTCGATGACGGAAAGGTCGACGAAAGCAAGCGCAGCTCGGGCGAAACCTTCATCGTCGTGACCCAGGTCGGAAACTACACGTTCGGCATCATGGTCGACCGCGTTTTCGACACCGAAGAAATCGTCGTCAAGCCGGTGGCTCCGATCCTGCGCGACGTCGGCATGTTCTCGGGCAACACGATCCTTGGCGACGGCAGCGTCATCATGATCCTGGACCCGAACGGCATTGCCGAGGCGTCGGGCGGCCAGGGCCATGCCGAGACCGCGCACGCCGCCGAAGAGCTCGCCGGACCGGCGACGCACGAGAACGAGCGGGTCACCCTGCTGGTCTTCCGCGTCGGCGGAGGCACGCCGAAAGCGGTGCCGCTGTCGCTCATTGCGCGTCTGGAGGAGGTCGACGGCAAGTCGATCGAGTTCGGCGATGGCCGTCCGCTCGTCCAGTATCGCGGCAAACTGATGCCGCTGGTGCCGGTCGATGCTACGTACGAGACCAAGCGCGAAGGCCGCCAGCCGATCCTCGTGTTCACCGACGGCAGCCGCAGCATGGGCCTGCTGGTGGACGAGATCGTCGACATCGTCGAGGAGCGCCTGTCGATCGAGATGTCGGCCAAGCGGCCTGGCGTCATCGGCAGCGCCATCGTCTCGGGCAAGGCGACCGATATCGTCGACACCGGCCATTACCTGATCCAGGCCTATCCGGACTGGTTCGGCAACATGGATCGCCAGGGTGCTCGCGCCGCCAGCGACGGCAAGCGCCTGCTGCTGGTCGATGACAGCCCGTTCTTCCGCAACCTGCTGGCCCCCTTGTTGTCGACCGCGGGCTACGAGGTCACCACGGCGGAGAGTGCCGATCAGGCGCTCGGCCTCTGCGAGGCCGGCCGCGACTTCGACGTGATCGTCAGCGACATCGAGATGCCGGGAATGGACGGCTTCCAGTTCGCCGAGACGGTGCGCAAGAACAGCCGCTGGCAGGAGACCCCGCTGGTGGCGCTGACTTCGCGCACGGCGCCGCAAGACATCGACCGCGGGCGCCAGGTCGGCTTCACCGACTACATCGCCAAGCTCGACCGCGAGGCGCTGCTGCGCACGCTGTCGGAAACAACCGGTTCGGCTAGAGGTGCCGCATGAAAGACAAGTCTATGGATGCCGGCCTGACGGAAGAGTCGCGCGAATACGTCACGATGACGGTCGCCGACCAGCTGTTCGGAATTCCCGTGCTGACCGTGCAGGACGTCCTGGGCCCGCAGCGGATCACCCGGATTCCGCTGTCCCCGCCGGAGATTGCGGGCGCTCTCAACCTGCGCGGCCGCATCGTGACCGCGATCGACGTCCGTCGGCGGCTCCAGTTGCCGGCGCGCAGCGCGGACACGTCCAGTATGAGCGTGGTCGTGGACCACAAGGGCGAGCTCTACAGCCTGATCGTCGACGCCGTCGGCGAGGTGATGAGCCTGCCGGCCGATTCTTACGAGCGGAACCCGGCGACTCTCGACCCGCGCTGGCGCGAGGTGTCGGGCGGCATCTATCGGCTCAAGGGCAAGCTCCTGGTCGTTCTCGAAGTGGCTCGTCTGCTCGAGATGCGTCGGGCGGACGCAGCCTGACACTGGCTCACGCGGCACCTGACGCCGCGCGCGTGGATTGGTGCGATGAAGAGCTGTCTCATTGTTGATGACTCTAAAGTGATCCGCATGGTGGCGCGGCGCATTCTCGAGAGCCTGCATTTCGAGATCGCCGAGGCCGCCGACGGCAAGATGGCCCTCGAGGCCTGCCAGAAATCCATGCCGGACGCGATCCTCCTCGACTGGAACATGCCGGTCATGAACGGCATCGACTTTCTTCGCGAGCTTCGCCAGTTGAAGGGCGGAGCGGCCCCGATGGTCGTGTTCTGCACGACCGAGAACGACCTGAGGCACATCCAGGAGGCGATTTCCGCTGGCGCGAATGAATATATTATGAAGCCGTTCGACAGCGAGATCATCGAGGCCAAGTTCTCACAGATCGGCCTGATCTAATCCCATGGCAAACGTCGTCGCCGAAACCCAGACCGCGCGCGGTGCAGGGCAAAGCCCCATACGCGTCATGGTCGTCGACGATTCGGCGGTCATCCGTGGCCTGTTGACGCGTACGCTCGAAGCCGACCCCGACATCACGATCGTAGCCTCGGTCGGCAACGGCCAGATGGCGATCTCCGCGATCGCCCGCCAGGACACCGACGTGGTGATCCTCGACATCGAGATGCCGGTGATGGACGGCTTGACGGCGCTGCCCAAAATTCTGGCCGCGGCCCCCGACGTCAAGGTCATCGTCGCTTCGACCCTGACGCAGAAGAATGCGCAGATCAGCCTGAAGGCGATGTCCGCCGGTGCAGCCGATTATCTCGCTAAGCCGTCTTCCTCGGAGCTCAACGCCGCCACGGCTTTCAAGCGCGAGCTGATCGACAAGGTCAAGGCGCTGGGGGACGCGCGTCGCCGCCGCCGGGCGACGACGGCGAAGCCGGCGACCGCCGAAGAATTGCCGTTTCGTCCGGTGGTCAGCAGCCGGCCGACCGCGCCGACGACGATCGCACTGCGCGCCGCATCGGCGGTGCGGCCGAGCGTGATCGCGATCGGCAGCTCGACCGGCGGGCCGCAGGCGCTGCTCGCCGTCCTGGGCGGCCTGCCGGCTTCTGTGCAGCAGCCGATCATCATCACGCAGCACATGCCGCCCACCTTCACGACCATCCTCGCCCAGCATCTCAGCCGGGCATCGGGCCGCCAGGCGGCGGAAGGAGTCGACGGGGAAGCGATCGTGCCCGGCCGGATCTACCTGGCGCCGGGCGACTTTCATATGAAGGTCGAGGCGCGGGGCGCTGCGCGGGTCATTCGTCTCGCCAAGGACCCGCCCGAAAATTTCTGCCGCCCCGCGGTGGACCCGATGCTGCGCAGCCTCAGCGAGGTCTATGGATCGGGCGTGCTGTGCGTCATCCTCACGGGTATGGGCGCCGACGGCACCAAGGGCGGGGAAGCCGTGATTGCCGCCGGCGGCACCGTGATCGCCCAGGACGAAGCGACGAGCGTGGTCTGGGGGATGCCGGGTGCGGCTGCAGCGGCGGGAATCTGCAGTGCGATTCTCCCGATCTCCCACATCGCCCCCCATATCGTCCGGCTCGCCGGCGGGGGGCGCGCATGAAGCCGGAAGACTTCACGTATTTCTGCAAGCTGATCCTCGACCGCACGGGGCTCGTGCTGGGCAGCGACAAGACGTATCTCATCGAGAGCCGCCTGACACCGGTCGCGCGCAAGCACAAGCTGCCGGGACTGGATGCGCTGGCCACCGCGCTGCGCCAGGGCCGCGATGCGACGCTGTTGCGCGATTTCACCGACGCGTTGATGACCAACGAGTCGTTCTTCTTCCGCGACGGCAAGCCGTTCGAGCAGTTCCGCCAGGTCGTATTGCCGCGGCTGATGACGTCGCGCGCGCAACAGAAGCATTGTCGGATCTGGAGTGCTGCGTGCTCGACCGGCCAGGAGCCCTACACGCTGGCGATGATCCTCAAGGAGGAGGCGGCCAAGCTTGCCGGCTGGAAATTCGAGATCGTCGGCACCGACATCTCGCAAGAGGCGCTCAACCGGGCGCGCGATGGCATCTACACGCAGTTTGAGGTCCAGCGCGGCCTGCCGATCCAGCTCCTGGTCAAATACTTCAAGCAGGACGGCGACAAGTGGCAGATCGCCTCCGAGCTGCGCGCTATGGTGCAGTATCGCGAATTCAACTTGCTCGAGGAGCTGACGTCGCTCGGCCGGTTCGACGTCGTGTTCTGCCGCAACGTCCTCATCTATTTCGACCAGGCGGCCAAGTCGGCGATCCTGGAGCGCATCAGCCGCGCGCTGCCCGCGGATGGATTGCTCTACCTCGGCGGTGCCGAGACGGTGCTCGGCGTATCAGACCGCTTCGAGCCGCTGGCAGGCCATCGCGGCATCTACGCGGTGGCGCAGACGCCGGTCACCAGCTTCCCCTCCAGCGCTCCCAAGCTCGCCGCGAACGCCTGACCGGAGATCCGCCGCCCGTCGGCTGGACACTCCCGGACGGGATTGATACCGTTATTGGACGGCCGTTCAATAATGGTGGTGCCATGGCGCAGATACCGAATAGCGTGGAGGAAATCCTGAAGTCGTCGACGGCGCGCGCTTTGCCGCGGCCGGTCGAATATCCCACGGCCGATACCGCGGCCTATATCCAGGCGCTCGACAATTTCCACCGCGTTTTCGCGATCCGGCCCGGTGAGCACGTCGTGATGCTGACCGACCCGCTGCTGGACCCGCGCGTGATCCAGGCGGTCTACGGCATGGCCCGCGCCAGGGGGGCCACCTTCGCCTCGTATATGGGCAAGTCGACGCGGTATATGGCAGTGCCGGACGAGGCTAAGCAGCTCCTCGAGCGCGCGAACTTCGTCGTATCGACGTGGTTCGCCTCGGTCATCGATCCGTTCTGCATCGGACTGCGGCGGAACAAGGGCCAGCGCTGGGTGAAGATCACGTTCTTCCGCAACCTCGATCTGCTGCACACGCCGCAGGCGCGGTTCCCGATCGATGTGCTGGGCGAGATCATCCAGGCGACGTCGAGGCTTTATCCCGACAACGGGCCATTCGAGATGCGCTTTGCCGACGAGCGCGGAACCGATCTGGCGGTCAAGTTCACGGACAAGATGCGTCAGTCGATGAAGTCGGACAACCGCTGGCGCGGGCACAATTTCGCGGACGAGGACGGCTGCTACGTGCACTATCTGCCGACGCACGGGCCGAACCTGTTCGAGACGAAGATGGTCGACAAGGATCCGAACGTCCGGGTCGAACTCAACGGGACCGTCTATCCGCAATGGGCGGTCGGATTCGAGAGACCCTTCGAGGAAAAACTCGGCGTCGAATTCCGCGACAACAAGGTCGTCGCCGTCCATGGCCGCAGCGAGCCGGCGGCGATTCTCCGGGAGTATCTCATCGGCGGGGTGCTCGAGGAGCTCGGGTGCGGACACAATCCAAAGGCACCGCGCTTCGACATCTATCCAGCCGGCCCCAACTCGCCGGGTGCCCTGCATTTCGGCATCAATGCGCCGAAGGAATCGCCCTATCTGAGGCGCGTCATGCCGAACTGGGAGGAGCCGCACGTCCACATGGACCTGGTGACCTTCGACAGCACGGTCACGGCCGGAAACCGGACCATCATCGAGGAGGGCTTCCTCAAATCGTTGCGCGACCCGGCGGTGATCGCCGCGGCGGAGCGCTACGGCGATCCGTTCGAGCTGCTCGAGAATTTTCCGGTCTGAAGCTAAAGCCCGCCGCGACAGGGGCGGGAAGGGGAGGGAGGAACAATGTCTGACGTGAGACGTCTCACGTCCGTCGGCCGTCTGCTTGCCGGTGGGCTTCTGGTCGTTTTTGGCCTGCTCGCGGGCTCGCTCACGGCGGTCGCGGATCCGTCGAGCGCGCGACTCGACCAGCTTGCCGCGCAGGCCGCAAAGGCGGGCACGATCATCTGGTATGAGAGTTCGCCGGACGATCAGGCGGCCAAGATCGTCGCTGGTTTCGAGCAGCGCTTTCCGGGGCTCAAGCTCGAGCATGTGCGCGATACCGGCGGCAATTCGATCGGCGCGCGGATCGTCCAGGAAAGCCAGTCGGGCGTTCGCACGGGCGATCTTGCGACCACGGGCTCGTCGATCATTGAGCCGATGATCGCGCGCAATCTGCTGCGCAAGATCGACTGGGCGGCCGACGGCCTGGACGCCAACATGGCGCCCTCGCCGTATGCTGTCCGGACCACGGCCGTGGTCTACGTGATCCTGTACAATTCATCGCTGGTCAGCGAGGCCCAGGCGCCGAAGAACTGGCTCGATCTGCTCGATCCCAAGTGGGACGGCAAGATCGGGATCTGGGTGCGCGGCGAAGGGCAGGGGGCTCTGGCTGCGGCGTGGGGCGAAGACAAGGTCGTCGACTACGTGAAGAAGATGAATGCCCGCCATCCCGTGGTGCTCAAGAGCACGTTTCCGCTGGCCCAGCAGGTGGCGGCCGGAGAGATCCTGGTCGGGTTCAGTCTCTATCACAGCGCGCAGCCGCCCATTCGTCGCGGCGCTCCGGTGAAGGTCGTCGTGCCCGAGCCGGTGCCGGTCGAAACGCTGTATAGCGTCGTGCCGGAGAAGGCCGGTAATCCCGCCGGCGGCGAGTTGGTGGCGCTGTGGCTGGCGACGCCGGAGGGCGGGAAGGTCTACGAGGATGCGACAGACCGTGGCAACCCGCTTTTGCCCAACACGAAGACGCACGCGCTCCTCGCGGGGCATACGATGGCCGAGTATCCGGCGGCGGATGCCGGCAAAGAAGCCGTGATCGTGGAACGGCTGAACAAGCTGATCGAAAGTGGCGCCACGGAGTGACGGCTCGCTGGCGGCGGGGCTCGCGCCCTCCGCGAGTCCGGGCCGCCGGCGCTGGTCCTCCGTCGTCCGCTGGGTGCCGTCGCTCGCGATCGGGGCTGTCCTCGCGTATCTCGTCGTGGTGCCGATCGCCTTGATGCTCCTGAGCAGTGTGCGGCCCGGGGGCTTTCCGCTCGATCCTGGCTTGACGCTCGGGCACTACGCCAGCGTCTATGGCGATCCCGGTTTTCCGGCTCTTCTCTGGGCGACGGTCGAATTCGGGGTCGGATCGAGCGTCGTGGCGCTCGCCATCGGGCTCGGCCTTGCGTGGCTCATCGAACGGACCGACCTGCCGGCCCGCGGCGTCGTCCGCGTCCTGATCCTGCTGCCCATGGCCACGCCGCCGCTGCTGATGGCCATCGCCTGGGCGATGCTGCTCAGTCCGCGCGTGGGTTTCATCAACCAGATCCTGACCGACGCGTTCGGGCTGCGGACCGCGCCGTTCAATATCTATTCGATGTTGGGTCTGATCTTCGTGCAGGGGCTCGCGTTCGTGCCCACCGCATACCTGATCCTGGCTCCGTCGTTCCGGAACTTCGATCCGAGCTTCGAGGAGGCGGCGATGACCTCGGGCGCCGGGACGTGGCGGCTGATCCGCCGCATCCTGTTGCCGGTGCTGTGGCCCTCGATCCTTTCGGCGGCGGTTTTCCTGCTGATGGTGTCGCTGGTGGTGTTCGATGTGCCGGGAACGCTCGGAACGCCCGCGCATATCACTGTGCTCAGCACTCGTATCTATTATCTCGTGTCGGATAGTCCGGGGGGGATTCCGCTCTACGGCCGCGTCGGCGCGTTGGCGGCGCTGTTTCTGGTCCTCCTGCTGGCGCTGGCCTCGGCATACCACCGCTTGACGCTGCAAGCACAGCGCTACCGCACGGTCACGGGCAAGGCGTTCCGGCCGCGCGCGATGCGCCTGGGCCGCGCCCGGCCTGCCGCCATCCTCGCCGTGATCGCCTATTTCCTGCTGAGCGTCGCAGCACCGGTGGCCGCCCTGGTGTGGATGAGCCTGATGCCGTACCAGACGCGCATCTCATGGCCCGCTCTGCGGCTGGCGACGTTCGACAACTACCGCGATTTGTTCGTCAATGGCCGCGTGGTGGCGTCCGTCGCGCACTCGGCCGCGATCGCCGTCTCGACGGCAACGGCCGTGACCGTCCTCGCATTGCTGGTCTCCTGGTTGGCAGTCCGCTTGAAGGTGCCAGGCGGCCGGGTCTTGGATGCTTTGGCCTTTGCGCCGGTCGCCATTCCCGGAGTCATGATCGGTGTCGCCCTTGTGTACGTGTATCTGACCCTCAATGGGATCGTACCGATTTACGGCACGATCTGGATCATCGTCGTGGCTTACGTCACGCAATATCTACCGTTCGGCTCGCGGACGATGAGCGGGGTGATGCTGCAGCTCCATCCCGAGCTCGAGGAAGCAGCACTTACGTCGGGAGCGGGGCGGGTTCGTATCCTGTGGAGGATCACGCTGCCCCTCATGTGGCCGGCGGCGGCCGCCGTATGGATATGGGTCGCAGCACACGCGCTGCGCGAGCTGTCCTCGGCGCTGATGCTGCAGGGCCGCGAGAACAGCGTCGTGCCGACCCTGCTGTGGGATTATTGGGCGGGGGGCGAGCCGACGCGCGCTGCGGCGGTCGGCGTGGGACTGACCTTGACGCTCGTCCTGATCTTGGGGCTGTGGCAAGCGGCATCGCGCCGCGGGACCAAGTTCGTATGACTGTCATGCTGCGCGTCGACAGTCTCACGAAGATCT
This sequence comes from Alphaproteobacteria bacterium, assembly GCA_035506575.1. Taxonomy (GTDB): domain Bacteria; phylum Pseudomonadota; class Alphaproteobacteria; order CACIAM-22H2; family CACIAM-22H2; genus DATJPD01. The sequence continues at coordinate 12,039 of DATJPD010000059.1, forward strand.
ATGGCAACGGCTCGACCGAGGCCGGCGGGGTGCGCGGCGCCAGCTTCGGCGCCGGCGCCGGCGAGTTCCTGACCTTGCTGGGGCCCAGCGGCTGCGGAAAAACAACCAGTTTGCGATGCATCGCCGGTCTCGAGGAGCCCAGCGGCGGAGAGATCGAGATCAACGGCCGTGTCGTCTACTCGGGGGCCCGGCACATTCGCGTGCCCACCGCCGCGCGCGACGTCGCGATGGTGTTTCAGTCCTACGCCATATGGCCGCACATGACCGTGTACGAGAATGTTGCGTTTCCGCTCGAGGCGCGGCGGTTGGGAAACGCCGAAATCCGTCGCCGCGTCGAATCCGTTCTGGCCATGGTCGGGCTGTCCGGAATGGCCGACCGGCCGGCGCCATTCCTGTCGGGCGGACAGCAGCAACGCGTGGCTCTCGCGCGCGCGGTCATCAAGGACGCACCGGTCCTGCTTCTGGACGAGCCGCTTTCGAACCTCGACGCCAAGCTTCGGGAGGAGATGCGCGCGGAACTGCGCGATTTACAGCGGCGGATCGGTACGACCGCGGTGTATGTGACGCACGACCAGGAAGAGGCGCTGGCGCTGTCGGATCGCATCGTCATCATGCACGCCGGATCGGTGGTCGAGACAGGCACCCCGCGTCAGCTCTACTTTGCCCCGCGGACGAGCTTTGCCGCCCGATTCATCGGACAGGCCGACCTCTGGCCGTGCCGAATCGCCGGACGCGGCGAAGACGTCATCACGGTCGAGGCGCCCTGGGGGGTCGTCCACAGCCGCTGCTTCCCGGACGATCTCGGTGCGGCGCTGTCACTCATGATCCGGCCGGAGCACGTCGAGATCGCTCCCGCAACCGCACCGGACGGAGGAGCGTCGCTGACCGGCACGGTGGCACGGGTCACGTTCTCGGGACGGCTCGCGGAATATGAGATCGAGGTCGGGGGAGCGCTGATCCGGGCGCAGGGGACAACGGCGCGCCTGTGGGAGCCCGGCAGCAAGGTCCGGCTCCGGCTTCCGCCGGACCGCTGCGTGATCGTGAACGGTGGCGGGGAGGCCTGAAAGCAAGAACGGCGGCCCGTAGGGCCGCCGTTCGATTGCTCGCAGGGGATGCGATTGTCAGGCGGTCGCGGCCTGCTTGTCGGCGCGGGCGCCGGATTTGGCGGGCGGCGGATCGCGCAGCACGTAGCCGCGGCCCCACACCGTCTCGATATAGTTCTCGCCGCTGCAGGCCGTCGCCAGCTTCTTGCGCAGCTTGCAGACGAACACGTCGATGATCTTGAGTTCCGGTTCGTCCATGCCGCCGTAAAGGTGGTTCAGGAACATTTCCTTGGTAAGCGTCGTTCCCTTGCGCAAGCTGAGCAG
>DATJPD010000060.1:0-5710 GCA_035506575.1 Alphaproteobacteria bacterium
GCCCGACTGCTCGAACTTGAGAGCAAGGTCGAGCGCCTTCATCGACGACGTCTCCGACCAGCCGGTGACGGCCACCCGCCCCTGGCGCGCGTCGATGCCGACCACGATCCGCCCCGGCCAGCGCTGGCAGGCGCGCTTGACGAGCTCCGGCTCGCGCAATGCCACCGTGCCCAGGATCACCCGGCGCACGCCGCGTGCCAGCCAGTACTCGATCCCGGCCTCGTCGCGGATGCCGCCGCCGAGTTGCACCGGCACCTCCGCCGCCGCCTCGACGATCATCTCGACCGCCGCCGCGTTGACCGACTTGCCGGCGAAGGCCCCGTCGAGATCGACCACGTGCAGCCAGGTGCAGCCAGCCGACACGAAGCGTCGCGCCTGGTCGGCCGGATCGCTGTTGAACGTCGTGGCCGTCTTCATGTCGCCGCGCAGCAGGCGCACGCAGGCCCCGTCCTTGAGGTCGATCGCGGGGTACAGGATCACGCCGCCGCGCTCCCCTTCGCGGCAGCCGGTTGCCAGCGCAAGAAATTGCCGACGATGCGCAGGCCCGTGGCCTGACTCTTCTCCGGGTGGAACTGCGTGCCGGCGATGTTGTCGCGGCCGGCCGCGGCCGTCAGCGGCACGCCGTAGTCGGCCGTGGCGATCAAGGTCGCTGGGTCGCTGGGCACGAAATGATAGCTGTGCACGAAATAGGCGTGCGCCCCGTTGGCGATGCCCTCGAACACCGGGTGCGCGCGCTTGAGTGCCAGCTCGTTCCAGCCCATGTGCGGCACCTTGAGGTGTGCCGCCCCCGGCTCGATGCGATGCACCTCGCCCGGGATCCAGCCGAGGCCCGGGTATGTGCCGTGCTCGAAGCCGCGGGTCGCCAGAAGCTGCAGGCCCACGCAGATGCCGAGGAACGGCTTGCGCTCGCCGAGCACGGCGCGCGTGAGCGCGTCGACCATGCCTGAGAGCGAGGAAAGCCCCTTCATGCAGTCGGCAAAGGCGCCCTGCCCGGGCAGCACGATGTGCGTTGCCGCCGCCACGTCCTTCGGCTCGGACGTCACCGTGACCACGGACGCATCGAGGCCGATCGCGCGCGCGCCCGTCTCGAACGCCTTCGCGCACGAGCGCAGATTGCCCGATCCGTAGTCGATGATGACTGCCTTGGTCATAAGCTTACCAAATAGGCCGCGTGCCGATGCGCCTGCTGTTCACACCACCATCGAGGTGGTCCAGCCGTCGCCGAACGTGACGTCGGCGGTGCGCGCGAAAAACCGCCGTTCCGCCTCCAGCAGGTTCTCAGCCGCGATCACCGCCGCCATGACGTAGCCGCGGCGCGCCAGCGAGCGGCGCCGCCAGTCGTTCGCCTCCCAGCCGATGATCAGCGCCAACGCAACGCCGAGCGCGGACTCCGTGACCGGATCGACCTGCAGCAGATCGCTCGCCAGGCTCAGCGCCACCGACGCGACGAACAGGAAGATGGCGGTCAGCCACATGCGGTAGCGCAGCGCCCACAGCACCGAGAAGAAGAAGGCGCCGCAGGAAAAACCCTCACGCACGAACACCGCCTCGCGGTCGGTGGAGGCCGACCACTGGCGGACGTGAACCGTGTAGATGCGCGTGCGAGCCATGACGGTCCTCGCCTGGACCTCATACCTCGAGCGTGCCGCCGAGCACGCCCTTGGTCGAGGGAACCGCTCCCGACTTGCGCGGATCGATGCTGATCGCCTGGCGCAACGCGCGGGCGAGGCCCTTGTAGCAGGACTCGACCATGTGGTGATTGTTCTCGCCGTACAAGGTCTCGATGTGGAGGGTGACGCCGGCCGCCTGCGCGAACGCCTGGAACCACTCCTTGAACAGCTCCGTGTCCATCTCGCCGAGCTTGGGCTTGGTGAAGTTCACCTTCCAGATGAGGTACGGGCGGTTCGAGCAGTCGAGGGCCACGCGCGTCAACGTCTCGTCCATCGGGATCAGTGCCGCGCCATAGCGCGCGATCCCGGCGCGGTCGCCGAGCGCCCGGCTCACCGCCTCGCCGATGACGATGCCGGTGTCCTCGGTCGTGTGGTGGAAATCGATGTGCAGGTCGCCCTTGGCCGCGAGCTTGAGGTCGATCAGGCTGTGGCGCGACAGCTGCTCCAGCATGTGGTCGAGGAAGCCGATGCCGGTGCGCACGTCGTAGGCGCCGGTGCCGTCGAGATCGAGCGCGCAGGCGATGTGCGTCTCCTTGGTCCGCCGCTCGACCTGCGCCTTGCGCGCGAACGCGGCCGCACCGGCGAGCCACACCGGACCGCCGGAGGAAGCGGCCTTCGAGACCGCGCGCGAGGCACCGGCCTTCTTCGGCCGGGAGGACAGTTTCTTGGGCATAACCGCCTTCAAAACATTGGGATTGCGGCTTTGTACCAAAGCCGGCCGGGGGCCGCCACTCTGACCAACTCCGCGAACGGCCGGAGCTTATCTTGATCCGCAAGCCGCCGCCGCTTAAATGTGAGCCTTCCTTTTCCTCAACACATCCATTTACCCCGATGCCCGACCCCGCTTCCCCGCCGTCCTGGCACGGTACGACCATCCTGTCCGTGCGCAAGGCCGGCCAGGTGGTGGTGGCGGGCGACGGCCAGGTCAGCTTCGGCCAGACGGTCATCAAGTCCAACGCGCGCAAGGTGCGCCGTCTCGGCAACGGCAACGTGATCGCGGGCTTCGCGGGGGCGACCGCCGATGCGTTCACCTTGTTCGAGCGCCTGGAAGCCAAGCTCGAGAAGCACCCCGACCAGCTCCTGCGCGCCTGCGTCGAGCTGGCCAAGGACTGGCGCACCGACCGCTACCTGCGCCGCCTCGAGGCGATGATGGCGGTCGCCGACAAGAACGTGTCGCTGGTGCTGACCGGCACCGGAGACGTGCTCGAGCCCGAGGACGGGCTGATCGGCATCGGCTCGGGCGGCTCGTACGCGCTCGCCGCCGCGCGTGCCCTCATCGGCGAGGACCGCCTGTCGGCGCGCGAGATAGCCGAACGCGCCATGAAGATCGCCGCCGACATCTGCGTCTACACCAACGACAAGATCATCATCGAAACGCTGTGAGCCAGCCTTGAGCCCCGACGCGAACGCCAGTTCTCCCATCAAGTCGTTCAGCCCGCGCGAGATCGTCTCGGAGCTCGACCGCTACATCGTCGGCCAGAACGCGGCCAAGCGCGCGGTCGCCGTGGCATTGCGCAACCGCTGGCGCCGCCTGCAGCTCCCGGATGACCTCCGCGAAGAGGTGCTGCCCAAAAACATCCTGATGATCGGCCCGACCGGGTGCGGCAAGACCGAGATCGCCCGCCGCCTGGCGAAGCTCGCCGGGGCCCCGTTCATAAAGGTCGAGGCGACGAAGTTCACCGAGATCGGCTATGTCGGCCGCGACGTCGAGCAGATCGTGCGCGACCTGCTGGAGACCGCGATCTCGATGACGCGCGAGCGCCTGCGCCGCGAGGTCAAGGCGCGCGCCGAGCTCGCGGCCGAGGAGCGCGTGCTGGATGCGCTGGTCGGCCAGAACGCCACGAGCGACACGCGTCAGAAGTTCCGCAAGATGCTGCGCGAGGGGTCGCTGGATGACCGCGAGATCGAGGTCCAGGTGCAGGATGCGGGCGGCGGGCTGCAGCTGCCGACCATCGACATCCCGGGCATGCCGGGAGCCCAGATGGGCATGATCAACCTCAACGACATGCTGGGAAAAGCCTTCGGCGGCGGCCGCGCCAAGCCGCGCAAGATGACAGTCTCCGAAAGCCACGAGGTGCTGATCGCCGAGGAAAGCGACAAGCTCCTCGACAACGACAAGGTGATTTCGGAGGCGAAGCACGCGGTCGAGCAGAACGGCATCGTGTTCCTGGATGAGATCGACAAGATCTGCGGCCGCTCCGAACGCTCGGGCGGCGGCTTCGGCGGGGCCGATGTCAGCCGCGAAGGGGTGCAGCGCGATCTGCTGCCGCTGATCGAAGGCACGAACGTCGCCACCAAGCACGGCACGGTCAAGACCGACCATATCCTGTTCATTGCCTCGGGCGCCTTCCACCTGGCGAAGCCCGCCGACCTGCTGCCGGAGCTGCAGGGGCGCCTTCCCATCCGGGTCGAGCTCAAAGCGCTCGACCGCGACGATTTCGTGCGCATCCTGACCGAGCCCGAGAACAACCTGATCAAGCAGTACAAGGCGCTGCTGAAGACCGAAGAAGTCACGCTCGACGTCCAGCCCGAGGCGATCGGCGCCATCGCCGATCTCGCCGCCGAGGTCAACCGCGGCGTCGAGAACATCGGCGCGCGCCGGCTGCACACGATCCTCGAGCGGCTCCTGGAGGAGATCAGCTTCGCGGCCTCCGACCAGAGCGGCACCACGCTCGTGATCGACGCCGCCTATGTGCGCGACAAGGTCGCCGATCTCGCGAAGAACGCGGATCTGAGCAAATTCATCCTCTGAACGCGCGGGGCGGCGGAGGCGTGTAAGTCGTTGAAATTGGCCACGCGTTACTTGCACGCGAGGTCGCGAAAACGGCCTCTGCAACAAAAAATGTTTCGAATCCGCGTGTCGTGGCAGCGGCTTCTGAGCTTTGTTGTTTATTGCGGCGATTCTCGGGGTGATATCCCCTCGCGGTCTTCTCAGGCCGCCTCGTCCTTAATCGGGTTGCGCAGGGTGCCGATGCCTTCGATCTCGATCTCGATGACGTCGCCCGCCTTCATCCACACCGGCGGCTTCCGCGCGTAGCCCACGCCCGAGGGCGTGCCCATGGCGATCACGTCGCCGGGCTCGAGGGTGAGGCACTCGGTCAGGAGCTCGATGGTCTCGTCGACCGGGAACAGCATGTCGCGCGTGTTGGCGTTCTGCATCACCTGGCCGTTGAGCTTGGAGCGGATGGCGCGGCCGGCAGCGCCGTTGGGGACCTCGTCGGCGCTCACGAACCACGGCCCGAAGCCGCCGGTTGCATCGAAATTCTTGCCGATCGTCCACTGCGAGGTCTTGCGCTGATAGTCGCGCAAGGTTGCGTCGTTGAAGCACGAATAGCCGGCGACGTAGGAAAGCGCGTCGGCCTTCTTCACGTGGCGCGCGGTCTTGCCGATGATGACCGCGAGCTCGGCCTCGTAGTCGAGCTTGTCCGAACAGCGCGGGCGCAGGATCGGCTGGTTGTGCGCCACGAGCGAGGTGCCGACGCGCATGAAGAAGCTCGGATACTCGGGCTTGGCGTTGCCGCCCTCTGCCGCGTGGTCGGCGTAGTTGAGGCCAAGGCAGACGATCTTGCCCGGCCGCGGCACCAGCGGAAGCAGGCGCAGGCTGTCGAGCGGCTTGCGCGCGGTGGCCTTCTGGGCCGCGTCGGCCGCCTGCTCGAGACCGCGCTTGCCCATGGCGATCAAGCCGACGAGGTCGCGCGGCAGCGATGGAGCCGCCGCCGCCAGGTCGACGACGTTGTTGTTCTCGACCACGCCCAGGCGAGCCGAACCCGAATCTTCAAACGCCACCAGCCGCATCCTGTCCTCCCAACAAAAAGATCGGCGCGAGCTTTACCTCGCGCCGATCCTGTCAGGCAAGCGGACGATTGCAGCTATGGATAGGTGTAAGGGCGGTACGGGTTGCCGTAATAGCCGCGGCCGGCCTGATCCTGCATCTGGTACTGGTCGGGATATTGCGGATAGGCGGGTGCCTGGCCGAGCTGCCGTGCGCGATTGTAGTTGTTGACGCCTTCGGTGTTGGCGCAGGTCGAGGGGTCGGTCGA
>DATJPD010000061.1:0-30157 GCA_035506575.1 Alphaproteobacteria bacterium
CGCCACTGACGGAAATAATCCTCGAGGTCGACGAGTTCCTCGGCAAGCTCATACATGTCCCAATGGTGGGCCGGATCGCGGTAGACCGCTGTCCAGGCGGCCTCGATCGCCGGGTCCGCGACATGCGCGACGCGAAAGTCACGTTCGGCGGTGACCGGGAAGCCGCGTCGGCCCAAGAGCCGGATGGCTTCGTGGTAGAGGCTCGGAGCCGCCAGCTCGGTTTCCAGCTCGGCATGGATTTCGGCGCGGTGGCGGTGAGGCGCCATCATCCCGGCGTTCTTGTTGCCGAGCACGAACTCGATCAGCCGGTATTGATGCGACTGGAACCCCGACGCCCGCCCAAGCGCGCCGCGAAAGTCGAGATATTCGCTCGGCGTCAAGGTTGAGAGCACGTCCCAGGCCTGGATGAGCTGCGCCATGATCCGGCTGACCCGCGCCAGCATCTTGAATGCCGGCGGCAGGTCGTCGCCGCGGATACGGTCGCGCGCCGCGCGCAGCTCGTGCAACATCAGCTTCATCCACAGCTCGGTCGTCTGGTGCTGGATGATGAACAGCATCTCGTTGTGGTTGGCCGAGCGCGGATGCTGCGCCGAAAGAAGCTGGTCGAGCCCCAGATAGTCCCCGTAGCTCATCTCCCCCGCGAAATCGGTATGCGCCCCCTCGGGCGGACGCTGCGTGTCAGCCATGGCCCTTGCTCCTCCTTACGTCACCGCGGCGCGCCGCTTGAACTCCGGCCGGTCCCAGTCGCGACTCGCCAGGATCTCGATGAGAGCGGCAGCCGCATCGAACACATCGGCGTAGCGCACGTAGAGCGGCGCGAAGCCGAAGCGCAGGAGATCGGGTGCCCGGAAGTCTCCGATCACCGCGCGGGCAATCAGAGCCTGCATGACCGCATAGCCCTCGGTATGGCGGAAGGACACCTGGCTGCCCCGCCGGTCGCCTTCCCGCGGGCTCGCGAGGCTGAGGCCGAGACGGTCGCCGCCCTGTCCCTCGACCAATTGAATGAACAGGTTGCCGAGGGCCACCGATTTCGCGCGCACCTCCGCCATGTCGGCGGCAAGCATCGTGTCGACGCCGACCTCGAGGGCCGCCAGCGACAGGATCGGCGGCGTGCCACACAGGACCCGCGCGATGCCCGAGGCCGGACGATAGGACGGCTCGAAGGCAAACGGCGCCGCATGTCCGAGCCAGCCTGAGAGCGGCTGCACGAACCCGTCGTGGTGGCGGCGCGCGACGAACACGAACGCGGGGGCGCCTGGTCCGCCGTTGAGATATTTGTATCCGCAGCCGACCGCGAAATCGGCCTCGGCGGCGTTAAGGTCGACCGGAAGTGCTCCGGCACTGTGCGCGAGATCCCAAACGATGAGGGCACCCGCGGCGTGGGCGGCGCGGGTGACCTCGCGCAGGTCGAGCAGGGCACCCGTGCGGTAGTCGACTTGAGTGAGCAGCACGACGGCCGTGTCGGCGTCGAGCGCCTCGATGATCCCGGCTGCATCGACCAATCGGAGCGTGTGAGGCCCGCCCGAAAGGCCAATGAGCCCTTCGGCGGTGTAGAGGTCGGTCGGGAAATTGTCGCGGACCGAAAGGATCGTACGCCGGCCGGGCCGCAGGCGGAGGGCCGCGGCCAGGACCTTGAACAGGTTGACCGAGGTCGAATCCGCAACCGCGACCTCGCCCGGGCCGGCCCCGATCAGCTGCGCGATCTTGTCGCCCAGGCGCAACGGCAGGTCGATCCAGCCGTGCCGGTTCCAGCTCGTGATCAGATCGCGGCCCCACTCCTGCCCGATCACCCGGTCGACGCGCGCTCCCACCGCCCGGGGCTTGGCGCCCAGCGAATTTCCGTCGAGATAGATCACGCGCTCCGGCAGATCGAAGGCGCCACGGTGCGAGGCCAGCGGATCGGCTCGGTCGCGCGCCAGACAATCCTCGCGCGTGGGCAGCGCGGCCGGCATTTCAGCCGGGCTGCGGGACAGTTGCCATGGGCGTCAGCTTAGGAGCGACCCCAGGCAACTGTCCACCAGGCCTATTTCAGCCGCTTGGCTGCGTCTTCGACGATGCTGAGGTCGGCGTACTTCTTGGCGTCGAACCCGGCCTTGAGGAAGCCGAGCTCCTTCTGCAGGTCGATGTTCGCCTGCAGCGCGTCGAGGTTGGGCTTGCCGTCCGGATCGCGATAGTAGTCCTGCTTGGTGAACAGCCAGGAGTCGAAGTTCGCCTCCGGCTGCTTGCTCACCTTGGCCGCGATCGCGACCGCGTCCTTGTGATTGGCTGGCGCCAGGAACCAGCGCTCGGCGCGCAGCATGTCCTCCATGAAATCGACGAGGGCCGCGCGGTTCTTCTGGATGAAGCCGGAGCGCGCCGCCCACACGATCATCTGGGTGGTCCCCACCGCCTCTTTCTGGCTGAACAAGGTGCGCGCGGCGCCGCGGATGGCGGGATTGACCGAGAACGGCAGGACGCCCGGGAAAAGATCGACCTTATGGTCGGCGAGCATCGCCGGCATGTTGGGAAAGGCCGCCTCGATGATCGTCACGTCGCGCTTGTCCTGCATATTGTGCTTGCGCAGCATGGCACGCATGGCGATGTCCACGGCACTGCCCACCGCGTTGGTCGCCAGCACCTTGCCTTTCAGGTCCTCGACCGTCTTGATCGGGCTGTCCTTGGCGACGAAGAACTCGTCGCTGTAATAGCCCGGCACGCCGTCCTGGAACTCGTCGGCGATGATGCGCAGGTCCGAAAGATTCGCATTCTCGACCGCGAGCGAGAAGGACGAGTACGCGAGATTACCGATCTCGAGATCGTTGATGGCCATCGCCGAGATCATCGGCGGCGTTCCCTGAAAGCGCACCGGCTCCAGCACGTAGGATTTGCCCTGGTGGTGCAGCAGATCGGGCTTTTCCGGCAGGATCGAAGCCCAGTTCGCGACCGGCACGACCCACGCGAGCCGGATCTTCACCGGGCTCTGAGCGGCGCTGTCGCGCAACGGCGCAACCACGGCGAGACCGCCTGCGACAATCGCCGCGACCAGCACTTTCCACGAACGCATCGATCGATCCTCCCCGATAAGAACGAGGCCTTATGGCCCCGGTGCCCAGCGGGTTTATCGAATTTGCCTCACGCCTGCAATCCCACGCGGGGACGTCAGCCCAGCTCCACACCTACGAGTTCCGCCAGGCGCCGCGCGTCGACCGGTGCGCGGACCTTTGCGTCGTTGTCGAAATAGACATAGACGTCGCGCGTTTTCCGCTTGGGTGCTGGCCGGTCGGTGGCGCGTTCGGCGTCCTCGGGCTCCCCGCCCCGGGCCCACGCCACGACCCGCCGCGCCCAGGTCTTGAGCGCCTTTTCGCCGTAGCCGCTGGCGTAAAGCACCTTGGAGCCGTGAAGGCGGCAGTAGATGAAGTCGGCGGTCACGTCCATGAGACGCGGCCATTCGACCGTATCGGCACAGCACAGAGCAACGTGCTGGCTGCGCAGCAGGTGCGTGAACTCCGGGGTCCTGAAACTTTCGTGGCGAATCTCGACCGCATGCCGCAATGGCCGCAGCGGCACGCGGCGAGGCACCGGGAAGCGCCGCCCGCGCACCGCGGGCGCCTGCCCCGCCAGAGCCAGTGCCGCATGCGTATCGCGCGGCAGGGTCTTGAAGAAGGCCTCCAGGCGCGGGGCGTCGAACTTGAACATGGGCGGCAGCTGCCAGACGATCGGGCCGAGCTTTTCGCCCAGCTGCAAGGGGCCCGACGCAAAGAACCGCGCGAGCGCCGGCTCCGGGTCCTTGAGCCGCTTCATGTGGGTGATGAAGCGGCTGCCCTTGAGTGCGAACACGAAATCGTCCGGTGTGGCCGCCGCCCAGTCGTCGAACAACTCCGGCCGCTGCAGGCGGTAGAACGTGCCGTTGATCTCGATCGAGGAGAAGGTGCGGCTCGCGTATTTGAGCTCCCGGCTCTGCGCCAAACCTTTCGGGTAGAACACGCCGCGCCAGCGCGCGTAGCGCCAGCCGGAGATCCCGATGCGCACGGCCCCGGCGGCGTGCTGTCTGGGCGCCGCCAGGGCCGGCCTGTCGGCCGCCAAGGTCGTTATGGACTAGCCCCGCATCACATGGAGCTTGACCACGCGCGGTTCGGCCAGCGCGTCGGTGATCGCATCGCCGACGTCGCGCGCGCTCACGCGGCGGCGAGCGTCTGCCCGCGACGCGGCACGACGTCCGCCGCCTCGCCGCGGATGTGCCTTCCGCACGCTGACGACGGGAGCGGCAACCGCGGACTGGAGCTGCTCTTCCGCCCGCCCGCCCTGGCCGTGAAGATCGGCGAGGACGATCTCCGGATGCTGTTCGCGAACCGCGTCGACTGCCTCGCGACCCGACGGCACCACATCGACCACCGAGTGTCCCAGTTTCTCGACCAGGTGCTCCATCCGGATCGCTTCGCGCTGCCGGTCATCGACGATGAGGATGCGCGCGCTGAGGTGGTGCCGGATCTGGTCGCGCGCGTGCGCCAGCGCCCGCTCCACACCCGGCTTGGTGATCCCGAGTATCTCCGCAGCCTCGCATGTCTCAAACCCGCACAACGACGTCAGCAGCAGGGCTTCGCGCTCGCGCAACGGCAACGCCCCGACGGCGTCGCGCAGGCGCCGGTCCGTCGCCTCTTCAGGCGCGCGCTCGAGCGGCAATTGCAGGGTGTGGACGACGGTATGGAAGAACCTGAACAGCTCGCGGCGCAGGTCGCGCCGGCTCTTGAGTTCACCTGGACTCTGCAACAGAGCCTCCAGCGTGACCCTCAGCTGCGCGTCCCCGCTCCGCCGCGACCCCAATAGCGCGCGCGCGTAACGCCGCAGTTCCGGAAGACTTTGAACGAGTTTCTGCGAACGTGTCCGCATAGGCCCCTCTCCATCATTGGAGGTTTGTCGTATCGTCCGCGCCTATTAATGCGCCGCGCGCGAGGGGCCTCAACTGTCAAAGACGTGAGCCTTTTCACAGGAATGACACGGGCGGGTGCAAACGATTGCGCCCCTCGGTGCAATCAGGTGTTCAGTCAACATCGAGGGCAAGTCGGCGCCGCCGGCGCGCGCCTCAGTCTTCGCGGCCCATCAGCCGGCCGAACATCGCACCGACGACGACCGCACCGGCGACCGCGGCGATCGCGGCGGTCTGCATCGGATAGGTATTGATCGTGCGTCCGACCGAGCGCCCGTAGCGCTGCGCGCGACGCGACAGCTGGCCGTAGGCGCGGAGCGCGTTGCGACGCACCTGCGCCACTTGCCCTGCGGACTCGAGACCGAACCTGGCCCGGCCGACCCGGGTCATCAGGCTGTTCACGTCGGTTCGCAACTGGGCCAAATCATGGCGTACGGCCTTGACCGTCCGCAGCCCGCCATTCCTTCTCGCCATGGTCACGTCCTCTCTCGCTACGATAGAACTACAACCGCTTCACCGCGATCGGGTTCCATTCACGGCCTTGGGCCGGGAACCCGCGCAGGGGCGCGGGCGTTGTCGCAGAGATGTCCGACATCCACGCCCCGCCCCAGCGGATAGCCAACGAGGTGGTTGGCTTATTCCGCTCGACCGACTCCCTCGAAGCGGCCATCAGCGCCTTGACCAGCGCTGGCTGGGATCGCTCGGAGCTCAGCCTGTTGGGCCAGAAAGGCACGTTCGACCCCAAGCCGCCGATGGGCGCCGAGACCGCCGAACAGGCGGCCGACGATCCGCACACGGCGCGGGCATCGGTGGTATCCGAACCCGACATCCGCCAGGGCCGCACCTTGGCGACGAGCCTCGCGGGCGTGGCCGCGGCCTTCCTCGCCGCGGGGGCAACGGTTGCGAGCGGCGGCACGGCGCTCGTTGCGATCATCGGCGCCGCTGCGGCCGGTGGCGGCGCTGCCGCCGCCGCGGAGGCGCTGGGCCAATGGGCTGGCAAGAGCCGCGCCGATTTCCTGCATGAGCAGATCGAGCGCGGTGGCATCCTGCTGTGGGTCATGCTGAGAAGCCCCGAGCAGGAGGGAAAGGCCCGCGACATCCTCATGGGGCACGGGGCCGAGATCGTCCACGCCCACGAGGCGGAGCTGCCGACGCATCCGGCCGCGCCGTAGCCACGCTACTCCGCTGCGGAACAAAACCTCAGGCATGGCGTTGGCTTTCAGGGCCGAACAACGCCAGGAGAACGCCATGCGCCTGACAACCGTCGCGGCCGCGACGATCGCCGCGTCGACAATGTGGGCGTTGCACATGCCGAGGGCGGCGGCACAGCCGATGCCACCGTCCCAGCCGGCCGTGCCTCAGACGATGCCCCCCACCCAGATGCCGCCTGAAAAGGTCGAGCCGAACCACATGCCCACCTCCAACCCGCAACGCAACCTGGGTGAGGCGCCGTCGGCGCAACCGTTGACGCCGGGCCAGCCCGCGTCGCCGACCCAGCCCATCGCACCCAACGCGCCCGATATGCGGCCTACGCCACCGGCTCCCGCGGGCGCGCCGCCCCGCTGACCGGACATGGCACGCCGGCCCATCTGGCAGGGTCATTTGCGGCTGTCGCTGGTGGCGTGCCCGGTGGCGCTCTACCCCGCGACCTCCACGGCCTCGGACGTGCATTTCCATCTGCTGCACAAGGAGACGCACCAGCGAATCCACATGGTGCCGCACGATCCGGAGCTCGGCGAGGTCAGCCGCAAGGACCTCGTGCGCGGCTTCGAGGTTGAAAAAGGCAAGTACGTGATTGTGACCGATGCCGAGCTCAATTCGGTCAAGCTCGAATCCACGCGCATGATCGATATCGACCGCTTCGTGAAGCTCGAGGATATCGACCGCATCTACTGGAACACGCCGTATGACCTGATCCCGAATGGCAAGGCGGGCCTCGACGCGTATCTGGTGATCCGGGACGCGATGCGGGCCGCCGGCCGCGTCGGTTTGGGCCGGCTGGTGCTGCATTCGCACGAACGGATGGTGGCGCTCGAGCCGCGCGGCAAAGGCTTCCTGCTGACCACCCTGCTGACTCGCGACGAAGTCCGCGACGACCACGAGCTCTTTCGCGACATCCCCGCGAGCAAGGCCGACAAGCGGATGACCGAGATCGCGCAAAAGATCATCGAGCAGATGGAAGGCGACTTCGATCCCAGCCAAATCCACGACCGGTATGAAGACGCGTTGCGCGAATTGATCGCCGAGAAGCGCAAAGGCCACAAGCCGGTCGCAGCGCCGCCGCCGGAGGAAGAAGCGCCCGCGTCCAATTTGATGGACGCGCTGCGCCAAAGCCTGGCTGGTGCCGATGCGGGCCGGGCACGCGCGCGTCGGCCGGTCCACGCGCGCGGCGCGCGGCACCAGCGCCAGGCGCCGCGGCGCCGTGCCGCGCACGCGCAGAAGCGGCGCGCCCGCCGCTAGGGGCGGACCGGCCGCAGGAACGTCCGTTCCTCCGCCACGATGAACCGCTGCTCTTCGGCGGCGCGGAAATTGGCCGCGGATTCGGGATCGGCCCGCAGCCGTGCCCGGTAGGTCTCGTAGGCCGCCAGGCTGTCGAACGAAATCAGCCCGTAGGCGATGTTGTTCGTGCCCTCGTGTGGCATCCAATATCCCACGAGCTCGCCGCCGCATTTGGGAATCAGGCGCAGCCAGTTGCGGGCATAGACCTCGAACGCATCGCGTTTGAACGGATCGATCTGATACCGGATGAAGACGGTGATGGCCATGCGTCCATCATCCGTCGACGAGAGCCGCGCTGTCGCGCGGCATCGCTTCGGTCGCGGCCGAAGCGACTAGGCTGCTTTCTTCAGGACAGCGGCGGTCAGCGCCACGCGGCGGCGGTTGAAATCCGCCCAGTCGTCGGCCCGCTTCAGAGCCGTCTTCAGGGTGCGGATGCCGAACGCCTTGGGATCGAGCGCATGCGTGACCGCCGTCCAGGCAAGCGGCACCGCGATGGGCGCACCCGCGCGGCCGCGCGGCGACCAGGCTGACACGGCGGACGCCGTCAGATCGTTCCGCAGGTAATCGAGGAAGATGCGGCCGGTGCGCTCCTTCTTCGCCATGGTCAGGACGTATTCGTCGGGGGAGTCGGACACCATGGTCTGGCAGAGCGCCTTGGCGAAGGCCTTCACCTCGGCCCAATCTGCCTTGGGCTTGAGCGGCACGACCACGTGCAGGCCCTTGCCGCCCGTGGTCTTGGGATAGGCGGCGAAGCCCAGGAGTTCGACGCGCCGTCGCACCTCCTTGGCCGCATCCACCACCCGTGCAAACGGCACGTCGGGTGCGGGATCGAGATCGAAGGTGATCTGGTCGGGATGCATGAGGTCGCGCGACGTGCAGCCCCACGGGTGGAATTCCACGGCACCCATCTGCGCCATGGCGACCAGCCCCGCGGCGTCGCCGACGGATATGTAAGGCTTGTCCTCGCCGGGGACCCGGATCAGCCGGATCAAGGCCGACGTGCCGCGGCCGGCGTGGCGTTGGAAGAACGTCGGGCGGCCGATCCCGTCGGGAGCGCGGATGATCGAGACCGGCCGGTCCTTGAGAAACGGCACCATCAGGTCGCTGGCCGCGGCGAGATATTCCGCGAGCTCGCGCTTGGTGATCCCGTCCTCCGGCCACAGGACCTTGTCGGGGTTCGAGATCGTGACACCCAGGATCTGCAGCGGGCCTGCCGGGCGCGGCCGCGCCACCGGCTCCGCGCGGACGTTCACCTCGGCGGCCGTCTTGTCGTCGCGCAGGCCCTTGAAGGAGGCCTGGCGCAGCACGCCGTCATGCGTCCATCCGGCGAACGCCACCTCGGCGATCAGTTGCGGCTTCACCCAGCGGACGGTGGCCGGCTTGTCCGGCTGCCGGCCGACGAAAGGGCTTGCCTTGATCTCGAGCTTCCGCAGCTTCGACAGCAGGTCGGTGGCGACCGCCTCGGTGTATCCCGTGCCGACCTTCCCGGCGTAGGCGAACTTGCCGTTCTGCATCACACCGACCACCAGGGCGCCCAGCCCCTGCCGCTTTCGCTTCATCGGCACATATCCGCCGACGACGAACTCCTGACGGCCGCGGCATTTTGCCTTCTGCCATCCGTCGCCGCGCCCCGAGCGATATGGCGCGTTCACGCGCTTGGAGACGATTCCCTCGAGTTCCATCCGGCAGGCGGACCGCAGCACCGCGTCGCCCCCGGTCGTGAAGTGCTCGACGTAGCGCAGGCGCTGACCCTCGTCGGGGCCGATCAGCTCCAACTGGCGGCGTTTGCGCTCCTGCAGCGGCTTTTCGCGCAGGTCCTGACCGCCGCTGAACAGCAGATCGAAGGCGTAGAAGAAGATCTTATCGTGCGCGCCGTCGTGCAGGGCCACTTGCAGGGCCGAGAAGTCCGGCACGTTGCCTTGCTTGAAGGCGACTGCCTCGCCGTCGAGGATCGTGTCCTCGAGCCCGGCCATCGCCTTGGCCAGGCCCGGAAAGCGATGCGTCCAGTCGAGGCCCGACCGGCTCATCACGGTCACGGTGCCGGCGTGGTTGTGCAGCTGGAGCCGATACCCATCGAACTTGGCCTCATGCGCCCAGCCGGGTCCGGCCGGCGGATGCTCGACGGCGGTCGCGAGTTGCGGCGGAATGAACTCGGGCAAGGCCGAGCGCCGGTCCGCGAGCGTCGCCCGCGGAGTCCGCACAGCGGCACCCGTTTTGCGGTTCGATCGCCACGTCGCCCTGGCGGGCCCGCGCCCCTTCCGGACCGGCTTGCCGGCCGCGATCTCGGCCATCGTCCGGCCGGTCTTCACCGATTCATCGGTCTCGGCGACGTCCGCATCGGGCCCGGTGCGCGCGTCGGCATCGGCGTCCTTGATCAGCAGCCAGTTGTTTTTCTGTTCCCTCTCGCGCCGGCGCATCCTCACCAGGTTCCAGATGCCATGCAGCCGCTCGCCGTCGAGCCGGAACTTCAGCCGCCCGCGCTTCAATGCTTCGGCCGTCGACTCGTCGCCGACCGGTTCCCAGTGCCCTTTGTCCCACAGCTGTACCGTTCCGCCGCCGTATTCGCCGGCGGGGATCGTGCCTTCGAAGTCGCCGTACTCGAGCGGATGATCTTCGACCTCCACCGCGAGGCGCTTTTCGTGCGGGTCGAGGCTCGGCCCCTTGGGCACCGCCCACGACTTGAGCACGCCATCCGCTTCCAGACGGAAGTCGAAATGAAGCCGCCGCGCCGCGTGCTTCTGAATCACGTAACGATCACCGCGGCGGCTCCGGGAGGGCACCCGACCGGAAGGCTCGGCCGTCCGCGAGAAATCGCGCTTGGCGCGGTAGGTGGCCAATTGCCGCTTCGCCATGATGTCCTCGTCGCCTCGCTCCTGCGATCTGTTGCTAGTTCAAGAGCTCCCGTGCGCGAAAGTTCCAGGGCAGCCTACGGCGGCACCGCGCTCTCTCGTAGCGCTTTTTGGAACTTTGGGTAGGCCACGGCATTGTTGAAGGAAATGGACGCCGATCGACCCATGGCGGCAAAGCGGAACACAGCGGGAAAGCACTCGCGTTCGCGTCCCAAGCGGCAAAGGCAGCGGCCGACAGAGGCACCGCCGATGCCAAAGGGCAGCGGTCGCGAAGGTATCCCCGCTCGCGGACCGTTGCCGCACGGCGAAGAGAGTGCCAGGCCCAAGGACAGCGGGCGCCACGGCGCCTAGCGCCACGGGCTGGCGGAACCGGAGGCCGGTGGCGTCGTTGTTGGATCGATTGCAGGTCAGTTTTGACCGCGGAGAGGCAGAGATGAGCGTCACCCGTCTTCTTGGCCTGGGCATCGCAGCCGTCGGCATCTTCTTCCTGGTCGTGGGCATCGATTCGACCCACGCGCCGCTGGAGCAGCTGTCGCAGACTTTCACCGGAAAGTTCACCCACGAGACGATGCTCTACATCGCGGGCGGGATCGCGGCGATCGTGGCGGGCGGCGTCCTGGCGGTGGTCCAGCCGCGATGATGCCGCGGCGGGCGGCACCATCGCGACCGTCAGCAGACGCGATCAAAGCCGCCGGCGCCGGACCAGCCCCATCACCAGCGATACGAGGAAAAGCACCAGGAAGATGAAAAACAGCGTTTGGGCGATGCTGGTGGCTGCGGCCGCAATACCGCCAAACCCGAACGCCGCCGCGATCAGCGCGATGACAAGGAATACGAGAGCCCAATTCAGCATGGTTTCACCTCGGTAGGTTTCGACACGAGACGTAAAACGAGGGCCGAGCAGAGAAGTTTCCGGGGCTCCAAGCACGGCGGCAGACAGAGGAATTTACAGGTGAAGGCGCTTGAGGCATGGGGGCCATGACTCATGGGGTTCGTGAAAATGTCCGTTATGGTCACGTCGGGACCGTCCGAACGGCGTGATCGGCGTCGGCACGGCGGCGCACCGCGCGGGCGGCGCCGGCGTGCGGGCGACGAGCGCTTCAACCATTGGCTCGACGAGCGGCTGCGCCGCCTTTACGAAGCGGAGCTATCCGACCCGATCCCGGAGGATATGCTGCAGCTGCTGAAGCGGATCGAATCGGGCGGATGACCACGCGGCACGCCGCTTGCGGCGCCGCACACGTTTCCGATCCTCCGCTGCTGCCCGATGCCGGCGAAACCCTCGCACTTCCGGACAAGATCAAGTTCGGCCTGCAGGAATGCCGCCTTCTGGTGCTCGGCCTCGACATCCTCCTCGGCTTTGCGTACCGCGCGTTCTTCGGCGAGACCTTCGACGAGCTGGGCCCCTTCCACCACGCCCTGCTGGCGGTCAGCCTCGGCTGCCTGCTGACGAGCATGGCGCTCCTGCTGGCGCCGACCATGTATCACCGGATCGCCTATCAAGGGTCCGACGTGATGCCGGTCTATGCCTATACGAACCGCATGCTGGAGGCGGCGTTGCTGCCGTTCGCGGCGGCGATCGGCCTGGACCTCTACGCGGTCGTCAGCCACGTCTTCGGCAACGCGGCCGGGCTCGCCTTCGGCGCGGGCTTTGCCCTGTTGGCGGTGGCGCTGTGGTACGGCCTCGAACTCGCACTCCGTAAACCGAAGAACTGGATGGAGATGATGGAGAGCAAGCGGCCAAAACCGGAAAAAGCGTCGCTCAATCAGCGTCTCGAACAGGTGATGACGGAAGCCCGCATCATCCTGCCGGGCGTGCAGGCGCTGCTCGGATTTCAGCTTTTTGCGTTCTTCAGTTCGAGCTTCGAGCGGCTGGCCCGCCCGGAGAAGCTCGTCCATGTGGCCAGCCTCGGCGCGCTCGGCCTGTCCATGATCCTGCTCATGGCGCCGGCGGCGTATCACCGCATCGTCACCGAAGGCGAAGCGACCGAGGACGTGCTCGCGTTCTCGCACTGGGCGCTGCTTGGCGCGATGATCCCTCTCGCCTTCGGACTGGCCGCCGAGCTTTACGTTACGCTGACCCGGATTGCGGACACACCGCTATGGCCGGCGGTCGCCGCCGCGCTCAGCGCGGTCGTGATGCTGGGCGCCTGGTTCGCGATCCCGATGATCGCGCGGCGGCGGGCCGGCCGATAGCTCAGCTTTGCGCCATATGCGATTCTTTGGCTGATTCGAACTCGCCCGCGAGCTCGACCAGGCGCTCCTTGCCGAGCACCTTACGCGCGTCTTTGAACAGCTGGCTCTCCTCCTCCTCGACATGGTGCTCCACCAGGTCCTGGAGGACCGTGCATTTCGCCGTCCACTCGTCGCTGGTCTTGTCCTCCATCGCCTCGAGTTCCTCGAGCAGGTT
The DNA here is from genome assembly GCA_035506575.1 of Alphaproteobacteria bacterium. Lineage (GTDB taxonomy): Bacteria > Pseudomonadota > Alphaproteobacteria > CACIAM-22H2 > CACIAM-22H2 > DATJPD01. The sequence continues at coordinate 12,662 of DATJPD010000061.1, forward strand.
CTTGACGATGTTGTGCTCGACCTTGGCTTCGAGCGCGTCGGTGCGGCTGTCCTCTTCTTCCTCGAGCAGGGGATAGAACATCTCCTCCTCCGCCTCGGAATGAGCGGTCAGGGCCGTTTTCATCTTGGTGAAGCTCTCCTCGCGCTCGGACGCATCCTCGGAGCGCAGGATCTTTTTCAGGAGGTCTTTGACCTCCTTGTGGTCCTCTTTCAAATCGTCGAGCAGCGACTTGCTGGGGCGGCGCGACTTGCTTTTGGCGGCCATCATGGTCTCCTGGGTTGAAAACGAAAACGGTTCACGCGACGCGCCGGCGCTGGTGCGCCCCTTCGCGCATCTCCTCGACGATCTTGGCGACAAAGGCCTTGATGTCGTCGGGTTTGCGGCTGGTCACGAGGCCCCCGTCGGTGACCACCTCCTTGTCGACCCAGCTGGCGCCGGCGTTTCGGAGATCGGTCTGGACGGACGGCCACGACGTCGCGGTCTTGCCTTTCACGACGCCGGCCTCGACCAGCATCCAAGGCCCGTGGCAAATCGCGGCGAGCGTCTTGCCGCTCTCGTAGAAGTCGCGCACGAATTTCACGGCTGCGGGCACGGTGCGGAGAATGTCGGGATTGATCTGCCCACCCGGTAAAACGAGGGCGTCGTAATCGTCGGGCTTGGCCTGATCGAGCGGCCGGTCTACCGCGATGTCGTCGCCCCACTCCGTGAATTTCCAGGCCTTGAACTTGCCCTGTTCCGGAGAAATGACCTCGACCTGCGCGCCGTCCTCCTTCAGCAGCCGCTGCGGTTCGGTGAGCTCGACCTGCTCGACACCGCGCGTGGCAAGGATGGCAATCCGCTTACCGTCCAGTTGTCCCATGATCCGTCTCCTGTCGTCTCGTGCCGTAAACCTCCACCAACACCGCGCGGCGGCGAAGGTTTCCGGCGTTCCTTACCGCGTCGGGTTCCCGGTGGTCGACGGCATGCGGCTCGTGTCGTTGATCACCGGAGCTTTGCCGGGCTCGGGCGGGGGCACAGCCCCCGGCACCGGCTTTCCAGCCTGATCCTGCGGCGGCGAGCCCGGCGCCTGCGCCTGCTCTGCCGCGTGAGCTTGCGCCTGATGGATGAGATCGGCGCAGTCGCTGTCCTTGCCCACGCCCGTCTCGATGAACGGCAGGATCGCCAGCGGCGGCAGGAGCACGCCGAGTGCCGCCGCCACGACACCGCGGGCTCCCAGCGGGCCGCCTTTGAGCCCGAACGAGGGGTTCTTCATCGTCCCGGTGATGGTGATCGGCGCGGTCGCGGCGAGAGGAGTCGGCTTCTTCGGATGGCCTTCGATCGTGATGTCGAGGCCTTCGTTCTGAAAATCGATGTTGGCGGTGCCGTAGATGTTCGAGAGTCCGGTGTCGATATCGAAGATCTTGGACACCATCATCCCTCGCTGCACTTCGAAGTCGGCCACGACGCACCGTAAGGGCGTGGGCTTATCGGTGCCCAGGATGTTGCCGAGAGCGCGCGCCCCGTCGAGATCGGCCGCGTTGATCATCAGGGCGCTGATCTGGCCGCCGGACATCGCGATGGTGATGCGGCCATCGCTGTCGGACAGGACGTCGTGCAACGACTTTCCGTCACCCGTGAGCTGCACGCGCCCGCCGAACCGGCCTGCGGACAGCGACTTGAACTGGGGGCTGGTGAAAAAGCTCTTCAGGCTGAGCTCTGAGAGCGTCAGGTCCGTCGTCACCTTGGGGACGTCCTGGCGACCGTCCAGGTCCAACGTGCCGCCGATCGTGCCGTCGGCAATCCCGAACTTCAGCGGATCGACCTTGAGATCGCCGTCCTTCAGCACAAACCGGGTGTCCATGTTCTGCAGCGGCAGGCTCGGATCGTTGAAGTGCTCGGCGCGCAACGTCACGTCGAGGTTGGCCGCGCGCAGCCGCTCGAGATTGATTGGCACGTTGGGGATGACGCCCTGCGACTTCGGCTTTTCGCCTCCCTGTGCGGGGTTCTGCGCCGGTCCGGCGCCGATGAATCCCGCGAGGTCCTGGCGATCCAGCAGCTTCGACGTGAGGTTCGCCGTGATGTCCGGTTTCGCGTGCGACGAATCGTATTTCAGAATGCCCTCGAGGTCGCTGTGGCCCACGCCGCCCTTGAAGTCCGCGAACGTCCACAAATCGCCCTCTTTTGTCAGGTGGCCGCTGATCTCGAAATTCGGCGTCGGCGGCAGAGGAATGGCCGTGAACGGGAAGATCTTGGCCAGGCTGTCTCCCTTCACGTCGAGCCGCATGTCGATGCCGGCCATGTTTACGGGATCGGTCATGGTGCCCTTCGCATCGAACACCGTGGCACCCGCCGAGAGGTGGAAGCTGATGGGATATCGGACCTTCGGATCGCGCAACGTCAGGAGCGAGCCGCCGGTCATGTCCACGGTGAACGGCTCGTTCTGAACCGTCCCGTTGCCCTTCACCTGAAGCGTCTTCTGGGCGTTGTCGCCGCCACTTCCGACAACCGTATCGATGTGCGTTGTCACGTCCAGCTTCGAGGGGGTGTCGGTATAGGACAGGGTCCCGTTCTTGACGACGAGCTGGCCGATCACCGGGACCTCGGTGCGGTTCTTCGGGACTGTCGTGTTCACCGCCGCACCGCCCGGCGAGGCGGAGCTCATGCTCCAGTTCTTGCGGTCGGCATCCGGCTTCTCGAGATCGATCACTGGCGTATCCAATGTCAGCTCGGGCATCACGATGCGCCCGCCGAGCAGCTGCCAGAGATCGATCTTGAAATCGAGGAACCCGATCTGGACCATGTTGGGTTTCTTGGCCCAGCTCGGGTTGCCGACCTGGACCTGGGCCAGGTGGATTTCCGGCGTCCACGGATGGCGCGCGAAGAAGTGCACGCCCATGTCGCCTTTGACCGCGAATTGGCGGCCGCTGGCCTTGGTCCCTTCGGCGTTCAGGGCCCCGCGCACCCAATTCCAGTTGAAGAAATAGAGTCCGACGCCCAGTACCAGGACCAGGCAGACCAGCGTCCCGATGGCGATGCCAAGCCATTTGAGGGCGCGGCGCATGGTTACGCCGGTCGCATCGGGGCGAGCATACCGCGACAACCCCGGCGGCTGCAGCCGGTTCCCTGGCAAAAATTCGCCCATTCGCGCTCACAAGAACTTGGCCGCCTTCTTCAGGTCCTCGACGAAGCGCCTTGTATCGGCCGCGCGGTTCTCATCCGGCGCCCGCAAGATGGATGACGGATGGACCGTGGCCATGACCTTGGGCGCGATATTCGACGGGACGAGCTTGCCGCGGCTGCGCATGACGCTGAAATCGGCTCCCAGCAGGGCGCGGGCCGCCGTGGCCCCGAGGCACATCAGGACCGCGGGCTTCACTGCCGAAATCTCGGCGTCCAGCCACGGCCGGCAGGCGCGGATCTCCATCGCGTTGGGCTTGGAGTGCATGCGGCGCTTGCCGCGTGGCGTCCATTTGAAATGCTTCACGACGTTCGTGACATAGGCCTTGTCGCGCGCGATGCCTGCTTCGGCCAGGCAGCGGTCCAGCAGGTGTCCGGCCGGACCCACGAACGGGCGGCCCTCCAGATCCTCGTGATCGCCGGGGGTCTCGCCGACCAGCATCAACGGCGCGTGCGCCGGCCCTTCGCCGAATACCATCTGTGTGGCGTTTGCATAGAGCGGACAGGCGGTGCAGCGCATCGCCCGCCGGCGCAACTGGTCGAGACCGGCGCGGGGCGGAATCAACGCCGCCGCCGTTTGGTTTTCCCGCCGCGCCATGGAGACCCAACCCTTCGACCCCCGCCGGCGCCACAGGCCACCGTCGGCGTTTCACATAACCGCAAAAGAGCAGAATTGGTTCCGCCGCGCGGCCCGGCGACGGAACCGTCAAGGGCCGCCCGGGTTGCCCGCGCCGATGCGTGTCAGGCGCAGGAGCGCCAGCAGCGCGGCCATCCGCGCGGCAAGATCGTGCTCAAGGTCGCGGCCTGAGCGCTCGGGCGACCCGCTTAGCTGTCGAGGTTCAGGTGCTGGATCAACAGGTCGATGAAGACGCGCACCTTCGCCGACAGATGTCGGCGATGGGCGTAGAGCGCGTTGATCTCGAATTCGCCAACCAGGAACTCTGCGAGCACCGGAACCAGCCGGCCGGCTTTCAGGTGTTGAGCGATCATGAAGCTCGGCAACAGCACCAAAGCCTGACCCATGAGCGCAACCGCGACCAGCGTGACCCCGCTGTTGGAGACGAAATTGCCCGACACGTGCACGGCCTGCTCGGACCCGCCGATCTTGAACCGCCAGTCCCGTCCGAAGGGATGGTACGAGTAGTTGATGCAGTTGTGATTCACGAGATCCGCCGGCGCGCCAGGCGAGCCGTGGCGGGCGATGTAGGCCGGTGCGGCGCAGAGGACGTGTCGATAGGTCCCCAGCCGCCGCACGATCAGGTTCGGCTCGTCGACCGGCGTCACACGGACCGCAAGATCGAAGCCCTCGTCGACCAGATCGACCATGCGGTCGGTCGCGATCATGTCGACTGCAGCATCGCGATAGGTGCGCACGTACTCACCGATGATGGACCCCATCTCCGGCGCGAGCGCCGGCGAGATATTGAGCCGTAGCACGCCGCGCGGGGTGGTCTGCAGCTCGCCTACCGCTTCGTCCGCCTCGGCGATCTCGGCCAGAATCTGGCTGCAGCGGTCGTAATAGGTCCGGCCGGCTTCGGTCAGGCTCAGCTTGCGGGTCGTGCGGTTGAGGAGGCGCACCCCGAGACGCTCCTCCAACGCCTGGACGTGGTTGCTCACCATCGTTGCCGACATGTTCAAACGCCGGCCAGCCGCCGAAAATCCCATATTTTCAACGACTTTCGTGAACACGGTCATGCTGGTCAGGCGATCCATCGACCTCGATTGTCCACTTTAAACGGATAGTCTATCGAAAAATTAGCCGATTATCCAATCAGGCATATTGGCGCATGTTTTCCTTCATCAGTGGAGGACGACATGCCCTACGACAGCCTCTCGACCCCCGACCGGACGACCCAGCGGACTACCCGCCGGATCAGCCTGAAGCGCATCGGCTTGGGTGCCGCCATCGTTGCGGCACTCATGGGAAGTGCCGGCTACGGCTATCGCTACTGGACCGTCGGGCGCTTCCTGGAGACGACCGACGACGCCTATCTCAAGGCCGATTACACGACCGTGGCTCCCAAGGTCTCGGGCTACATCGCCGACGTGTTGGTGGACGACAACGAGCCCGTGAAGGCCGGCCAGGTCCTGGCCCGGATCGACGATCGGGATTTCCAGACAGCGCTGGCGCAGGCGAAGGCCGATGTTGCCGCGGCCGACGCGGAAATCCGCAACCTCTCGGCGCAACTCGAGCTGCAGAACTCCCTCGTGGCCCAGGCGGCCGCGAGCTTGGCCGGATCGCAGGCCGCGGCGCAGTTCGCCAGGACCGACGCCCTGCGCTTCCACACCTTGCGCCAGCAAGGGTTCGCCTCGGTCGAAAAGGACGATCAAGCCGAGACGTCGGTGCGCCAGACGGCGGCGGCGGTGGAGCATGACCAGGCCGCCCTTGCGGCGGCGCGCCAGCAGATCGACGTGCTGGAGACGCAAAAGGCGAAGGCCGAGACCTTGCTCGCGCGCACCCGCGCGCTCGAGGCGCAGGCCGAACTCAACCTCGGCTATACGACCATCACCGCCCCGATCGACGGCACCGTGGGGTCGCGCACGCTCCGCGCGGGTCAGTACGTCCAGGCCGGCACCGCGCTGATGGCGGTCGTGCCGCTGAAGGCGGTCTACGTCGTCGCCAACTTCAAGGAAACGCAGCTCACCCACGTGACCGCGGGCGAGCCGGCCGAGCTCGAGATCGACACGTTCCCCGGAGCCGCGGTCAAGGGCCGCGTCGACAGCCTGTCGCCGGCGAGCGGCCTCGAGTTCGCGCTGCTGCCGCCGGACAACGCGACCGGAAACTTCACGAAGATCGTGCAGCGCATCCCGGTGAAGATTGCGATCTCGGCCGACGATCCGCTGATCGGCCGGCTGCGCCCCGGCATGTCCGTGGTCGCCACGATCAACACCAAGGCGGAGTAAGCGCCATGACCGCGGGCACTGCCACCGTACCGTCCGGCGCACTCGGCAGCACGACCCGCAACTGGATCGCGGTGATCGGCTCGACCCTCGGCGCGTTCATGGCGGTGCTCAACATCCAGATCGTCAATTCCTCGCTCGCCGACATCCAGGGCGCCATCGGCGCTGGCATCGACGACGGCGGCTGGATCTCCACGTCCTATCTCATCACCGAGATCATCGTCATCCCGCTGAGCGCCTGGCTTGCCCGGGTCTTCTCCGTCCGCGTCTACCTGCTGACCAACGCCGTCCTGTTCCTGGTCTTCTCCGCGGCCTGCGCCCAGGCGCACAGCCTCGGCGAGATGATCGCCATCCGCGCCTTCCAGGGGTTCACCGGCGGCGTGCTCATCCCCATGGCGTTCACCCTGATCATCACCCTGCTGCCCAAATCCAAGCAGCCGGTCGGCATGGCGCTGTTCGCGGTGTCGGCCACGTTCGCGCCCGCGATCGGCCCGACGATCGGCGGCTATCTCAACGACAATTACGGCTGGCAATACATCTTCTACGTCAACCTGGTTCCGGGTGCGATCATGGTCGCCATGCTGTGGGTGTCGCTCGAGAAGGCGCCGATGCAGCTCGGCTTGATCCGGCAGGGCGACTGGCCGGGTGTCGTTACCATGGCGATCGGCCTCGGCGCGCTGCAGACGGTGCTCGAAGAGGGAAACAAGGACGACTGGTTCGGCTCACCGTTCATCGTGCGCCTCGCCGTCATCGCCGCGGTCTCGCTCGGGCTGTTCCTCGTCATCGAGCTGACGGTCAAGAAGCCGCTCCTCAACCTGCGCCTGCTGGTGCGCCGCAATTTCGGGTTCGGCACGCTCGCGAACTTCCTGCTCGGCTCCGCGCTCTACGGCTCGGTGTTCGTGCTGCCGCTCTATCTCTCGCAGGTCCAGGGCTACAACGCCGAGCAGATCGGCGAGGTCCTGGCCTGGGTCGGTCTGCCGCAGCTGGTGCTCATCCCGCTCGTCCCGCGGCTCATGAAGAAGGTGGACGCACGGATCCTGGTCGGCTTCGGCTTTGCCCTGTTCGCCGCCAGCAACTTGATGTCCATCCATCTGTCGAACGACTTCTCGGGCCCCGAGTTCTTCCTCCCCAACCTCGTGCGCGCGATCGGACAGGCGGTCATCCTCGCGCCCCTGTCGGCCATCAGCACGGCCAGCATCGAGGCGGAGAATGCCGGGTCCGCGTCGGCGCTCTTCAACATGATGCGCAATCTGGGCGGCGCCATCGGGATCGCCGCCCTGCAGACGGTCGTCACCAAGCGCGAGCAATTCCATTCGAACGTGCTGACCGCCGCGGTCTCGCAGTTCGACGAGGCGACCCGCGCCCGCATAGACCAGCTCACGGCCCGGTTCCTGTCCCACGGCATCACCGACATCGCCGTGGCGAAGCACGAAGCGGTCGTGGCGGTCGGCAGGGTCATCCGTCGCCAGGCGACGATCATGGCCTATGGCGATGCGTTCTATCTCATTGGCGTCGTCATGATTGTTGCTCTGATCGCCATTATGCTGCTGCGCAAGCCCGACCACCTCGGCGGCGGCGGCGCCCATTGAATCCATTTGGAAAGGAGACCTGACATGCAACCCCGGATGAACTTCTACAAAGCCTCCCCCGACGCCATGAAGGCCGTAATGGGGCTCGAAACGTTCGTGCAGAAGAGCGGCCTCGAGGCATCGCTAATCGATCTCGTGAAGACGCGCGCCTCGCAGATCAACGGCTGCGCCTATTGCGTCCACATGCACACGAAGGAGGCCCGTCAGCGCGGCGAGAGCGAGGAGCGGCTCTACCTGCTCTCGGCATGGCACGAATCCCCCCTCTACACGGCACGCGAGCGGGCGGCCCTGGCGTGGACCGAGGCCGTCACGCTGGTCGCCGAGAGCCGCGTCCCCGACGATGTCTACGAGGAGGCACGGCAGCACTTCTCCGAAACCGAGCTCGTCAACCTGACCGTGGCGGTCGCCGCGATCAACGCCTGGAATCGCCTCGCGATCAGCTTCCGGGCCGTGCATCCGACGGCCGCGGCGCAGACCGCATGAGATGGCGGAGGTCACCATGCACACGCATCTTGTGTCATCCGGCGGACGCGATGTCCGCCAGGCCAGCCGGCGCCGGAAGGAGCTCATGAGCTTCGACCGGCATCGGGTCCGTGGGATCCTCGAATGGCTCACGGGCGACGAAGGCCACGATCTCGACGACGCCGGTTTCATGGGTGCGACCGGCCGGCGTTTGCGCAAGGCAGGGCTGCCGGTGGACCGGCTGACCCTTCACCTGCGGACCCTGCATCCGGAGTTTCGCGGCCGGACGGTGGTGTGGAGTCCCGGCGCCCCGGTGCAGGTGGCCGACCGCGAGCACGATGCCGGCCAATCGGACGTGTTCGCACGCAGTCCGATGCGCCAGGTCATGGACACCCGCCGCTGGCTCGTCGTGCGCCTGGACGATCCGCGCTATGCGGAACTGTCGATGCTCGACCTGTTCCGCGGCCAAGGGCTGGTCGAGTTGGTCATCGCACCGCTGATCTACGGCGACATGCCCGCCAGTGCCGTCGTGTTCTGCACCCGCCGCACGACCGGATTCTCCGACGCCGACCAGCGCGCCCTGGCGGCGATCGTACCGGCGCTGCGCGGCGCCTGCGAAATCCGCATGCTTCGCCATGCGGAGACCACGCTTCTGGACACCTATGTCGGCACGGCCACCGGCCGCCGGATCCTGGCGGGCCACATCCGGCGGGGCGACGCCGAGACCCTGGACGCCGCGCTCTTCCTCTGCGATCTGCGGGGCTTCACGGCGTTGTCGGACCGGCTGTCGACCGCCGACGTGCTGTCGCTGCTCAACCTCTATTTCGACCAGGTCGTGCCGGCGATCGAAGCCGCGGGCGGCGAGATCCTGAAGTTCATGGGCGATGCCGTGCTGGCCTACTTCCCCGCCGGCCGCGATCCCGAACAGAGCTGCCGGGCGGCGTTCGAGGCCGCACGGGCGGCGCTGCGCCGCCTGGCCGACGCGTCGCCCGCGTCGGGTCCGCTGCGCGCCGGCATCGCCCTCCATTATGGGACGGTCAGTTACGGGAACATCGGGTCGGGGCACCGGCTCGACTTCACCGTCATCGGCCGTGACGTGAACCTGACCAGCCGCCTGCAGGGCTTGTGCGAGCCCCTCGGCGAGCCGCTCTTGATGTCGAAAGAGTTTGCCCGGCGTCTGGACCGCCCGGACATCGCACCGATCGGTGCGCACGCGGTGAAGGGATTGAGCTATCCGATCGAGCTCTTCGCGCCCGACGGCGCGCAAGGCCGCTAACCCTGGAGTCTAAACCAGCGCGAAGGGGAGCGCCTGCGGGCTGCGGAAGTTGGACGACGGCGTCCAGCTGAGCCGGGTTTCCGTGAGCCGGAACTCCGGGATGCGGCCGAGGAACTCGCGCATGGCGGATGCGGTCACGAGGCGCGCCAATTGGTTTCCGAGGCAGAAATGCGCCCCGGCGCCGAAGCCGAGATGCCCCTGCGGCCGGCGCTCGACGTTGTACCGGTCGGGATCCTGGAACTTGCGCCCGTCGCGGTTGGCCGAGCCGTAGGCCAGCGCCACCTTGTCGCCTTCCTTGATGCGCTGGCCGTGCAGCTCGACGTCGCGCGTGGCGATGCGCTTGAAGCGCTGCGCCGAGGTGTTGAAGCGCAGCGATTCCTCGATCGCGGGGGCGAGCAAGCTCCAGTCCGCCAGCACCTTGGCGCGCTCCGCCGGGTGGTCATGGAGGTTGAGGGCGAACATGTTCATGAAGCTCGACAGCGATTCCACGCCGGCCATGATGAAGGTCGCGGAGGTCAGGACGACCTCGCGGTCGGTGAGCCGGTCGCCGTCGATCTCGGCTGTGGCCAGGGCCGTCACGACGTCGGCGGTCGGCGCCTTGCGCCGCGCCGCGACCTGCTCGGCGATGAACTCGCCGAGCTCCTGGAACGCGCGCGTCTGCTCTTCGTTGCGGCCGCGGCGCTCCTTGTCGGTCGAGATGGAGAGCACGACCTTGCGCCGGATTTCGGCATGGTCGCTGGCCGGCAGGCCCATCATCTGGAAGATGATGCCGACGGTGACACGGCTGGAGAAATCGGCGACGAAGTCGAACCGGCCGCGCCGCAGGATGTCGTCGACCGCGGATGCGGCAACGCGCCGGGTCGGCTCGGCCAGATGCTCGACATTGCGCTTGAGGAAGGCGGACTCCGCCAGCGCCCGCAGGCGGTCGTGGCGCGGCGGGTCGGTCGTCCCGAGCGTGCCGCCGGCGCGGCCCGGCAGCTCGTCGATCAAATTGCCGGCGCGCGAGGAGAACGTCTTCCAGTCCTGGGCCGCCGCGAACACGTCGGCATAGCGCGAGAGGATCCACACCCCGTTGCGGTCGTGCCAGTAGCAGGGATGGCGGTCGCGCAGCGCCGCGTAGTACGGAAACGGATCGGCGTCGATCTCCGTCGAGTACAGGTCGAAGACCGGTGCGTCCGTCATCCGGCCCCTAGAGCTTGTCCGGAAGGGGCTTGCCGCGCGTCTCGGGCAGGAACGGGGTCGCGATGATGCCGAGCGCGTAGATATACGCGACCGTCATCGCCGCGTTGCCGAAGCCGCCGAAGTTCGCGATCAAGGTGCCGGCCACCAGGGGGCCGATCCAGGCGATGAAGCGCGGCATGTTGAAGCAGAACGCCGCCCCCGTCGCGCGCACCGGCGTGGGGAACAGCTCCGGCAGCCACACCGGCATCCACGAATAGAGGCCGAGGCTGAAGAAGCCGTTCACCAGGGCTGCCACGAGCAGCACGTTGAGGTCGTGTGTCCACAGGAACACGAGCGGCGTGGTGAGGAATGCCAGCACGAAGTAAACGAGGGTGACCGGCTTGCGGCCCAGGGCGTCCGCGAAAAAGCCGAGCCCGATATATCCGAGGATGGCGCCGATGTTGTACGCCATGCCGGCATAGCTCGCCCATTGCGGAGCCGGCAGGCCGGCCTTGGCCGCCACCGACGCGATATAGGGCGGCAGCCACGCCGAGATGCCCCACCACGCGAGCGTCGTCGTGAGCGACATCAGGAAGGCGATGATCGTGCGCCGACACACCTCGGGGGTCGCGAACAGCTCGAGCAGGGTGAAGCGTGTCAGCGCCTTCTCGTGCTCCTGCAAGGCTTCGCCGCGGCGCTGGCGCTCGGTCGCGGTCTGGCGCTCGCGGTTCGCCTGCTCCCAGCGCGGCGATTCCGGAATGCCGCGGCGGATCCACAAGGTGAAAAACCCGGGCAGGATGCCGAGGAGGAACATGTAGCGCCACGCGCCGGGGCCGGCGGCACCGACATAGAGCCACACGAAGGATGCGACGAAGAAGCCGATGCCGAGGCCGCACTGCATCAGCCCCGCCCCCTTGCCGCGCGCTTTGTCGGGCCACAGCTCGGCGGTGATCGAAGCGCCGGTCGACCATTCCGAGCCGATGGCGACGCCGACCAGGAGGCGCAGCACCGCGAACGAGGTCCAGTCCCAGGCAAACGCGCTCAACCCTGTGAGCAGCGAGTAGCCCAGGATGGCGATCATCATCGTGCGCTTGCGGCCGATGTAGTCGGCGAGGATGCCGCCGAGGGTGCCGCCCACCGCCCAACCCAGCAGGGTCAGTGCGATCACGATGCCCGCATAGGTCGGGATCTGGGCGTATTGCGAGGGCTCGAGCAGCTGGTGCAGAGCCACGCCCACGGTCAGGATGAGTGCGTAGGTCTCATAGCCGTCGAACATCCAGCCGAGATTGGCGGCCAGCAGCGTGTTCCATTGGCTGCGGTTGATGCTGCGGTACCAGGGCTGCGTTGCGCCCACGGCGACGTCCGACATGGCTAGTCCCTCCCCCTGTTGCCGACCGGTTTCGTTCGTTAATGCGGCGGCGGTCGTCCCGATCATCCACCTTTTTGTTTGCGCGCCGCAAGCCTGACCGCCTGGATTATCTCCGGATAGGCGCCGCAGCGACAGAGATTTCCCGAGAGATAATGCCGGATCTGGTCGTCGTCCGGGTCCGGATGCTCGGCCAGGAGCTGGCTTGCCATGACGACGAAGCCCGGCGTGCAGAAGCCGCACTGGAACGCGCCCGCTTCGAGGAAGGCCTCCTGCACCGCACTCAGCCGCCCTCCATTGCCGAGATGCTCGACGGTCGTCACCTCGGCACCGTCGGCGAACGCGGCCAGATAGAGGCAACCCGACACAGCGCGCCCATCGACCACAACGGTGCAGCAGCCGCACAGGCCCTGGCTGCAGCTCTCGCGCGCGCCGAACAGGCTGAACTGGTCCTGCAGCACTTCGACCAGGGTCCGGTGCGGGGCGACCTCGGCCGCCACCGGCTGGCCGTTGAGGGTGAAGCGGATGGTGCGGTTTTCTGCGACCATCTCACTCCTCCGCAAGCGGCTGGCCGCGCGCCGCCCGGAGGGCGCGGTAGACCGCCTCTGCGGTCAGCGGCAGCTTGGTGAGGCGCACGCCGACCGCGTCGAAGATCGCATTCGCAATCGCCGGCGAGACGCCGAACGTGCCGGACTCGCCCACACCCTTGGCGCCGAACGGTCCGTCGCGCTGCTCGGCCGCGACCGCCTCGTTCTCCATGACGGGCATGTCGCGCAGGCCCGGGATCTTGTAGTCGGCGAGCGAGGCATTGGTCACCTGCCCGCCGTCGAAATTCATCTCCTCGAACATGGTGAAGCCGAGCTGCATCACCGCCGCACCGGAGAGCTGCGTGTCGACGATCTTGGGATTGATCGGCTTGCCCACGTCGGCGACGTTCACAAGCCGGGTCACGCGTACCTGGCCGGTCTCGGTATCGACCTCGACCTCGGCACCGGTGCCGCCGGTCATCCAGTACGGCGTCGCGTTGGGTGTCAGCCCCGTGTCGTGGTCGGGCGACTTGTAGGCCGGGATGTAGCTGCCGCTGCCGACCACGTTGCCGGCCTGCATGCCGTATTTGCGGCGGAACAGCTCGGCCACCGGCACGTTGCTGCCCGGCGGCAGGCCGAGCTCCTCGGCCATGGCGGCGAGCTTGGCGCGCACCTCCTCGGCGGCGAGCCGCACCGCGTGCCCCATGTGATAGGTCGAGCGCGAGCCGAGTGTCGCCATGTCGTAGGGTGTGACGTCGGTGTCCGGATGCACGACCGTCACCGACTCGACGGGCAGGTTCAGGACCTCGGCCACGATCTGCGCCATGATCGTGTCCGAGCCCTGGCCCATGTCGACCGTGCTGCAATAGAGCGCGCAAGACCCGTCGGCGTAGAGATTGACGATCGCCATCGAGGTGGTGGGCGCCACGCTCGCCTTGAAGCCGATGGCGATGCCGCGGCCGCGCCGGATGGTCCCCGTTCCGCGGTCGAACGGCTTCGCCCAGTCCATGCGCGCCGCGAGCCGGTCGAGCACGGCCTCGATCTCGGCATCGCGCATGACCGTGCCCGTCGCCTGCGGGCGCCAGTTCCGCAGGATGTGCTTGCGCCGGAACGCGACCGGGTCGATGCCCAGCTCGTGCGCGACCATGTCGGTGTGGCATTCGTACGCCCAGACCAGCTGCGGGATGCCGAAGCCGCGCAGGGCGCCGGCCGGCGGCAGGTTGGTGTAGAGCGCGTACGAATCCACATGCACGTTGTCGATGTCGTACGGCCCCGCCGCGGTGAATCCCGATTTCTGCGTCACGCGCGGCCCGATGTCGGCGTAGGCGCCGCCGTTCCACCACACCTCGCACTCGCGCGCGGTGATGCGGCCGTCCTTCACCCCGCTCTTGATGCGGAAGGTGCTGGCGTGCTTGGTGATCGTGTAGAACTGCTCTTCCATGGTGAGCGAGATCTTCACCGGCCGGCGCACCATCAGCGACAGCGCCACCACCAGCGCCTCGAGCTTGATGTAGAGCTTGGCGCCGAACCCGCCGCCGAGGAACGCCGTCTTCACGCGCACGCGGTTCTCCGGCCAGCCGAGCAGCCGCGCGATCTCGATGCGCACGAAGGACGGGCTCTGCGAGGCGGTGTAGATCGTGGCCGCGCTGTCGGTGGTCTCCGCGGCCGACACGAACGGCTCGAGCGGCAGGTGCAGGACCTGCTGCGTGCGGAACGTATGCTCGAACACGCGGTCGGCCTCGGCGAAGGCGCGGGCCACGTCGCCGCGGCGGAGCCGGAAGTCGAGCGCCACGTTGGTGTCTCGCTTGCCTTCGAGATGCTTCAAGTCCGGGAACGTGCCCGCCGGCTTGAGCGTGTCGTGCACCACGGCCTTCGAGGTCATGGCCTCGACCTCGTCGAACACGGCCGGCAGCTCCTCGTACTCGGCCACAATGAGCTGCGCTGCGGCGTCGGCCACGTGCGGGTCCGCGGCCAGCACCACGGCCACCGGCTCGCCCACGTAGTGCACCTTGTCGAGCGCCAGGATCGGCTGGTCGTGGAACGCCGGCCCATAATAAGGATGCGGAATGACCGTGCGGATATCCTCGCCGGTGATCACGCTCACCACGCCGGGCAACGCCTGGGCGGCGGTGACGTCGATCCGCTTGATGCGTCCGTGTGCCACGGTCGAGCGGAAGATCTTGCCCACCAGCATGCCCGGCAGGCGCAGGTGATGGACGTACTCGGCGCGGCCGCTGACCTTCGCCGGACCTTCGCGGCGCGGCACCGACCGGCCGACCTGGCCGCCCGACATGACGGTCATCCCGCACCTCCCGCGGCGAGTGCGGCGCGCACCGCCCGGCCGACATAGACCCGCACCAGCTCGCGCTTGTACGCGGCCGAGCCGTGCGCGTCGGCCATCGGCGACACCTCGTCCGCCGCCGCATCACAGGCGCGGCGCAAGGCGGCGTCGTCGCCCCGGCCGCCGCGCAAGGCCACACTCGCGCCGCTCAGCTTCGTTGGCCGCTCGGTGGCCGCGCTCACCACGATGCGCGCCTCGGTGATGCTCGAACCCGCCATCTCCAGCGCGACCGCGACCCCGAGAGCGGGCCAATCGTCGGCCGAGCGCGTCGTGCATTTGAGGTACGCCGCGCGCACCTGCGGCCACAGCGGCACCGACAGCTCGGCGATCAGCTCGTTGCGTGCCAGCGAGGTCTCGAAATAGCCGGCAAAGAGGCTTTCGACCGGCAGGGTCCGCTCCCCGCCGGGGCCGACCACGCGGATGCTGGCGCCGAGGGCGATCAGCAGCGGTGGCAGGTCCATGTGCGGGTCGGCATGGGCCAGATGGCCGCCGATCGTCGCCACGTTGCGCACGCGCACGTTCGACAAGGTCCGCAAAGTCCGGGAGATCGCCGGCAGCAGACGGCGCGTTTCGGCGGAACGTTCGAGCGATGCGAGCGGCGTGAGCGCTCCGATGCGCAAGGTCGTGTCGTCCACCTGGATGCGCGACGCCTCGGGCTCGACCGAGCGCAGACTGACGAGCCGCGTCGGCTTGAACACGCCGGCCTTCATCATCAGCATCAACGCCGTGCCGCCGGCGATCGGCCGCACCGACGGATCGTCGGGATCGAGAAGCCCCGCCGCGTCGCGCAGCGATCGCGGCTCCACGAGGTCGAACGGCGTCATGAGCTGGCCTCCGCCGGCGCCTCGACCATGCGGCGCAGATTGGCGGCGAAGCTCTTCTCCATCTCCCGCGCCTTGGAGCGCAGCACCGGCTGGCCCATGGCGCCGAGCTTGCCGGCGAGGCTGACGTCGACCGCGTAGCGGATCAGGGTCTCCTCGCCGGTCTGCTCGAGCGTGGTCGTCGACGCGGCGGTCAGGCGGCCGACCACGCCAACCGGCGTGCCTTCGACCTTGGCCTCGATCAAGCGCGGCGGATCGAGATTTGTCACCTCGACCGCGACCGCGAACTTGAAGCGCATATAGGCGATCCTGGTCTCCAAGGTCGCGGTGTAGTGGCTGCCGTCGATTTCGCTGAGCGCGCCGACGCCCTCGACGCACGAGGCGAACGCGCGCGCATCGCGCAGCTTCTCGAACACCGCCTCGCGGCCTGCGCGCACGCTGATCTCGCCGTCGAATTTCACCCAGTTTCTCTCCCGGAGCCGAGCATGCCATGGCCTCCTTCGGCATGGAAGCCGGCGCCGCTTCGCCGTAAAATGGGCGAAACCGGAGGAAACGATGGCAACCGTACCCACCCGCGAGCGCGGCGCCCTGCCCTCAGGCGCCAAAGAGGCCATGGAGGCGCTCAACGCCGAGGCCGGCAAGCTCTCGATCTGGCTGCGCACCCAGGCAAACGCGCCCTCGCAGCGGCCGTGGTTCCGCGACACCGGGCTCGATGTCGCGGGCCGCCTGTCGGGCGGGCGCGCCGGCACGGGCCAGATGAAGGCGGCCGCGCACCGCTGGCGCTGGGCCGAGATCTCGCCCTATCTGCACCGCATCGCCGATATCGCGCGCACCGCCGAGGTGTCGCCGATCGAATTCGCCGAGCGCCAGCAGTTCCTGCTCACCAACCCGGGCCTGGGCGGCCGGCTGCAGGTGACCAGCACCATCCGCTGCGCGGTGTCGATCTACAATCCGGGAGACGTGGCGCCCGTGCACATCCACACGCCCAATGCCAGCCGCACCATCCTGTCGGACTCGGGCGGCTACACCACGGTCGAGGGCGAGCGCTGCGAGGCGAAGCGCGGCGATCTGATCCTGACCCCGCACGGCACCTGGCACGATCACGGCAACGACGGCAGCACGCCCGTGATCTGGATGGATATCCTCGATTATCCGCTGCTCGAATTCCTCGACTGCATCTGGTTGGACGAAGACTTCCACGGGACCCGCGAGGGCAACTCGCGGGCACAAGCCCCCCAACAGGGCAACGGCTACTCGCACAAGCTCTACGGCCAGGGCGGGGTCATTCCCAGCTTCGTCTCGCACCAGCGCGGGATCGGGCGCGATACCTCGCCCATGATCCACTACCGCGGGGCCGACGTCCGCCAGGCGCTCGACGGCCTGCGCGGCGAGGCGGGCGACCCGTACGAGGGCATCACGGTCAAGTTCGTGAACCCGGCGACCGGTGGCCCGGTATTCCCCACCCTCGCCTACACCGCACAGCTCCTGCGGCCGGACGAAGAAACGCGCTTCAAGCGCGAGACGGCGAGCGCCCTCTACGTCGTGCTCGAGGGCCAGGGCGCCACCGAGATCGGCGGCCAGCGCTTCGACTGGTCCGCCAACGACATCTTTGTCGTGCCGAACTTCCTGTGGCGCCGGCACATCAACACCGGCCGCGGTGACGCGGTGATCTATGCCGTGAGCGACCAGCCGCTCTTGGAGAAGATCGGACAATATCGGGCGCAAGGGCGCACGGCGGACGGCAAGGTCGTGCAACTGGTGAGTTGACGCCCCTCGCCCTCTCTTTCCGTCATGCCCGGACTTGTTCCGGGCATCCACGTCGCGCCGCAAGCACAACCGCTTGTAAATTGCACGCCGACGTGGATCGCCGGGACAAGCCCGGCGATGACAATTAGA
>DATJPD010000062.1:0-16403 GCA_035506575.1 Alphaproteobacteria bacterium
ACTTGCTCTCGCGCGGCGTGAAGCTGCCGGCGGAGAGGTACTGCTTCGGCCAGGCGAGGTCGTAGTTCTGCTCGTAGGCCGCGTGGTGGGTCCAGTACGGATCGTAGAGATGGCCGCGCGCCAGCACGCACAGATCGGCGCGCCCGGCCGCCAGGATCGCGTTCACGTCGGCCCACGAGGAGATGTTGCCGACGGTCATCGTCGGCATCTCGGCCTCGTGGCGCACGCGGTCGGCGAACGGCGTCTGGAACAGCCGGCCGTAGACCGGCCTGGCGTCGGGCACGGTCTGCCCGGCCGAGACGTCGAGGACGTCGCAGCCCGCCTCCTTGAACAGCTTGGCAACCGCGACCGCGTCCTGCGGCGTGAAGCCGCCCGGCACCCAGTCGGTCGCCGAGATTCGAACCGACATCGGCTTTTTCGCTGGCCAGGCGGCGCGCACCGCCGCGAACACTTCGAGCGGATAGCGGGCGCGGTTCTCGAGGCTGCCGCCGTACTCGTCGGTGCGGTGGTTGGTGAGCGGCGACAGGAAGGTCGCGAGCAGATAGCCGTGGGCGCAGTGGATCTCGATCAGGTCGAAGCCCGCGTCATCAGCAAGCTTGGCCGCGCGCACGAAGTCCTCGCGGACGCGGTCCATATCGGCGCGGTCCATCGCCTTGGGCACCTGGGAGTGTGGAAGATAAGGAATGGCCGAGGCCGCGAGCAGCGGCCAGTTGCCCTCGGGCAGCGGCTCGTCGATCCCCTCCCAGGCGAGGCGCGTCGAGCCCTTGCGGCCGGCATGGGCGAGCTGGATGCCGATCTTGGCAAAGCTGTTCGCGTGCACGAACTCGACCACCCGCTTCCACGCCGCCACGTGCTCGGGCTTGTAGAGCCCGGCGCAGCCCGGGGTGATGCGGCCGTCGCGCGACACGTCGGTCATTTCCGTGATCACCAGGCCGGCGCCGCCCAGCGCCCGGCTGCCGATATGGACGAGATGCCAGTCGTTGGGCGTCCCGTCCTCGGCCGAGTACTGGCACATCGGCGAGACCACCACGCGGTTCTGCACCACCGTGTCGCGCAGCCGGAACGGCGTGAACATCGGCGGCGGCGGCGGATCGACCGGGATATTGACGCCGGACTGGTTCGCGGCCCCTTCGGCGAACCAGCGCTCCACGCGGGCCACGAAGGCCGGGTCGCGCAGCTTCAGGTTCGCATGCTGGATGCGCAAGGAGCGCGTCAGCATCGCATACGCGAACTGGATCGGCGCCAGCTTGCCGAAATAGCGCTCGGTCTCCTCGAACCATTGCAGGCTCACCTGGGCGGCGCGCTGCACCGCATCGACGGCCGGCCGGCGGCCGGCCTCGTAGGCGGCGAGAGCGTCGTCCAGCTTGCCGTGCGACTTGACCGCGGTGGCGAGCGCGATCGCGTCCTCCATGGCGAGCTTGGTGCCCGAGCCGATCGAGAAATGCGCGGTGTGCACCGCATCGCCCATCAGCACGATGTTCTCGTGGTACCAGCGCTTGGTGCGCACGGTCGGGAAGTTGCGCCACACCGAGCGGTTCTTGAGCAGCTTGTGGCCGTCGAGCTCGGCCGCGAACAGCTCCTCGCAATAGGCGATGGTCGCGTCCTCCGAGGCCTCGTTGAGGCCGGCGCGGCGCCATGTGCCCTCGGTACATTCGACGATGAAGGTCGAATGCTGCTTGTCGTACTGGTAGGCGTGGACGCGGAAGAGGCCGTGCGGACTCTCCTTGAAATAGAAGGTGAAAGCGGGGAACGGCCGCGTCGTGCCGAGCCAGACGAACTTGTTGCGCCGCCAGTCGATCTGCGGCTGGAAGTGCGCCGCGTAGACCTGGCGCACCATCGAGTTCACGCCGTCGGCGGCGAGCACGAGGTCGGCGCTGCGGTAGCGCTCGACCGAGGCGACGTCGGTCTCGAACTGCAGGTTCACGCCGAGCGCCCGGGCGCGCTTCTGCAGGATGTTGAGCAGCCGCTTGCGCGACATGCCCGAGAACCCGTGCCCGGTCGAGGTGATGACCTCGCCCTTATAGTGGATGTCGATGTCGTCCCAGTGCGCGAAGCTCTTCTCGATTTCGGCGTAGGTGACGACATCAGCGTCGCGTAGCTCGGCCAGGGTCGCGTCGGAAAACACGACTCCGAAGCCGAAGGTGTCATCGGGCTTGTTGCGCTCGACGACGGTGATGTCGGCCCTCGGGTCGGCCTTCTTCATCAGAAGGGCGCAATAGAGGCCCGCCGGGCCGCCGCCGATGCTGACGATCTTCAACGAGGCCTCTCCGGGTCGACCCTGGCACCCCTTCCGGAAATTATTTTAGACTTAAAATAATTTTCCGCAAGTCATGCGGAAGGAGACTTACCGACGCCGGCGCCGCCCGCCCCGGCCGCCGCCGCCGCGATGCTGCCGCTGTTGGCCATGGCCATGCGGCTGGCCTGTCGGCTTTCCGGTGGCGGCCGGCTGTGCTGCGGCACCCTCCGGCATCCGATAGGGATGGTTCTCGACCACCGGGACGCTCTTGCGGATCAGCCGCTCGATGTCGCGCAGGTACGCCCGCTCCTCGCGGTCGCAGAACGAGATGGCGACGCCCGACGCGCCGGCGCGCGCCGTCCGGCCGATGCGGTGCACGTAGGTCTCGGGCACGTTCGGCAGGTCGTAATTGACGACGTGCGAAATGCCGTCGATGTCGATGCCGCGTGCCGCGATGTCGGTGGCGACGAGCACCCGCATCCGCCCGTTCTTGAACGCGGCGAGCGCCCGCTCGCGTGCGTTCTGCGACTTGTTGCCGTGGATCGCGTCCGCCGCGATGCCGGCCTTGCCGAGCTGCATCACGACCTTGTTGGCGCCGTGCTTGGTGCGGGTGAAGACCAGCGCGCGCGCGATGCCGGAATCCTTGAGGATGCTCGCCAGGAGGGCGGGCTTGTTGCCGCGCTCGACGTGCAGCACCCATTGCTCGATGCGCTCGGCCGTGCTGGCGACGGGCGTCACCGCGACCTTGGTCGGGTCGACCAGGATGCCGTCGGCGAGCCGTGCGATGTCGGGCGGCATGGTGGCCGAGAACAGCAGCGTCTGGCGCGGCCGCGGCAGGCCGGCGATGACCCGCTTCACGTCGTGGATGAAGCCCATGTCGAGCATGCGGTCGGCTTCGTCGAGGACGAAGATCTCCACGCTGTTGAGCTTGGCGTAGCCCTGGCCCAGGAGGTCGAGCAGCCGGCCGGGGGTTGCGACCAGGATGTCGAGCCCGCGCGCCAGCGCCTGGACCTGCTTCTGCTGGCCGACGCCGCCGAAGATCACGGCGTGCCGCAGCCCGAGGTGCCGGCCGTAGACGCGGAAGCTGTCGTCGATCTGCGAGGCGAGCTCGCGCGTCGGCGTGAGGATGAGGGCCCGCATGCTGCGCGGGGTGGCCGGCCGGTGGGAGGCCGAAAGCCGCTGCAGGATCGGCAGCGCGAACGCCGCCGTCTTGCCGGTGCCGGTCTGAGCACAGCCGAGGAGATCGCGCCCCTGGAGCAGATGCGGGATCGAGCGCTCCTGGATCGGGGTCGGACGGGTGTAGTTCTCCGCCTGGACCGCGCGCAGGATCGGCTCGATCAGCCCGAGGGCCGCGAAGCCGGCGCCGCCATCGGCGGCGGGAAGAGCGTGAGGAGGAAGCGGCGCCGTTTGCTGAGGGGCCGCGAGAGATGTGGTCAACATATGGACTTTGTCTTTCATGTGCTCCACGTGACGCCGCGTCAGCGGTAACCGCGCCGGACGCCAAAGCGGCGCTCGAGGCGACAAGAAATTTCGTCGGCGTCCCGAAGGAGCGAGAGATGATTGGAAAGGCGCTGCGGCCAGCCGGAGAACCGGCGGCCTATTTCTTTTCTTTCGGTCGAAGCCGCGCGCGAAACGGCCCGATTGGTTTAGACAGAATTGCTCTCAGGATGGAGCGCCCGGTTTCTTGCTTCTTCTTATGAAGAGATAAAGGGCGCGTCGCGCGGTCGCGAAAGCATGAGGCGAGGTTCGCCTCGACGCTTTACATGGGGGTTTCCGGCTGCGGAATCAAGCACAAAGCGCGCAGGGCCGCCCCGCGTTTTCAGGAGGTGGGTGGTTCTGCGCGCATTATCAGTTGCTTACGGTACCCGCTCAGGTCCGCAGACCGAGCGCCGTATAGAGCGGACACCAGCGGAACACCGCCGTGCCGAGCGGGATGAGACCGATCAACCCAAGCCACCGTGCATTGCCGTCCATGAAGAACAGCAGCGACAGCAGGGCAAGGCCGATGATAATGCGTAGTCCGCGATCGACGGACCCGATGTTTTCGGTCATGAAGGCGCCTCCTCGGCAACGCGGACTCCAGTGCGGACGGCCGCTGCTGTTTCCTACGCAGCCTCCACGGGATGCGCTTTGATCTGGGTCAAACCCGTGGGGCGGCCGCGCCTTAAGTTTCGTCTTCGTTGCGGCTCGTCATGCCGAGCGCGGCATAGAACGGGCATGTCCCGAACAGCGCCGTGCCGAGCGGGACGAGCCCGATCAGGCCGAACCAGCGTATGGACCCTTCGACCCAGAACACGGTCGACAGCACGGCCAAGCCGATGACGACGCGCAGGACGCGATCGCGCGTCCCGATGTTTTCACGCATGGCAAGTCCCAAGGCGGTTCAGGCGAAAGCTAATTGGCACGGCTGCGCTTCGTCTCGTACTGGCCGTCTTTGAGCGGGCCGAAGTACCGGCCGATCTCGGGGTGGCGGCAGGGCTTGCCGGTCTCATCGGGCAGCAGATTCTGCTCCGATACATAGGCGATGTAGGTCGTCTGCTCGTTCTCGGCGAACAGGTGGTAGAACGGCTGATCCTTGCGCGGCCGCCTGTCCTCCGGGATTGCAAGCCACCATTCCTCGGTGTTGGCGAAGGTCGGATCGACGTCGAAGATCACCCCGCGGAACGGGTGGAGGCGATGCTTCACGACCTGGCCGATACGGAACTTGGCGCTGCGGTGGACGGAGGGCATGGATATCGCGAAAATCCGGGCGAATGGCAGTGGCGTTCGTCGCGGGTTAGCATAGCGCGCCTATTGGGAGGAACTGAAGATGGGTCGTTTGGACGGAAAGGTGGCGATCGTGACGGGGGCGGCCCACGGAAACCGGGCGGCCATCGGTGCGGTCTATGCGGCCGGCCTCGCCCGCGAGGGTGCGAAGGTGGTCGTCGCCGACCTCAAAGACCCGGCATCGGTCGCAGCCGACATCGAGCGCGTGGGTGGTGCGGCGCTGCCGGTCACGGTCGACGTGAAGGACGAGGCGTCGGTCAAGGCGATGGTCACGCGCACCATCGAGCGGTTCGGCAAGCTCGACATCCTGGTCAACAATGCCGGGCTCGGCTCGAACATTCCGCCGGTCCACATCACGGCCCTGTCGGTCGCCGACTGGGACGAGCTGATGGCGGTGAACGTGCGCGGGCCGTTTCTGTGCACCAAGGCGGCGATCCCGGTGATGCGCGAATACGGCTACGGCAAGATCATCAATGTCGGCTCGTCGACCATGTTGTCGGCCCTGCCCTACCGCCTCCACTACGTGACCTCCAAGGGCGCGATCCTCGCGATGACCCGCGCCATGGCCAAGGAGCTCGGCCCCTACGGCATCCGGGTGAACACGGTCGGATACAGCCTCATCTCCAATGCCGTGACCGAGGCCGAGTTCGCCGCCCATCCCGACAAGCGGAAGATGATCATGGGGGCGCGGTCGATCGCCAAGGATATCTACCCCGCCGATCTCGTCGGCACTCTCGTCTATCTCGCCTCGCCGGACAGCGACGCCATGACCGGCCAGTTCATCAACATCGACGGCGGCCAGAATTTCACATGACGTCCTTCGATCTTTCGGGCCGGGTTGCGATCGTCACCGGCGGCAATGGCGGCATCGGGCTCGGCATGGCGCGCGGCCTGGCGCAGGCGGGAGCCAGCGTGCTGATCGCCGGGCGCGATGCGAAGAAGAACGAGGCCGCGGTCAAGGAGCTCTCGGGCCTCGGCGCCACGGCGGCGTCGACCGTCGCCGACCTTGCGTTCGATGCCGGGTGCCGGGCGGTCATCAAGGAGACGCTGGCCCGCTTCGGCCGCCTCGACATCCTGGTGAACAACGCCGGCATCAACATCCGCAAGCGCCCCGAGGCGTACTCGGCCGCCGACTGGCACCAGGTGCTGGACACGAACCTCACCAGCGCCTTCACCTTGAGCCAGGCCGCCTATCCCGAGATGAAGCGCGCCGGCCGCGGGAAGATCATCAACACCGGCTCGATGATGTCGATCTTCGGCGCCTCGTTCGCCGCCCCCTACGCCGCCAGCAAGGGCGGCATCGTGCAGCTGACCAAAGCGCTCGCCACCGCCTGGGCCTCCGACAACATCCAGGTCAATGCCGTGCTGCCGGGCTGGATCGACACGGCGCTGACCCGCAGCGCGCGCCAGCAAGTCGAAGGCCTCCACGAGCGCGTGCTGGCGCGCACGCCCGCCGGCCGCTGGGGCGAGCCTGACGACTTCGCCGGCATCTCCGTGTTCCTGGCGAGCCCGGCCTCCGACTTCGTCACCGGCGCCGCCATCCCGGTCGACGGCGGCTTTTCGTCGCAGGGGTGAGCCTGCCGTTCACTGCACGACCGCCAGGAACAAAAAGGCCGCGAAGATCACGAGATGCACCGCGCCTTGCATCAGGTTGGTGCGGCCTGTGCCAAGCGTGACCGCGCTCACGACGAACGTCAGAAACAGCAGAGCGATGTCCTTGGGCTGAAGGCCGAGCACGAGCGGCAGGTCGAACGCGACCGCCGCCACGACCACGGCCGGCACCGTGAGTCCGATCGAGGCCAGCGCCGAGCCGATGGCGAGGTTCATGCTCGTCTGCAGGCGGTCGGCGCGGGCCGCCCGCACCGCGGCCGTGCCCTCGGGCAGAAGCACGAGGAGAGCGATCACGATGCCGATCACGGATTCGGGCGCGCCCGCCGCCTCGATGGCGTGCTCGATCGTGGGCGACAGCATCTTGGCGAGACCGACGACCGCGACCAGGGATACGAGGAGCAGCCCGAAACTCGCCCAGGTCTGGCCGAGGCTCGGGGGTGCGGCATGCGCATCGGGGTCCTCTTGGTGCGCCGCCGGCAGGAAATAGTCGCGGTGGCGCACAGTCTGGAAGAAAACGAAGACGCACCACAGGGCCAGGGATGCCACGGCCACGAACGCGAGCTGGGCGGTACTGTAGGTGCCGGCCCGTGTGGTCGTCGTGAAGTCCGGAAGGACGAGCGACAGGGTTGCCATCGCGATGAGTGCCGCGAGCCCGGCACCGGCGCCCTCGACGCGAAAGTTCTGCTCGCGGTGCGCAAGGCCGCCCAGGAACACACAGATGCCGACGACGCCGTTGCTGATGATCATCACTGCAGCGTAGATCGTGTCGCGCGGCACCTCGCCCGCATCCTTCCCGCCGGTCAGCATCATCGAGAGGATCAGCGAGACCTCGATCACCGTGATGCTGATGGCGAGGACGAGCGTTCCAAAGGGCTCGCCCACGCGGTGTGCCACGACCTCCGCGTGATGAACGCCGGCGAGCACCGAGCCGATGAGGCCGATGCCGCACAGAAGGGCGAGAACGGAGCCGACGCCCGCCGCAACCGCGCCGGCGAGCACGCCGAAAGACACCACGGGAACGAGCCAGGCCCACATGGGGCGCCAGCATGCCGGTGCCCCCGGCATCAGGCAAGGACGGTCGCCGGAATGCGTTGACCCCATGTTGCGTTTTGATGGCGGGTCTGCGACCATGGCGTCGTTCCATGGGGAGCCCCGTTTAGGGGGCTGAGACGCCGCCGGCTGGACCGTCCAGCGACGCGGAAACCCTTAGAACCTGATCCGGGTCATTCCGGCGGAGGGAGGAACAGCGCGGCCGATCTGCCGCACCCGTCCCGCCCCACGCCATCCCGGATCTCCGCGTGTAGAAGGAGATTCGCCCATGCCCGATGGCACCCAGAAATTCACGGTCTCGACCGGCCCGCTGCCGGCCTCGCGCAAAATCCATGTGGCGGGAAAGGTCCACCCGGACGTGCGCGTCGCCATGCGCGAGATCGACCTCACCCCGTCCGCGAACGAGCCGCCGGTGCGCGTCTACGACGCCTCGGGCCCCTATACCGACCCTACCGCCGCGATCGACATCACCCGCGGCCTGCCCGCGCTGCGCGGCGCCTGGATCCGCGCCCGCGGCGACGTCGAGGAGTATCAGGGCCGCGCCATCCGCCCCGAGGACAACGGCCGCAAGGTCGGCGACAAGTCGGACCTCCTGGAGTTCGCGCTCGACGGCAGGAAGCCGCTGCGCGCCAAGCCCGGCCGCGCGGTCACGCAGCTCCACTACGCGCGCCAAGGCATCATCACGCCCGAGATGGAGTACATCGCGATCCGCGAGAATCTCGGGCGCGAGAAGGCGCTGGAGACTGCGGCCCGCGACGGCGAGTCGTTCGGTGCTGCGATCCCCGACCATGTGACGCCGGAGTTCGTGCGCGACGAGATCGCGCGCGGCCGCGCCATCATCCCGGCCAATATCAATCACCCCGAGACCGAGCCGATGATCATCGGCCGGAACTTCCTGGTGAAGATCAACGCCAACATCGGAAACTCGGCCGTCGCCTCGTCGATCGCCGACGAGGTCGACAAGATGGTGTGGTCGATCCGCTGGGGCTCGGACACGGTCATGGACCTGTCGACCGGGCGTAACATCCACGCCACGCGCGAGTGGATCATCCGGAATTCGCCCGTCCCCATCGGCACCGTGCCGATCTACCAGGCGCTCGAGAAGGTCGGCGGCGTGGCCGAGGACCTGACCTGGGAGATCTATCGCGACACGCTGATCGAGCAATGCGAGCAGGGTGTCGACTATTTCACCATCCACGCCGGCGTGCGGCTGCCCTATATCCCGCTGACGGCCCGGCGCGTCACCGGCATCGTCAGCCGCGGCGGCTCGATCATGGCCAAGTGGTGCCTCGCGCACCACGAGGAGAGCTTCCTCTACACGCACTTCCGCGACATCTGCGAGATCATGCGCGCCTACGACGTGAGCTTCTCGCTGGGCGACGGCCTGCGCCCCGGATCGATCGCGGATGCGAATGACGCGGCGCAGTTTGCCGAGCTGGAAACGCTCGGCGAGCTCACCAAGATCGCCTGGGAGCACGACGTGCAGGTGATGATCGAAGGCCCCGGCCACGTGCCGATGCACAAGATCAAGGTGAACATGGACAAGCAGCTCAAGGCCTGCCACGAGGCGCCCTTCTACACCTTGGGGCCGCTCACCACGGACATCGCCCCCGGCTACGACCACATCACGAGCGGCATCGGGGCTGCCATGATCGGCTGGTTCGGCACCGCGATGCTCTGCTACGTGACGCCCAAGGAGCATCTGGGCCTGCCCGACCGCGACGACGTCAAGACCGGCGTGATCACCTACAAGATCGCGGCGCATGCGGCGGATCTCGCCAAGGGCATGCCGGCCGCGCAGCTGCGCGACGACGCGCTGTCGCGCGCCCGCTTCGAGTTCCGCTGGCGCGACCAGTTCAACCTGTCGCTCGACCCGATGACGGCCGAGAAGTTCCACGACCAGACCCTGCCCGCCGAGGGGGCGAAGCTCGCGCATTTCTGCTCGATGTGCGGCCCGAAATTCTGCTCGATGAAGATCACGCAGGAGATCCGCGATGCGGCCGCGGCGCAGAACGACGTGGCCCAGACGGCCGAAGCCGGCATGAAGGAGATGTCGGCCAAGTTCCGCGCCGCCGGCAGCCAGATCTACGCCGGGGCGAACGGCCGCGAGCACGACTGACGGACTGATCGCGCATGAAGGGCGCCGCGGCAAGGCGGCGCCCTTATTTTTTGGGCGTAAGTTGCGCCACGCCGGCGCGCCAGCACCCTGGGACGCCTTAACATCTCGTTTACCCTTCCGTGGAAAATTGACCGGCGCCGTTGCGGGAATCGAGGAAGGGCGACGGCGAGAGATCGGGCCCCGGTGGATCCGGTCAGGGAGCAAATGCGCCTGTCGCGAGCAAGTCGGAAGCTTCTGCTGGCCGGCGCCGCGGTCGTCCTCGGCACCGCGGCCGTAGCCGCGCTGATCGTTTGGGATCTACGGCGCCACGCGGTCGACACCGCGACCCGCGAAACGGTCAATCTCAGCGTCGTGCTGGCCGAGCAGACCTCGCGCTCGATCCAGGGCGTCGACCTGATGCTGCGCGAGACCGCCGAGAAGGTCGCCAGCCTCGGCATCACGGCGCCGGAGAAATTCGCGCCCACCGTCCAGACCCGCGCCATGCATGACTTCCTCGCGGCCCGGCCGCAGAACCTGCCGCAGTCGGTCGGCGTGTCGCTGATCGACGCGGCGGGCAACCTCGTGAACCTCTCGACCGTGTGGCCGGTGCCTCGCATCAATGTCGCCGACCGCGACTATTTCATCCAGCTCCGCGACCATCCGGAGTCCGGCCTCTTCATCAGCCGGCCCGCGCGCAGCCGGGTCTCCGGCCACTGGCAGTTCTTCCTCGTCCGGCGCCTCAACAGGCCGCGCGGCGCGTTCCTGGGTGTCGCTCTCGCCGCGGTCGAGCTCGACTATTTCCAGCGTCTCTATGCGTCGATCGGGCTCGAGGACGGCATGTCGGTGACCGTGCTGCGCGGCGATGGCACGATCATGGCGCGCCATCCGCAGGTCGAATCGATGGTGGGCGAGCGCCTGCCGACTCCTGCGTACTACCGGGTCGCCGGCGGCGGCGGCACCTATCGCGCGACGAGCGTCTTCGACGGCCTTACGCGCCTCATCTCGGTACAGCCGCTCAAGGATTTTCCGCTCGTCGTCTCGGTCACGGCGTCCGAACAGAACGCACTCGCGGCGTGGCGCAAGCAGGCCTGGCTCATCGGCGGCGGCTGCGTCGCGGTCATGCTGGGCTTCGTGTCGCTGTTCGCGGCGCTTGCGATGCAGTTCAACCGCCTGGAGACGAAGACGGGCGAATTGGTGAGCACGGCCGACGCGCTGCGGCAAAGCGAACAGCGGTTTCGCGACTACGCCAGCACGGCTTCGGACTGGTTCTGGGAGACCGGCCCCGACCACCGCATCACGTATCTCTCGAGCAGCCGGGCCGCTTTCGGCGCGGCACCCGAGACGCGGCTCGGCAAGCTGCGCTCGGAACTCGCCGCAGATGCCGATCTCGAGCCGGACAAATGGCGGGCGCACCTGGCGCAGCTCGACCGCCACGAGCCGTTCCGGGAGTTTCTGTACCGGACCCGGGCGCCGGACGGTTCGGTGCGTTTCGTCACCGTCAGCGGGACGCCCGTGTTCGGCGAAGCGGGCAACTTCCTGGGCTATCGCGGCACCGCCCGCGACATCACGGACACGATGCTGGCCGAGCAGACGTTACGCGACGCCAAGAGCCAGGCGGAGATCGCCAATCGCGCCAAAAGCGAGTTCCTGGCCAACATGAGCCACGAGTTGCGCACGCCTCTCAACGCGATCCTGGGCTTCTCCGAGGCGATCCGCGACCGCCTCTTCGGCCCCGCCGAGGGCCGGTATCGGCAATACGCCTCCGACATTCATACCGCCGGCCAGCATCTCCTGGGGCTGATCGGCGATCTCCTGGACCTGTCGAAGATCGAATCCGGCAAGTTCGAGCTCGACGAGCGCGACCTGCGGCTTGCGGACCTGATCGACCGGGTGTTCGAGATGATGACGCCGCAGGCCAAGCGCGCCAAGGTCGTGCTGCGGCGCAAGCTCGAAGGCGAGGTGCCGCTCGTCCGCGCGGACGAGCGCGCCGTCCGCCAGATCCTGCTCAATCTCGTCTCCAACGCGATCAAGTTCACGCAGCCCGGCGGGCTGGTCACCGCGGGGCTTCAGCAGGTCTCACCCGGCGAGGTCGAACTCGCCGTGACCGACACCGGAATCGGCATCGCGGCCGAGGACGTGACCAAGCTGATGCGCCCGTTCACGCAGGTCGGCAATGTCTATCGCCGGCGCCAGCAGGGGACCGGGCTCGGATTGGCGCTCGTGCGCTCGCTCGCCGAGTTGCACGGCGGAAGCGTGCGGATCGAGAGCGAACCCGGGCGCGGAACGACCGTCGCGGTCCGGCTGCCCATCCGCCGCGTCATTGCCGCCTGAGGCTTGCGTTACGGGTGAGCTTCGAAAAAGGCGCGGATCTTCGCCGCGGCTTCTGGCGACTGGCACGCATATTTGGCGGCCACGAGGTTGTTGACCACGCGGACGACTTCGCAGGCCGCATCGAACCGCAGGCGATCCTGCCCGCACATCACGGTGACGTTGAGCGCGAGCTTCTGGCCGACCTCGGGCGGCGTGCCCATCGGTCCGAACAGGAGCCCGCTGGCACTCCAGTTGCGGAGCGGAAAGCGCACGCTGTTGAAGGTGACGTAATCATTGGCGCCGGTGGCCACGCGCGGCGAGGTCCGCCGGTCGCTGCCCACTGCCGCGGCCGCCACCGGAGCGGCCGGCCGTTTCGCACCCTGAGCGATGATCTGAATGAAATCAGGGCTCGTCGCGGTCACGACGCTGATCCTCCACGTCCTTTCGCGGCGGCGCTGTCATCCCACAGGCGCCGGACAGTCATTTTGGCTACGAAATGCTTAATCGAGCCTTAACCGCTGATGGTGTCATGGCACCGCCGCATTGCGCTGAACGGCGTCATCGCGAGGAGCCCGGGTTGGCAAGGAGCTTCGCCCCTTGCAACAAATTGGGAGGCGACGCCATCCAGAGCGGGTGCGTTGCTCTGGATTGCTTCGCGGAGCCTGTCCTCGGGCTCGCCTTCAGCGAGGCCCGTGGGCTCGCGATGACGGTGTTGCGACGCCTTACTTCGCCGCCGCCTGTGCCGCCGCCAGATCCGCCTCGCTGCGGAAGGTCATGACCGCGACCTTGCCGGCGCGGAAGTACGGCACCACGACTTCCGTTTTCCCGTCCTTTTCCAGGAGCGAGATGTAGCGGGCCTCCGTGCCGCGCGACGGCAGATCGAACAGCGTCCATTGTTTCGCCGCCGGGTCGTAGCGCGCGATCCGGTCGCTGGTCCACAGATTGGTCCAGGCGTCGTGATGCCGGTCGACCGTCACGTGATAGGGCTGCTGCGAGGTGGGATCGGGCAGCGGCACGTAGCTCACGTCGAGCGTATGGATGTCGATGCGGGCGAGGTTGCCGCCCCAGGAATTGCCGACCCACACGATGTCGTCTGCCTTGTCGGCACCCATGCGCCGCGGGCCCTGCGACCACGGGAAGGGCGTGTTGAAGTCCGGGCTGGCGAAGGTCTTGTAGAAATTCTTCTCGGCCGGCGTCGCCAGATCCATCTGGGCGGCGATCGGCTGCAGCTGGATCGCAGTACTCTTGCCGGTGGCGGCATCGCCCTTGTTGACGATGTCGAGCGTCATCTCTTCCCACCAGCCGTTGCCCTCGCGGTCCGCGGCCAGGCCATACGTGATCCCGGTGCCGTTCGGCGTCTTGAAGATCGGCGACTTGAACTCGGTGAATGTCTCGGTCTTCGGATCGAAGCGCAGCGCTCCGTCCGGGGCGCTGGACCAGATCATGCCCTTGCCGTCGACGTCGACCGTCGTGGCGCCGCCGGTCGGCGACATGTCCGGCGGCGGCATGTAGAGCGTCACCTTCTGCGTCCTCGGGTCGAGCTTGGCGAGGCCGCCGCGGCCGTTGTTGCAGTTGAACCACAGATTGCCGGCCGCATCGCGCGTCATGCCGTGCGCCTGAGCCGCGCGGCCCTGCTCGCCTGGCACCATGATCGAGGTCACCGCACCGGTCTTGGCGTCGATCCGCCCGACCGTGGTGTGGTGATTGGGCGTGTTGGAGGTGAACCACAGATTGCCGTCGAGATCGGCCCAGGCGTCGTGGATGATGGCGCCGCCATGCGCGGGCGTGCCGAGAGACCAGTCGCTGCCATCGATGGTCTCGGTCTTTTCTACGCCGAGCTCCGGATCGATCGGCACGTCATATTCCGTGAACACGACGCGCGCCGTCTCGCCGCTGGGACGCGGCGGGAGCTTGATGTTCATCGAGCTCGGGCCCGGGCCGCGCGCCCGCGCCAGGTAGGCGGCGAGCTCCTTCTCGTGCGTGTCGAGGATCCCGTTCGGCTTCGAATCGGCACCCTGGTAAATGCCGCCGACGTTCACGTGCTTCATCAGGTCGATGATCTTGGTCCAGCCCGCCTCGTCGAAGCGGTGCTGCAGCGGATAGTTCGGCGTATGGCAGCCGGTGCAGTCGTTGCGGATGATGCGCTGCATCCGCTGGTCTTCCGGGGTCGCCATGGGCAGGCCCGCGAGAAAGACATCGCCGGGCAGCTGGCGCACGAAATCGGACAGCGGCTCGAGCTTGAAGTCCTGATGCGCGTTGGCGGCAAGGTCGACGGCGCTTTTGGCGGTCGCGAAGCTCAGCGCCTGCGCCCAGACGCGGTATTTCCCGGAGGGCAGCGGCGGGAAATAGTAGGCGCCGGCGGCATCGGTGAACACCGTCGTGGTGATGCTCTGCCCGTCCGCTTTTGCTGAAACGGTCACCCCGCCCATCTTCTCGCCGGAGGCGGCGGTCACCGTGCCGCTCAACAGCACGTCGGCGGCCGCGGCGCGCCCCAGGAGCACGGCCACGATCAGGATGATCGCGGCGGCGAGGGTCAGGGTGGCGAGAGGAAGGCGTCGGAGGGTCGGCATCGCATCTTCTCCCGTGATGGCTCGGCTCAAAAAATGTCCGCCGTTCAATGTCAGTCCACGTCGCCCTTGGCGGTCCCGCCGGACTTGGCGACCGCGGGCGGCACGGTCTTGAGATAGGCGACGATGGCGTCGATCTGCGCCGGCGTGAACTGGTACTTGAACGCAGGCATGCGCGGCGTGCCGTCGGTGATCACCTGCCGCATCACGTCGGCCTGCCCGCCCGCCGCGTCGCGCGACAACGGCGGCCCGTACGTCCCTGCGGTGATCACCGGGCGCGTATGGCAAACCATGCATGATTGGGTGAAGAGCTGCCGGCCGAGCTGCTGATCTTGGGTCAGCGAGCCGCTGCCGGGCTGCTGCGCTGCCGCCGCCAGCGGCCATGCCGCCACGACGGCCAGGGATATCCAGGCGTATCGCCTCATCCCGCGTCCTCCCACAGTTTTGCCATAGTTTACGCCGCCCGCGACCAAATGCACGCGCCCGAGTCGCAGGGCGGGCATGACGCTGAGGAACCCTAATTCACGTAGGGTCTCTCGCGGTTGCGAAACGACGATTGAATCCGCAAGCGGTTTCGGCCGCGGCGCAAATGCCCTCGGAAACTCGTGCGCGCGGTGGCACTCACGCGCGCGCAATATTTGCGACGCGGGCTTCGTTGGGCTAATTTAGCGGCCTATATCCAAAGAATGACTTGCCGGTTACGGGAGGAGCATGAGCGGCGCGGGTCAGAGCAGCACCGAACCGATACACGTCAAGCGGTCACGGTGCTCTCCAGCGTGGCCGCGTCTCCGCCCCCGATCTGCTCCTACAGAGCCATGCTCGCGATCACTTTAATCGGCCCTTTGGCCACCTGCCCATCGGTCGCCGTCGCCGACACTCGGCGACAGGGACGCGGCGGTGCTGAGGAGAGTCTGTCTTGAAGCCTACCGACATCCACGCGCCCGAGTACTTCCACAAGGTCGTCGACTGCCAATGGGCGTGCCCCGCGCACACGCCGGTCCCGGAATACATCCGGCTCATCGCCGCCGGTCGCTACAGCGACGCCTACATGGTCAATTGGCACTCGAACGTGTTCCCGGGAATCCTCGGGCGCACCTGCGACCGCCCCTGCGAGCCGGCCTGCCGCCGCGGCCGCGTCGAGGAAGAGGACGAAAAGCACGGCACGAAGAAAGAGCCGGTGGCGATCTGCCGCCTGAAGCGCGTCGCCGCCGACTACAAGGACGACATCACGCCGCACCTGCCGGCCCCTGCCGCCAAGAAGAACGGCAAGCGGATCGCCCTCGTCGGCGCCGGCCCCGCCTCGCTCACCGTCGCGCGCGACCTGCTGCCGCTCGGCTACACGTGCGTCATCTACGATTCGGATCCGCGCGCCGGCGGAATGATCCGCAGCCAGATCCCGAAGTTCCGCCTGCCCGAGGAGATCATCGACGAGGAGGTCGGCTACATCACGCGCCTGCAGCCCGAGATGCGGCTCGGCCAGCGCGTCGACAGCCTGAAGGCGCTGCTCGCCGCGGGCTACGATGCGGTCTTCGTCGGCTCGGGCGCACCGCGCGGTCGCGACCTCGACATCCCCGGCCGCAAAGAGGCGGCGGCGAACATCCATATCGGCATCGACTGGCTGTCAAACGTCTCGTTCGGCCACATCAACAAGATCGGCAAGCGCGTGATCGTGCTCGGCGGCGGCAACACGGCCATGGATTGCTGCCGCTCCTCGCGCCGGCTCGGCGGCGAGGACGTGAAGGTCGTCGTGCGCTCGGGCTTCGAG
>DATJPD010000063.1:0-3405 GCA_035506575.1 Alphaproteobacteria bacterium
ATTTCAGGCGGCCGCCGCCGCGCTCCGGACCGAGCTGACGGCCCCGGAGATTTCCCAGACCGTCATCCTGACCCGGGTCGGTGGCCGGACGCCCGTTCCGCCAACGCAGGAGCTGCGTCGGCTGGCAGAAGCGCGGGCGACTCTCTGCCTGTATTTGTCTGTACAGAAGATTGATGAAGTGGCCCAGACGCTCGCCGCCGCGTACGGCAGCGAGTGCCCGGCCGCCGCGGTCTATCATGCATCCTGGCCCGATCAGAAGGTGGTCCGCGCCACGCTTGGCACGATTGCGGCACGCGTGGCCGCCGAAGGCATCGACCGGACGGCGTTGATCGTCGTGGGAGAGGCCCTCGGCCACAGCGGTCCGGCCTCCCGACTCTATGATTCCGGCTTTGCCCATGGCTATCGTCACGCAGCGCAGTAATTCAGTAGGAGACGGGCTGGGCCCGGATGTTGCGGCCGTGACGCTTTCGGCCAAGGGTCTGCGTGTCGCGCGCCAACTCGGGCGCTGTCGACTGCACGTGCACACATCAGTCAAGGGCCGGATGCAGGCGGAACGGTTCGAGTCCATCGTCGCGTTGACGCGCCGGCTGTTTCGGCAGCAGGCGAAGCTGGTGTTCATCGCGCCGACCGGGGTGGTCGTCCGGGCAATTGCGTCGTTGATCGAGCACAAACGGACCGATCCGGCCGTCGTCGTGGTGGACGTGGGTGGGCGATATGCGATCAGCTTGCTCAGCGGACATGAAGGCGGCGCCAATACGCTCGCCCTCGCAGTGGCCAACCGGCTCGGTGCAGAGCCGATCGTCACCACGACGACCGAAGCCGCCAAGACCCTGATCGTCGGCGTCGGCTGCCGCCGCGGCGCGGCCGCGAACCACATTGTGGCCGCCATTCGCCAGGCCCTGCGCATGGTGCGGGCGCGGCCGACGCAAGTGCGTTGGCTGGCATCGGCATCGCTCAAGGCCGACGAGCCCGGACTGGTAGAAGCCGCGGCCAGGCTGGGGCTCGGGCTGCGGTTCATCGCCGCCGAGGAAATTCGTTCGACCGCCAAACGATTTCAGCATTCGCCATTTGTGGCGGGGCAGGTTGGTCTGCCGGCGGTGGCAGAACCGTCAGCGCTGCTGGCGGGAAGGAGGACGCGATTACTACTGCCGAAAACCATCGTGAGCGGGGTCACAGTGGCGGTTGCCGAGGAAAGCTGTTCGTGGTCGGCATCGGCCCGGGTGCGCCCGAAGAGCGCACGCGCCGCGCCGAACAAGCGATCCGGGAGAGCAGCGTCCTCGTCGGCTACGAGCCGTACCTCGATCTCCTCCGGGACCTGATCAGCGGGCACGAGTTGATCTCGTCCGGGATGACCCAGGAAATTGAGCGCTGCCGGGCAGCGGTCGCCCGCGCCGAGAAAGGCGCCGTGGTGTCGCTGGTGTCGTCCGGCGACGCGGGCGTGTACGGGATGGCAGGGTTGGCGCTGGGGCTGGCGGCCGCCGAGGGGCTTCGGATTCCTATCGAGATCGTGCCGGGCGTCTCCGCTGCCCATGCGGCGGCCGCCAGGCTGGGGGCGCCCCTGGCGCTCGATTATGCGAGCATCAGTTTGAGCGACCTGCTGGTGCCATGGGAGACGATCCGCCAGCGGCTCGAAGCGGTCGCTGCGGCCGATCTCGTGACGGCGCTGTACAATCCCAAGAGCACGAAGCGCATCCACCAGATCGAGGAGGCCGCCGTCATTTTTCGCCGGCACCGCCCGGACGAGACACCGGTCGGCCTGGCCACCGCGGTCAGCTCCGCGGAGGAGCGGATAGCGTTGAGCACGCTGGGTCGATTTCTCGACGAAGAGATCACCATGCGGACGGTCGTGATCATCGGGAACCGCTCCTCTCAGTCTCTGAACGGCTGGTTCGTGACCCCACGAGGGTACGCCCTGTGATCCTGCTTCTGGGCGGGACCAGCGAGACCGCTCCAACAGCGACGGCGCTAGCCGAGGCCGGGTATCGCGTCCTCGTCTCGACGGCTACCACCGTCCCGCTCGCGGTCGGTACGCACCCTGCTATCCTGCATCGGCAAGGCCGGCTTGGGCCGGCTGAGATGGCGGCGCTGGTCCAGGCGCAGCACATCCGCGCGATCGTGGATGTGACGCATCCCTATGCCTCTGAGGTGCGCGGTACGGCGGCTCAGGTCGCCGCGCAGGTAGCTATCCCGTATCTGACGTACGTGCGACCCGGTCTGACGAACGGCTCCGGGGATGTCCTGACCGTCGAGTCTCACGAGGAAGCGGCGCGTGTCGCCTGCAGGTGCGGGAAGCCGATCCTGTTGACGATCGGCTCTACCCATGTCGCACCGTATGCCGCGATCGCCCGGCGCGATGAGATCCCTCTCGTCGCGCGCGTGCTGGACGAGGCCGCCGCCGTCACGGCGTGTCGGGATGCCGGGATTGCGCCAGATTGCATCGTGAGCGGGCGCGGACCCTTTAGCACCGAGGAGACGCGCGCGCTGATTCGACAGTTCGGGATCGGGGTCCTGGTCACCAAAGACAGCGGTGATGCCGGCGGGGTCCGCGAGAAGCTTGCGGCGGCCAATCTGGAGGGCTGCAAAGTGGTCGTCGTCGCTAGGCCGGAGCACGCGAGCGATGGGATCTGCAGCAGCCTGGAAGAACTACTCCGACGCGT
The DNA here is from genome assembly GCA_035506575.1 of Alphaproteobacteria bacterium. Taxonomy (GTDB): domain Bacteria; phylum Pseudomonadota; class Alphaproteobacteria; order CACIAM-22H2; family CACIAM-22H2; genus DATJPD01. The sequence continues at coordinate 2,658 of DATJPD010000063.1, forward strand.
GCAGAAGTGCCTCGCGCCCGAGGGGAGGGGCGGCCCCTGGCTGGTGGCACTGGACCTCGAAAGCGTGCTAGTTCCGGAAGTCTGGCACACAGTCGCTCGCGTTGCTGGCGTGCCCGATCTTGCGTTGACCACACGCGACACACCCGACTACATGACGCTGATGCGCCGGCGCATGGCCTTGTGTCGGCAGCACAACCTGACGCTGGCCCGACTCCGCGATATTGTGGGGACGATGGAACCGTTACCGGGCGCGGTGGAGTTCTTGCGCTGGGCAGAAACGCGTGCGCTCGTTGTCATTCTGTCAGACACCTATCACGAGCTGGCATGGCCGGCGGCCGTCAAGCTCGGCTGTCCGCTCATGATCTGCAACTCTCTCACGATAGACTCTGCCGGATACATTGACGTAATTCAACTACGGCCGGGCGGGAAAGCCGATGCAGTTCGCCGGTTCCAACGCCTCGGGTTCCGGGTTGTCGCGGTTGGTGATTCGCACAACGACGTCGAAATGCTGCGCGCGGCGGAATCTGGCATCCTGTTCCAGCCGTGCGCGGGAGTGTCGGGTTTTCCATCCGTGTCCAGCTTTCCTGCGTTGAGGCGAGTAACGGCCGGCCTCTTCGAGGGTAGGCAATATGGGGAGAATCGTGATGAGTGAGGACCGCAAGCCCGCAATCATATTGCTCGGGCATGGTAGCCGCGTGCAGCAGGCGAGCGGCGACATGGAGAAAGTGGCCACCGCGCTGCGGGAACA
>DATJPD010000064.1:0-7583 GCA_035506575.1 Alphaproteobacteria bacterium
CTCATCGCCGAGGTGGTGCTGGCGATGGAGTTCGGCGCCTCGGCCGAGGACATCGCGCGCACCTGCCACGCGCATCCCACGCTCTCCGAGGCCGTGAAGGAAGCCGCCCTCGCGGTCGACGGCCGCGCGATCCATATCTGACCGCCATCTTTAACGGCAGGATCGGCCGTTAACGTCTGTTTTACTTGGGCTTGCTAGCGTCTTGAGGTCAGCCAGAAAGGCTGGTCGAATACGAGAGGGTAGAATGACTCCGCCGTCCGAAGATCAGTGCATTCCGTTCCCGTGCCCGAATTGCGGCACCGAAATCCGTAAAACCATCGGCTGGTTCCTGCGCAACGACCACATCGGCTGCGGCTGTGGCGCCAATATGCATGTCGACGCGAGCGCGCTGCGCGCCGGGCTGGCTGGCGCTCTGGGGCTGGGCGGCGCCGGGGACGACTGACCGACACCTCGGCGGTCAGCGCCGGCCCTGCCGGTGCGCCGAATCGGGACGCGCGTGGTCGTGCTGCGCATAGTGCTGGCGCAGCAGATCCTTGCCGTAATCGTTGCCGTTGGGCGTGCGCACCACCGTGTGGATGTGGTCGCGCGAGGGGGCGTCGTTGTCGTAGGCGATGCCCGGCACGTGATCGAACTCGACCAGGATCACCGGGCTCAGGATCCGGTAATAGAACGGGCTCGTGTCGTCGCACGGGCCGATCCAGGCGAAGTGCGTTTCATCGAGGTGCGTCCTGACCTCGGCCAGCCGGATCTCGGCATGGCCGGGCCGTAGACGGCCGGTGTAGGTCGCGAGCAGCGCCGCCAGGCGCTCGCGGCCCTCGGGTGGAAGGTCACCGTAGCGGATGCCGGCCGGCTCGATCCGGTCGTTGTCGTGGAACGCCGCGGTCAGAAGCTCGCCTGGCAGGTCGCGGCCGATCGTGGCCGCCGCCCGCTCGTCTGGCGACAAGGCGCACATCAGCGCCAGGCCTTGGTCCTCCTCGGCTGCGAACACGCGGGTGCCGGCATATTTGCCCGAGCGCGCGAGCACCGGCTCCGAGCCCATGAAGTTGGGCGTCAGCACGAGCTGGTCGCCGAGCACGAAGCAGTTGACGACGAGGTGGTGCCCGTCGATCTGGAAGCCCCACGGCTCGTCCGCGGACGGCGTGCCGAACACGCTCACCCAGTACAGCCACTCGCCGTATTCCTCGGTGCGGCCGGTGATCTCGAGAATGTGCTCGTTGAGCCGCATGACGTCACGCGCCGAGCGGTAGCCCGCGGCACTCATGGCTTCACGCAGCAGTGCCAGCGCCCGCTCGCGCTGGTCGCCGTCGAGTGCCGCCAGGCACACGCCGTGGCGCATCAGGAAGGCGTGGATGTTCGACCAGCCGCGCCAGGCGTTGTCGTCGAGGGCAAACGAGGCGGATCGGCGCTGGTCCGGCGTCAGGGCGGCGAGGAACGCGCGCGCCGCCTCGACCAGGGATGTGAGCGGCACTCTCGTCTGCGCGCGCGCGAACAGCCCGGGCACGATCTTGCCTCCCGTGGAAATGCCGCGGAAGGGGGCCGCGAGCTCGGCCTGCGCGCGGCCCAGCATGGCCGTCAGGCGCGGCGACAGCTCGAACGGATGTGCCGCCGGCGTCACCGCCCGCTGGCGCAACCCGAACTTCGCCGTCTCGCCTGCCATGCCGAAGCTCCTTCAGACGCGCATCGTTCAAATGTAGTCGTGTATCAGAGCATTTCAAAAAATTGCCTACTAGGCATTTTTCCGCTGGACGCGGATTTGCCGCAGGGCCACTGTTCCGAAATCGAAGCTGCCGTGGTGTGTCCACCACCGGCGGCTTTTTTTCCGGACATCCCATGCCATCCAAAACGGCCTCCCCGCCCGCCGGGCCGGCGCCGATTCCAGCCGCCTGGCACGACGACCCGGTCCTGTTCTGCCGCGAGGCGCTGCGGGCCGAGCCGCAGGCCTGGCAGGTCGAGGCGCTCGGGCTCGTGGCCCACCACGACCGGGTGGCGATCCGGTCCGGGCACGGCGTGGGCAAGACGGCCCTGCTCGCGTGGCTCATCCTGTGGTTCCTGATCACGCGCCGGCCGGTGCGCATCCCATGCACCGCCCCCACCAGCCATCAGCTCGGCGACATATTGTGGAGCGAGATCGCCAAGTGGCGCCGCCGCCTGCCGGCCGAATTCGCAGCCCAGATCAGCGTCACGGGAGAGCACGTCTATCGCGCCGACTCGCGGCAGGAGTGCTTTGCCGTGGCGCGCACCGCGCGCCGCGACCAGCCCGAGGCCTTCCAGGGCTTCCACGGCGAGAACCTGCTGTTCGTCGTCGACGAGGCCTCGGGCGTGGACGATTCGATCTTCGAGGTCGGCGAAGGGGCGTTGTCGACCGCGGGGGCCAAGGTCGTTCTCGCCGGCAACCCGACGCGCCGGTCGGGGTATTTCTACAACGCGTTCCACCGCGACAGCGACGCGTGGAAGACCCTGCGCGTGGCCTGCGCCGACAGCCCCATGGTGGCCGCGCGCTACGCCTCGGGGATGGCCAGGCGCTATGGTGCCGACAGCAACATCTACCGCGTGCGCGTGCTGGGCGAGTTTCCGGCGTCCGAAGACGATGTCGTGATCCCGGTCGAGCTGTGCGACAGCGCCGTGCACCGCGACGTGGAGCCGCTGCCCGACCGTCGCATCATCTGGGGGCTCGACGTGGCGCGGTTCGGCGCCGACCGGACGGCACTCGCCAAGCGGCGCGGCAACGTGCTGCTCGAGCCGGTCAAACATTGGCGCAACAAGGACCTCATGGCCTCGGCCGAGCGGGTCGCGGACGAATACAACGCCTGCGAGGAGGCCGACCGGCCGTTCGCGATCATGGTGGATTCGATCGGCTACGGCGCGGGCGTGGCCGACCGGCTGCGCGCCATGGGCCTGCCGGCGCGCGACGTCAATGTCGGCAATTCGTCGGAGATGCCGCGCTACGAGCGCCTGCGCGATGAGCTGTGGTGGCGCGCCCGCGAATGGCTCGACACCCGCACCTGCGTGCTGCCGGACGACCAGGACCTGATCGGCGAGCTCACGGTCCCGAAATACAGCTTCACCCCCGAGGGCAAGATCAAGGTCGAGGGCAAGGACGAGATAAAGAAGAGATCCCTCCAGTCGCCCGACCTCGCCGACGCCTTCTGCCTCACCCTCGCCTGGCGCGCCGACAAGATCCCGGACTCCGGCCGCGGCCGCTACGCGCGCCGCCGCAAGCAGCCGGCCGGCTCCTGGATGAGCGCGTAAGTCCCGTCGGTTCAGCGCGCAATCCAGGGCCTGGATCGCCACGGCCGCTGCCGCGGCCTCGCGATGACGCCCGCATCTTCCCAACGTCAGGAGACAGCCATGACCGAAGCGACAGCCGAGTTGCGTGCGCCGCCCCTCGGCGGACCGCAACAGATCCTCGACGCATTCCGCGACATGGTCGATTTGCTGCTGCCGCTGCTCAAGCCCTATGAGGCCGCGATCTACGTTCATCTGTTCCGCCATTCCTGGGCCGATACCGGGCAGCCGCTGGTGCGGCTCAGCTATCGCTCGCTCAGGACAGAGGTCGTGAAGACCAACTGGCGGAGGCGGCCGGAGCCGCAACTGGCGCTCTGCTCGGGCACCATCCGCAAATCACTGGTCCAGCTTGCGGCCATCGGCGCAATCCGTCGAGAGGACGTCGCCCGAAACCATGGCGCGATGTACCGAGTGCTTCTACCGCGGGACATCGCCGCCTGCCGTCAGCGCGCGGCCGAAGCCGGCAGCGGCGAAAAGCCGCCTGAAGATTTCTATAACGTCCGGGCGAACCGCCGGAAAGTCTACGAGCGCGACGGGTACACGTGCCGCTACTGCGGAACGCCGGTGGCGCCTTACACGGCGACGCTCGATCACCTCGTTCCGGTGGCGGCCGGCGGCTCCAACGGCATCGACAACCTCGTTACGGCCTGCCTGTCCTGCAACACCCGTAAAGGCAGGAAGCCGCTCGGCGACTTCCTCGCCGAGCAGAATCCGATGTGAGTATCGAAACACCGCACCCGACGCAATTCCCTAGGCTCGATCGCCCGTCGTTGAAGTGCCTTAAGACGGCTTTTATGCTTCCCATCTAAAACCACCGGCAGTTGTGGCGATTTGTCGGGGAGGGAAGCACCCATGAAGGCTTATGCCAATCTCAAGCTGATCACGAAAATTATCATTCCGCTCGGCATCCTGGTGGCGGTCGTCGCCGGGATCGTGTGGAGCGCCTCCAACGGGCTCGCCACGCTGGATGAGAACACCAAGCGGCTGGTCGACGTCACGGCGGCCCGGCTCGTGCACATCCAGGCGATCGCCACGGCGGTCAACAACGCCACGGTCCAGGAAAAGAACATCATCCTCGACAAGGACGCGACACGGAAGAAGGCGTTCGATCAGGGGTACCAGAGCTCGGTCCGCGACGCGGCCCAGCACCTGGACGCGCTGATGGCGATGGCGAACTCCGTGGAGCGCCGCAAGGCGAACGAGGAGATCAAGGCCGCCTTCGATCGCTACAAGACGCTGACCGACGGCTCGGTGGCCCTCGGCCTCAAAGGCGACAGCGACGGCGCGTTCAAGGTGTCGTCCGGCGACGGGCGCGAGGCGCGCATTGCCCTCATCAAGCTCCTCACCGACCGCGTGACCGCGAACCAGAAGGAGCTCAACCAGGAGCGGAACGAGGCGGCGGAGCTGGCGGCCAGCACGCGCACCAGCCTCATCACCGTGGCTGGCGTGGGCCTCGTGATGGCGCTTGCGGTTCTGGGCGCTGTCGTTCTGTACATGGTGGCGAGGCCGCTCGCGGCGATGGCGGGCGCCATGGGCAAGCTCGCGGCGGGCGACCTCAAGGTGGAGGTCACGGGCACCGAGCGCAAGGACGAGATCGGCCTGCTTGCGCGCGCGATGCAGGTGTTCAAGGAGAACATGACCGAGACCGAGCGGCTGCGCGCCGAGCAGAAGGCGGCGGAAGCGCGCGCCGAGGCCGAAAAGCGCGCCACCATGAACAAGATGGCGGACGAGTTCGAGGCCTCGGTCAAGAGCGTGGTGCAGAGCGTCAGCACGCAGTCCAAGGACCTGCAGTCGACCGCGCAGTCCATGTCGGCGACCGCGGAAGAGGCGAGCCGCCAGGCCACCGCCGTGGCCGCGGCCTCGGAGCAGGCCTCGACCAACGTGCAGACGGTCGCGAGCGCCGCCGAGGAACTGTCCTCCTCGATCACCGAGATCAGCCGCCAGGTGTCGGAGTCGGCGCGCATCGCAGAACAGGCGGTGGGCGGGGCCGAGCGCACCAACGACCAGATCCAGGGGCTGTCCGAGGCCGCCCAGCGCATCGGCGACGTGGTCAAGCTCATCAACGACATCGCGGGCCAGACCAACCTCCTGGCGCTGAATGCCACGATCGAGGCGGCACGGGCCGGCGACGCCGGCAAGGGCTTCGCGGTGGTGGCCTCGGAGGTCAAGTCCCTGGCCAACGAGACCGCGAAAGCGACCGAGGAGATCAGCACCAAGATCGCCGAAATGCAGTCGGCGACGCGCGATTCGGTCACCGCCGTGCGCGACATCGGCGAGACCATCGGCCGGATCAACGAGATCGCCACCACGATCGCGTCCGCGGTCGAGGAGCAGGGTGCGGCGACCAAGGAAATCGCGCGCAACGTCCAGCAGGCGTCGGCCGGTACCGCCGAAGTGTCGGCCAATATCGGCGGCGTCACCAAGGCGGCGACCGATACCGGCGCCGGGGCCACCCAGGTGCTCGGCGCCTCGGGCGAGCTGTCCCGGCAGTCGGACACGCTGCGCGCGAAGGTCGACGAGTTCATCGCCAAGATCCGCGCCGCCTGACCGGCTGCCAAGCCGCCTGACCTAGTCTCTTGCGACGCCCGCTCCGGGTCTTCCGGGGCGGGCGTTTCTTTGCGCGCATAGGGAGCGGCGTACCGCGGTTCAAGATGTTGAATTGCCGTCCCCCGCGTCTCAGATAAGGCTGTGCCATGACCCGCGATGTCGCCCGCCAATGGATGTGGTCGGAGGCGTGCGAGATGCTCGCCCGCGCCGAACGGCTGCACCGCGAATTCTTCCGCCCCGTGGGTGCGGCGCCGCAGCCGACCTGGGAGCCGCCCGTCGACGTCCTCGAGACCGACGACAAGGTGCTCGTCCTCGTGGCCCTGCCGGGCGTGGCGGCCGACGACACCGACGCGGCGATCGACGGCGCCCACCTCGTGGTCGGCGGGACGCGCGTGCTGCCCGGCGCGCTGCGCCATGCCACGATCCACCGGCTCGAGCTGCCGCAAGGCCGCTTCCTCCGCCGCGTACCGCTGCCCCCGGGCCGCTACAGCGACGTCCGCCGCTCGGTCGTCGACGGCTGCCTCGTCATCACCCTCAAGAAAGCCTGAACCCGGAAAGCCTGAACACCGTGGCCGACCTCCAGATGTTGTCCCCCCAAGACGAGCCGTCCTCGCGCGGCTCGCCGCCGATCCCGCCGCTGCCGCCCGATGCGCTGATCATCGTGCCGGTGCGCAACACCGTGCTGTTTCCGGGCATTGTCCTCCCGATCACCGTCGGCCGGCCGAAATCGCGCGCCGCCGCCCAGCAGGCGGTCCGCGAGCAGCGCCAGGTTGGCATCCTCCTGCAGCGCGATCCGGAGACCGCCGACCCGGATGGTATCGACATGCACCGCATGGGGACGGTGGCGAACATCGTCCGCTACATCACGGGTGCGGACGGCGCGCATCACCTGGTGTGCCAGGGCGAGCAGCGCTTCCAGATCCTGGAGTTCCTCAGCGGCTGGCCGTTCCTGGTCGCGCGCGTGCTGCGCCTGCCCGAGCCGGATTCGCGCACGTCCGAGATCGAAGCCCTGTTCGTGAACCTGAAGGCGCAGGCGACCGAGGCGGTCCGGCTGCTGCCGCAGGCCCCGCCCGAGCTCGTGAACGCCATCGCGGGCATCGAGACCCCGGCCGCCCTGTCGGACGTCACCACGGCGTACATGGACGTCAAGCCGGCGGAGAAGCAGGACATCCTCGAGACGGTCGACCTCAAGGCGCGGCTCGAGAAGGTGACGCGCCTGATCGCGCAGCGCATCGAGGTGTTGCGCCTGTCGCACGAGATCGGCGAGCAGACCAAGGCCGCCCTCGACGAGCGCCAGCGCGAGGCGCTGTTGCGCGAGCAGATGGCCGCGATCCAGAAGCAGCTGGGCGAAGGCGAGGAGGGCAAGGCCGCCGAGATGGCCGAGCTCGACAAGGCCATCACCGAGGCCAAGATGCCGAAGGAGGTCGAGGACCAGGCGCGCAAGGAACTGCGCCGGCTTGCCCGCATGCCCGAGGCGGCGGCCGAGTACGGCATGATCCGCACCTATATCGACTGGCTGATCGAGCTGCCCTGGGCGCTGCCGGAAGAGACGCCGATCGACATCGGCGAGGCTAGGCGCGTCCTCGATGAGGACCATTTCGGCCTCGACAAGATCAAGCGCAGGATCGTCGAGTACCTGGCCGTCCGCAAGCTCGCCCCGCAGGGCAAGGCGCCCATCCTGTGCTTTGCAGGGCCGCCCGGCGTCGGCAAGACCTCGCTCGGTCAATCGATCGCGCGCGCGATGGGACGGC
>DATJPD010000065.1:0-40005 GCA_035506575.1 Alphaproteobacteria bacterium
CCGCACAACATCCGGGTGAACTCGATCGCGCCGACCTTCGTCGAGACGCCCTTGACCGCCACATTCTTCGCCAAGCCCGACTTCCGGAAATGGGTGCTCGATCGCATCCCGCTCGGCCGGCTCGGGCGGCTGGACGAGATCGCCGCCGCGATCGTCTTCTTGGCATCGCCTGCCGCCTCGCTGATGACCGGCACCAGCCTCGTCGTCGACGGCGGCTGGACCGCGCAGTGATCCGGCGATGACCGCGCGCCGCATCGTCACCGGGCACGACGCCGAGGGACGCGCCGTTATCCTGAGCGACGGCCCGGTCCCGACGGTCTATGACAATCTCGGCGCACCGGGCCTCGTGTTCCGCGAAGTGTGGGAGACACCGGCGACTCCGGCACCGATCGCGCCAAGCGAGCCCGAGCCCACCGATCATGCGCTGAAATTGGCGCCGCCGCCGAACGGCGTGCGCATCCGCATCGTCGACATCCCGCCAGACGGCAAGAGCGGTAGAGGAGACCGGGCGGCCGCCAAAGCGGTGTTCGACAATATCGGCGCCGCCCACGCCTTGGCCGCCGATGCCCCCCATCCGTTCATGCACCGCACCGAGACCGTCGATTTCGGCATCGTGCTCGACGGCGAGATCACGCTCATTGTCGATCGCGGCGAGACCGTCGTGCGCGCGGGAGATGTCATCGTCCAGCGCGGCACGAATCACGCCTGGGCAAACCGCACGGACCGCGTCTGCCGCATCGCCTTCGTGCTGATCGACGGCAAATTCGCGCCCGGACTGGCATAGGCGACGCGACGCGACGATACGGTACCGGCCGAAGCTCTCGCATTTGCGGGTGCGGCGACTGGGGGTTCATACTCCATCTCAACCGCATTGAAGGGGGTCCCCATGCAGTCTCGCAGACTCGTTCTCGTTGGCAGCCTGTTGCTCGCCGGCGCTGCCGCTTCACCGGCGCTGGCGCAATCCAGGTCCAAATCCTCGCCAAGGGCGCTCATCGAGCGCTTCGCATCGACGCTCAGCGCGCACGACATCGATGCGTTCGCCGACCTCTTTGCGGACAACTACGTGAACCACCAGGCGAGTGCGGCAGCCCCGCCGCCGCCCGCCAACATCACGCCCAAGCAGGGCTCGGTCGGTTTCTTCAAGGCACGCCTGACCGGCATTCCCGATCTCAAGGTGGCGATCGAGACCGTGGTGGCGGACAAGGACCACGCGGCCGCGAGTTTCGTCTACACGGGCACGCACAAGGGCGTCTATCTCGGTGTGCAGCCGACCGGGAAGTCGTTGCGCTTCACCTCCTGCGACATCTTCCGTGTACAGAACGGCCGCTTCGTCGAGCATTGGGGCATGGGCGACATCGCGGGCACCCTGGCCCAGCTGAAGGCTTGATCGCTTCGTGGGCCCGGAGCGCCTCGATCTCGACCGCCTGGCCACGCCCATCGGCGAGGCCCTGATCGTCACCGACGAGAGCGGCTGTTTGCGCGCCCTCGACTGGTCCGACTACGAGTCCCGCCTGACGCGGCTTCTGCGCCGCCATTACGGATCGCTGGCGCCGCAACCCGGCAGCGCGCCGCGCGATATCAAGCGCCGGCTGCAACAGTACTTCGACGGCGATATCGGCTGTCTGTCAGAGATCGAATGGCGCACCGCCGGAACGCCGTTCCAGCGCCGCGTATGGGCGGCGCTCACCACGATTCCGGCGGGCAAGACGCTGAGCTACGGGGCCCTCGCGACGAAGCTCGGCTGCCCGAACGCGGTGCGCGCCGTCGGCCTTGCCAATGGCGCCAACCCGGTCAGCGTGGTGGTGCCGTGCCATCGCGTGATCGGCAGCGACGGCTCGCTCACCGGCTATGGTGGCGGACTTCCTCGCAAGCGCTGGCTCCTGGCCCACGAGGGGGCGATGGTCACCCGCGACGAGGCTCAATCTGCTCTGCCCCTGACCGCGGCCGCGGCTCAGTAGCACGTGACCTGATACGCGTAGCCGCCCTCGGCGTCCTTGTTGGCAGAGACGAAGATCGGCTTGTCGATCCGCGTCTGGCAGGAGAAGAGCGGGGGGCCGATGCCGCTGACGATGCGGAAATTCACCCGCCCATCCGGGAACAGGGCGCCCTCGATGCAGTGGCGCTGTGCTGTATTGGGCTCGATGCGCGCGACGCTGGTGACGCGCGAGGGCAGCATCACGTGCGTCAGGATGGTGAACGGCACGGCGCTGTGGATCTCGTAGCACGACGGCTTGCCGGGCGCGCCCGGGCCGATTGCCTGCGGCTGTTGCGCCGCCGCGGCGGCCGCCCCCAACGCTCCTGCTATGATGGCCGTCGCGATCAGTCGGTGCATGCTGCTCAGTCTAGCACCGCCTGCCGCGACGGTCAGGTCCCTACCCTTGCGTCAGATCGTAGGCGCGCTCGCCATGCGCGGCGAGGTCGAGCCCCTCGCGCTCCTGGTCGAGAGCGACGCGCACGCCGGTGGTTGCCGCCAGCAGCTTGACGATTGCCCAGGTCGCGACGGCCGACCATAGGGCAGCCGCGGCGACGCCAAGCACCTGCACGCCGAACTGACTTTCCGCGGTCATCCCCTCGGGCAGGCCGGCGCCGCCGAGGGCGGGCAATGCCGTCGCTGCCACGAGCAGCGAGCCCAGCATGCCTCCCACGCCGTGCACGCCGAACACATCGAGCGAATCATCGACCTTGAAGCGGATCTTCACCGCCCGCACCGCGAGGAAGCACACGATCCCGGCGGCGATCCCGATGCACACGGCGCCGAGCGGGCCGGTGTAGCCGGAGGCGGGCGTGATCGTGGCGAGACCGGCCACCATGCCGGTCACGAGGCCGACGGAGCTCGGCTTGCCGAAGCGCGCCCACTCGATGACCATCCAGGTGAGGGCCCCGGCCGCGGCGGCAAGGTGTGTCGCCAGCATCGCATTGCCGGCCGACGCGTCGGCGGCGAGCGCGCTGCCGGCGTTGAAGCCGAACCAGCCGACCCACAGCATCGCGGCACCCGCCATGGTCATGCCGGGATTGTGCGGCGGCGGCACGTGGTTGGGAAAGCCGTGCCGCGGGCCGACCATGAGGGCGGCGACGAGGGCCGATACGCCGGCCGTGGTGTGCACGACGATGCCGCCGGCGAAGTCGATCACGTTGCGGTCGGCGAGCCAGCCGCCGCCCCACACCCAATGCGCGACCGGCACATAGACGAGCAGCAGCCACAGGCCGGTGAAGCCGAGGATGAACGGAAAGCTGATGCGCTCGGGAAAGGTGCCGATGATCAAGGCCGGCGTGATGATCGCGAACGTCATCTGGTACATCGCGAACACGCTTTCCGGGAAATTTCCGGGCGCCCTGACCACCGCCAGGTCGCGGAGCCACAGCGCCGCCGTGGTGCCGAGCCAGGACAGGTGCTCGCCGCGGAACGCAAGGGTGTAGCCGACCGCCGCCCACAGCACGGAGACCAGGCAGGCGACGGCAAAGCAGTGCATCAGCACCGACAGCACATTCCGCGCGTGGACGAGCCCGCCGTAGAAAAGAGCCAGGCCCGGCAAGGTCATGAACAGGACGAGCCCGGTCGCGGTCAGCATCCACGCCGTGTTGCCCGTATCGAGTGTCGCGGCTGCCGCCGGATGCGAGGAGACGATGAGCACCAGCGCCGCCCCGAGGGCGCCGATGATTTTGCGCTGCAACATAAAGGAAGACCCCGCGATTGCCGATTCTAAGGGCTGTCCGGGCGATTCTGCCCAAATAGCCGGCGGCATGGTGACCGAATGGGCGGTGTCCGGCAACACGGTTGCCGAAAAATTCGCCAGTTTCGTCGGGTCAGCCTTGGCGGGTCCGTTTGACCAGCCGGACCAGCTCAGCCCTTGCCTGTTCGGCGTCGTGGACTGGGCGATCGAACGCCAGCCGCGCCACCTCCCCACCGCGCCGGAGATCGGCACCTTCCGGGTCCACCCCGGTCATCCGCCAGTCCCCGCCTGCGCGGCCGAGCAGCTTGGCGGCGTAGAGCTGCACCGCATCTGCGTGCTCGCCGTTCATGTGCGCCACGATCTCGGCCTCGGCGATCCGCAGGGCCGCGGCCGCGCTTGCGTCGTAGCGCAACTCGCGCCCCTCGATCCAATGGATGCGCCCGAAGCCGGCGACGAGGTGGCCGCGCTCGATCTGGACCCGCCAGACCGTGAAATCCTTGAAGCCTGCGTACATCTCTGCACTCGGGTGCCGGGCCACGAAGCGTGCCCGGTCCTGGGCATCCGCACTTTGTCGCGCCGTGCCCTGGACGGTCACCCGGGGGCCGGTCAGCGGCTCTTCCAGCCCGGCCGTGCCGTCGAACAGCAGCGAGACGGCGGGCGAGGCCAGCAGGTTCTTGGTGTGATCGGCCAGCGCCGAGATCAGGAGTATCGGACTCGCGTCATGGTCGAGGGCCACGAGGACGAGCGAAGTATACGGCTGGCCGGCCCCCGGCGCCTCCGGCCGCATCAAGGTGCCAAGATACGCCCGGTCGACCGCGCGCATCACCTGCCGGGCGACGAGGGCCGGCGGAGCAAGGGGCGGCGAGGGTTTGTCGCTCATGGTCTTATCGCGGGGGGCACTCCTCCTTATAATGGGGTCAGAAACCTCTGCGTCAATCAATCGCCCTTCGCCCGCCGCATTGCGGCCACAGTTGCGACGACAATACGGGCTGATTTTGACGCCCCCTTTTGCTGTCAGGAGCGGTGCTTGCCCCAGGGTTCCTCTTCATCGATTGCGCTGGTCGACGACGACCGGAACATCCTCACGTCGGTCACCATGGCGCTCGAAGCCGAAGGCTTCACCGTGCGGACCTACACCGATGGCGTCGACGCGCTGCGCGGACTGACCACGCAGCCGCCCGACCTCGCCATCCTCGACATCAAGATGCCGCGCATGGACGGAATGGAGCTTCTGAGCAAGCTGCGCAAGCAGAGCCAGATGCCGGTGATCTTCCTCACCTCCAAGGACGACGAGGTCGATGAGGTGCTGGGCTTGAGGATGGGGGCGGACGACTACATCACCAAGCCGTTCTCGCAACGCCTCTTGATCGAGCGCATCCGCGCCCTTCTGCGCCGCAAGGAGCTCGGCCAGGCGCCGGCGAGCAACGGCAGCTCGGAGGCGCCGGTCGTGCGCGGCGATCTGGTCCTCGACCCGGCGCGCCATGTGTGCACCTGGAAGGGGAAAGAGGTGAACCTCACGGTCACCGAGTTCCTGCTGCTGAAATCGCTCGCCATGCGGCCGGGCATGGTCAAGAGCCGCGACAACCTCATGGACGCCGCCTATGGCGAGCACGTCTATGTCGACGACCGCACGATCGACAGCCACGTCAAGCGCCTGCGCAAGAAGTTCAAGGCGCTCGACGAGGAATTCGCGCATATTGAAACCCTCTACGGGCTCGGCTACCGCTACCGCGAGAAATAAGCAGGCTACACTCGGGCCGGGGCGGAACCAGGGGCAATCCACAAGCGATGCACGAGCCCGCGAAACTCGAAGGGCCGCTGGCACCTCGCGTGCGCCGTCGCCGGTTCTCGCTGCTCACCCGCCGCATCCTGTTGCTGAACCTGATGGCGCCGGTGGTGCTGGTGGCCGGGCTCCTGTACCTCGACGATTATCGCCGCAGCCTGATCGCCAGCGAGTTCGCCGATCTCACCACGCAAAGCGAGATCTTCGCGGCCGCGCTCGGCGCCGCCGCCATCCAGAGCGCGGACGAGGCGCAACCGGACGCTGCCGCGGCGCCGTCCAATGCCGGCCCCCCCGAGGAGCATCTGTCGCAGCACCTGGCGCAGGACATCCTGAGCCGCCTGGTCGAGCAGACGCGGGCTCGTGCGCGGCTCTTCTCGGTCGACGGCAAGTTGCTGGCGGACAGCCGGGTGATGGGGACAGCCAGCCTCGCCGTCGAGACGGCGCCGCTGCCGCCGCCCGGCCCGCCGCCCGATCCGGTCACGCAGGTGCTGAACGCGGCGTACGACTTCATCATGAACTGGCTGCCGGCGGACGAAGACCTGCCGCTCGAGCCCGACAAGCCGAACCCATCCCTCAGTGAATATCCGGAAGCCGCCATGGCACTGCGCGGCGACGTCGGCCGCGCGTTGCGCGCGCTGCCGCCGAGCCGCAGGCGCGCCGACAGCGTGCTCCGGCCGCGACTGTCGCTGACCGTCGCGGTCCCGGTGCAGCGCCTCAAGAAAGTGCTCGGCGTCCTGATGCTGTCGACCGATTCGACCGAGATCGAGACCGGCCTCAGATCCGTGCGCTTCAACATTCTCAAGGTGTTCGGAGCGGCGCTTGGCGTCACGGTGCTGATCTCGATCTATCTCGGGCGCACGATCGCGCGACCGATCCGCAGGTTGGCGCTGGCGGCCGAGCGTGTACGGCGCGGCGGGCAGATCGTCGCCTCGGGGATCCGCGCCGCGGGCGGCGGCCGCCCCGCCATTCCCGACCTCAGTCATCGCAACGATGAGATCGGCGATCTCTCGGTGGCGCTGGCCGACATGACCGACGCGCTGTGGCGCCGCCTCGATGCGATCGAGCGCTTTGCCGCCGACGTGTCGCATGAGATCAAGAACCCGCTGACCTCGCTCAAGAGTGCCGTCGAAACCGCGGCGCGGCTTCAGGACCCCGAGCGCCAGCGCAAGCTGCTGGCGATCGTGCTCGACGACGTCAGCCGCCTCGACCGGCTGATCGGCGACATCTCCGACGCCTCGCGGCTCGATGCCGAGCTGTCGCGCGAGGAGACGCAATACGTGGATATCGGAGCCCTGCTCGGGACCTTGGTCGAGCTGCACAGCGCCGGTGCCGGTGCGGATTCGCCGCGCCTCGTGCTCGAGCGCATCGGCACGCGCCCGCTGATCGTGCCGGGTCTCGAGCACCGGCTAGGGCAGGTGTTCCGCAACCTGATCACGAACGCGATGTCGTTCAGCCCGCCCGCTGGTACGATCCGCCTCGTCGTGGCGCGCCAAGGCGATTTCGTGGAGGTGATCGTGGAGGACGAAGGGCCGGGCATCTCCGAAGACAAGCTCGAAGCCATCTTCGAGCGCTTCTACAGCGATCGGCCGCACGGCGAAAAATTCGGCACGCATTCCGGCCTTGGCCTGTCGATCTCGCGGCAGATCGTGACGGTGCACAACGGCACGATTCACGCCGAGAACCGCCACGGCGCGAAAGGCGAGGTCATCGGCGCACGCTTTGTCGTGCGTCTCCCGGTCGATTGACGCCCTCGCGCGCACGCGCGGAGGCTCGATCCGACGGTGCCTTCGCGGCTGCAACACCGGTGGTGCAGCGCAGCATACGGCGTTGACAACGACGCCAAATGCGGCGCACCCTCCGGCGCGGGTGATTTCCCATCCATGGCCCAGCCATTAACCATTCAGATTCACGCGAGCTGTGTCGAGGTGGGCGGGCTCGGTATCCTGTTGCGGGGCCCATCGGGGAGCGGCAAGTCCGATCTGGCGTTGCGGCTGATCGAAGCGGGGGGACGACTCGTGGCCGATGATCGTACCGATCTGGCGCTCGCCGACGGCGGGCTCATCGCGTCTTCACCGCACCCCATCGCCGGCCGCCTCGAAGTGCGCGGCGTCGGTATCCTGGAACTCCCGAGCGTCGAGCGGGCGCGCGTGGGGCTCGTCGCCGATCTGGTCGCCGCAACCGATGTCGACCGGCTGCCCGAGCCACGCCGTTGCGAATACCTCGGCATCCACATTCCGCTGATCGCGCTGGCGCCATTCGAATGTTCGGCCGCCGCCAAGCTGCGTCTCGCGGCCCGCGAAGCCGCGCGCGGCCGACTCGCCGCCGTCTGATCCCATCCCCATATCCATGTCATGATCAGCGGTCCTGTGTTCATGTCCGAACGAGCCCCTTCTTCGGATACCGCGGAGCCGCCGGTTGGAAAACCGGGGGGGAAGGCCGTGCCGCGCAGGGTCGTCCTGGTCACCGGAATGTCCGGGGCCGGGCGGACATCGGCTCTACGGGCGCTCGAAGATGCCGGCTACGAGGCCGTCGATAATTTGCCGCTCTCGCTCTTGCCATCTTTGATCCGCTCCGAGGACGTGCAGACCGAAGCCCAGCCACGGGCGGTGGCCATCGGCGTCGACACGCGCACGCGCGGCTTTGCGGCGCGCTCGCTGCTGGTGTCGGTCGACGCGTTGCGCACCGAGGCGAGCATCGATCTCGCGTTGCTGTTCGTCGACTGCGACGACGAATCCCTCCGCCGCCGGTTCACCGAAACGCGCCGGCGCCACCCGCTGGCGACCGACCGGCCGCTTGCCGACGGCATTCGCGCCGAGCGCGCGTTGTTGCGTGACCTGCGCGACCACGCGGACCTGGTCATCGACACGACGGATCTCTCGCAGGCCGACCTCAAGCGGCGCGTGCAGGACAGCCTGGCGCTCGACAGCGCGGCGGGGCTCGCGTTGCAGGTCGTGTCGTTTGCGTATCGTAACGGACTGCCGAGCGACGCCGACCTCGTGTTCGACGTGCGGTTCCTCTCCAATCCGCATTACCAGCCGGCGCTGAAGCCGCTGACCGGCTGCGACGCGGCGGTCGCGGACTTCATCGAGCGCGATCCCGGCTGCGCCGGTTTTCTCGACGGCCTGACCAGCATGCTGGGCGCCTTGCTGCCGCGCTACGAGCGCGAGGGTAAAAGCTATCTGACGATCGCGATCGGCTGCACCGGCGGCCGCCATCGCTCGGTGTACGTGGCCGAGCGCCTGGCCGCCTGGCTGCGCGCGCAGCATTGGCGTTGCGGCCTGTACCATCGCGATCTGCAGCCGGACCGCCGGCGCGGCGGGCAGGTCCCCGCCGCCGGCAGCGGCCCGGCGTCAGCGTGAGTTCACAGGGGGTAACCAGAGGTTCACTATGATCGGTATGGTTTTGGTTACGCACGGGCACCTCGCCGACGAGTTCATCGCGGCGCTGGAGCACGTGGTCGGGCCGCAGCGCAACGTCTCCGCTGTGTGCATCGGGCCCGAGGATGACATGGAGCAGCGCCGCCGCGAGATCATCGATCAGGTCGCCCGCGTCGACGATGGTGCGGGCGTCGTGGTGCTCACGGACATGTTCGGCGGCACGCCCTCGAACCTCGCGATCTCGATTATCGATCGCGCGAAGATCGAAGTCATCGCCGGCATGAACCTGCCGATGCTGATCAAGCTTGCAAGCGTGCGCAACACCGAGAAGCTGGCCGACGCCGTCGCCTCGGCGCGCGAGGCCGGGCGTAAATACATCAACGTCGCCTCCCAGCTCCTCGCCGGCGAGGTGAAGTGACCTCGGACGCGCCCGCATCGCAGCCTGCCGACGGCGCGTCCGCCGCCGGAGCGGTCGCGCGCACCGCCACCATCGTCAATCAGAAAGGGCTGCACGCCCGTGCAGCGGCGCGGTTTGTAAAGCTTGCGGCGACATTCGACGCCGCCGTGACGGTCACGAAGAAGGAAAGTACCGTGTCCGGCGTGTCCATCATGGGGTTGATGATGCTGGCCGCATCGCCGGGCTGCCAGATCGAGATCCGCGCCACCGGGCGGGAGGCCGAGCGCGCCGCCGACGCGCTGGCGGCCCTGGTCGCCGCCGGCTTCGATGAAAGCTGAGACATCGCGGACCCGCCCGAAGGCGCCGCGCCGTGGCGGGCGGCGCGCCGCCGGCGAAGGCGAGCGCGTCTTCGAAGGGCTCGGCGTCTCTCCCGGCATCGCGATTGGCCCGGCACACGTCCACGAGGCGGGCAACGTTGCCGTCTCGGAGCATAAGATCGAGGCCGCGGACGTCGAACGCGAGCGCCAGCGCTTCCGCGCCGCCGTCGAGAAATCGCTCCGCCAGCTGAACAAGCTGGGCGCCAAGGCCGGCCAGCTTCCGCCCAGCGTGGGCGAGGAGATCGGGTTTCTGCTCGAAGCGCATGTGCAGATGCTGTCGCAGTCGCGGCTCGTGCGCGGGGTCGAGCGCCGCATCGCCGAGGACCGCGTGAACGCGGAAGCGGCCGTGCAGTCGGAGATCGATGCGATCACGCAGAGCTTCGCGGCCATGGACGACGCCTATCTCGCCGCGCGCGTCCAGGACGTGCGCGAGGTCGGCACCCGGCTCATCCGCAATTTGACCGAGACGCCGTTCCAGGCGTTCAAGAACCTGCCCGAGGGAGCGGTGATCGTGGCGGAGGAGATCACCCCTGCCGACACCGCACTCATGGATCCGGAGCATCTCGCCGGCTTCTGCACCGTCCTCGGCGGCGCCGAAGGTCACACCGCGATCATGGCGCGCGCCATGGGCTTGCCTGCCGTGCTCGGCGTCGCCGGCCTGGTCGGTCAGATCCGGCCCGGCGATGCGGTCGTCGTGGACGGGTCGGCCGGGCGGGTCATCGTGCGGCCGAACCCGGCCACGCTCGACGGCTACGAGCGCCGCCGCCTGAGCTTCCTGCGCGAGCAGCGCCAGCTCGTGCGCCTGGCGCGGCTGCCGGCCGTCACTCGGGACGGGGTCGAGGTGACGCTCGAAGCGAATATCGAGCTCCCGCGCGAGATCGAGACGGCACGCGCCGTCGGCGCGCAAGGCATCGGCCTGTTGCGCACCGAGTTCATGTTCATGAACCGCGACGACGTCCCCGACGAAGACGAGCAGGCGAAAGCGCTGACCGAGATCGTCACCGGCATGGCCGGGCGGCCGGTGACCATTCGCACGCTGGATGTCGGCGGCGAGAAGCTCGCCTCAGCACTCGGCAGCGATGCCACGCCGGGCGCCAACCCGGCGCTGGGCCTGCGCGCCATCCGGCTCAGCCTGTCGCGGCCCGAGCTGCTCGAGACGCAGTTCGCCGCCATTCTGCGCGCGGCGACGCATGGTCCCGTGCGCATCCTCCTGCCGATGATCGCCACCGTGTCCGAAGTGCGCGAGGCGCGGGCGATCCTCGCGCGCGTCGCGCGCCGCCTGCTGCGGCGCGGCACGCGGCTCCCCGATCCGCTGCCGCCCGTGGGCACCATGATCGAGGTGCCGGGTGCGGCGCTGTCGGCGGATGCGCTCACCCAGGTGTGTGACTTCTTCGCCATCGGCACCAACGACCTGACCATGTACACGCTCGCCATCGACCGCGGCGACGAACAGGTGGCGCACCTCTACAACCCGCTGCACCCGGCGGTGCTGCGGCTCATCCAGTTCACGACCGAAGCCGCCCTGCGCAACCGCATCCCGGTAAGCCTGTGCGGCGAGATCGCGGGCGATCCGCGTTATACGGCCCTGCTCCTCGGCCTCGGCATCCGCGAGCTGTCGATGTCGCCGATCAAGCTGCCCCGCATCAAGCAGCGGGTGCGCAGCATGGAGCTGGCCGCGGCTGCCACGCGCGCCCGCGCGATCATGGACCAGTCGGACCAGGGGCGGATCGCAACTCTTCTCGACGACTTCAACGCCTTGCGCTAACAACGGCATATGCCGGCCGACGAACCGCCCGCGGGGGGAGCAGCTCCGGACGCCGCCGCACCCCCGGAGACCGCGGGGGCGCCCAGCGAGAGCACGCATTTCCTGTTCCAGCACAAGGTGTTCAGCATCCCGCGCGCGTATTTCGCGCTGGCCCAGGACACGCACGACCCCACCTATTACGTGCCGCTCGGCGACATCCAGGGCGTGCTGAGCCTGCCGCAGCTCGTCTCGGGCTTCGACATTGCGCCCAGCTCGTCCGACGCGAGGCTGCTGGAGGTGGTCGAGAAGGGGCTCGCGTATGTGAAGCGCATCCAGCCCGGGGACTCCATCCCGCGCGAGCTGCTCGACGGCACCGCGTCGTGGGCGGTCGAGGACAAGGACCGCATGCTGGCGGAGAGCCGCATGCGCGTACAGCTCGTAACCTGGCTCGCCGGCAAGGAGGTCGGGTCCACCGATTCCGCCGAGATCCTGAAGCTGGCGAACGACCCGGCGATCCGCGACCGCGTTCAGGAGGCGGCGGGCGAGCTGGCACAGCGTCTTGGCCTGGGCGCGTCCCGGGCGACGGAGGTTCTCTTCCGGATCGAGCGGCTGGTGCGCGAGATGAGCTACATCGAAGCCCTGCGCGACCGCTTTGCCTCGATCAAGATGGTCGGCATGAAGCTGATTCAGCTCGGCAGCGCCTACGGGTCCGAGCGCGGCTTTTCACAGGACATCAGCCGTGTCGTGACCCTCATGAAAAAGCCGCTCGGGGAATACGACGGATTGTTCCGCAAGCTCGACGCGCGCACCGCGAAGATCCTCGAGATGGTGCGCGACCCCGACGCGTGCATCGAGGCCATCCGCGCGGCGCGCGACGACATCCACAAACGCTTCATGCTGTGGGACGATCTCATCCCGCAGTGGCAGGCGCTCCCGGTCGAGATCGGCAGCGCCGCCGAGACGCTGGTCCGCACCACCTACCGGCTGGTGGTCCGCCACTTCCCACAGGAGCAGGGCTGGGACCGTACATTCGGCAGCCTCGACCAGCGGTCCTGACCGATCCGGCCGGCGCCGGGCCGGGTCGGCGGCCGGAAACACTTCATTAGGATTCCCGCGGTATTAATCATGTTCGTCCGGGTGGCCCCGGGCGGGCTTTTGTTCTCTTTTTGTTCCATACGCGGATTGGTTGTTGCCGATGGCGAGCTCCGCAACTGCACAAAAAACGGCGCAGAATGGACCGGTGGAATCGCTGCCGGACCCCCGCACGGCACAGAAGCCGACGCATTTCGCGTTCGAGCACCAGGTCTTCTCGGTCAAGGACGCCGTCTTCGCGCTCTCCCCGAGCACCGGCGAGCCCTGCTACAACGTGCCGCTCGGCGACATGCGGGCGTCTCTGCCGCTCGAGACGGTCGCGAGCTCGTTCAATATCGGCAAGAACTCGACCGACGCGCAGCTCCTGCAGATCGTCAAGAACAGCCTCAAATTCGTCAAAGAGATCCGCCCCGGCGATTCGATCCCGAGCGAGATCCTCGACGGCACGGCGTCGTGGAAGGTCGAGCCGCATCACCGCGACATCGCGCGGGCGCGCATCAGCGTGCAGCTCACCTCGTGGATGACGGGCAAGCATCTCGACAGCGTCGATGCGGCCGAGCTCGAGACGATCGCCGCCAACCCCGAGACCAAGCGCAAGGTGCAGGAGGCGCTCGACGTCATGGCCGAGAAGCTCGGCCTCACCGGCGATGCCAAGAAGGACGTCGTCAACCGCTTCGACGAACTGGCGCGCGAGATGGCCTATATCGAGGCGCTGCGCGAGCGCTTCGGCAAGATCCAGCGGCTCTACGCGAATGTCGGCTTTCTCAGCTCCCTGTACAGGCGCGAGCGCAGCGTCATGGAAGACGTGGTGCGCATCCGTGCGCTGATGAAAAAGCCGGTCGAAAGCATCTCGGAGATGTTCGAGACGCTCGACGCGAATACCGGCGAGATCATGAACACGATGCGCAAATTCGCGGCGCAGATCCGCTATATCCGCGGCATGCGCGATGACTTCCACCAGCGCTTCATGCGATGGGACGAGCTTCTCGCCAAATGGGACGGCATCGCGATCGAGCAGAGCCCGGTGGTGGACCGCCTGATCCGCCAGACCTATCAGTTCGTCGCCCGGCATTTCCCGCAGGCCAACGACTGGGGCGTGCGTTAACCGCCGTCCGGGTGCCCGGTGGGACCTCGGATTGCGTCCGTCCCACCCCGGAATGATCACCGAGAAACCCGTTGAAGGGCCGGCGGCCGGCTGATATACGGCCGGGCTCGGATCCTTTCCCCCTTATTTTGTTCAATTCGGGAGCCCTCGATGGCCTCTACCAGCGTGAAAAAAGACCATAAATCGGGTTCGGCGGAGCACGATTACCGGGTGGCCGACATCAAGCTCGCGGACTGGGGGCGGCGGGAGCTCGCGATCGCCGAGACAGAGATGCCGGGCCTGATGGCCACGCGCGAGGAGTACGGCAAGAAGAAGCCCCTCAAGGGCGCCCGCATCGCCGGCTCCCTGCACATGACGATCCAGACGGCCGTGCTCATCGAAACCCTCAAGGAGCTGGGCGCCGACATCCGCTGGGCCTCCTGCAACATCTACTCGACCCAGGACCATGCGGCGGCGGCGATCGCGGCCGCGGGCACGCCTGTGTTCGCCTACAAGGGCGAGACGCTCGAGGAGTACTGGGAGTTCACGCACAAGATCTTCGAATGGGCAGACGGCGGCACGCCCAACATGATCCTCGACGACGGCGGCGATGCGACCTTGCTCGTCCATCTCGGCATCAAGGCCGAGAACGACGCGTCCGTCCTGGCCAAGCCGGGCAGCGAGGAGGAAGAGGTCCTGTTCGCCGCCATCAAAAAGCGCCTCAAGTCCAAGCCCGGCTGGTACTCCAAGCTGGGCACGGCCATCCGCGGCGTCTCGGAAGAGACGACGACCGGCGTGCATCGCCTGTACCAGATGGAAAAGGAAGGCCGGCTGCTGTTCCCGGCCATCAACGTCAACGATTCGGTCACCAAGTCGAAATTCGACAATCTGTACGGCTGCCGCGAGAGCCTCGTCGACGGCATCCGCCGCGCCACCGACGTGATGATGGCCGGAAAGGTGGCGCTGGTCGCCGGTTTCGGCGATGTCGGCAAGGGCTCGGCCGCCAGCTTGCGCAACGCCGGCGCCCGCGTGATGGTCACCGAGATCGATCCGATCTGCGCGCTCCAGGCGGCGATGGAGGGCTACCAGGTCGTCACCATGGACGACGCGGCCCCGCAGGCCGACATCTTCGTCACGGCGACCGGCAACCTCGACGTGATCACGGTCGATCACATGCGCAAAATGAAGGACCGCGCTATCGTCTGCAACATCGGCCATTTCGACAACGAGATCCAGGTCGGTGCCTTGCGCAATCTCAAATGGCACAACGTCAAGCCGCAGGTCGACGAGATCGAGTTCCCGGACGGCAAGCGCATCCTGCTGCTCGCCGAAGGACGCCTCGTGAACCTCGGCTGTGCGACCGGCCATCCGAGCTTCGTCATGAGCGCCTCGTTCACCAACCAGACCTTGGCGCAGATCGAGCTGTGGACCAACCAGGGCAAATACCAGAAGAAGGTCTATACGCTGCCCAAGCACCTCGACGAGAAGGTGGCGGCCCTGCATCTCGCCAAGGTGGGTGCCAAGCTCACCAAGCTCACGCCCAAGCAGTCCGACTATCTCGGCGTGGCGCCCTCCGGCCCGTTCAAATCGGACCATTACCGGTACTGAGAAGGCTCCACAGAGCCGTTTCCCTTGAGGGCCTTAGGCTCTAAACTGCGCTGAACTAGGCGCAGGTTGGGTTGTGGGATTGTCCGGGCTAAACGACGCCCTGTGGGGACTGCCGCCGTGGGTCGTGACCGCCGTCGCCGTTGTGGCGGCGGTGGTCGCGCTGTTGGGGTGGTGGCGGCGCGCGGCCCTCGTGGCCGAGCTCAAGGAGGCGCGCCGCGCCGCCTCCGACGCGTCCGATCGCCTGGCCGCCGAAAGCGATGCCGCCGTCTCCCGCAAGGCCGAGCTCGAGGATGAGATCGCGAAGCTCATCGCGGCGCGCGACCGTCTCGGCCAGGCGCTCGACCGCCTGCCCCTGCCGGTGTGGCGGCGCAACGAAGACCTCGAGATCATCGACTGCAACGCGCGCTATGCGCAGGCCGTCGAAGCCGACCGCGAGCGCGTCCGGCGCGAGGGGCTGATCCTCGGCGGGCAGGGCATGGCGGCGCGCGCCAGGGCGCTGGCCGAGCTCGCGACCGCCGCCCAGACGCCGCAAAGCGAGGAGGGGCACGCGGTCATCGCCGGCTCCCGCCGCAGGCTCGAGTTCGTGGAGACGCCGCTTCCCGGCGGCGGGACGGTGGGCATCGCCCTCGACGTCACCGAGCGCGAGGACATCCAGCGCGAGTTCGCCCGTCACGTCTCGGCGCATGGCGAGGTCCTGGAGAACCTTGCGACCGCCATCGCCATCTACGGCTCCGACCAGCGGCTCAAGTTCTTCAACACCGCGTTCGCGCAGCTCTGGAACCTGGACGAGAACTGGCTGCGCAACGAACCGGGCTATGGCGAGGTGCTGGAGGTCCTCCGCGAAAAGCGGCGGCTGCCCGAGTACGCCGACTGGCCGGCCTTCAAGCGCCAGCGGCTCAAGCTCTTCACCTCGCTCCTCGATCCGCTCGAGGAGCTGATCTACATCCCCGACGGCACCACCCTGCACAGCCGCGTCGCTCCTCATCCGATGGGCGGGCTCCTGTTCACCTTCGACGACGTCACCGACCGGCTGTCGCTCGAGCGCTCCTACAACACCCTGATCGCCGTGCAGAGAGAGACGCTCGACCATCTCTACGAGGGCGTCGCCGTGATCGGCAGCGACGGGCGCATCAAGCTCACCAACCCGGCCTATGCGCGGATGTGGCAGCTGAGCCCCGAGGACCTGGCCGACGAGCCGCACATCGCCAACCTCATCGAGCGCGGCAAAGGCTTCTTCGACCATCGCGGCGACTGGGCCGCATACAAGGAGCGCATCATCGCGCGCATGACCGCGCGCGAGCCGCGTGCGGGGCGCCTGGAGCGCACCGACGGCTCGGTCCTCGATTACGCCACGGTGCCGCTGCCCGACGGTGCGGTGCTGCTGTCGTATCTCGACGTCAGCGACACCTCGCGCGTCGAGACGGCGCTGCGCGAGCGCGCCGAGGCCCTCGAGGCGGCGGACCGCCTCAAGTCGGAGTTTATTTCGTCGGTCTCTTATGAGCTGCGTACGCCGCTCAACACGATCATCGGCTTTGCCGAGATCCTGGCGAATCTCTATTTCGGCTCCCTCAACCCGCGCCAGCTCGAGTATTGCCGCGGCATCCTGGTGTCGTCGGAGCGCCTGCTGTCGATCATCGACGACATGCTCGACCTGGCCTCGATCGAGGCGGGCAAGATGTCGCTCGACCTCAGCACGGTCGATCCGCGCGCGCTCGTCGACGAGGTGGCCGCGGTCATGCAGGACATGGCGCGTTCGCAGGACCTTCGCCTCGCGGCCGAGTATCCGATCGACATGGCGACCATCGAGGGCGACGAGCGCCGCCTCAAGCAGGCGCTGTGCAACCTCGTGTCCAATGCCATCAAGTTCACGCCCGCGGGCGGCTCGATCAAGGTCTCCGCCCAGCCCGAAGGCGACATGATCCGCTTTGCGGTCAGCGACACCGGCGTCGGAATCCCGCCCGAGGAGCAGGCGCGGGTCTTCGAAGCCTTCACCCATGCACGGCCCACCGGCGAGCGCGGCCGCGGGCGCCAGACAGGGCCCGGCCTCGGACTGTCGCTGGTGAAGCATATTTTCGAGCTGCATGGCGGCCGCGTGTGGATCGAATCGGCACCGGGCCGCGGCACGACGGTGATCTGCACCGTGCCGTCGCGCTCGTCGGTGTTCGCGCTCGCCCAGCCGGCCGACACCGCGCGCGCCTGATCCAGCTTTGTTTTGAGGTTTCCCATGACGCGTTCGCCGTCGCTGTGGCTCGCCATCGCCCTCATTGTCCTGCCGGCCGCCCTGACGGTCCCGCCCGCCGGGGCCGCGCAGGTGGCGGCCAGCATCGAGTTCGAGACCGTGCCGCGCCCGGCGGGACTGCCCGAGGACATGCAGCCGCTGCCGGGTGCCAGCCTGTCGTTCCTGTCGATCAAGGCGATCGACGGCTACAAGGTGGCGGCGGCCCTGTGGCAGCCGGTCAACAAGGCGGCGGGCGCCACCATGCTGGTCCAGATCCACGGCAGCGGCGCCAATCTGGCCGAGCTGCCGCTGCGCACGGTCGCCCGCGCGCTGTCGGCCAAGGGATACGGAGCACTCACCATCAGCACGCGCGGCCACGATGACAACCTGAACACCGACAATTTCTACGACATCCGCAAGGACATCGAGGCCGCGGTGGCCGCCGCCAAGGCGCTCGGCTACCAGAGCATCGTGCTCGACGGTCACAGCCTCGGCACGATCCAGGCCGAGTACTACGCCGCGACCGACTGGGACCCGGCCATCAAAGGGCTCATCCTTTCCGGGCCGTTCGCGAACCTGCCGTGGAAGTCGCGCACCGTCCTCATCCAGAACGAGGATGCGTATGCGTCGCTGGCCAAGGCGGCCGTGGCGGCTGAGCATCAAGGCAAGGGGGCGGATGTGCTGGCAGAGAAGATGCCGTATCTCGGCGGCCGCCAGACCCCGGTGACGGCGCAGCATTTCCTCACCTATCGCGACCAGGAGACGAGCTCGGCCGACGGCACCTACTGGCTGCCGCGCGTGCCTAAGCCGGTCCTGATGCTGCGGGACCAGGCGGACGGCATCATCCTGCCGTTCGAACCCTACATGCTGCTCGCGGCCGCCAAGGCCCCGGGGGCGCTGGTGCCGAGCATCACCTACGAGGTGGTGCCCGACCAGCACCCGCCGAGTGCCGCCGGCCACGTCTTCACCGACAACACCGACGCGCTGATCGCCGCCGTCGCGAAGTGGCTCAACGAACAGCGTCTTTAATCAGGTAGAGCCTCGGTGTGACTCACCCGAACGCGCGGAGGCGCGTTCGCCCGCGAGCGCGTAGGGTTGGTGTGGCGGCTACGCGCGAGCGGGTCATGAAGAGGGCACGCCCTGGGTCGTCGAATACTGGAAGTGCAGCACCTCGCCCGGGTGGACGAGCGGGTGGATGGCATGTGCTGCGGCGGCGGCTTCGGCGAAGCCGCTCAAGATCAGCTTGAGCTTGCCGGGATAGCGCGCGATGTCGCCGACCGCGAACAGGCCGGGCACCGAGGTCGCGAACGTCGCCGGGTCGACCTTGATGTGGTTCTCGTCCAGGTTCAGTCCCCAGGTCGCGATCGGTCCGAGATTCATCGCCAGCCCGAAGAACGCGAGGAGCGAATCCGCTTCGAGGCGCCGGGTATGGTTGTCGAGGTCCTTGACGATGACCGCATCGAGATTCCCGTCCTTGCCCTCGAGCGCCTCGAGTTGGAACGGGATGACCATCTCGATCTTGCCGGCCGCCACCAGCTCCTTCATCTGGCGCACGCTTTCCGGGGCGGCGCGGAATTTGTCGCGCCGGTGGACGACCATCACTTGCGCCGCATGCCCGGCCAGCGACAAGGCCCAGTCGACCGCCGAATCGCCGCCGCCCGCGATCACCACGCGCTTGCCCTTGAAGTCGTCACGCCGCTTCACGAGGTAGTGGACGCTCTTGCCCTCGAACTCGGCGAGCCGGGCGAGCGGCGGCCGGTTGGGGCCGAAGGCGCCGACGCCGGCCGCGATCACCACCGCGCGCGCGCGCAGGCGTCCGCCCGCCGAGAGACCGAGCTCCCAGTCGTCGCCCGCTTGCGTCAAGGACTCGACGCGCTGGCCGAGGTGATAGACGGGTTTGAAGGGGGCTGCCTGCTCGGACAGTTTCTCGATCAGCTCCATGGCGGCGATCCGGGGATGGCCGGGGATGTCGTAGATCGGCTTTTCCGGGTAAAGCGCCACGCACTGGCCGCCCACGCTGTCGAGCGCGTCGACGACCTGGCAGCTCATCTTCAACATCCCGCATTCGAAGACCGTGAACAGCCCGACGGGGCCGGCGCCGATCACGGCGACATCGCTGCGGGGGGAATCGGCGGACATGAATTCTCCGACCTGGGGTTTGCCCCGATGTGAACTCCAGGGGGTGCAAGTACACTGGTGCCTTCCGGGGATCAACCCTTGGCGCGGGAGTTGAGCTAGGATGCGGCCCCATGCCCGATTCGGAGCTTCCCAGGACCGCGGCGTCGCTGCCGCGGCTCGGCCTTGCTGGCACCCAGGCCCTGGCCGCCTGGACAGCCGCGCGCGCCCGCATCCGGGACGTGATTGCGCTCTCGGGCGGGCTGGGTGCGGGCAAGACCGAATTTGCCCGCGCCTTCATCCGCGCGCGCCCGGGTGGCGAGTCCGTCAGCGAGGTCCCGAGCCCGACCTTCACCTTGGTCCAGGTCTATGACCTGGCGCCGCCGATCTGGCATTTCGATCTCTACCGGCTGAGCCGGGCGGAGGACGCGTGGGAGCTTGGCCTGGAGGAAGCGCTTGCCGATGCGATCGCGCTCATCGAGTGGCCGGACCGGCTGGGGGCGCTCCTGCCGCGGGACCGCCTCGACGTCGAGCTGGCGGCCGGCCCGCAACCGGACTCGCGCGATGTGACCGTGACCGGCTATGGCGACTGGGCGCCGCGGCTGGCCGGGCTTTCGGCCGAGGCGCTGCGCGCGTGAGCGACCGCGATCAGGCGATCGAGGCGTTTCTCGCGCGCGCCGGTTGGGCCGGTGCGACGCGGCGCCGCCTCGCGGGCGACGCCTCGTTCCGCCGGTACGAGCGGATTGCGGGCCCGCGCGGCCGGGCGATGCTGATGGACGCGCCGCCGCCGCAGGAAGACGTGCGCCCGTTCCTTCTGATCGCCGAGCATCTCCGCGCGCTCGGGTACAGCGCGCCCGCGATCCTCGCGGAGGACCGCGAGCGGGGGCTGCTGCTGCTCGAGGATTTCGGCGACGACACGTTCACGCGTCTTCTGGCCGCCGGTGCCGACGAACAGCAGCTCTACAATTTGGCGGTCGACCTTCTGATCGAGCTCCACCGGAACCCGCGCGCCACCTCGGTCGCGTTGCCGCCGTACGACGAGGCGCGGCTGCTCGCCGAGGCATCGCTCCTGACCGATTGGTACCTCCCGGCGACCGGCCAGGCCCTGCCGGCGGACGCGCGCGAGGAGTATCTCTCGCTGTGGCGGCGGGCTTTCGCGGTGTTCGCGGATGCGGCCCCGGCCCTGGTGCTGCGCGACTACCATGTCGACAATCTGATGCGGCTCGAGGGCCGCTCCAGTATCGCCGCGTGCGGCCTGCTCGATTTCCAGGACGCGGTGATCGGCCCCGCGGCCTACGACCTCGTCTCGCTGCTGGAAGATGCGCGCCGCGACGTGACGCCCGGGGTGATCGCGGCCATGCGAACGCGCTACGCGGCGGCGTTTCCGAGGCTCGATCGGGCCCAGTTCGACGCCGCCTATGCGGTGCTCGGGGCGCAACGCAATGCGAAGATCGTCGGCATCTTCACGCGCCTGATGGTGCGCGACAAGAAGCCGCACTACCTGGCCCACATCCCGCGCGTCTGGCGCCTCCTGGAAGGCGACCTCGCGCATCCGGCGCTCGCCGGGCTGCGCGCCTGGTTCGACCGGCGCGTCCCGCGCGACCGGCGCGTCGTGCCGCGGGCCGCGGTTCCGGCATGACCCCGCCTATTCGCGAGCCCGGCGGACCGCGCACGGCGATGGTCCTGGCCGCGGGGCTCGGCAAGCGCATGCGGCCGCTCACCGACAAATTGCCCAAGCCGCTGCTGCCGGTGGCCGGCCGCACCCTGCTCGACCGCGTGCTCGATCACTTCGACGCGGCGGGGATCGGCCGCGTGGTGATCAACCTGCATTACTTCCGCGACGTGATGGAGAAGCACCTCGCGACGCGGCAGCGGCCGCCGATCGAGCTGTCGCCCGAGCCGGACTTGCTCGAGACCGGCGGCGGAGTGAAGAACGCCTTGCCGCGGCTGGGGCCAGCTCCCTTTTACGTGGCCAATGCCGATGTGCTGTGGCTGGACGGCATGACCCCGGCGCTCGCCCGCCTGGCGCGTGCCTGGAACGATTCGACGATGGATGCGCTGTTGCTGCTGCAGCCGGCGGTGACCGCGATCGGCTACGATGGCGGCGGCGACTATTTCGCGGACCCGCTCGGCCGGTTGCGCTGGCGCAAGGCGAACGAGCTGGCGCCGTTCATCTTCGCGGGCGTGCAGATCCTGCATCCGCGTCTGTTCGCACATGCGCCCGAGGGTCCGTTTTCGCTGAAGCGCCTCTACGACCACGCCGAGGCCGCGGGGCGGCTGTGGGGTCTGCGCCATGACGGGCTGTGGTTCCACGTCGGCACGCCGGAAGGCCTGGCCGAAACGGAAGCCATTCTCGGCCCGCCGCGGCCCGCGCGCTGACCATGGACGCGTCGGGCGGCCCAGGCTCTTTCGACTCCAAGCGCGCGCGCGTCTATACCATTCCGGCGGGCGTGCCGTTCCTCGACGCGCTGGCCGAGGGCATCCTCGCGCGCGCCGGCGATGCGCCGCTGGCGCTGTCCAGGGCCACCGTGCTCTTGCCCACCCGGCGCGCCTGCCGGGCCTTGCGCGATGCGTTCCTGCGCCGCACCGAGGGGCGGCCGACCTTGCTGCCGCGGCTGCGCCCCATCGGCGACGTCGACGACGATGAGCTGGCGCTGACCGGGGACGAAGGGACGCTCGATCTGCCGCCCTCGATCTTGCCGCTGCGGCGCCTGCTCGTGCTCGCACGCACCATCCTCGCCCTCGAGCGCGAGGCGGGCGAGCGTACACCACCGCAAGCGGTCGACCTTGCGGCGGAGCTGGCCCATCTTCTTGACCAGGTTCAGACCGAACGGCTCGGGTTCGCGGGCTTGGAGAAGTTGGCACCCGAAGAGCTGGCCGAGCACTGGCGGCGCACGGTCAAGTTCCTCGGAATCCTCACCAGCCACTGGCCGAAGATCCTCGAGACGGAGGGCTGCGTCGATCCGGTGGAGCGCCGCAATCGCGTGCTCGACGCGCTGGCCCGCCATTGGATGTCGCGGCTGCCCGAAGATCCGGTTTACGCCGCGGGGTCCACAGGCAGCATTCCGGCGGTGGCCGATCTTCTGGCGGTGGTGGCCCGGCTGCCGCAGGGTGCGGTCGTGCTTCCGGGGCTCGACCGCGATCTCGAAGCGGAGAGCTGGGAGGAGCTCGACGAGACGCATCCGCAATACGGATTGCGCCAGCTCCTGACGCGATTGGGCCTGCCGCGCGAGGCGGTCGAAACGTGGGGCCACGGCACGGCACCGCCGCACGCCGCGGCGCGCCGCCAGCTGCTGTCGGCGGCCCTGCGCCCGGCGGCGACCACCGCCGCGTGGCGCGAACTCGGCGCGGTTCCTGCCGAGGCGGTTGATGGCGTCTCGCGCATCGATTGCGCGCATCCGCAGCACGAGGCGCAGGTCATCGCCCTGTTGCTCCGCGAGGCGCTCGAGACGCGAGGCCGCACCGCGGCCCTGATCACGCCCGACCGCGACCTGGCGCGCCGCGTCGCGGCCGAGATCGGACGGTTTGGCGTCAGCGTGGACGACTCCGCCGGCCGGCCGCTCGCCGCGACGCCGCCGATGACGTATCTGCGCCTGATCGCGGACGCGCTGTGCGACGGGGCCGCACCCGCGCCGCTGCTGGCCGTTCTCAAGCATCCTCTGGCGGCGGGCGGCCTCGCTCCCGTCGAGTTCCGGACGCGCGCCCGGCGGCTGGAACTCGCCGTCCTTCACGGCCCGCGGCCCGGCCCGGGGCTCGCACACCTCATTGCCGATCTGCAGGACTCGAAGGCCGCAGACCTCGTGCCGTGGCTCTCGGCGCTCGCCACACAGGCCGAGCGGTTCGCCGAGCGCGCGTCCGGGTCCGCGTCCGTTCACGATCTGCTGCGCGCGCATGTGGCGCTGGCCGAGGCGTGGGCGGCGAGCGACACCGAAACCGGGCCGGCGCGCCTGTGGGCGGGCGAAGCCGGCGAGGCCGCGGCGGAGTTCATCGCCGAACTGGCGGAGGCGGCGCGCGATTTCCCGCAGATCCATGGCGCCGCGTATCCGGCGTTCTTCGATGCCTGCGCCGCCGGCCGCGTCGTCCGCCCCGCCTGGGGCGGACATCCGCGGCTGCACATCCTGGGGCCGCTCGAAGCGCGCCTCATCGGCGTCGACCTCGCGATCCTGGGCGGCCTCAACGAAGGCACGTGGCCGCCCGAAGCCGCCTCCGACCCCTGGATGTCGCGGCCGATGCGCAGCACCTTCGGCCTGCCGGCGCCCGAGCGGCGGGTCGGCCTGGCGGCGCATGATTTCGCACAGGCCTGTGCGGCCCCCAAGGTCGTCCTGACACGGTCCTCGCGGGTCGAGGGCACGCCGACCGTGCCGTCGCGGTGGCTGCAGCGGCTGGCGGCGGTCCTGCAGGCGGCCGGCTTGGTCGAGCGCCTGGCGTGGAGCGAGCCGCTCGCCTGGCGCGCCTGGCTCGACCAGACGGAGTTGCGCGAGCCGCCGGGACCGCCGGCACCGCGTCCGCCCGTGAAGGCGCGGCCGCGCGAGCTGTCGGTCACGCAGATCGAGACCTGGCGCCGCGATCCGTACGCGATCTACGCCCGCCACGTGCTGCGGCTCAAGAAGCTGCAGCCGATCGACGCCGACCCGAGTGCCGCCGACCGCGGCACCGTCATCCACGAGGCGCTCGCGAAATTCGTCCAGGCGCATCCCGTGAGCCTTCCGGCCGATGCGCTGGAGCGCCTGCTCGAGATCGGGGAACGCTGCTTCGGCCCGATGCTGGCGCGCCCCGGCATCTGGGCGTTCTGGTGGCCGCGCTTCCGTGCCATCGCCGCCTGGTTCCTGGGTCAGGAGGCGGAGTGGCGGCTCACGGCCACGACGCTGGTTGCGGAGGCGAAGGGTGGGCTCACGCTGCGAACCGGCACGGGCGAGTTCACGGTGTCGGCGCGCGCCGACCGGATCGACCGGCTAGCCGACGGCACGTTGGCCCTGATCGACTATAAGACCGGCCGGGTGCCCTCGTTGGCCGAAGTCGCCGACGGGTTTGCGCTGCAGCTGCCTCTCGAGGCGGCGATCGCGGCGTCCGGCGGCTTTCGCGACGTGCCTCCCGCTGCGGTGACGCTGCTTCGTTATTGGCGGCTCTCGGGCGGGGCGACGCCCGGGGAAGAGCTCAAGCTCGACGGCAGCCCGGTCGTGCCGCGCCGCGGCGGCGAGAAATTGGCTGATCCCGCGACCCTGACGGCGCAGGCTGTGGCTGGTGTCGGCGCCCTGGTGGAGCGCTTCGACAACCCGGCCACGCCCTACCATGCGCGGCCGTGGCCCGACCAGGCGCTGCGCTACAACGATTACCATCACCTGGCACGGATCAAGGAATGGTCTGCGAGCGAGGAAGAGCCGTGAAGCCGTCCGTGTCGCCGCGCGAGACGTCGGCGCAGGCGCAGCAGCGTGCTGCCTCGCCCGCGACCTCGGCCTGGGTCGCGGCGTCGGCCGGTACCGGCAAGACCAAGGTCCTGGTCGACCGCGTGCTGAACCTGCTCCTCGCCGGGGCCAGGCCGCAGCGTCTCCTGTGCCTCACCTTCACCAAGGCGGCGGCGCAGGAGATGGCGCTGCGCCTGACCGGCATCCTGGGCAAATGGGTGACGTCCCCAGAGGGCGAGCTCGACGAGGCTCTGGCGGCGCTTGTCGGCGGCGCGCCGAACGACGCGCAACGGCGGCGCGCGCGGCGTCTGTTCGCGGACGTGCTCGATACGCCGGGGGGCTTGCGCATCGACACCATCCACGCGTTCTGCCAGTCGATGCTGCGGCGCTTCCCGCTCGAGGCCGGCGTGCCGCCGAACTTCCAGGTGCTCGACGACCGCAGCGCCGCCGAGCTGATGCAGGATTGCCGCGACGCAATGCTCGAGCGCGCGCGCCGCGATCCCGAGGGCGAGCTCGCGCGTTCCCTCGCGATCGTCACCGCGTGCACCTTCGAAGAAGGGTTGAACGACCTGCTCTCCGAGCTGATGCGCGAACGCGGCCGGCTGCAGCGCTTGGCCGGGAA
Source organism: Alphaproteobacteria bacterium (assembly GCA_035506575.1). GTDB lineage: Bacteria > Pseudomonadota > Alphaproteobacteria > CACIAM-22H2 > CACIAM-22H2 > DATJPD01. Next base: position 25,491 of record DATJPD010000065.1, read on the forward strand.
CGGCCAGGCCGCCGCGTTGAAGCGTGCGATCGCTCGCCTCTACGCCGCCCTCGAGCTCAAGCCGGACGAGACCGAGCATGATGTGCTGCGTGACGCCTGCGCGGATTCGGCGTTCGAAGCCGGGGAACTGCGCCGTGCGGCCAAGGCAATGCAGGCCGGCTCGCCGACCGATCAGCGCCTGGGCAGCGTCCTGGCCGGCTGGCTGGCCGATCCGGACCGCCGCATGGCGGCCTTCAATGCTTATCTCGAAGTCTGGTTCGTCGAGGAAGGGGAGGGGAACCGGCGAAAGCGCGTTGCGACCGCTGGCGTGCTCAAGGCCGCCCCTGGCCTGGAGGCCGTCTTCAACCGCGAGGTCGAGCGGCTGGAGCGGGTGCGGGCGCGCCGCAACGCAGCGTGCACGGCCGAGCGCACGGCGGCTTTGATGCGCGTCGGCGCCGCGCTGGAGACGCAGTATCGCGAGGCCAAGGCCGACCGCGCTGCCCTCGACTACGATGATCTCATTCTCTTGGCGCGCGACCTGCTGCGCCGGCCCGGGGTGGCGCCGTGGGTGCTCTACAAGCTCGATGGCGGCATCGACCATATCCTGATCGACGAGGCGCAGGATACGAATCCTGAGCAATGGGAGGTGGTCGAAGCCCTGACCGGCGAGTTCTTCGCCGGGCAAGGCCGCGAGCGCGCCGAGCGCGCTGACCGCACGGTGTTCGCGGTGGGCGACGTCAAGCAGTCAATCTACTCGTTCCAGCGCGCCGACCCGCAATCCTTTGTGGATCTGCGCGCGAAGTTCGCCGCGCGCGCCCGCGCCGCCGACAAGCGGTGGACCAGCGAGAACCTCACCGTCTCGTTCCGCTCGACCGCGGCGGTGCTCACGGCCGTCGATGCGGTGTTCGCCCGTCCTGCGGCCAGCACCGGCGTGGCCCTCGATGGCGCCGCCATCCGGCACGACACCGACCGCATCGGCGCTGGCGGTCTCGTCGAGCTGTGGCCGCCGGTCGTACCGCGCGAGCGCGTGCCTTTGGAGCCCTGGGCCCTGCCGGTCGAGCGGATCGAGGAGGATTCGCCGCCGGCGCGTCTTGCCCGCCTGATCGCACGAACGGTGGCGGGCTGGATCTCGGGCCGCGAGATTCTTCAGTCGCAGGCGCGGCCCATCCATGCCGAGGACGTCATGATCCTCGTCCGCCGGCGCAACATGCTGGTCGACCTTCTGGTCCGTGAGCTCAAGGGTGCCGGAGTCGACGTGGCCGGCGTCGACCGCATGGTGCTCGCCGACCAGCTCGCGATCATGGACCTGATAGCGCTCGGGCGCTTCCTCCTCCTGCCCGAGGACGATCTCACCCTGGCCACGGTCCTCAAGGGTCCGCTGTTCGGATTCTCGGAAGAGCGGCTGTTCGAACTCGCCTGGGACCGCCCCGATACGCTGTGGGCCGCCCTGCGCCGCCGGGCCGGTGAGAATGCCGACTTCACCGCTGCGGCGACCGAGCTGTCGGAGCTTCTGGCGCGAGTCGATTTCGTCCGCCCGCACGAGCTGTTCGCCGAAGTGCTGGGCCCGCGGGGCGGCCGCAAGCGCCTCGTGGCGCGCCTGGGGGTCGAGGCGCACGACCCGCTCGATGAATTCATAGCCGCCGCCCTGGAGTTCGAGCGCGGCCATCCGCCGGCGCTCGAGACGTTCCTGCACTGGCTGGAGGCGGGCCGCAAGGACATCAAGCGCGACCTCGAAAGCCGCGCGCGCGACGAGGTGCGCGTCATGACCGTTCACGGCGCCAAGGGCCTGCAGGCGCCGATCGTCATCCTGCCCGACACGTTCCAGGTGCCGCGGCAGAGCGGTGTGCAGGGGCCGAAGCTCTTGTGGTCGCATCTGGCGGACCGCGGGCCCGATCTCCTGCTGTGGTCGCCGCAATCGGTGCGCGACGACCGGCTGTCGCAAATGGCGCGGGCGGAGCAACGCCAGGCCCAGGAGGCGGAGTACCGGCGCCTGCTCTACGTCGCGATGACACGGGCGCAGGACAGGCTCTATGTATGCGGCTATCAGGACCGCAACGCGCCGTCCGACAGCTGCTGGTACCGGCTCATCCAAGCCGGTCTCGAGCCGGTGGCCGATCGCTTCGACTTCGTGGACCCGGAGAATTCGCTGACCGGGCCGGGCTTGCGTCTGACAACCCCGCAGCGTCAAGCGGTCGAGCGGCAGCGGACACCGCCGCCTGCCGCTGCACCGCTCAAGCCCGTCTGGGCCGACCGGCCGCCGCCGGACGAGCCCGATCCGCCGCGGCCTCTCGTCCCGTCGCGGCCGGAGGGCGAGGAGCCGCCGCCCTTGGCGCCGTTCGGCGCCGCGGCCGACACACGGCGCTTCCGCCGCGGCCGGCTCGTGCACCGGCTGCTGCAGACGCTTCCCGATCTGCCGCTGGCCGACCGGCACGCCGCAACCCGGCGCTTCCTGGCGCGCGAGGCGCATCGCTTGCTGCCGCTCGAGCAGGAGGCGCTGGCCCGCGAGATCATGGCGGTGCTCGAGCATCCGGACTGGGGGGAGCTGTTCGGCGCCGGCAGTGTGGCCGAGGTGCCGGTGGTCGGGCGGGTGGGTGCCCGGATCGTGTCCGGGCAGATCGACCGTCTGGTGGTCAGCGCCGACTCGGTGCTGATCCTCGATTACAAGACCAACCGGCCGCCGCCCTTGCGAGCGGCCGATGTGTCACCCATCTATGTGCGGCAGATGGCGGCGTACAGGGCAGCCATTGGCGGCCTCTACCCCGGCCGGCGGCTGCGGTGTGCGCTGCTGTGGACCGATGGTCCCACGCTCATGGAGTTACCCGACGACCTGCTCGCGCGCTACGCGTCCGATCTCACGGCGCCCGAATCACGAGGTTTTTAACCACGATCGGCCTTAAACGGGAGTTATGCACAGGGGTTGGGACAGACCGTCGCTTGACCCCTGCCTTAACCGACGTACACTTTCTTAATACCGCCCGGCCCGGGCGTCTCCCCCTCGGCGCCCACCTGCGCCACAGCATCACAGAGGTTCTATGCAGCCGTCCAAAGTCACCGACGATAGCTTCGAAGCCGATGTCCTGAAGGCCAGCGGGCCCGTGCTCGTCGACTTCTGGGCCGAATGGTGCGGCCCATGCAAACAGATCGCCCCCGCCCTCGACGAGCTCGCGCGCGATCTCGCCGGCAAGATCAAAGTCGCGAAGGTCAACGTCGACGAGAATCCGAACGTGCCCAGCAAGTACGGCGTGCGCGGCATTCCGACATTGATCTTGTTCAAAGGCGGTCAGGTCGCCGCGACCAAGATCGGCATGTTGCCGAAGACCAAGCTTTACGAGTGGGTGCAGTCTAATCTTGGTTAACAGCCTTCAGCCGTAGCAGCCGCAGCCCAGCCAAGTTGGACCCGGTTAAGGAAGCCCCGCCCTTCGGCCAGAAGGAGCGGGGCTTTTGCCTTTGGGCGGCCTGGGCCCGCTGTTAACGGAAACGTGCTTTACGGCTGCGTACAAACAGGTCTTTAATGGGACGCCTTTTAGGCGTGTTTTTCCTTAATCGTCCAAGTTGGACCCGGAAAAAATAAAGAAGCCCCGCCCTTCGCAAGAAGGAGCGGGGCTTCGCTTTTCTAGCCGTTCTCTGCCAGCACCTGCCCCGCGAGATAGAGCGACCCGCAGATGAGGATGCGCGGCGGTGGTCCGCTGTTGCGGGCCAGTTGCGCCACGGCATCGTGCACGCTCCCGGTCGCGGCGACATCTTTGAGCCCGGCGCGGCGCGCCGCGTCGGCGACCGCGTCTGCCGGCAGTGCTGCCGCTTCGCCCGGGATCGGCACCGCGCGCAGCCGCCGTACGTGCGGGGCGATATGCGCAAGGAACGCTTCCGGCGACTTCGTCGACAGCATGCCAAACACGAGGTCGAGCGACCTGTCGCGCTGAGATTGCGCCCAGTCGGCGAGGATCTCGCCCGCGGCCTCGTTGTGTCCGCCGTCGAGGTACAGCTCGGCCCCGCCCGGCAACAGGCTCACGAGCGGACCCTTTGTCAGGCGCTGCAGACGCGCCGGCCACTCGACGCGCCGGAGCCCGGCGCGCATCTGCTCCTCGGTGATCGTGAGCCCTTCGACGTGGTCGAGCGTGGCAACCGCGAGAGCCGCGTTGTCGACCTGGTGACGGCCGGGCAGGCTCGGCCGTGGCAGGCCGTAGCGGCGCCGTCCGCGATATGCGAAACCGTCCGCCGCCGTCTCGATCTCCCATTCCGCACCGCGCCGGAAGAGTTTCGCCCGCACCTCGCCCGCGCGTCGCGTGAGCACGTCGAACGCTGCTTGCGGCTGCGCGCCGATCACGACAGGCACGCCGGGCTTGAGGATGCCCGCCTTTTCGCCGGCGATCTCGGCCAGGGTCGTGCCGAGGAACTGCATGTGGTCGAAGGAGATCGGCGTGATGACGCTAGCCAGCGGCCGATCGACCACGTTTGTCGCGTCGAGGCGTCCGCCCATGCCCGTCTCGAGCAGGGTCACATCGGCCGGGGTGCGCGCGAACGCGAGGAACGCCGCAGCGGTCGTGACCTCGAAAAACGTGATCGGGGCACCGGCGTTGCGTTGCTCGATTTCCTCGAGCAGGGCCGCGAGCTGCGGCTCGTCGATCAGCGATCCAGCGAGCCGGATGCGCTCGCTGAAGCGCACGAGGTGCGGGGAGGTGTAGACGTGCACCTTGAGGCCCGCCGCCTCCAGGATCGCGCGCAAGGTGGCGACGGTCGATCCCTTGCCGTTGGTGCCGGCGACATGGATGACCGGCGGCAGGCAGCGCTCCGGATGGCCGAGTGCGGCCATCAGCCGCCACACGCGGTCGAGCGACAGGTCGATCGCCTTCGGGTGCAGGACCTTCAGGCGGTCGAGGATCGGGTCGGCGACCGAGGACGCGGCGCTCAGCGGAGCCGCCCCCCTTCAGCGGAAACCAGACATCAGCGCGGGCCTGGGGTCGGGATGTCGAGTGCCGGCCGCGGCATGGCCAGCACTTCGGCGCGCGGGGTGGGCTGCAGCAGGAGCTTCAGCGTGCGCACCAGGGTCTCGCGCAGCTTGTGGCGGGGCACCACCATGTCGACCATGCCGTGCTCGAGCAGGTATTCGGAGCGCTGGAACCCGGGCGGCAGCTTCTCGCGGATCGTCTCCTCGATCACGCGCGCACCGGCAAAGCCGATGATGGCACCGGGCTCGGCGATGGCGATGTCGCCCAGCATCGCGAACGACGCGGACACGCCACCCGTGGTCGGATCGGCGAGCACGACGATGAACGGCAGCCCCGCTTCTTTGACCTGCTCGGCCGCGATGACGCTCCGCGGCAGCTGCATGAGGGAGAGGATTCCCTCCTGCATGCGAGCACCGCCCGAAGACGGGATGACGATCAGCGAGGCCTGCTGCAGCACCGCGAGCTTCGCGGCCGCGACCAGCCCCTCACCCACGGCCAGCCCCATGGAGCCGCCCAGGAACTCGAAATCGAATGCGGCGATGACGGCGGGCAAGCCGCCGATGCGGCCATGCGCCACAATCAGCGCCTCGGTCTCGCCGGTCTTTTCACGGCCGTCCTTCAGGCGGTCGGTATAGCGCTTGCTGTCGCGGAAGCGCAGCGGGTCGACCGGTGTCTTCGGCACCTCGATGCGGGTGTAGGCGCCGTCGTCGAACAGGAGTTCCAGGCGCTGCTTGGCCCGCAGGCGCAAATGATGCCCGCAATGCGGACACACCCGCAGGTTCGATTCCAGATCGCGGTGGAAGATCATCTTCGTGCAGGCGGGGCACTTGTCCCACAAATTCTCCGGGACGTCCGCCTTGCGCATCAGCCCTTTGATCTTCGGGCGGATGAAATTAGTCAGCCAATTCATGCGCAGGCCCTGCCGTGAGTCACCCGGCCGCACGGATGCGGTTCAGAAAAAGTCAGCCAGTTCATGACTTGCGCCTGGCGCTGTGCACCGCGTTGGCGACACCCTCGACAAAGCGCAGGCCGGCTTTCACCACGTCGCCCTCGCCGCCGAGGATCTCGACCAGGGCCGAGCCGATGACCGCGGCATCCGCGACGGTCGCGATCTCCGCCGCTTGCGCCGGCGTCTTGACTCCGAAGCCGACGGCGATCGGCAGCTCGGTCGATTTGCGGATGCGCGCGACCGAGGACGAAATCTGATCGATGGCGCCGGACTTGGTGCCGGTGATGCCGAGCACGGCCACGTAGTACAGGAACCCCGATGCGCCCGCGATGACGGTCGGGAGGCGTGCCTCGTCGGTCGTCGGCGTGGCGAGGCGGATCAGGTCGAGCCCGGCCGACTTCGCATGCGGCCGCAGCTCTCCGTCTTCCTCCGGCGGCAGATCGACGATGATCAGGCCGTCGGCCCCCGCCTTGCGCGCTTCGGCCGCGAATGCTTCCGCGCCGAAGCGGTAGATCGGGTTGTAGTAGCCCATCAGAACGATCGGCGTGTCGCCGTCGCTGCGCCGGAACTCCGCGACCATGTCGAGCGTGCGGCGCAACGTCGCGCCCGCCTTCTGCGCCCGGAGCCCTGCGGCCTGGACGGCCGGGCCATCGGCCATCGGGTCGGAGAACATCATCCCGACCTCGAGGATGTCGGCCCCCGCCTTGGGCAGCCCTCGCAAGAGCTGCAGCGACGTCGCATAGTCGGGATCGCCGGCCATCGTATAGGTGACGAGCCCGGCGCGGTTGTCGCGCTTCAGCTGGCTGAAGCGGGCGGCGATGCGGCTCACAGCTTGGCCCCCAGCGCGTTCGCGACCGTGTAGACGTCCTTGTCGCCGCGGCCCGACAGGCCGAGCACCATCAAATGGTCCCGCGGCAAGGTGGGCGCGCGCTTGATCACCTCGGCGATCGCGTGCGCGGATTCGAGCGCGGGGAGGATGCCTTCGAGTTTCGTGCACAGCTGGAAGGCGGCGAGCGCCTCCTTGTCCGTCACCGGCACATAGGTGATGCGCTGCATGTCATGCAGCCACGAGTGCTCGGGCCCGATGCCGGGATAGTCGAGGCCCGCCGAGATCGAGTGCGCCTCGGTGATCTGGCCGTCGTCGTCCTGCAGCAGGTAGGTGCGGTTGCCGTGCAGCACGCCGGGCTTGCCGCCGGTGAGGGAGGCCGCGTGCTTGCCGGTCTCGAGGCCGTGCCCGGCCGCCTCGACCCCGATCATCTGCACCGAGCGCTCGTCGAGGAACGGATAGAACAGGCCCATGGCGTTCGAGCCGCCGCCCACGCAGGCGACGAGCGAATCCGGTAGCCGCCCTTCGGCCTCCTTGAGCTGGGTGCGGACTTCCTCACCGATCACGCACTGGAAATCGCGTACCATCGCCGGGTAGGGATGCGGGCCGGCCACCGTGCCGATCAGGTAGTAGGTCGTGTCGACATTGGCGACCCAGTCGCGCAGCGCATCGTTCATCGCATCCTTGAGCGTCGAAGAGCCGGAGGTCACCGGCTTTACCTCCGCACCCAGGAGCTTCATGCGGAACACGTTCGGCTGCTGGCGCTCGATGTCGGTCGAGCCCATGTAGACCGTGCACGGCAGGTCGAACAGCGCACACACGGTCGCCGTGGCCACGCCGTGCTGGCCGGCGCCGGTCTCGGCGATGATGCGCGTCTTGCCCATGCGCCTGGCGAGCAGGATCTGCGCCATGCAGTTGTTGATCTTGTGCGCGCCGGTGTGATTGAGCTCCTCGCGCTTGAAGTAGATCTTGGCGCCGCCGAGGTGCCGGGTGAGCCGCTCGGCAAAATAAAGCGGGCTGGGACGGCCGACGTAATTCTTAAGGTAGTAGCCGAGCTCTTTGTGGAACGCGGGATCGGCCTTGGCATCGTTGTAGGCGCGCTCGACCGCGAGGATCAGCGGCATCAATGTCTCGGCGACGTAACGCCCGCCGAATATGCCGAAATGGCCGCGCTCGTCCGGGCCGGTCCGATAGGAGTTAACGGGAGCAGGCATCGCGAAACTGTCGCCAGGGTTGGGCCGTCTATTAACCACAGGCGGCGGGGCGAAGCGAGCGTTTTTAGGCCTTCAGGTGGCGCGCGCCGCCTTTATGAAGTCTTTGATTTTCAGCGTATTTTTCTCGCCGGGGCGGTTCTCTACCCCGGAGGAGACATCGACCGTCCCGGCCCCCGAGCGGCGCACCGCCAGGGCGACATTGGCCGCCGTGAGGCCGCCCGACAGCATCCACGGCCGGCCGACGGTCTTGCCGGCGAGCAAGGTCCAGTCGAACGATACGGCGTTGCCGCCGGGGAGTGCTCCCGCGCGTGCCGGCGGCTTGGCATCGAACAGCAGCCAGTCGACCGTGTCGCGATAGGCCTCGATGGCGCGCAGATCGTCCGCGCCGTGCACGGCGATGGCCTTCATGACCGGCAGGCCGAATGCGCGCTTGATGGCCGCCACCCGCTCCGGCGGCTCTTTGCCGTGAAGCTGGACCAGGTCGGGGCGGAACTCGTACAGCAGGTGCCGCAGGAACGCATCGTCGGGATCGACCGTCAATGCGACGCGCTTGACCTCGCGCGGCAGCTTGGCCGCGAGCTCGGCCGCCACGGCTGGCGCCACGTTGCGCGGGCTGCGCGGATAGAACACGAAGCCGGCAAAATCCGCCTCGGCCGCGGCGCGGACCGCATCCGGCGAATTCAGCCCGCAGATCTTGACCAGGACCGACATGACGACATTCGTCACACCGGCCATGGCCGGTGTCCAGGGGTAATCCGATGACTATTTCGCCGCGGCTTCGACCTCGGCCACGATCTTTGCCAGGGCCGCGGCCGGGTCGTCGGCCTGGGTGATCGGCCGGCCGATGACGAGGTAATCGGCGCCCCGGCGGATGGCGTCTGCCGGCGTCATGGAGCGCTTCTGGTCATCGCTGCCGGCGGCCGCCGGCCGAATGCCCGGCGTCACCAGAAGGAAGTCGCGCCCGCACTCGGCGCGCAGCGCCTCGAGTTCGTGCGGCGAACACACCACGCCGTCAAGGCCGGATTTCCGGGCCAGTGCCGCGAGCTTGCGCACCTGGTCCCGCACGGGGCCGCTTTGTCCCACCGCCTTGAGGTCCGCATCGTCGAGGCTGGTGAGGACCGTGATGCCGAGCAGCATCGGTCGCGAGGAGCCTGCCGCCCGCGCCGCTTCGGAGGCTGCGCGCATCATCGCCTCGCCGCCGGACGCGTGGATGGTGAGAAAGCGCGGGGTGACCCCGCAGGCGGCGCGCACGCCACCCGCCACCGTGTTCGGGATGTCGTGGAGCTTCAAGTCGAGGAACAGCGGCAAGGGGCCGGCGACCGCGCGCACGCCCTGCGGCCCGTTGGCGACGAAGAATTCGAGACCGAGCTTGACGAAGGCAAGACGCGGACCGACGCGCTTGAGGTCGGCATGCGCGTCGGCCTGGGTCATGCGATCGATGGCGACGATGATGCGTGCGGCGGGATCGGTCATGCTCGGCTCCGGTTGAGCCGGGGTTTTACCACGCCACCACCGGAATTGGGCACCCCGATCCCGAACTTGGATCCCGAGCTTGGGACCCGGTCGGGGTGCCCGTGGCTCCTTCGCTACATGCCGACCTTCTTGTTCACGAACTGCAACGTGTAGGCGGCGTGCCAGTCGAGGTCCGGCTTGAAGTCGCCGAGCTTTACCTCTTCGTCGAAGAAGCTCTTCCAGCGTGCATCCGTCATCGCTCCGATCCCGAGCGTCTTCGCGTCCCCCGAGTTCATGATGCCGTATTCTTGCATCGCCTGCGCAGTGAACTCGGCATTCGCTTTCGTGTATTGCGGGTTGTCCTTGACGATCAGGTCATGGGCCGCGTCGCGCGGGCCCTTGAAATAGGCGTACCAGCCCTTGATCGAAGCGTCGACGAAGCGCTGGACGACATCAGGCTTCTCGTCCACCAGCTTTTTCGAGGTCACGAACAACGACGAATACGGGAGATACCCGTAATCGGCGAACAGGAACACCTGCGGGTCAGTGCCCGCCTCGCGGAGCGCGAACGGTTCGCTGGTCACATAGCCCTGCTGGCACACGTTCTTGTCGGCGAGGAACGGTGCGAGGTTGAACGTGTAGGGGCGCACCTGATCGTCCACGAGCCCGAACTTGTCCTTGAGGAATTTCCAGTAGGTCAGCCGTCCGCTGGAGCCGATCAGGACCGGATGCCCCTTGAGATCGGCCGGGGTCTTGAAGCCCATCTCCTTGTGACAGAGGAGCACCTGCGGGTCCTTTTGAAAGAAGGCCGCCACGGCCACGAAGGGGGTGTTCTGGGCGACCATGTTGAGCACGATGGCGGAGCCCGAGATCACCGCGACGTCCGTACCTCCGCCGACCAGAACCTGGGCGCCGTTGATCTGGGGCCCGCCCTGCTGCAGCTCGACGTCGAGCCCGTAGGCCTTGTAGGTCCCATCGGCGATCGCCTGGTAGAAGCCACCGTGCTCAGCCTCGGCGCGCCAGCTGGTCAAGAACCTGATCTTGTCCGCGGCGTGCGCCGTTCCGCCGGCGAGCCCCATCACCGCCGCCGCTAAGGCCGCGCAAACTCTCACATTCATCATGGTGTTGCCTCCGTATCCGACTGACCTCAGAAACGGTGCAACGCTTGTGCCACTCGTTTAGGCAGGGGCCGGATCGATGCCGCCGGCGGCCCATTGGCTGAGATCGCGGATCGGCCGTTCGCCGCGCACCGTGCGCGCCAGCTCGAGCCCAAGCACGGCCGCGAACTTGAACCCATGGCCCGACAGGCCGCTCAGGACGATGCCGCGCGCGCCCACGGGCTCGACGATGAAGCGCTCGCGCGGCTCGACGTCGTAGAAGCAGGTTTTCGCCGCGCTGACGGCGTAGCGTCCGATATCGCGCAGCCGCGGACCGCAGGCGGCCAGGACGCGGGCTATGTCGGGGTCGGTGGCCGTGCGGTCATGGTCCGGGTCGCCCGCGAGCGTGAACCGGTGGTCGCCGATCTTGAGGCCCGTACCGTCGCGCGGCGGCACGACGTAGAACCCGGCGCCCGGGTCGATGTCGAGGATCATCGGGCTCTTGGCCCAGTGTGCCACGAGGTCGGCGGGCGGAGTCAGATAGACAACCACCTGGCGCGACGGGGTGACGCGCGAGGCCATCAGTGGCAGCAGATGCCGGATCCAGGGCCCGGCCGCGACAACAAGCAGATCGGACCCGACCGTGCGTCCGCCATCGAGCGTGACGCGGCCGCGTTCGCCGTCAACCTCGCGCACCGGGCTCGAAGTCTCGAGTGCCACCCCGCGTCCGCGCAGGTGGCGCGCAAGGTCGCTCACGATGCGGTCGGCGAACAGCACGCCGCCGGTGTTCAGGCGAAGTGCCACGACCAGCCCGTCGGTCGACAGCTGCGGATAATCGCGCGCGACATCGGCGGCTTCGAGGCGCCGAAACGGGACGCCCTCGATCGCCAAGGTGCGCGCCGTGGCCGCCGCCCACGGATCTCCACGGTCGAGCACCAAGGTCCCGGTCGCCGCGTAATGCCGCACGCCGAGGTCCGCCCACAGCTGGTCCCAGGCGGCATACGCCTCGTTGATCATGCGCGTATAGCCGCGCTCGCCCCCGTAGGGATGGCGTATCAGCCGGTGCTGATCGACCGACGAGCCGAGCGGGTTCGGCACGTCGGCCTGCTCGTAGATCGTCACCCGATGGCCGTCGCGCGCCAGCGCCCACGCGGCCGTGAGGCCCATGATGCCGGCGCCGATAACGGATATTTTCATAAGGCGCAGCTTAGCGCGTTTGCGTGCGGCTCAATAAGCGACCGCCGTTTCGCTGCGCGCGGTCTCGAAGAGGAGAATGGCTGCCGCGAGGTCTTCGAGTGCGGTGCCGACCGATTTAAACAGCGTGATCTGGTTGTAGAAGCTGCGACCCGGCACCCGGCCTTGCGCCAGCTCGGTGAGCGTGCCGGCGACCGACTGCTCCATGAGCACGCCGCTCTTGAGCGGCTGGGCGATGTCTCCGGCCTCCTGCATCGCAACCTCGGTGTCGACATAGACGCGCGAGCGGTCGATCGCCGTGTCGTCCGCCTCGCGCATCTCGGGCGTAAAGCCGCCGACGAGATCGATGTGCTGACCGGGCTTGAGCCACGCGCCCTCGATCAGCGGCTCATGTGACAAGGTGGCGCATGAGACGATGTCGGCGCTCGTCACGGCACTCGCCAGGTCGCGCGCCGCGGTCGCCCTGAAATACTGGCTGTTGAGATTGCGGGCGAGGCGCTCGGCCTTGTCGGGGTTACGGCCCCAGATGACGACCTCGCGGATCGGCCGCACCGTCGCGTGCGCCAGCACCAGATGCGGGGCCAGGGCACCGGTGCCGACCATCAACAGGCGATGCGCGTCCTGGCGGGCGAGGTACTTCGCGGCGAGCGCCGAGGCGGCGGCAGTGCGCCGCAGGGTCAGCATGCGTCCGTCGATCACCACCAGCGGCTCGCCGGTGCGGCCCGACATCAGGACGTACGTGCCGGCCACCGATGGCAGGCTGCGCTCGGCATTGCCCGGAAAGACGGTGACGATCTTCGCCCCGAGGTAGCGGCCGACCTGCCAGGCCGGCATCAGGAGGAGGGTCGCGTCGGCGGCGCCGGGGACGGGAACGGTGTGGTGATGGCGCGGCGGGACCACGCCGCCGGCCCGGAAAACCTGTCTCAGCTGTTCGACCAGCGGTGCGAGCTCGATGGCTTCCACCGTGCTGGCATCGATCACGCGCACCGTCATGGCGTATCAGGGCCGTTGCAAAACCGGGGCCGGGGCCGGGGCGGGAGGCGTGCCCGCGGGAACCGCGGTGACTGCGGCGACTGCAGCGGCGCGTCGCGCCGCCTCGGCAGCCTCCACCCGCGCCCTCAGGCCCGCACATTCGGCCTCGAGGGCCGCGGCCCGGCGCGCCTCGGTCCGCGCACGAGAGCGTGTCCGGCCGCCCGAGACCCAGGCGACCACCGCGCCCAAGACGACGCCGACATAGAGGGGGGTGATGATGGCGACGAACAGCGGAACCTCGAGGGGCTCCGCGAACGGCCAGAAGCTGACCGAGACTGCCTCGCGGTTGTCGACGGCGAAGAAGGCCGCGGCGAGCACCAGCGGCACGCCTACGATCCAGAACAGGAGCTTCATCGGATGCGAGATTGAGCCGAACGGTGATGCCGGTCAATCTGAGGCAGGCTCCGCCGCCCGTGCGGTGGAACGCCTATTTGGCGGTGTTGAGCTTTTCGCGCAGCTCTTTGCCGGTCTTGAAGAACGGCACGGCCTTCTCCGCAACCTGCACGGCTTCGCCGGTGCGCGGGTTGCGCCCGACGCGCGACTGGCGGCGCTTCACGGAGAACGCGCCGAAGCCGCGCAGCTCGACCCGGTCGCCGCGCGCGAGCGCGCCGGTGATCTCGTCGAAGACCGTGGATACGATGCGCTCGACGTCGCGCTGGTAGAGATGTGGGTTGCGCTCGGCGAGCTTGAGGATGAGTTCGGATTTGGTCATGGCCCTGACGCGCTAACCTGTTCCCCGGAGCCGTCGCATGTCCGGTTGCCCCGATTTCGGCCCCCCGGCCCTGGCCCTTGAACCCGGCTCCGCAGCTGGGCCAGCGGCTCGCCGGAAGCGTTCCTCCTAGCGAGTCCCGATCTCAGGGTGCCAGAGCGCCACCAGCCCGTCAAGGGTAAGTCTCTCAGACAAATACGTTTTTCCGAACAGCGCGTGGGCCATGCTGTCGGCCATCGAGGACCAGAACTCGTCGTCGCGCTGGATCTCGAGCTTGCGCGCCGGCAGGCTGGCCGGCACCCCCTTGGTGGCGAGCCAGGCGCGCGCCTCCGGCTCGCCGCCGATCTGATCTATCAGGCCCGCCGCCAGCGCCTCCCGGCCGGTATAGGCGCGGCCGTCGGCCAGCTGGTGCACGCGGTCGGCCGGCAGGTTGCGCCGCGTCACGACCATCTGCTGGAACATGTCATACATGTCATTGACCAGCAGCTGCGTGGCAGCGCGCCCTTCCGGGGTCAGTTTCTCGAGTGGGGACGGGACCGCCTTGAGCGGGGCGCTCTTGATCGCCTCGGGCTCGACCCCGATCTTCGCCAGAAGGCCGGTGACGTCGGCTGTCTGCAGGATCACGCCGATCGAGCCGGTTATGGTGCCCTGGCGGGCGATGATGTGGTCGGCTGCGAGCGCCACCATGTAGCCGCCCGAGGCCGCCATGTCGCCCATGACGGCGACCACCGGCTTGTGGGCAGCCACGGCGCGGATCTCCTGGAACAGCCCCTCGCCGCCGACCACGGTCCCGCCGGGGCTGTCGATGCGCACCAGGAGCGCCTTGGCATGGTCGTCGTCGGCCAGCTTGCGCAGCGCGCGCGCCCGGTCGTTGTCGCTCGAGATGATGCCGGAGACCGTGAGCACGGCCACGTGGTCGCGGCCGGCGTAGAGGCCGAGCCTCCCGGCCGCGGCGCCGATCGCCGCCAGCGCCATGATGATCGCAAGAATGCGCCACGCCGTGATCTGGCGCTTCAGGCGCCGGCGGTCGATGATCGCGTCGGGATCCGGCGGAAGCGGGGGCGGCTGCATGGGCGCGGCCCTGGGCTAGGTTGAAATGGCTGCGAAAGCGGAAAGG
>DATJPD010000066.1:0-29179 GCA_035506575.1 Alphaproteobacteria bacterium
CGTGGTATAACCTGGCCTCAATGACACTTCGCATTGCACTCGAGGACGTCGTCCCGATCATCCGCCGCGTCGCCGAGGAACAGGTGCTGACGCGGTTTCAGCGGCTTGCTCAACACGAAATCCGTGAAAAGTCGCCGGGCAACCTCGTCACGGTCGCCGATACCGAGGCCGAGCTGGCGCTGACGTCGGGCTTGATGAACCTCCTCCCCGGCTCGCTCGTGGTCGGCGAGGAGGCCGTCGCCGTGGATCCCGCGGTTCTCGACCAGTTGGCCGGCGACGAGCCCGTGTGGATCATCGATCCCGTCGACGGGACGATGAATTTCGCCAGAGCCATTCCGCGCTTCGCCCTCATCGTCGCGTTGGCAGAGAGCGGCGAGGTGCGGGCCGGCTGGATCCATGATCCGATCCGCAACGCAACCGTGATGGCGCAAGCGGGTGGCGGCGCATGGCGGCTGGATTCCACGGGGAAATACCCGCTCCAGCGGGCGGCGATGCCATCCCTGAGAGACGCACGCGGCGTGGTGGGCGGACGGTTCGGCGACCGCGGCCGCGTGCACGACATCCTGGAGCGCGGCGGGCGGGTCGGTCCGCTGCATCGCGTGACCTGCGCCGGACTGGAATATGTCGACCTGGTCGAAGGACGGGTCGATTTTGCGGCGTTCAGCCGCATCTTGCCGTGGGACCATGCCGCGGGCGTGCTGATCCACCGTGAGGCCGGCGGCACGTCCGGTTTCGTGGAGGACCGGGCTCCGGATCCGGTTGCCTATTCGGTGCGCCGTCAGGCAGGTCTTCTGCTGCACGCGCCGACCGGCAGCGGCTGGTCCCAGCTCCGCGAGGCGCTTATCGAGGGCTGACTGTCACGGCCCCGTGATGGCTGCCGGCACGCGCATGGCTGGCGACCGCATGGGCTGCGGCGTATAGTCCTGCCGTGACACGCCGGGAGCCCGCCGCCGTGCGACGCACGATCTTGCTGCTCGCGTTCCTGCTGATCGGAGTCGTGCGGCTCGCGCCCGAGGCGCGCTGCGATCCCGTCCCGGTCGATCTCGAGCTCGTTCTGGCGGTCGACGTGTCGCGCAGCATCGACGATGAAGAGTACGCGCTCCAAAAGCAGGGCTATGCCCAGGCATTCGTCAATTCCTCTGTCCTCAACGCGATCAAGGAAAGCAGCCACGGCCGGATCGCGGTCACGCTCGTCGAATGGTCGGGCGCCGACTTCCAGAAGGTCGTCGTCCCGTGGACGCAGATCAGCGACGAGGCCAGCGGCCAGCAGTTTTCGGACGCGCTCCTCAAGGCGCCGCGCAGTTTCTGGGGGTGGACGTCGATCAGCGGCGCAATCGATGCGTCTGTGCCCCTGTTCGGTCACGGCGGCTTCGCCGGCACGCGAAAGGTGATCGATGTGTCGGGCGATGGCGTCAACAATAGCGGCCGGCCTGCCGCGTCCGCCAGGGATGACGCGCTACGTGACGGCATCACCATCAACGGGCTCGTCATCATGAACGACAAGCCCAATGCCGGATTCATCCAGCCTCCGCAACCGCCGCTCGATCAGTTCTATCGCGAGAACGTCATCGGCGGACCCGGCTCATTCGTGATTGCGATCGAGAATTTCGACACGTTCGCGTTTGCGATCGTGAACAAGCTCGTGCGCGAGATCGCCGACACGCGTGCCGGGCCTCACCTGGCCGCGGCCGAGCCGTCCGGCCGCTGATGGGGGCAACCGCCGCAGCCGAGCCGACGAACTGGACCGGCTATCTGGCGCCTCGCGGCTTTGTTGACGAGGTGGTCGCCGAGCTCGGCGAGGTGATTGCCGTGCATGACCGGCTGATCTTCGCGGATGGCCCGCCGCGGCCGTCCGCCTGGGCGCAAAACATCTGGTACGCGCCGCTGCGGCTGCCGATCAGCTCCATCGGCGAGGCCGCCAAGGCGTTGCGCGCCCTCCAGCGCAACTGGGTGCTCTATGCGTTTCATCTGCACCGCCGTGCGCATCTCATCGAGGAGAAATTGCCGCCGCTTCGGCCGAAGCGGCTTCCCTTCCCCACGGATCTGCCGACCGCACCGCTCGGCTCATGGACCCTGCTCGATGCGAACACGATCATCGCCGCGCAGCGCTGCTCCAGCCCCTTCCCTCATGGCGAGCTGGAGTTCGCGGAAAACAAGTCGGCACCGCCGAACCGCGCCTATGTGAAGCTGTGGGAGGCATTGACCCTGGCCGGCACGCGGCCCGGCCCGGGTGAGGTCTGCCTCGATCTCGGCGCCAGCCCTGGCGGGTGGAGCTGGGCGCTGCACGAAACGGGGGCGCGGGTTATAGCCGTCGATAAGGCGCCCCTCAGCCCCAATATCGCGGCCCTGCCGCGCATGACCGTGCTCCGTCAAAGCGCCTTTGCGCTCGCACCGGAAGAGGTGGGGCCGGTCGACTGGCTGTGCTGCGATGTCGTCTGCTACCCGCAGCGCCTCTTGGGCCTCATCCGCCGCTGGCTGGATTCGGGCCTCGCCCGCCGCTTCGTCTGTACGATCAAATTCCAGGGCGAAACCGACCACGCGACCGCGCGCGAGTTCGCGGCCATCCCCGGCTCCAGGCTGATGCATCTGCATCACAACAAGCACGAATTGACCTGGATGAGGCTCTAGGTTTTCCGCGCGTCCTCGGGCGTAGTGCCTCGCGTCAGTTCCTGCTCACAGCAATTTCGCTTGCCCCGGGGGCCTTGTGACGCGGTAGCCTGGGCCCATATCTCGTCTCGTCCTTCCGTCTGCGCGGAGTAAGCCCACATGGCACAGCCCGGCCTACAGCCGAAACTCGCCGCCACCCCGGATCTGCGTTCGACCACGGCGGCCCGGTTCCATGCGGTGCGCGCGGCGACGATCGCGCTCGCAGCACCGCTCACCGCCGAGGACCAGCAGGTCCAGTCGATGAGCCTCGCGAGCCCGACGAAGTGGCACCTCGCACATACGTCCTGGTTCTTCGAGACGTTCGTGCTGTGCAAGTTCGCGCCCGGATACGAGCCGTTCGATCCCAAGTACCATTATCTCTTCAACTCCTATTACGAGGCGCTGGGCGACCGTCATCCGCGTCCCGACCGTGGGCTTCTGACGCGGCCCAGCCTCGACGATATCCATGGCTACCGCCGGCATGTCGACGCTGCGATGGCGAATGTCCTGGCCAGGGAAGCGCCGGACGATGTTCACCGGCTGGTCGAGCTCGGCTGCCATCACGAGCAGCAGCACCAGGAGCTGATCGTCACCGACATCAAGCACGTGCTCGGCTCGAATCCGCTGGCGCCCGCGTATGCGGGTCGTACGCCGGCGCTGCCGCCGCATGCGCTGGTCCCCGACCTGGGCTGGGCGTCCTTCGCAGGAGGCGTGCGCGAGATCGGCTACGGAGGATCGGAGTTCTGTTTCGACAACGAGCAGCCGCGCCACAAGGTCTGGGTTGACGATTTCCGTCTCGGCTCGCGGCTCGTGACGAATCGCGAGTGGCTCGAGTTCATGGCCGACGGCGGCTATACGACCCCAACGCTCTGGCTGTCTGACGGCTGGCAGACCGCACGGAGCGAGCGTTGGGAGGCACCGCTCTATTGGCATCGCAGCGAGGACGGCTGGAGCGAGTACACGCTGGCCGGCAGGCGCCCGGTCGCCGCCGACGCGCCGGTGGTCCACGTCAGCTACTACGAAGCGGACGCCTTCGCGCGCTGGTCCGGACGGCGCCTTCCGACCGAGGCCGAGTGGGAAATCGCGGCGGCCGGCCTGCATCAGGACGGCAATTTCCTCGAGACCGGCGCGTTTCATCCGCAGGCGGCCCCGGCGACGACCGGGCTCACGCAGATATTCGGCGATCTCTGGGAATGGACGCAGAGTCCTTACACGGCCTATCCGGGCTTCCGGCCGGCGAACGGCGCGCTTGGCGAATACAACGGCAAGTTCATGGCCAACCAGATCGTGCTGCGCGGCGGTTCGTGCGCCACGCCGCGCTCCCACGTCAGGGCCGAATATCGAAACTTCTTTCCGCCGTCCGCGCGCTGGCAGTTCTCCGGCCTGCGCCTGGCCGATGACGCGTGAGGCCAGACCGTACGCTAAAATTTTCCAATAATTTTATGCACTTGGCGCCGAACGACCTGGATTTTGTTCATCCATAAGTAGTAAGATTTCCGCAATGTAACGGGGCCAGGAAAGGCCACCGCTATGACAATGGACCTGCTTCCGATCAACGCGTACGGGCTGCCGCTCGTTCAACCCTCGGCGGCATCGCCTCAAACGCTCGGCATCCGTCCGGTCAGCGACCCGCGCGAAGCGGCCGTGGCCGTGTCAGCGCTCGCAACCCGACAGGGTCCCGAGCTGCGCCAATCTGTCGGACCACGGCGCTCGTCGAGCAGTGCCGAGACCGGCGACGACGAAGAGCGCGCGACGGTGCACGGCAAGGGCGGCGGCGGCGCGCCACGGGCTGCGAAGCCGCGCAGCCAGCCGGGCGATGAAGAGGGCGAGGAGCGCGGCGCTACGGTCGACGTGACCGTCTGATCGTCCGGCCTACAGGATCTTGCAGGCTTCCTCGAAGGTCAGCCGCGGCGAGCGGTTGAACAGCTTGCTCGGATCGCCGTAGCCGAGATTGCACAGAAAATTGGACTTCACGTCCTGGCCGGCGAAGAACTCGGCATCGACCTTGGCATTGTCGAACCCCGACATCGGGCCGCAATCGAGCCCCACGGCCCGCGCCGCAATGATCATGTACGCGCCTTGCAGGGTGCCGTTGCGGATCGCCGTCATGCGCGCCACGTTCTCGTCGCTGGTGAACCAGCTGCGTGCCTTCTGATCGTGCGGGAACAGCTTGGGCAGCAAATCGTAGAATTTGAGGTCGTACGCGACGATCGCGGTCACCGGTGCCGCCATCGTCTTGTCGCGATTGCCCGAGCTGAGGGCGGGCTTCAGCCGTTCTTTGGCCTCCGTCGTGCGCAGGAAGAGGATCCGCGCGGGCGAGCAATTGGCGCTGGTCGGCCCCCATTTCATGAGTTCGTAGACTTGCCGGAGCGTGTCATCCGAGACCGGCTTGGGCGACCAGCCGTTGTGCGTGCGGGCCTCGCGGAAAATGACATCGAGCGCGCGGGTGTCAAGCATGGGTCCTATGTCTCCGGCATCTTTCAATGATCAGGCAGTATATCCTGCTTGCAAGACGTGAGCTCATGCAAGAAGTGAGCCCTCGATGATCGTGGAGTGGCTGGAAGCGGCTCTGACACCCTGCCCGAAAGAGCTCCGTGACCTCGGCTATCGGACCGAGCTGGTCGCGATCGCCGCCCGTTACCGGCGCTGCCGGGCCGCGTGGGCCGATCACCTCGCGCGCAGCCGCCGCGCCGTCGAACGCGCGATCGTCCGGGCACCCGGCCGCGACACGGTGATGATCCTCGGGTCCGGACGGCTGCTCGACGTCCCGCTGGAAGCACTTGCGGCGGCATTTCGCCGCGTGGTGCTGGTCGATGCGCTACATCCGCTTTCCGCCCGCGCCAGGGCACATCGGTATCGAAACGTCGAACTGCGCGGCGAGGACGTGACCGGGACCATCGCGGCACTTCATCGGCTGAAACCAGGAGATCCGCTGCCGCCTATCCGGTCCTATGCGCCCCTGCACGACGCCGGGGTCGATCTCGTCGTCTCGTTGAACCTGCTCTCGCAGCTGGGCGTCCTACCCGCCGAGTGGATCGAGCGCCGGCTCGGGCAGGCCGCCGTACCGGCCGCGGACTCATTCTGCGCGGCCCTCGCGCGTACGCATCTCGACGATCTCGCGCGCTGCAAGGCATCCGTCTGCCTGATCGCCGACGTCGAATGGCAGCATGTGGACGCCGCCGGTGCGATCATCGAGCGTGACAGCTCGATTTTTGGCCTTCCGCCGCCGGCGCCTGCCGAGGAATGGCTCTGGGAGTTGGCACCGGCGCCCGAGAGCGATCCGCGCTTCAGCGAAGTGCGCCGGGTGATCGTCGCTTACGATCCCGGCAAGGCGGTGGCCGGCGGATAGAGGCCGGCCCGCCGGGCCTTGTGCACGAGAAGGCCGTGGACCGTTTCGACGGTCGGCACGCGCAATCCGGCCAGCTGCGCCATCTCGATGGGCGCCGACAAGAATGAATCGATTTCCATCGGCCGGTTCTTCTCGAAATCCTGCAGCATCGACGTCTTGAAGTGCCCGAGATCGGCACCGAGGTCGACGCGCTGCTCGGGCGTCATGCCGGGGTCGAGACCGAACTTGGCCCCGACCGCGATCGCCTCGGCCATCATGTCGATGCAAACCTTGCGCGCGCCAGGATCCTGGGCGATCGCCAGCAACGTGCTGTTCGTGAGCACGCTCACCGGCCCCATGCTCATGTTGCCGAGGAACTTCATCCAGATGTCCTGCTGGATGCGCGGACTCGTCTCCGTCTTGAGGCCCGATGCGTTGAAGGCCTGGCTGAGGACTTTGCATCGATCCGCGGTCGCGACATGCGGCGCGCCCAGAATGAACATGTTGCCCGATGAATGTCGGACGACCCCGGGCTCCGGAACCGAACAGCCGACATGCACGACGCATCCGATGATCCGCCGCACGTCCAGCCCCGACGCAAGCGAGCCGTCGGGATCGACGCTCTTCAGCACACGGCCCTCATGCGGCCCGCCAAGTCCCTGGAAGAACCACCACGGGAGGCCGTTCATCGCGAACACCACGGCGGTCTCGGCGCCAAGCAGCGGGCCGATGGTGCGGACCACCGCGGGGAGTGCGGGACCTTTGACCGCGACGATCACATAATCCTGCACGCCGAGCTCGCCCGGGCGATCCGAGACGCGGGGCCGGCTGGCCAGCCGCCGGCCGCCGGTCTCGACGATCAGCCCGTTCGCCCGCAAGGCCTCGAGATGCTGGCCTCGCGCCAGCAAACTCACCTCGTGACCGGCGGCGGCGAACATGCCGCCGACAAAGCCGCCCACCGCGCCGGCGCCAAAAATGCAGATCCGCATGCCGTGCCCCCGTCCCGGGCGACGGCATAGCATCGTTAACATTCGGCCGCCATCCACCTTGCAATGACTCAGGGAACGGCGTGCCTGGCGGGGTGTTAACTTTTTCGTTAACCCTTTCCGCTTTGACAAATTCTGGCTGCATCTCTAAGACCGGCGTCAATGTTTGGGATTTTATTTCTGATCGCTGCGATCTTTTCCGGTCACGAGGTGGCGTCGACGGTCAGTCCGGACACGCCGCAGGCCGCTATCAGCGCACCCGGCGCCACCGAAGTAGTTCCTGCCGGCGACACGGTAGCAAGCGCACCGGCTCCGTCCGCGCGCGTCGCACAGGCGGCCACACCGCCCGCGGAGGACGATGGCGCGATCAACCGCGTCTCGGATTTCTACGACACCACGCCGCCGGCGACGGCGAAGGTGGTCAAAGCGGCTACGGCATCCGTGCCGGCCGCGCACGAGACACCCGCGCGCTACGTGCTCGGCCCGCACCTCGTCAGCACCAAGGCGGACTACGTCAGCGAAGGGCGGCGGGTCGTCATCGAGGTCGTACGGCCTGACGATGACGAGCGGCGGCCGGCGGTTCTGATCCTGCACGGAGCGAGTGGCATTGGGGATGGGGCGTTCTATCGGAGCGCCGCCGAATTGTTCGCCGAGCACGGCTATGTGACGTTCCTGCCGCACTACCTGGAAGCAGCAAGCCCCGCTAAGAGCAAAGCCTCGAAGGGCCGCACGAAAGCAGCCGCCCCGCGGACGAGTCCTGCGGAAGCCGCACCCGGGAGCATTCGCGCCGGCTTTCCGCAGCAGGAGCAGATCCTGCGCGACGCCATCGACTATGCCGCCCACAGCCCCTACGTGGATTCAAGCCGGATCGGCGTGTTCGGTCTGTCGCTCGGCGGCTTTCATGCCCTGACATTGTCCTCGCGCGACGACCGCATCGCCGCCGTCGTCGACATGTCGGGGGCATTGCGCGGCAATGTGATTCCCGAGACGAACCACCTGGCACCTACGCTCGAACTGCACGGCGCGCATGATCCGATCGTCCCGGTCGCGCGCGCACGTGCGCTTGCCGGCACGCTGAAGCAGCTCGGCGTGCCCTACGAGTTGAAGATCTATCCGACGCAGGGTCATTTCTTGCGCGGCAAGGCCCAAGAGGACGCCATGGAACGCGCGACCTCGTTCTTTGCCACCTACCTGACGCCCGCGGACAGCAGCCGTGCTGCGCAGCAATCGGGCGGCGGTGCCGAGTAGCTCCACCCGTACAGGCTCTTCGCGACATCCATCGGCTCGCCCGCAGGTCCTGATCGTCGGTGCGGGGCCGGTGGGGCTCATGACGGCGCTCGGGCTCGCCCAGCGCGATGTGCCGGTCACGGTCATCGAGCAAGAGCCGGCGCTCACCACCGATCTGCGCGCCGGCAGCTTTCACCCGCCCACCCTGGAGGCTCTGGCCGCCTTGGGCGTGACGGACGACTTCCTCAAGATCGGGATCCAAGTGCCGCGCTGGCAGATCCGCGACCGTCGCACCGGCGTGATCGCCGAGTTCGATCTCGGCCTGATCGCCGACGTGACCCCATATCCCTATCGGTTCCACTGCGAGCAGTTCAAGCTGACGCCGCTCCTGCTCGCACGGCTTCGCCGCTATCCGCACGCCACCGTGCGCTTTTCCACGAGCTTCGTGTCCCTCCGTCAATCGCACGACGGCGTGGTCGCCACCGTCTCGGGGCCGGACGGCAGCGAGGAAATCGGCGCTGCGTATCTGGTCGGCGCCGACGGCGGACGCAGCGCGGTCCGCAAGGCCATTGCCGTCGACTTCCCGGGCTACACCTGGCCTGAGCGGTTCCTGGTCGCGGGCACGCGCGTCGACCTGGCCGAATACGGCTTCACGCCCAATGCCTACATCGCCGACCCGGTCGAGTTCAGCGCCATCTTCAAGATGCCGTATGACAGACCGGGCGGGCTGTGGCGGATCATGTTTCCGACCGACGCGAGCGTGCCGGAGGAGCAGGTCACGGCACCGGACCATGTCGAGCGGCTCCTGCAAGGGTTGGTGCCGCGGCCGGCACCCTACGATGTGATTCACATTGGCACCTACCGCGTGCATCAGCGTGTCGCCGCGACGTTTCGCAAAAACCGGGTCCTGCTCGTGGGCGATGCCGCGCATCTCAACAACCCGCTTGGAGCCATGGGGCTCAACAGCGGCCTGCACGATGCCGCCAACCTCTATCCCCGGCTTGCGTCGGTGATGCGCGGCGAAGCGGATGACACGCTCCTCGACCTCTATGTGCGCCAGCGGCGGACGATCACGATCGAGTTCGTGCAGGAAATCTCCACGCGCAACAAGCAGCTTCTCGAAGAGCGCGATCCCAAAATCCGCGCCGAACGTCTCGACGAGATCCGCCGCGTGAGCGCCGATCCGAAGCTCGCGCGCGAACACCTCCTCAAAAGCTCGATGATCGAGAGCGTGCGGCGCGCCGCCGCGATCCCGTAGCGCGTCCGCGTCAGGGGCGCGGGCGATGCTCGGTGAATCCGGCCTCGGTCAAGATCGCGTTCATCGGGATGTCGTGCGGCTGCGGGTGAATGGTGCTGAGCCGCGACAACTCGAACCCGACGCCAATCGCATAAGGCCGGACGCCAAACGACGCGATGGTGCGATCGTAATAGCCGCCGCCATAGCCCAGGCGATAGCCGGCGGCATCGAACCCGACCAAGGGGACGATGAGCAACTCGGGCTGCAGAAGTTCGCGATCCTTCGGCACGGGAATGTTGTAGACGCCGTGCTCCATGGGGGCACCGGGCGCCCAGCGACGAAACTCGAGGGGAGTCTTCGGCTGCACGACGGCGGGCAGGGCCGCAACCGTTCCGCCCGAGATCAAATGCCGGATCAGCGGCCGCGCATCGAATTCGCCGCGGAACGGCCAATAGAAGCCCACGGTCTTCACGCCCAGGCCGGGAATGACGCGTCGCAATTCGGCATCGATCGGCTTGCTCCAGCCGGCGCGCCGGGCCATGCCGGCATCGACGCGCTCGCGCAGGAGCCGCTCGCGTGTCTCTTTCCGCCACTGGCGTATCTCCGGCCACGCAGCGCCGGCTGACAGATCGGGCGTCATTGGCTAGCGGCGGCGAATGAGACGATTGCCGATCGCACCCATGAGCGCGTTCGCCGCCACGGCCAGCGCGAAGGTGACGAGCAGGACCGCGTACATGTCCGCGACATGAAAGAAGTTATAGTATTGGATAGCCACGTGCCCAAGACCGGCGCGGGAAAATTTGATCTCGGCCAGCAGAACGCCGATGATCGCCACTCCCAGCCCAAGGCGCATGCCCGTGATGGCCGGCTCCACGAGCGAGGGCAGATAGATCTTGCGGACGATCTGCCACGTGGATGCATTGAAGCTACGCGCGACCCGCACGAGGACCGGATTGACGCACCTCATCCCTTCGGCGGTTGCCACGACGACGGGGAAGAACGCGGACACCGCGCCCATGGCGGTCTTCGAGCCGGACCCGACCCCGAACAGCAGCATCAGGATGGGGAGAAAGATGATCTTCGGGGTGGCCGCTAGACCTTGCACGTAGGGCGCCGCGGCATCCTCGGCGAAGCGGCGCAGCCCGAGCGCGATACCGAGCGTCACACCGGCAGCTGTTCCTGCCGCGAACCCGGCGACGACTTCGTAGGCCGTAATACCGACGTCGCGATAGAACTCGGCACTGGCCAGCTCACGGGCCATGGCGGCGACCACCAGGAACGACGACGGCACGACACCCTCATAAATAAGGCCCGATCGCGCCAACGCCTCCCAGATCGCCCAGATCGCGAACACGGTCGCGATACGTACCGCAAGCACGGCGTGCGGGCGGACAGGCGTTACCGACCGGACAGCCATCGCTCGACTCGCGCCGAGAGCACGTAGAACAACGCGCTGGTGAGAATCACGCACACCGTCGCCGCATACATGGCGGGGATCTCATACCGGTCGTACATTTCGCCGACCAGATACCCGAGCCCGCCGAGGTTCGCGAGAAATTCGATGCCCACGATATTGATCATCGAATAGATCAGGCACAGCCGCACGCCGGTGAAAATGAACGGCCGGGCCGCCGGGAGCAGCACCTTGCGCAGGACCTCCCGGTCGCTCGCGCCAAAAGAGCGCGCGACATTGATCAGAACCGGTGGTGCGGCCAGAAACCCCTCGCGAGTCTTGAGCACGATCGGGACCGCGCCGACAAGAAAGCCCGTCGCAATACCCACGAGGACCGACCGCCCGAAGATCACGAGGAACATCGGGTAAAGCAGCACGATCGGGGCCGAGAACAGGGCGCCGATCCAGCTCTCATAGGACCGGCCGAGCAACGGGCAGCGATAAAGCAGATATCCGGCAGGTGTAGCGACGAGCGTGGCGAGAGCCGAAGCCGCAAATGTGGCCCCGAACGTCAGCAGGAAGGCTTTGCCCAAACCTTCGCCGCTCACCAGCTCTCCAAACGCCCCGGCGATCTTCGTCGGCGGCGAGATCATGAACGGCGAGACGAGGCCCGTATCGACGACTGCCTGCAGCGCCAGCGCGACGCCAGCGACGCCCGCCAATCCGGCGAGCGCCGGCCCCCAGGAACAGCCGATACGGGTCCCCACGTCTGCGGCCCTGCGTTACGGGTTGAGGTCCTTCATCGGGGCAAGAAGGCCCTTCTGCTGGTCCGGAGTCAGCGGCGCGGCCAGGCGCTTGGCTTCGACCGCCTCGCGCATCGTCACATCGAGCCCGGACATGCGGTTGAGCGCCACAGCCGGCTTCGGCGTGAACTTCGTGCGCAACTGCTCGACCACCGAAGGGCTGACGCCCGCGAACTTGCCGTACATCTCCGGCACGTCGTTGCCCGAATACGCCCAGTCGATCGACTTCTGGTAGGCGACGAAGAAGCGCTTCAGCGCCTCGTGCCGGTTCTTGTACACGTCCGCATTGGTGATGTTGACGCGCACCGTCTGGTCCGCGGCCCCCGGCGCGTCGTTGCCCAGCGCCAGGACGCGGATCTTCTTTTCATCGACGAGGTTGAGATTGATCGGCACGGCGGACCAACCGACGTCGATCTGACCCGACATGACCTGGGTCAGGGTCGCCGGCGCGCCGCCCGCGGAGACGAGCTTGGCATTCTTGCCGGACAGCTTCACCAGCGCTGCCGCGATCGTGTTACTCGACGAGCCCGGCCGCGAATAGGCCACCGTCTTGCCTTCCAGGTCGGCGAGGCTTTTGATCGGGCTGTCCGCTTTGACATACCAGTAGAGGTCGGACGCGCCGGTCATTTCCGAGCTGGCCAGCATCACCGGCGCGCCCTTGGCGTACGCGCTGAGCACGCCAAGCAAGCCGGTCGCCAGGCCGATGTCGATGCTCCCGGTGATCACGGCCTGCTGGGTATCGGCACCGCCCTCGGTCCACTGGATGTCGAGCTCGATGCCCTGTTCCTTGAAGAAGCCCTTCTCCTGGCCGAGATAAGGGAAAGCCGTGTCCCAGAACCCCTTCTGCGGTGCGGCGACCGTGAACTTGTCGAGCGCCGCAGCCGGCCGGCCGGCCGCCACCAGCGCCAGAGCTGCGATCGCAGCGGTCAGGCATGTCCTCGAAATCTTCATTGTCTCCTCCCTATGTTTCTGTTGCGCCGGCGCCTTATCAGCTGCGGATTAGCTGCGGGCGTCGGCCTCGGCGAGACCCTGGGTCGCCTCCTCCCGCAAGTCCTGCCATAGCAGTCCAACGTAGCGGCCAAATTCGGCGCTCGCAATCAGCGCCGAATCGCGCGGCCTCGGCAGATCGATTTCGATGACGCGCTTGATGCGCCCGGGCCGGTAAGTCATGACCACGACGCGGTCGCTGAGCTGGACCGCCTCGGTGATGTTGTGCGTGATGAGCAACGTCGTCTGTCTGAGCTCGCGCCAGATGTGCAGGATCTTGTCGCCCAGGAGGATCCGCGTCTGCTCGTCGAGGGCCGCGAACGGCTCGTCCATCAGGAGGATCCGCGGCTCGGCCGCCAGCGTGCGGGCGATGGCGGTGCGCTGGCGCATACCCCCGGAGAGCTCGTCGGGATAGCGCTGCTCGAAGCCCTCGAGCCCGACCAGGCGGATGAAGCGACGCGCCTTGTCGTCGCGCTGCGCTTTTGGAATCCCGGCGAGCTCCAGCGGGAATGCGACGTTGTCGAGCACGGTGCGCCAGGGAAAGGTCGACTCCTCCTGGAATACCATCCCGATGTCGCGATGTGAGCCGCTGATCGCGTGCCCATCCACGCGCACCGAGCCGGCCTCGCTTGCGAGCAAGCCGCCGATGATCTGAAAGAGCGTGGACTTTCCGCAGCCGCTCGGCCCGATCACCGACACGAACTCGCCCTCGCGCACGTCGAGGCTCACGCCGGCCAACGCGCCGACCTTGCCGCCGTCGCTGGCGACAAACGTCTTTGTTATTCCGTCGACACTGAGGACGACCGAGCTCATGGCCCCGCCACCGCCGACCGTCTCAAGGTTTCGCGGCGCGCTGCATCAGGCTGGTCGTCATGCCGGGGTCGTAGCCGGTCGCCACCCGCACGTCGACGACGCAGGGCTTACCCGCCTGGACGGCAGCGATGCCCTCGCGCAGCGCGGCGACCAGCTGACGCGGATCCTCGACCGGACCGATGCCGACGCAGCCCTGGGCGCGCGCGATTGCCGCGAGGTCGATGTCGGGCTCGCGGATCGCCTGGCCGATCCAGCGGTTCGCCACCGGCCGGCTGCGCTCTTTCGCCACCCGCTCCTGGTGCAGCTCGTCGTTGAAGAAGGAGCGGTTGTTGGCAACGATCACCAGTACCGGGATGTGATAGTGCGCAGCCGTCCACATCGCACTGTTGCCCATCATGAAGTCGCCGTCGCCGATGAACGCCACCGGCAGGCGCCCACTGCCGCGGAGCGCCAGCGCCGCACCTACCGCGTGACCCGGGCCGGACCCGACGCCGCCCCCGCCGTCGCCGCCCAGGAACTCGAGCGGATGACGGAAGTCCCACAAATGCCCGCCCCAGCTCAGCGGGACGCGGATGAAGCAGACATCCGCGCCGGCAATCGCCTCTTTGAGGGCCGTGGCCACCATCGGCACCTCGATGCCCTTCGCACTCTCGAGTGCCGAGACCGGCGGCGGACCCTGCCGTGATGCGGCGGCCGGCAACGCCGGCGCCGCAGGCCGCATGGATTCGATCGCAGCCAGCAGCGGCGGCACGGCCACGTCCGGTTCGGTCAGCAGATTCACGTCGACCGGCGGCAACCCCTGATGGTCCATGCTCCAGCCGTTGTGCACGTACTGGTCCACCGAGATCTGGATGATCTTGGCCGCAATCGGCTTGGCGCCGTAGGCGCCGCGCAACGCCCCGGCCAGGTCGACCCAGTCGAGGCTGAGGATCACGTCGGCACTCGTCAGCAGCTCGTTGGCTGCGGGCGACATGAACGTGCCCGGCCCGGCGGCGTGCAGCGGATGGTCGGTCGGGAAGGCCGCCGCAGCCTTGAGGGTCGTGATCACCCGGGCGCCGATCGCTTCGGCAAGTTCGATCCGCTGCTTCCAGGCGCCCATGTCGCGCGACACGCGGCCCGCCAGCAGCACCGGGCGCTTCGCCTGCGTCAGCAGTTCGGCGGCGCGCTTCACCACATCCGCCGCCGGTACGGGTGCGGGCGGCGGCGCGTAGCGCTCCATGTTCGGCAGCGCCGGCATCTCCGGGATCATCTCCTCCTGGAGCGATGCGTCGAGATTGATGTACACGGGCCCTTGCGGCGACGTGCGCGCGATCAGATTCGCGCGCAGCAACGCCTCCTGCGCCGCCCCGACCGAGGCCGGCTGGTCGTCCCATTTGGTGTAGTGGCGGATCAAAGCGCCTTGGTCGCGGGTGGTGTGGATCCAGTCGATCCACGGCCGGCGTTTCACCGCGTCGACCGGACCCGTGGCGCCCAGGAGAATCAGCGGCAGCCGGTCGCACCAGGCGTTGAAGACGGCCATGGTGGCGTGCATCAGGCCGACATTGCTGTGGACGATCGCGAGCAGCGGCTTTTCGGTCACCTTCGCGTAGCCGTGCGCGATGGCGACGGCACTTTCCTCATGCAAACAGAGCAGCATCTGGGGCTGCCGGTTGCCGAGATAGTTCACAAGGCTATCGTGCAAGCCGCGGTAGCTCGCGCCAGGATTGAGCGCCACATAAGGAATATCCAGTTCGCGCAGCACCGCCGCGATCGCATCGCTGCCCCAGGCTTTGTTCGAGGCCGCTTCGCCGGGCACGGGGCGGTCGACCGCAGTGGTGGCGCTCGCCGCCGGCGCCGATGGCCGTGATCCTGTACTCACAACTCCCCCTCGCTTCGTCTAAATTGAACTGTCGGGCACTATGGCACGGCGGCAGGCGGCCGCCTATCCTCCACCCCGATGTTTGCGACTATGCCAAAGGGGAGTTTCATGGCAACAGCCGACGGCCGCGTCCCGCTCACGATCGCGATGACCGATTACGACCACGTGCGTGACTTCGCCAGCGGCCGGGTGCGCGCCGAGGGCATCGACGCCACGTTCCTGACGTTCAGCGTCGAGGAGATATTCTTTCGCTTCCTCAAGTTCCGCGAATGGGACGTGTCCGAGCTGTCGATGGGAAAATTCATCTCGCTCAAGTCGCAGAACGACGCCTCGCTCGTCGGCATCCCGGTGTTCCCGTCGCGGGTGTTCCGCCAGCAATCGCTCTACGTCCGCGCCGACGGCCCGGTGAAGACCGCGGCCGACCTCAAGGGGCGGCGCATCGGCCTTCCCGAGTGGGCACAGACGGCGTCGATCTACACGCGCGGCTATCTCATGCACGAGTGCGGGCTGAGGCTGCAGGACATCGAATGGCATCAGGCCGGCGTCAATCAGCCAGGCCGCGCCGAGAAGGTGGAGCTCAGGCTGCCCGAGGGCGTGCGCTACCGGCCGCGGCCGGACAAGAGCCTGGAAGAGATGCTGCTGTCGGGCGAGATCGATGCGGTGATGTCGGCGCATCCGCCCGAGGCGTTCGACCGCGGCGACACGCGGATCGTCCGCCTGTTCCCGGACTACCGGCCCCTCGAAGAGGCCTACTACCGAAAGACCCGCATCTTCCCGATCATGCACGTGGTGGCCATCCGCCGGGACGTCTATGACCGCAATCCCTGGATCGCCGCCAATCTGTTCAAGGCCTTCGAAGAGGCGAAGAACCGCAGCGTGGCGCGCGTGCTCGACGCGACCGCGGCGCGCGTGCCGATCCCGTGGGGATTTTCCTTCGCCGACGACGCGCGCCGCCTCATGGGCGAGGATTTCTGGCCCTATGGCATCGCCGGTAATCGCGTCACCCTGGAAGCCTTTGCGCGCTTTGCTCACGAACAAGGCGTCTGCCATCGGCCGGTGACGGTCGACGAGCTGTTCCCGCCGCAGTTCCAGGGCAGCTACAAGGTTTGACGGGAGCCCCCGGACTATCCGCCGAGAAACGCCTCTTCGAGTGCCGGATCGGCGCGCAGCTCGGCGGCCGGTCCCTCGCGGACGATCTGGCCCAGCCGCAAGAGATAGGCGCGGTCGGCCACGGCTAGCGCATTCGCCGCGTTCTGCTCGGCCATCAGGACCGCGGTTCCGCGCGCGGCGATGTCGCGCAGGCGGCTCATCACCGCATTCGTGAGCTGCGGCGAGAGCCCCAGCGACGGCTCGTCGAGCAGCAGAAGCCTGGGCTCGGTCATCAGCGCGCGCCCCATGGCCAGCATCTGCTGCTCGCCACCCGAGAGCTGGCCGGCCAACGCCCGCTCGCGCGCCGCCAAGGCCGGAAACAGCTCGAGAATGTCAGCGAGCCTCGTGGGCGCGCGCGATCGGGCGGCAACGATCAGATTCTCGCGCACGGTCATGCGCGGGAATACGCGGCGCCCCTCGGGACAATAGCCGATGCCCAGGCGGTTGCGGCGGAACGGCGGCGTACTCCCAAGCTCCCGGCCATCGAGGCAGATCCGGCCGGCCAGCGCTTCGAACCCCATGATCGCCCGCAAGAGCGTGGTCTTGCCGGCCCCGTTGGCGCCGAGCAGGGTCACGATTTCCCCGGCGCTCACCCGGAGCTTGAGACCGGGAGCCTCCACCTCGAGACGCGTCGTCATGCGGGAACGCGCTGCGGCTCGCCGAGATACGCGGCGATGACCCGCGGATTCCGGCGGACCTCGTCAGGCGAGCCCTGGCCGATCACGCGCCCCTCGTGCAGGCAGATCAGACGGTCGGCCAGCCCGGCAAGGAAGGGCATGTTGTGCTCGATGAGAAGCACCGCCAGCCCGCGCGTGCGAAGCGTCTTGATCTGGCCGGCCAGATCCGCCTGCTCGCGCTCGCTCAATCCGGCCGCCGGTTCATCGAGCAGCACGAATTGCGGCTGCACGGCCAACGCGCGCGCGAGCTCGATTCGGCGTTGGACGCCGTGCGGCAGGGCGCGCACCTGCG
The DNA here is from genome assembly GCA_035506575.1 of Alphaproteobacteria bacterium. GTDB lineage: Bacteria > Pseudomonadota > Alphaproteobacteria > CACIAM-22H2 > CACIAM-22H2 > DATJPD01. The sequence continues at coordinate 17,397 of DATJPD010000066.1, forward strand.
ACATGGCGAAATTGGCCGCGCCGAGCGTCTCCAGCAGATGCATGGCCTGGGCGCGCGCTGTTTCGATATCGACCCCGGGGTCGAGCGAGCGCGCCACCGCGACGTTGTCGAGTGCCGACAACTCGCCGGCGAGGCAGATATTCTGAAACGTCCTCGCGATGCCGAGCCGTGCAATGGCGAACGGGGCGCGTCCTGTCAGAACCTGGTTGCCGTAAAGCACGGCCCCGCCGTCGCAGGTCTCGAGCCCGGTCGCGATGTTGATCAGCGTGGTCTTGCCGGATCCATTGGGCCCGATCAGCCCGACGATTTCGCCGCGCCGGACCTCGAACGACACCCCCTGCAGAGCCTTTACGCCGCCAAAGGACTTGACGACGTCCCGGAAGATGAGCGGCGCCGTGACCGGAACTTCCGGCCGCGGCAGACGCTCCGGCTCGGGAGCGACGTCCGTCTCGGGCATCAACCGCTGTCGCAGGCGCGCCGCAGCACCCAGCAATCCGTCCGGTGCGGCGACGATCATGACGAGCAAGCCCGCCCCGTACGCGATGAGGTAGTACTTGTCGAGCGGCCGGAACCATTCCGGCAGGTAGACCAGCAGGAACGCGCCGGCGAAAGCGCCGGCAACGCGCGTCGCCCCTCCGATCACGGTCATCGCGAGACAGGTCACCATCACCGGGAACTCGAGAACGTCGGGAGAGACGATCCCGTTCACGCGGACGAACAGCGCCCCGGCCGCGCCGGCATAGGCGGCGCTCAGAAGGAAGGCCGCCAGGCGCATCCGGCCGCTGTCCAGGCCGATGGTGCCGGCCGCCGCAGGCGCGGAGCGGACGACGTGGAACGCAAGACCATACAGTCCGCGCTGGATGCGCCAGGCGACGGCCGCGCCGATGACCACCAGCGACCAGACGAGAATGAGGCTCGGAGATCCGCCCGGCACGGCGCGGCCGAACAGCACGATGCCGGGCACGCCCGAGATGCCGTTGACCCCACCAGTCAGGGGCGCCCACTCGCGGCAGACCAGCAGCAGGACCTGGGCAATGCCTAAGGTTGCCAGCGCGAAATAATGCGATTCGAGGCCCAGCACCGGGATGGCGATCAGGGCCGCGAGTGCGACGGCGATCGCGATCGACAGCACGAATGTCTCGGAGAAGCTCCAGCCGCCGCGGACGGCGAGGATTGCCGAGGCATAGGCGCCGAGGCCGAAGAAAGCGCCCTGCGTCAGCGACAATGCCCCGACATGTCCAAAGATGAACTGATAGCCCAACACAAGCAGCACGTAGACGCCCGCCAAGGTGAACAGGCGCAGGTCGTACGCGCTCGAAAATACCGACGGCCACAAGGCGAGGCCGATGGCGGCCACCGCAAGCGGGGCGCGCAAGCCGCGGGATGGGTCTATCCTCATGCGCGCCGGAGAACCGCCTCCCCGAACAGACCCCGCGGACGAAGCAGCAGGACAGCCAGCACGACGCCGTAGAGGATGATCGTCGCGGTGGTTTCCGTGAAGAGCCAGGACACCGGCAGTGCCGGAACCAGCAATGGCAAGGACGGATAAACCACCTCGAACAGCGCGATCAGAAGCGCGCCCGCAACCGCACCCCGAATGCTGCCCCAGCCGCCGATCACGACCGCGATATAGGCTTTCAACATGTAGTTGATTCCGTCGGTCGGCGTGACGAAGAACGAATTGGCGAGCAGCAGGCCGGCGGCACCGCCCAGTGCAGCGCCGAGCGCGAAGCTGAACGCGATCATCCACGTCACATCGATACCGATCGACGCCGCCATCTCGCGATCCTGCGCCGTCGCGCGCAGGCGCCAGCCGAAACGCAGGCGGGCGAAGAGGAACTCGAGCGCCAGGATCAGAACCGCGGCGGTGACGATGACGGCGATCGATTGCCGGCTGAGCGACACGGGGCCCAGGGCGATGGCAGCCCCGGGCAGCAGCGGCGGTCCGGCCTGCGGTTCCGCGCCGAAGATCGCATTGGCGCCATTTTCGAGCATCAGGCCGACCGCAATCGTCGACACGAAGATCGCGGTGGCGGGGCGGCCACGCAGCGGAAAATAGGCGATCGCGGACAACGCCAGCCCGAGCACCGCCATTACGGCCAGGACAGCCGGCAGCAGAACGATACCGGGAACGGGCCACAGCCGGCTCAGTGCCACCGCCACGAATCCGCCGGCCATGACCAGGTCGCCTTGCGCAAAATTGACCGCGTTCGCTGCGTTCGCCACGAGCACGAACCCGAGTGCCACCAGCGCGTAAGCGGCGGCGAGTGCCAGACCGTTGGCGAGGACCTGGAGCATGGGCGACAGCCTGTAGCTGGTGTTGCCGGCCTACGGGCCGCAATCACAAATGATCGACATCAGCCCGTCAACTAGCGCGCCAGCACGCCGTCGATATCGTCATAGCGCTTCGCGACCGTCGGCACGCGGCTCCTGCCGTCATAGCAGACGATGATGGCCGAATGCGCCATGTTGCCCTTGCCATCCGACTTGTAGGTCATGGCAAGGCCGCGGTAGGTGCCGGATGACAGGGCGGCGGTGAGTGCCGCGGGCGTGGCCGCGCCCTGGGCCGCCGCCTGGAGCGCCATCATCACGCCGTCATATTGGCCGAGCGCATAGCCGTCGGGCTCGGACTTGAACTGCTCGCGATACTGCTGCAGGAAGCGCTCCATCTCGGGCGAGCCGCCGGACACCGGCGAGGCATTCGTCTCCGCGCACACCCCGCGCAGCTCCGCCGGCTCCAGCAGGGCCGCCGTGGTCGGCTGGTGCAGGGCCGATCCGGCGACGATCGGGATGTCGAGGTTCATCGCCGCGGCCTGGCGGATGGCAAGCGCCGTCGGTCCCGCGTGAAGGTGCAGCAGCAGCACGTCTGGCTTGGCGGCGCGCACCTTGCCGAGCACCGGCGAGAGATCGCGGAGCTGCACGTCCACCGACTCTTCGTACACGATCTCGAGGCCGAGTTTCGCCGCTATTGCCTCGATCGCGGCGCGCCCGCTTTGCCCGTACTCGGTGGTCTGGGCGATCAACGCCAGGCGTTTGGCCTTCAGGATCTCGGCCGCGTACCGCACATGCGCGACTTTCGTGATCGCATCGCCCGGGAAGAAGCGGAACACATAAGGGTTGCCCTTTTCGGTGACCGAGGCCGTGCCCGACACGGTCAGCAGCGGGACCTTGTGCTCGAGGGCGATCGGCAGCATCGCCAGGACCTGCGTGCCCAGCATTGATGCGACGATGGCGGTCGGCGCATCGCGGCCAAGCGCCCGCTCGAGCGCATTGACCGCCACGTCGGGTGCCGTGCCGGTATCGGCAACGTCGGCACGGACGTTGAGGCCCGCCGGCGCATTGCGGATCGCGAGCATGGCGCCGTTCCGTTGGCTGGTCCCCTCGAGCGACAGAAAGCCGGTGATGGGCACCAGCACCGGGATGCTGACCTCCGCGGCCGCGAGCGGCGTGGCCATGCCCAACGCGGCCAACGCCGCACAAAAGATGACGGCTCGCATCGCGGTCTCCTACGCCTTGCCCAGCGCCTTGAGGATGAGTTCGGGGGTGGCCGGCTGCGCCGCCACGCGCGCATTGAACGGCGCCAAGGCGTCGTTGATCGCGTTCATCACGGCTGCCGGCGCTCCGGCGGTCCCGGCTTCGCCCGCGCCCTTGGCCCCGAGCTCCGAGGAGCGCGTGGGGGTCACGACGTGCCCCACATGGATATCGGGCATCTCCCCCGCCATCGGGACCAGATAGTCGGCGAGGTTGGCGTTCCGGAGCTGGCCTTGCGCGTCGTAGACGCAGTGTTCGAACAGTGCTGCACCGATCCCTTGCACGACCCCGCCGCGGATCTGCTCGTCCACCAGCTGCGGGTTGATCAAGGTGCCGCAATCCTCGACGCACCAATGATCCAGCAGCCTGACGAATCCCGTGTCGATGTCGACCTCGAGCCACGACGCCTGCATGCCGTTCGTGAATACGAACGCGTAGTCCTTCTGCACGTAGTGGCGCGTCACCATGAATTCGGGCTGCAGGTCCTTCGGCAGGGTGTCGGGGCGGAAATACACCACCCGCCCGACTTCCGCGAGCGGGATCCGCTCGGTGCCGGTGCCCGCGTCCACGATCTTGCCGTCGCGGATATCGAGCGTGCCGGGCTCGGCCTGCAGCATCACGCCGGCCACGCCCAAGATGTTCGCGCGCAGCGACTTGCCGGCCTGGAGCGTCGCCTCGCCGCCGATACCGGCGCCGCGGGAGGCCCAGGTGCCCCCGCCATAGGGTGTGATTTCGGTGTCGCCCGTGACCACCCGGATGCGGTCGAGCGGCACGCCGATTGCGGTCGCCGCCACCTGTGCGACCATGGCCTCTGTTCCCTGGCCCTGCTCGGTGACGCCGATCGCGCACGTGACGGTGCCGTTCGGATCGAGGCGCATCGTGCAGCCGTCCTGTGCCGAGATCCGGGCGCCGCCGACGCCGTAGAACGCGGCCGACGGGTTGGTCACTTCGATGAAGCTCGCAAGGCCGATGCCGCGGTGGACGCCGCGCTCGCGCAGGCGCGCCTGCTCGGCCCGCAAGCCCTTGTAGTCCATCAACGCCAGCAGCTTGTCGACCGTGGCGTGATGCGAAAGGGATTCGAAGACGAGCCCCGGCGGCGCCGTGTACGGATAGGAATCGTCCGCGATCAGGTTCTTGCGGCGGAACTCGGCCGGATCCATGGCCAGACGCTTCGCCGCCAGGTCGACCAGGCCTTCGGTCACGGCACAGGCGATCGGATGACCGACCGCCCGATACTGGCACATGACGTTCTTGTTCTGGAACACCACGCGGGCGCGCGCCTTGTAGCTTTTGTGCTTATAGGGACCACCGACCAGGTTCACGACCTGGTTGGCCTCGATGCCGCTCGTCCGTGGGTACACCGAATATGGCCCGATGCCGGTGAGGTCGTCGATCTCGAACGCCTGGATCTCGCCCGCGCGCGTCACCGCGATACGCCCCTTGATCGCGTGATCGCGGGCGTGGATGTCGGTCACGAACGATTCGAAACGGTCGGCGACGAACTTGACCGGCCGACGCAGCATGACTGCCAGGGCCGCGGTCGCCACCTCGTCAGGATACGTGTGGACCTTGATGCCGAACGCGCCGCCGACGTCGCGGCAGATGACCCGCACGTTGGTCTCGGGCAGGCCCAGATGCTTGGCGAAAATGCCCTGCATCATGTGCGGGGCCTGCGTCGACTGGTAGATCGTGAGCTGGTTCTCGGCCGGATTGTAGTCGGCGAGGATCGACCGCGGCTCCAGGGTCACGCCGGTATGCCGGCCGATGACGAATGTCTCCTCGACCACGATTTCGGCGGCCGCGAACACGGACTCGGGTTCGCCGACCGACAGCTCGCGCTGAAATGCGATATTGTCGCCGAGCGAGGGATGTATGACTTGGCATCCCGGCGTAGCCGCCGCGGCGGCGTCGGTCACGGGTGGCAGCTCCTCCCACTCGATCCGCAGCAGCGGCAGCGCATCCTCGGCTTGCGCGCGGGTGTGGGCGACCACCGCACACACCGCCTCCCCCTGCCAGCAGGCGCGGTCGACGGCGATCGGATGTTGCGGAGCAGACTTCATGCCCTTGAGGTGCGACAGCACGCCGACCCACGGCGTGCAGACCCCGGCCATCTCGGGCCCCGTGACCACCCGGATGACGCCGGGCGATTGCGCCGCCGCCGCGGTGTCGATGGCCATGATCCGCGCATGCGCATACGGGCTGCGCAGGAACGCGACATGGGCGAGTCGCGGCAGCTTGATGTCGTCGACATACTGGCCGCGCCCTTCGGCGAGGCGGCGCGCATTGGGCCGCGGCACCGTGCGCCCGATATAGGAATTCGGCCGGTCGAAGGCGGACATCCCGCTTTTCATGATGCTCCGTCCCGCCGGCCCGTCCGCGCGCGGGCGACCGTCTCCACCGCATCGACGATCGCGTGATAGCCGGTGCAGCGGCAGTAATTGCCCGACAGGAAATCGCGGATCTGGGCGCGCGTCGCGTGGGGATTCCGCTTCAGCAGCTCGGCGGCGGTAATCAGCATGGCCGGCGTACAATAGCCGCACTGCAGCGCGTTGCGCTCCACGAAGCTTTTCTGAAGATCGGCGACCTCGCCGCTGTCGGTGAGGCCCTCGATCGTTTCTACACGCGCGCCGTCCGCCTGCACGGCGAACATCAGGCACCCGCGCACGATCTGGCCGTCGACTCGGATCGTGCACGCGCCGCACACGCCATGTTCGCAGCCGACATGCGTGCCGGTGAGCTCCAGCTCGACGCGCAGGAAGTCGGCGAGGTGCTGGCGCGGCTCGACCCGCCGCGAGATGCGCTCGCCGTTGACGGTCAGCGTGATCTCGACCGTGGCGTCCACCTCAGGCCTCCACCATGCCGGTCAGGGTGCGGCTCAGCAGAACGCGCGCGAGGTGCAGCTTCGTGCGGCCGGAGCCGTTGAGGTCGTCGGGCGGATCGAGGTCGTCGTCGAGCGCTTCGGCGGCGAGCGCCAGTGCGGTCGCCGACACGTGCTGTCCCTCGAGCTCGCGGGCCGCCTGTACCGCCAGGACGGGCTTGCTGCCCACGCCGAAGAACGCCAGCCGGAGGTCGGAGAGCCGGTCTCCTTCAGTCTTGGCATGAGCCGCCAATCCGACGAGCGCGTAATCGCCATGACGGCGCGCAAGCTCGGCGAGACGGGACCGATAGCCCGGCGGCTGTGCCGGAAACTCGACGGCCGTGATCAGCTCGCCCGCGCCCAGATCCGTCTCGTAAAGACCCTTGAAGAAATTGCGCGCCCTCACCCGGCGCGCGCCTTGCCGGCTTGCGATCACGATCTGGGCATCGAGCGCGACCGCACAGGCGGGCAGCTCCGCCGCCGGGTCGGCAAAGGCCAGGCTGCCGCCGATCGTGCCGCGGGTACGGATGGCCGGATGGCCGATTTGCGGCATGGCCTGCGCGACCATGGGCAGCTTGGCCGCGATTTCGATCGAATGCTCGATCTCGCAATGTCGCGTCATGGCGCCGATGCGCACCATACCGGCGTCCGCGGTGATGCCGGCGAGGCCGGGCACGCGGTTCAGGTCGATCAACAGCGACGGGGTCGAAAGACGGAATGCCAAAGTCGGCACCAGGCTCTGACCCCCGGCGAGCAGCTTCGCCTCCTCGCCCGTCCGGCCGAGGAGATCGAACACGTCGTCCAGGCTCGACGGCCTCGCATAGGCGAACGGCGCCGGCTTCAAAGCCCCTCCCCGTTGGTGCGGCTCGCGGCGTAGCCGCGTCTGCGCAATGTAGCGGCCGGGGCAGGGCGATCAACGGGAAAGATGGCCAGCACCCCCGGCGCTCCGTCCGTTGCATTTAGTTGCATCTGCAAGTATTATCTTCATCTAGGCGCGGCGCCCGCGCCCATCGATAATGTGCCCGGCCCCTGCGGGTCATGATTTGGGAGGCCTCCATGGATTTCGGCTATTTCACGCTGAGCGACAATCACTACGAGAACAACACTCGCAACGCGAACCAGTTCGTGGCCGACATCCTCGATGAGGCGGTATATGCCGACGAGCTCGGCTATCACTCCGCCTGGATCGGCGAGCATCACTTCAACTCGCTCGGCGTGCTGTCCTGCCCCGATCTCGTGCTGGCGAACGCGGCGGCGCGCACCAAGCGCATTCGACTGGCGCCGGCGGTCACCGTGCTGCCCCTGCACCACCCGATCCGCGTGGCCGAGCAATGGGCGACCCTCGACCTCCTGAGCAACGGGCGCGTCGACTGGGCGGCCGGGCGCGGCTACGACCGCCGCGAATACGAGCCGTTCAAGGTCAATTTCGACGACAACCAGGGCATCTTCGAGGAAGGCATGGAGCTTGTCCGCCGGCTGTGGTCCGCCGGCGGCGAGCGCATCACGCACAACGGCAAGCACTATCAGTTCGCCGACGTGCGCATCACCCCGCAGCCCGTGCAGAAGCCGATCCCGACCTATGTCGCGTCGTTCTCGAAGCCGTCCATCGAGCTCGCGGCTCGCCTCGGCTGCGGGCTCATCGTCGCCCCGTTCGCCGCTGCGATGAGCTTCGGCGGCCTCAAGCAGGTCTCGGACCTGTATCACGAGACCTGCGCCAAACACGGCACCAAGCCGCAGCGCCTGATGTGCAGCTACTTCACGCACTTCTTCGACAACAAGGAGCAGGAGGCGGCGCAGCGCGCGCGCCAGATCCGCTACTACAAGGAATGCGTGATCCCCGCCCTGCCGGGCGATCCGAAAACGGCGCCGCCGACCTACCGGTATTTCGTCGACATGGTCGCGCGCCTGGGCAAGGTGCGGCCGGAAGACCTGACCGAAAACTCGGTGCTGCTGGGATCGGCGCAGCAGATCACCGACACGCTCAAGAAGGTCGAGGCCGCGGGCTTCGACGAGGTGATCCTCTACTTCAACGTCGGCCTCAAGCCGCACGGACAGGTGAAGGACGAAATGGCCCGCTTCATGGCCGAGGTCCAGCCGGCGTTCCGGGGCTCGCGCAAGGGCTGAGACGCTGGTCAGGCAGCGGCTTTCCGGCCTTCGTAGAGGTCGCGCCCCAGAGCGAGCGCCCGGAGCTTGCCGTCCGCGATGTTGCGCTTGAGCATCCACAGCCCGCAATCGGGATGGATGTACTTGATGCGGCCCGCCCCGAGCACGGACGCCGCCCGCTCGAGCGAACGGGCGATCGCGTCTGCGGTCTCGATCTCGGTCGATTTCACGTCGACCACGCCGATGCCAAGCCCGATCTCGGGGTGGATATCGCGGAATGCCGTCAGCTCCTCGGCAGGCCGATGCGCCACTTCCATGATGATGTGGTCGACATGAAGAGCGTTCAGGTAGTCGATCAACTGCCGCCACGTCCCCTTGCGGTGTGACTGGCCGCCGTAATTGCCGAAGCACAGATGCACGGCGGGGATGCTCTTGACCGCGTCGAGCACGCGGTTGAGGGCCGCTGCCGCCCACGGCCATTCGTCGGCACTGCCGGGCAGGTTGGCCTCGTCGAGCTGCACCACATCCGCATCCAGGTGCTTCACCTGTTCCGCCAGCACGTCCGCGATCGCCATCGCGAGATCCGGCAGCTTGCGATAGTGCTTGTCGAGCAGGGTCTTCGCCAGCATGTGCGGCCCTGTCAGCGCGAACTTGAACGGGCGCGTGGTGAGCCGCCGGGCCCGCGCGCAAGCCTCCGGCAGATCGAGCGTGCCGGCCCCGATCGGCCCGTCCACGACCCCCGGCGGACGGCTGCGGAACGCCATATCGCGTTGCGCCCGGTAGGCGATCAGCTCGTCGAACGTGAGCCGGCTGCGGACGCCGCTCATCGGCTGGACGAAGTACTCGATCATGCCGTTGGCTTCGGGATGATTGACGTCGAACCGGTAGAGCTCGCCGTCGCACACGAGGTCGATCCCGGCCTGCTCCTGGGTCGCCAGGACGACGCGCGTCGCATCGATCATCGCGTGGTCCGAGGGCAGAGCCACCAGCCAGTCGGGAACCGGGTAGGAGCCGACGACCGTCGTCTTGATCCGTGGTGGCGTGCTCATCGGTCGTCCTCCTTACCAGTCCGGCGTCAGTACATTAGTATGCCCGCGCATCACAGGAAACAGGACGACCCGGCATGAAGTTCGGCGAATATCCCAAGGTTGCATCGTTCGCGGATGTGACCGCCTTCCGCCAGCACCTGACGGCGCTCGGCCTCGATATGCCGTGTGACGATGTCGTCACGGCAGGCGCCGGCTCGCCTCTGGCCGCCCCTATCGAAATCCTCGGCCGGACCGTCGGGAACCGGTTCGTCGTCCACCCGATGGAGGGATGGGACGGAACCGCGGACGGGCGGCCCAGCGAGAACACCCGGCGGCGCTGGCAGCGGTTCGGCATCAGCGGCGCCAAGCTGATCTGGGGCGGCGAGGCCGTGGCCGTCCGCCACGACGGCCGCGCCAATCCGCAGCAACTGGTCATGACCGAGAAGACGCAGGGCGACATCGCCGGGCTGCGGACGCTCTTGATCGCCTCGCACAAGGAGGCGATCGGCGACGAGCGCGGGCTCGTCATCGGCCTGCAGCTCACGCATTCCGGCCGGTTCTGCCGGCCGAACGAGTGGGCGCGCGGCGAGCCGTTCATCCTCTACCGCCACCCGCTTCTCGACCGGAAGTTCAAGGTCGCGGCCGAGCACGCGGTGATGACCGACGGCGAGATCGACCGGCTGATCGACGACTTCGTGGTCGCCGCCAGGCGCGCGCAGGCTTGCGGCTACGACTTCGTCGATATCAAGCATTGCCACGGCTATCTCGGCCACGAGTTCCTCAGCGCCCGCGCGCGCCCGGGCCGCTATGGCGGCAGCCTCGAGAACCGCACGCGGTTCCTGCGCAACGTCGTGGCGGGCATCCGCGCCGAAGCCCCCGGCCTTGCAATCGGCGTCCGCGTCAGCGCATTCGACCTGGTCCCGTTCAAACCCGATCCCGCCGCGGGCGGCATCGGCATGCCGGATCACGTGCCGGACGAGGCGGCCTATCGCTACGGCTTCGGGGTCGACGCGGAACGCCCCACGTCCATCGATCTCAGCGAGAGCAAGGCCTTTCTCCGCATCCTGCGCGAGCTCGACATCCGCCTCGTGAACGTGTCCGGCGGCAGCCCCTATTACAACCCGCACATCATGCGGCCCGCGCTGTATCCGCCGTCGGACGGCTACCGCCCGCCCGAGGATCCGCTGGTCGGCGTGATGCGGCATCTCGATGCGACCCGACAGCTGAAGCAGGCGTTTCCCGACATCGCGATGGTCGGCAGCGGCTACACGTATCTGCAGGAGTACCTGCCGAACGTGGCGCACGCGGCAGTCCGGCTCGGCTGGACCGACTTCGTCGGCCTCGGGCGCATGATCCTGGCCTATCCCGACCTCGCGCACGACGTGTTGTCCGGGCGCGGCATGCAGAAGAAGCGGCTATGCCGGACGTTCAGCGACTGCACGACGGCACCCCGCAACGGCCTCGTGTCCGGCTGCTATCCGCTCGACGCCTTCTACAAGAAGTCGCCGGAATTCAAGACGCTCGCCGCGATCAAGAAATCGGCTTAGCCCCGGTTCACGGTGCCGAGGTCTGGTTGATTCGCCGCACCCCGGGCCGCCGCGGCGCGTCCTGATGAGTTGCAACATCGGTTCGCGACGCTCAAGCCCAAGGCTGTCCAATGAACGCTTTCCTAACGCTGTGGTTGCAAGCCCGGTGCGGTATGCCTAGGATCGCCCCGCCGGCCTCACGGACGGTAACTATAGTTTTGGGGAGGAAATCATGTACTTGCGCGTTCTCACGACGCTTGCGTTCGGGGCTGCCCTGCTGGCCGGTGCCGCCCAGGCGCAGGATCAAAAGCCAAATCCGCTGGATGCGGTTCCGGACAAGATGCCGTTCAGCCAGGCTTACGGCGCACCGATCAATCTCGCGAGCTCCCAGCAGGTCCTCGCCGCGGCCGAGAAAGAGGCCAAGTCCCGCGGCTGGGCGCTCAATTGCGCGGTCCTCGATTCCGGCGCCAACCTGGTCGCCTTCATCCGCATGGACGGCGCCCAGCTCGGCTCGATCGCGATCGCCGAACACAAGGCGCGCGCGGCGGTGAAGTATCGCCGCGAGACGAAAGCCTTCGAGAACGGCATCCAGGGCGGCTTCAACTATCTGAGCACCCTCGACGACGTGATCGCCTCGCGCGGCGGCATCCCGCTCGTGCGCAACGACAAGATCGTCGGCTCGATCGGCTGCTCGGGCGGCACCGGCTCGCAGGACGAGGTGGTGGCGAAGGCCGGCGC
>DATJPD010000067.1:0-52825 GCA_035506575.1 Alphaproteobacteria bacterium
GAGATCAGGCGCGGCGAGCTGGTCCACGTGCCGCTGGCCGAGCCGCGGTTCAGCCGGATCGGCGTCCTGGTGCCGCGCCGGCGCCGCCAGTCGCCGCCGGCCGTGCTGGCCATCGATCACATCCGGGCCAGGCTCAAGGAGTTCGGCCGCGAGCTGGATGCCTTGGGCTCGAGGCGCGGGCGGCGGCCGGGCTAGCCGTTATCCGATCCGCGGGCGCGCGTCGCCGGTGGCCTTGAGGATGTCGAGCGTCATGACCTCGTCGACCTTGGGCACGCGGTTGGAGAACTGGCCGAGCTTGGCGTAGAGGTCGATCTGGTCTTGCCACACCTTGGGCTCCATCGCACCCCAGCCGTTCGACTTCGTGTTCGCGTTGAAGCTGAAGGTCAGCATCACCTTCGCGGCCTCGATCTCGTCAGGGCGGACGAGGTTCGAGAATTCCTGGATCAGGTAGTCGACCGCCTTCTCCTGGTTCGCGTAGGCGTATTCCCAGCCCTTGCCCGTGGCGCGCAGGAACTTGGCGAGCTCGGCCGAGCGGGTCTGGAGCGTCTGCGTGGTCGCGTAGTAGGGAAGCGCGTAGAGCTGCACGCCGGTGTCCCACAGCCGCATCACGACCGGGTCGGGGCCCAGGACCTTCATCGCCGAGGTGTTCGTGATCCAGCCGGTGACCGTGTCGACCTGGCCGGTCATCAGCGGCGTCATTTCCGCGCCGATCGGGATGATCGTGACGTCCTTCTCCGGGATGCTGTTCTTGGCCAGGAGCGCGCGCAGCAGGATCACGCCGGTCGCCTGGATGCCGACCTTCTTGCCGACCAGGTCCTTGGGCTCGCGGATCGGGTTCTTCGCAAGCGAGAAGAAGGCGTAGGGGTGCTGCTGGGCGCCGACCGCGAAGCACTTGATCGGGATGTCCTGCGACACCGCGAGCATGATCGACGGGCTAGAGGAGACCTGGCCGACCTCGTAGCGCCCGGAGGCGACGATGGCGACGCCGTCAATGTTCGGGCCGCCCGCCTGGAAGTGGAAGTCGAGCCCTTCCTGTTCGTAGAGGCCCGTGTGCTTGGCGCAGACCTCGCCGAGCTGGTTGCCCCCCAAAATCCAGCCCAGCTGCATGTTGAGCTGGGTCCGTCCCTGGGCGCTGGCGCCGAAGCTCAGGAAAGCTCCGCCGGCCGCCGTCGCTGCGGCTCCTGCCAGCAAGGCCCGGCGGCGCGAAATCAGGTAATTGTCCATGGTACCCCTCCGTTCTCTTGGGCAGGGCTGGCAAATTCGGCGGCCAACCGGGCTCGGTTTTGTTATGCAAGAATTATCCCACCTCCGTGCGGTGGGCCGGAAGAACATTTATTCGAGCACGGTGCTGCCGTTCGGTGTCTACGAATAGACCCGCCGCAGCAGGAACAGCGCCGCGTACAGCGCGCCGATCGACAGGACCACGGAGCTGACGATGTAGCTCGTCGCGGCGGCGACCGCGCCGCGGTTGATCATCGCGACCACTTCGAGCGAGAACGCGGAAAACGTCGTGTAGCCGCCGCAGATCCCGGTGATGAGGAAGATGCGCGTCGCCGGATCGGCGTTCCAGCGCAGCGCGAACGATTCCGCGAACGCGCCGATGAGAAACGACCCGGTGATATTGATGGCCAGGGTTCCCCAGGGAAACGCCGACCCGAACGCCTTGCCGAAATAGAAGCCGAGCACGTAGCGGGCGACGGATCCCACGGCGCCGCCCATGGCCGCCGCCAATATCATTGCTGGTGTCATGTTCCCCCAAATCGCCGTGTACCGCCTGTGACCATAAGGGCTTCGTCCGCGAACTGGAATAGCCCGACCCGCCCATGCGATAGTCCGCTCACGGATTCAGCAGGAGACGCACCCGTGAGTGACGACCTTATCTACGAAGTCCAGGACGGCATCGCCCGCATCACCTTCAACCGCCCGCAGGCGCGCAACGCCATGCTGTTCAGCATGTACGAGCGGCTGGCGGAGATCTGCACGAGCCTCGACACCGACAAGTCGGTCAAGGTGCTGATCCTCACCGGTGCCGGCGACAAGGCGTTCGCTTCGGGCACCGACATCTCGCAGTTCCGTGCCTTCAAGACGCCGCAGGACGCGCTGGATTACGAAGCGCGCATCGACCGTGTGCTGGGCACCTTGGAGAAATGCCGCGTGCCGACCATCGCGGCGATCGCCGGTGCCTGCACCGGCGGCGGCGCCGGCATCGCCGCCTCCTGCGACCTCCGCATCGCCACGCGCAACGCGAAGCTCGGGTTCCCGATCGCCCGCACCTTGGGCAACTGCCTGTCGATGTCGAACATCTCGCGGCTGACGGCACTCGTGGGAGCGGCGCGCGCCAAGGAGCTGATCTTCACCGCACGCCTGGTCGAAGGCCCGGAGGCGCTTGCCGCCGGGCTCGTGCACGAGATCGTGGACGACCACGCGGGGCTGATGAAGCGCGCCGAGGAGCTCGCGCGCACGGTCGCGAGCCACGCCCCGCTCACCCTGCGCGCGACCAAGGAAGCCCTGCGCCGCCTGCAGCCGCGGCTCACGCGCGAGCAGGGCGAGGACCTGATCCTCATGTGCTACATGAGCCAGGATTTCCGCGAGGGCATGGACGCGTTCCTCAACAAGCGCCCGCCGCAGTGGAAGGGCGAGTGATGCACCGCCGCTGAGGCCGGGGCACCGGCTCGGCGTCTACGCGGTCTGGACCTTGTGGGCGAAGGCCTTGGCCTTCGTGCGCAACACGTCCAACTTTTCGCCGAGGTCGCGCGTCATGTCCTGCACCTGGCTCGCCACGTCGCCGGTTTTCCGTGCTGCGGCTTGCAGCTTCTGAATGTCCGCCATCGCCTGATCGGTGCTCGACGCCGTTCGCTCCACGTTGCCGGTGATCTCTTCGCTGGCTGCGCGCTGCTGATCGATGGCCGTCGCGATCTCGGTCGAGATCGTGCTGATGCTGCCGATCGTCGAGCCGATGCGGCCGATCGCCTCGACGGAATCCCGCGTGGCTGATTGGATCGACGATATCTGGCGGACGATGTCCTCCGTCGCCTTGGACGTCTGGGTGGCGAGCGACTTGACCTCGGAGGCGACGACCGCGAACCCTTTTCCCGCCTCGCCGGCGCGCGCGGCTTCGATCGTCGCGTTCAGGGCCAGCAAATTGGTCTGACCCGCGATGTCGTTGATCAGCTTCACCACGTCGCCGATCTTCTGGGCGGCGTCTGCAAGGCTCTGGACGGTCGCATTCGCATGGTCGGCATCGGCGACGGCCTGCGACGCCACCGTCGTCGACTGGTCGACCTTCGACCTGATCTCGACGTTTGACGACGACAGCCGTTCCGCCGCCGCGGCCGCGGATTTTACGCTCGTCGCCGCCCCGTCGACTCCGCCGGCGGCGGAGGCGATCGCGGCGCGCGCGTTGCGCGATGCTTCGCCGAGGGCCTCGGCAATCCGCTGGAACGAGCCGACGGCCGCGCCGACGTCTTCGGCGACGGTCCCGACCTCCGCCTCGAAGCTCTTCGACAATCCGTCAAGATCGGCGCGGCGCCGGGACGCCGCCTGATCCTGTGCCGCCCGCTGTTCCTGAGACAGGCGTTCCGCCTGCTGATGCGCAGCTTCGGCCTCGGCGAGTGCCCGGGCCGAGGTCTCGAACAGGCTCTTCACGCGATAAGTCAACCACATCAGGACGCCGCACTCGAGCACGACGATAACCGCGTGCAGGACGACACGGAGGAAGCTGGCGCCGTCGGGAAAAACGGCGGCCGGCAGGACGAAGTTCAGGACCAGGTGGTGGACCGCGGTCACGGCGGCGGCGATGAGAATCGTCGTCCAATCGCAGTAGGCCGCGAGCAGCGCGAAGCTGGCGAAGTAGTACATGTGGACGTCGATCTGCCGCGCCGCCGGTGCCGCGTACACGAACACGGAAACGATCGCCACGTAGGCGACCGCGATCGTGTAGCGTGTCGCATCGCCGATCGGCGCCATCCACCACGTGGCCGTGGCCGTCGCGGCGAGGACGGCGGTCAGCATGACGGGGGCGAGGACGGCGTGATCGCCCGCCCAGGCGACGGCGGCCACGACGGGCACATGGCTCCAGAGCAATGCGATGAGGAGGCGGCTCGTCGCTTCGCGCAGGGCAGCCAGGTCTTTCGGGATCATCGAGAGTCTCCAATTATCGGGTCAGGGCAGCCCCGCGCGCCGTTGGCGGCGGCAACGAGCAAGGCGCCCGTTCGGTACAGGGCGGTGGTGAAATCCGGGTCGTTAGATCGCGCAATCATCATTGACGGAAGCCCGCCGGGACGGAGCACGTATCCGCCAGCCGACGCGACCCGCTGGAATGCATCGTCAGCGCTGACACCGGGCATGAAGAACGCCGCAATCGGCTCGCCGGGCTTGCCGGGCGCGAGCTTCAATGCGGCGATCGCCGCCAGCGATATCACCGCCAGAGCGGCGGCTGGTAAAACGGAAATGAACTTACGGACCATCGAAAAAAGAGCGCAGAGGAAAAGGGGCGAAAGACCAGACAGTGCCGGTGTTGACTTAATGGTCAGTTAATTACCCGAGTAGAACGATCCAAACGGTTGGCGCGCCGCTGGACTTTTGAGCGGTCGATGTACGCGACCATGCGGGTGATTTGACCCTCTTCCTGCCGGAGGCCATACTTTCGGCCATGCCGCGTCAGACGGCGAAGGAGGATCCCTATGGCTTCAGCCAAGACCGCCCGCTTCAAGCTGAACGTGAACGGCCGCGAGCATGCGGTCACGGCCGATCCGGACATGCCGCTGCTGTATGCGCTGCGCGACAATCTTGGCCTGAACAATCCGCATTTCGGCTGCGGGCTGGCGCAATGCGGTGCCTGCACCGTCCATCTCGACGGCGAGCCCGTCCGCTCGTGCTCCACGCCTCTCTCGGCGGTCGGTGACGCCAAGATCACCACCCTGGCGGGCCTCGGCACGCCCGAGAAGCCGCATCCGCTGCAGACGGCGTATGTCGACGAGCAGGTGCCGCAATGCGGCTACTGCATCAACGGCTGGATCATGACCGCGGCGGCCTTCCTCAAGCGCACCAAGAACCCGAGCGAAGAACAGATCAAGGACGCGTTGTCGGGTCTCAAGTGTCGCTGCGGCACCCACATGTCGATCCTGCGCGCGGTCAAGCGCGCGGCCAAGGCGATGGCGTGAGGGAGGGAACCATGAACGCGATCGCGAACCTCTCCGTATCCCGCCGCGCGCTCCTGCAGAGCACGGGCGCTCTCATCGTCATGGCCGGTGTGCCCGCCGGGACGGCGGCTCTCGCGCAAGGCGCTGCGGCCGCGGCCGGCAAGAAGCCGGCGCTGCTGCCGACCGAGCTCGATTCCTGGATCGCCGTCGGGCGCGACGGCAAGGTCACGGCCTTCTTCGGCAAGATGGACATGGGCCAGGGCGTGGACGTGGCGATCGCCCAGATCGTCGCCGAGGAGCTCGACGTTCCCGCCGATCGCGTCGACGTGGTCATGGGCGACACGGCGCGCACCTGCAACCAGGGTGGGGCCAGCGGCTCGACCGGCGTGGAGGAGGGCGGGCTTGCGCTGCGCAATGCAGCGGCCGAGGCCAGGCGTCTCCTGGTCGAGCAGGCGGCGCAGAAGCTGAAGGTCACGGCCGACAAGCTCACGGTCGCCGATGGCGTGATCTCGGTGGCGGGCGAGCCTGCGAAGAAGGTGAGCTACGCCCAGCTCGTGGGCGGCCACTATTTCGACAGCAAGCTCGAGTGGAACGGCAAGTACGGCAACCCGCTGCTGGTCACCGGCCAGGCCAAGCCCAAGCCGCACGACCAGTACAAGGTCGTCGGCAAGTCGCAGCCGCGGCGCGACATCGCCGGCAAGGTGTTCGCGAAGACCGACTACGTCACCGACGTGAAGGTGCCGAACATGCTGCACGGCCGGATGATCCGGCCGGCCGTTGCGGGGGCGGTGCCGGTCTCGGTCGATGAGCCGAGCATCCGCGGCATCAAGGGGGCGCGCGTGCTGCGCAAGGGCGATGTCATCGGCGTCGTGGCCGAGCGCGAGTGGGATGCGATCCGCGCCGCCCAGCAGCTCAAGGTCCAGTGGTCGGACGCAAAGCCGCCGTTCCCGGACCAGAAGGACCTCTACAACCACATCCGCCAGGCGCCGGTGACGAAGCGCGAGACCGCCAAGGAGACCGGCAACGTCGACACGGTCTGGTCCAATGCGGCCAAGGTGGTCGAGGCGGAATACGAGTGGCCGTTCCAGTCGCACGCCTCGATGGGGCCGGCTTGCGCGATCGTCGATGCGCGCGCCGACCATGCGACGTGCTGGACCGGCTCGCAGAAGCCGCATTACGTGGGCGAGGGCGTGGCCAAGATCCTCGGCCTGCCGGCGGACAAGGTGCACGCGATCTGGATCCCCGGCCCTGGCTCCTATGGCCGCAACGACGCCGGCGACGCCGCCATGGACGCGGCCGTGCTGTCGCAGCTCGCCGGCCGGCCGGTGCGCGTGCAGGGCATGCGCTACGAAGGCCACGGCTGGGATCCCAAGGGGCCGGCGTCGGTGCATCGCGCGCGCGCCGCCCTCGACGCCCAGGGCAACGTCATCGCGTACGAGTACATCAGCAAGGGCTTCTCGCGCGTCGACGTGAACAGCAACGAGAGCAACCCCAAGGACACCTTGGCGGGGCAGCTCCTGGGGGCGCAGATCAAGCCGGACTGGGGCTTCGGCTTCCCGGCGGAGTCCTACGCGTTCCCGAACAAGCGGGTCGCCTGGGAAACGATCGCACCCTTGCTCGACAAGGCGTCGCCGCTGCGCACCGCCCACATGCGCGATCCCGTGGGCCCGCAGATCCATTTCGGATCTGAGTCCTTCATCGACGAGCTCGCGGTCGCGACCGGATCGGATCCGGTTGAGTTCCGGCTCAAGCACCTCCAGGACCCGCGCGACATCGCGGTCGTGAAGGCCGCGGCGGAGCGTGCCGGCTGGAAGCCGGGTCCGGCCGGGACGGTGCGCCGCGGCGGCTCGGGCGACATCGCGACCGGGCGCGGCATGGCGTTCGTCCAGCGCGGCCACACGGTCGTCGCGGTCATCGCCGACGTCGAGGTCAACAAGCGCACGGGCGAGGTGCGGGCGCCGCACTTCGTCGTCGCCCATGATTGCGGCGTGGTCATCAATCCCGAGACCCTGCACCGGGTCATCGAAGGCAACGTCGTGCAGGGCACGAGCCGCGCGTTGTCGGAAGAAGTGACCTTCGACCGCAACAACGTGACCAGCGTCGACTGGCTCGGCTATCAGATCCTGGACATCAAGGACACGCCGCAGAGCGTCGACATCGTCCTGGTCAACCGGCCGGAGATGATGCCGCTGGGTGCCGGTGAGCCGTCGACGCGGCCGATTGCCGCCGCGATCGCGAATGCGATCTACGACGCGATCGGCGTGCGTGTCCGCCGGGCGCCGTTCACGCCGGACCGGGTGAAGGCGGCGATCCAGGCCTGAGCAGGACCTCGTCCGCCGCCAGCTTGACGGACAGGAGTTCGCGCGCGAACGATTCGCCCGCCGGGTCAACGCTGTCATGCGGCAGCGGCATGTCGGGAAGACGCGCGCGGATGTCTGCCAGCGCCTCGCGCAGGTCGACGTCGGGATCGGCGCGGCGCGGCATCGCCGCGTCGGAGAACTCGACATCGAGCCCGGTGAGCGTCCGGACCGCATCGGCGACCTCGGCCTGGTAGTCCGCGTCGACCGACAGCCGGTCCATGTCGATGACGAGGTCGGCCTGCGGCAATGCGGCCAGATAGGAGAGGGCGTACAGCGAGGCGAAGATGCGGAACCGGTCCGCGGGGCTGAGCTTGGCCGCGAGCTGCCGCGCCAATTCGATCGCCGCCGGCAGCGGATGATCGTCGAGGCGCGGGATGCCCAGGCGCTGCGCCTCAAGGGCGACCACGGCACTCCCGCGCGCCTGTGCCAAGATCAGGAGCTGCATCGGATCGAAGAACTCGTGCTGGTGCTGCAGCGCCAGCTGCCGGGCCGACAGCCACTGGCCGAGCGGGCTGCGGATCACGACGATGTTCGCCGCATCGGCGAAATTTTTCCGGAACCAGCCGACGCGCCCGAGCGAGCGCACGAACCCGAGCACCGGGCGCCGGCCGAGCTTGGCGGCGAGGCCGAGCATGCTGTCGATGTAGGCGCGCTGATCGGAGAGCGGCTCGCCCGTGACGAAATAGTTCCGGTAGCTGAACTCGAGCTTGAACAGGGGATGACCCTTGGGGCCGAGCAGCGGGATGTACTCGTGGAAATAGGGCAGGCCGATCTCGGAATGCTTCAGTGCGGCGAGGTCGTGGCGCGCGGTGTAGATGTCGGTCGGCGACATGGCCGACAGCATCTCGTTGAACGGCTCGTAGAAGCCGAGGCAGGCCGGGTCGTGGCGGAACTTCGTCCAGACATAGGTGCTGCCGGTGCGCCAGCCGCTGTGGATGAAGATCGCCCGCATGACCGCCCTGATCGTGACTCGGATGTAAGGTTAAAGTTTAGCGTCAAAGCCGGCGCGACATAATGCTTGCGCGGTCCCTACCAGGAGATTTACAGAACCGGTGATGGGCGGACGCTTGAAACTGGCTGGAGGCGCTCTGGCGGTGGCCGTGCTGGCGGGCGGGCTTACGGCCGCGCACGCCCAGTCAGGCCTGTGGGGCATCAGCACCAGTACGTGCTCGAGCGACGGCGCGCACTGCATCAAGGGCATCATCAAGGACAGCGGGCCTTACGCCACACAGGATGCCTGTCAGAAGGCCCTGGAGCAGCTTGCCAAGCAATATCACCAGGCCCACCTCAACGTGATGTTCATCCGCTGCGTGCAGCTGAAGCGTTGAACGGGTCCGCCAGGGCCGCTTGCGTCGACGTCAGATCAAAGGGACATTTACCTCATGCGACGACATGTGATCGCAGCTGTCGGGCTCGCCTGCGTCGGATGGGTTGCGGGCGTTGCCCACGCCGCGGACCCGGGCGAGGTCCGTTACGGCGCGTGGGGCATCGACCTCGCGGCGATGGATCCGGAGGTCAAGCCCGGCGACGACTTCTTCCGCTACGTCAACGGACACTGGCTCGCCACGGCGCAGATCCCGCCGGACCGCTCGGCCACCGGCGCGTTCCTGGACCTGCGCCTGCGCAGCGAGGCGCGCATGGGCGAGATCGTGGCCGAGCTGCAAGCCAGGCCCTATGACGGCCTCAGCGACGAAGAGAAGAAGCTGCGCGATCTGTACGACGCGTTTCTCGACCGCGCGCAGATCGACTCCCGCGGCCTCGCACCCGCGCGCAAGGACCTCGACGACATCGCCGGGCTCAAGACGCTGGATGACGTCGCGACCGCGATGGGCACGCGCCGCCTCGGGCTCGGCGGCCCGTTTGCGGTCTGGATCGGGATCGAGGACAAGCATCCCGATACCTATTCGATCGAGATCACGCAGTCCGGGCTGGGGCTGCCGAACCGGGATTATTATCTCCGCGGCGACAAGGCGATCGTCGAGACGCGCGAGGCCTACAAGAAATATCTCGCGTCGATGCTGACCCTGGGCGGCGTCCCGGACGCGGCCGGGCGCGCCGAGCGGATCTACGCGCTCGAGGCATCCCTCGCCAAGGTCGAATGGGCGAACGCCGACCGCCGGGATGCGATCAAGACCTACAACCCCATGTCGTTCTCGGAGCTGGAGGGCCTCGCCCCCGGGTTCCGGTGGAAGGCTTACTTCGCCGCGGCCGGGATTCCGCTCGCCGGCCCGCGCGGGGAGCGGCAGGCCATCGTTCACGAGAAGTCGGCGTTTCCGGAGCTTGCGAAGGTCTTCGCGGACACCCCGGTAGAGGTGTGGCGGGACTACCTGACCGCCCGCTACCTGCATGGCTTCGCGGCCTATCTGCCGCACGAGTTCGACGAGACTGATTTCGCCTTCTACGGCACGGCCCTCTACGGCAATCCGCAGCAGCTCGACCGCGCCAAGCGCGCCGTGCATCTGCTCGACGGCGAGTTGGGCGAGGCCCTGGGAAAGCTCTACGTCGCGAAGTACTTCCCGCCCGAGGCGAAGGTCCAGGCCGACCGGCTCGTCCAGAATCTCCTCCGGGCGTACGACGCGGATATCCGCGTGCTTCCCTGGATGACTCCGGCGACGCGCGAAAAGGCGCTCGACAAGCTGCACAAATTCACCCCGCATATCGGCTACCCGGAGACATGGCGGGACTATTCGGCGCTGACCATCCGCCGCGACGATCTCCTCGGCGACATCCAGGCGGGCTCGGTGTTCGAGTGGAACCGCCGGCTGAAGCGGATCGACCAGCCGGTCGACAAATCCGAATGGGGCATGAGCCCGCCGACGGTGAACGCCTATTACACCGCCAACATGAACGCGATCTTCTTCCCGGCCGCCATCCTGCAGGCGCCGTTCTTCGATCCGCACGCCGACGATGCGGTGAACTACGGCGGCATCGGGGCCGTGATCGGCCACGAGATCAGCCACGGCTTCGACGACCAGGGCTCGAAATACGACGGCAGCGGCGCGCTCGACAATTGGTGGACGGACGAGGACCGCCGCAACTTCGACGCCGCCACGAAGCAGCTCGGGACCCAGTACGATTCCTACGAGCCGCAGCCCGGGCTGCACGTCAACGGCGCCTACACGATGGGCGAGAACATCGCCGATCTCGCCGGCCTCACCATCGCCTACAAGGCCTATCACCTGTCGCTCGAAGGCAAGCCGCCGCAGACCCTCGACGGCTTCACCGGCGATCAGCGTTTCTATCTGGCCTTCGCGCAGGTCTGGCGCACCAAGATGCGCGACGGTGCGCTGCGCGCGCAGGTCCTGTCGGACCCGCACAGCCCGGCCGAGTACCGGGTCGTCGGCGTGACCCGCAACGCGGATCCCTGGTACCAGGCGTTCGGGGTCAAGCCCGGCGACAAATACTTCCTGCCGCCCGATCAGCGCGTGCGGCTGTGGTGATCCAAGAGTGACCTGACGATGCGGCTGGCGGATGGGGGTCTGCGCTTGGAAGCAGAATCGAGATTTAGCTGCAACAGCTTGCTTCGCCCGCCCGTCAACCGCGCGGCAGTGAGCGCGCCTTATTTCTTCGTCAGCGTGATGAACTGTTCGAGCGTCAAGCCGCTCGCTCGAATGAGACGCGCAACGAGCCCGGGGCGATCTCGCGGTGATCGGGCACGGACAATGTCGCTATGCTGCCGTCCTTTACCAGGATCATGTGGCTGCCTTTCTGGCGGACGAGTTCCCAGCCATCCCGCCCGAATGCTTTTACGACGGCACGGCCGCTCAGCTTCGGCAGCTCGGGCATCAGAGGGCGACTTCGACCTGCTTGGTTTCGATTGTCAGCGGCAGGCCCCGCTCCGCGCGCACCTCAAGGCACAGCTCGATCGCCTCTCGGACATTTTTGAGCGCCTCGGGTTTGGTCTTGCCCTGGCTTACGCAACCAGGAATCGCCGGGCACTCGGCAACCCACATTCCGGTCTCGTCACGGTCGATGGTCACGGTAAATTTCATGCCGCTAACTTACCGTTGGCCTGTCCAGGCAGCAAGCACCGCTGGACCAGTCGAACGATGACGAACAAGCGCGAACGGGAAATTGGCGGATGGGGTGGGATTCGAACCCACGAGGAGCTGACGCCCCTGCCAGTTTTCAAGACTGGTGCCTTAAACCGCTCGGCCACCCATCCTGCGTCGCTGAACTCCTAAGGCCTTCCGCAAGCTCCGGCAAGGTGTTGTCGCCGCCACCGTTTGGTCACGCGGCAGCGTGTGCGGCGGATGGTATAGGCGCATGATCGCTCAACGGGCCCTGGTCCGGGGAACGCACCGCGTATGGCGCCAGGCACGTCGCTGAAGATCCTCCTCGTCACAACCGTGCATTGGCCGGCGACCACCCGCCTCGCCGTGGCCTTGGCCAATTGCGGCTTTGCCGTCGGCGCCGTCACCCCGGCCCGTCATGGCCTGCGCCGATTCGAACGGCTGGCCTGCCGGTTCGTCTGTCACCCGCATGTGGGCCTGTTGCGCGCGGTGGCGGCCGCCATCGAGCAATGGTCGCCGGATCTTGTCGTCCCGGCGGATGACCGGGCGGTTGCGGTCCTGCATCGGCTGCACGCGGCCGCAAGCCACACGCGCGAGCTCATCGAGAGGTCGCTGGGCGATCCGCGCTATTTCGAGGTGGTCGAGAAAAAGAGCGCGCTCGTGAGACTGGCCGCGGCCGCAGGCGTGGCCGTCCCGGACACGGTCATCGTGTACGACCTCGACGACCTGCGCCGCCGGCTGTCGCACGCCGCCTTTCCGTTGGTGCTAAAGGTCGACGGCACCTGGGGCGGGGAAGGCGTGCGCATCGTCCGCAGCGCGGCCGATGCCGAACGGGCCTTCGTCGAGCTTGCGGCACGGCCGGGCTGGCCGCGCATCGGCAAGCAGATCCTGCAGCACCTGAATTTCGCCCCGCTGCGCGCGCGCCTGAGCCGCCGGCTGCCGACCGTGACCCTTCAGACCTTTATTTCCGGACGGCCGGCCAACCGCGCCGTCGCCTGCTGGCAGGGCGAGGTGTTGGCCGGGGTGAGCGTCGAGGTGGTTCAGGCCAGCCTCGATACCGGGCCTGCGTCGGTCGTGCGCGTCATCGACCATCCCGAGATGGCCGAGGCGACCGCGCACCTGGTGCGCCGGCTCGGTCTGTCCGGCTTCTGCGGCATCGACTTCATTCTCGATCCGTCCGGGCGCGCGCACCTCATCGAGCTCAACGCGCGGACGACGACGGTCTGCTATCTCGCCTTGGACGCGCAGTCCGACATGACGGGGGCGCTGTATGCGAAGCTCGCGGGCACGGCGCGGCGGCCGGTGGCTTCGATGCGCCACGACCTGATCACCTTCTTCCCGCACGAGCTGTGGCGCGATCCCAAGAGCAGGTTCCTGGTCGGCACCTATCACGACGTGCCGTGGGACGAGCCGCAGCTGGTGGCCGCCTATCTGCGGCCGGACCCGCCGGGCTGGGTCGACCGGCTGCGCGGGGCATGGCGGACCGCGCGGAGTGCTGCACCGGCGGCGGCGCTCGACGACCTGGAAGCCGAGACCCTCAACCGCGAGAGTTAGACCTCCGGCTCGTTCAACGACGCGAGATCCTCGGTCGTGGTACGGCGGATGTCGCGCGGGAAGGACAGGTCGTAGCGGCAGCCGCGGTGCAGCACGGCCCGGTTGTCCCAGATCACCACGTCGCCGACCCGCCATTTGTGCTGGTAGACGAACTGGCGCTGGGTCGCATGCTCGAGGAGGTCGCGCAGCAGGATTCGCCCTTCGGGCACGGACAGCCCGACCACCTCGCGCGCGTGGGCGCCGATATAGATCAGCTTGCGGCCGGATCCGGAATGGGTGCGGATCAGAGGCCAGCGCACCGGCGGCATGGCGGCCTTGATCTCCTCCGCCGTGGGCTCGAAGCCAAGCGTCGAGCGCGAGTGGTGCACCCAATGTTCGGCAAAGCGGCCCGCGCACTCCGCTTTCAGGGTGTCCGGCAGCGCATCGTAGGCCGCGCGCATGTCGGCGTACTCGGTCTCTCCGCCCCAGGGCGGCACCGCGTGCGCGGACAGGATCGAGAACTTCGCCGCCGGCCGCTTGTACGAGCTGTCGGTGTGCCACAGCCGCGTGCCCATGTTCGACAGGATCTTGCGGTGGTTGCGGTCGAAGACGTAGCCGTTCTCGTCGAGGTTCGACAGGTCGACCATCTCTTCCTCGGCAAGCCGGCTTCCGGTCCTGACCGCCTTCTTGCGGCCGAGGTCGAGCGGGCCGAACCAGCGCGTGAAGGCGAGCTGCTGCTCGCTCGTCAGGCTCTGGCCGTGGAACACCAGCACCGCGTAGCGGTTCATCGCCGCTTCGATCTCGGCCGCAAGCGCCCCGGTCAGCGGCTGGCGCATGTCGAAATCCTCGACTTCGGCCGCGAACAGCGGATGCAGCGGCCGCAGCCGCAAGGTTTGCGCAGGAGCCGTGTGGTGCAGGTTCATAGATTTATCGTCCGGTGCGCCATGGCGGTGTCCCACAGAGTGGCGCGATCGTCGTCGAAAACCAAGTCCGGATCCGCGGGTGCCGTGAACCATCCGCGCAGCGCCATCTCGTGGTCGAGCTGGCCCGGTCCCCAGCCGGCGTAGCCGAACGCGACGATCGCCTTCTTGGGGCCATGCCCATGCGCGAGGTCGCGCAGCGCATCCGGGGTCGACGTCACCGCAAGCTTGCCGTCGATGGCGACCGTCTCGGGGCGGCGATACTCGGCGCTATGGACGATGAACCCCAGCTCGGGCTGGACCGGGCCACCGGCGAAGATGCGCACCGACCCCGGGACGTTCGTGTCCGTGTCGCCCAGCGCCTTCAGCAGGTCGGAGTACGGGCGCTCCTCGACCGGCCGGTTGATGACGATTCCGAACGCGCCGTTCTTGTCGTGTTTGACGATCAGGACCACGGTGTGCGCGAAGCGCGGGTCCTGCATGTCGGGGGAGGCGACGAGCAACTGCCCGGTGAGAGAGGCGACCGCCTGCGGCGGTGCCGTGGCCGGGGCGTCGGGATCGCCGCCGCGCCCGAGAGCCCCATCCGACAGCCACAGGCCCGATGCGCACGTCAGGAGAACCACGAAGATCGCGAGCTGCCGCCGGATCGCCACGGGTCACCTCGAGGGTGTGAGGCCCACAGTATAGACCCGATATAAGGAGAGGCCGCTGCCCGGAAAAGCCTAGGCGAGGCCGCGGCCGTGGAGGGCGGTGACTACCTGGTCGGCAAGGATTTCGGGCGCGGTGTCCGCCGACTTGAGCACGAGATCGGGCGCGGTCGGGCGCTCATACGGCGCATCGATGCCGGTGAAGTTCTTGATCGCGCCCGCCCGGGCCTTGCGGTACAGGCCCTTGGGGTCGCGCGCCTCGCAGACCTCGACCGGCGTGTCGACGAAGATCTCGAGGAAATCGATGTCGCCCGCGATCTCGCGCGCCATGTTGCGCTCGCGGATGAACGGCGAGATGAGCGACACCACGACGATGAGCCCGGCATCCGCCATCAGCCGGGCCACCTCGGCCACGCGCCGGATGTTCTCGACGCGGTCGGCGGCGGTGAAGCCCAGATCCTTGTTGAGGCCATGGCGGACGTTGTCGCCGTCGATGATGTAGCAATGGCGGCCGCTCGCGGTGAGCTTGCGCTCGACGAGGTTGGCGACCGTCGATTTGCCGGCGCCCGAGAGGCCGGTGAACCACAGCACCGCCGGCTTGTGGCCCATGAGGGCCGCGCGCCGGGCGCGGTCGACCTCGAATTTCTGCCAGGTGAGGTTCTCGCCCCGCCGCAGCGAATGCTCGATCAGGCCGGCGCCGGCGGTGCGGTGGGTCATGCGGTCGATGAGGATGAAGCCGCCCAGGTCGCGGTTCTCGCCATAGGCGTCGAACGCGACCGGCCGGTCGACCGCCACCTTGACCACCGCGATGTCATTGAGGGCGACGCTCTTGGCGGGCCGCTCCTCGAGCGTGTCCACGTCGATGGCGTTGCGGATCTCGGTGATGGACGCGTTCACGAGGTTGGTGCCCAGGCGCAAGGTGTAGGTGCGGCCGTGATAGAGCGGCTCGTCGTCCATCCACACGAGCTTGGCCGCGAACTGGTCCGACACGGTCGGCGCGGATCGCGGCGACGCGAAGACGTCGCCACGGGAAACGTCGGTTTCGTCGCTGAGACAGATCGTCACCGACCGGCCGGTCGCAGCCACCGCGATATCGCCATCGAACGTCGCAAGGCGCGCCACCTTGCTGCGCCGGCCCGAAGGGCTGACCGCGATCTCGTCTCCCACGGCCACCTGTCCGCCGCTGATCAGGCCCGCGTAGCCGCGGAAGTCGCCAGGGCCGCGCGTGACGTACTGCACCGGCATCCGGAAGGGCCCCCGTGCCTCGGGGGTGAGGGCAGCTCCTTCGAGCGCCTCGAGGAAGGTCGGTCCCTTGTACCAGCCCATCCGCGGGCTGCGCCGGCAGACATTGTCGCCGTTGAGGCCGGAGAGCGGGATCGCCACGGCGGCGGGAAGCCCCGCCTTGGCGGCAAAGCTCGTGAATGCGCCGACGATGTCCGTGAAGTGCTGCTGCGCGTGGTCGACGAGATCCATCTTGTTCACGGCGAGCACGATCTGGCGGATGCCCATGAGGCCCGCGATCACCGCGTGGCGCCGCGTCTGGCGCGACAGGCCCTTGCGCGCATCGACCAGAAGGACGGCGAGATCGGCGCGCGAGGCGCCGGTCACCATGTTGCGGGTGTACTGCTCGTGGCCTGGCGCGTCGGCGACGATGAAGCGGCGGCGGGCGGTCTCGAAGAACCGGTAGGCGACGTCGATGGTGATGTTCTGCTCGCGCTCGGCCATCAGGCCGTCGACCAGGAGCGAGAAGTCCACGCCTTCCGGCCCGACCATGCGGTTCTTGCTGTCGGCGCGCAGCTGCACCAGCTGGTCGTCCGACAGCAGCTCGGAATCGAACAGCAGGCGGCCGATCAAGGTGCTCTTGCCGTCGTCCACGCTGCCGCAGGTGACGAAGCGCAGCAGGTCCTTCGTCTTGGTGGCGCCGCCCTCCATCAGAAATAGCCTTCCTGCTTCTTCTTCTCCATCGACCCGGCCTGGTCGGTGTCGATCAGGCGGCCCTGGCGTTCGGAGGAGCGGCTCGCGCGCATCTCGGCGATGATCGCATCGAGGGTCGTGGCCGCGGAGTCCACGGCACCGCTCAACGGATAGCAGCCCAGGGTGCGAAAGCGCACCGACCGCATCTCCGGCTGTTCGCCCTTCTCGAGCGGCAGGCGGTCGTCGTCGACCATGATCCAGGTGCCCTGGCGCCGCACCACCGGCCGCTTCTTGGCGAAGTAGAGCGGGACCACGGGAATCTTCTCGCGCGCGATATAGGCCCACACGTCGAGCTCGGTCCAGTCGGAGAGGGGAAACACCCGCATGCTTTCGCCTGGATCGATGCGCGTGTTGTAGAGCCGCCACAGCTCCGGCCTCTGGCTCTTGGGATCCCAGCGCTGGGCGGCGGTGCGGTGCGAGAACACGCGCTCCTTGGCGCGCGATTTTTCCTCGTCGCGCCGGGCGCCGCCGATCGCCGCATCGCACCGATACTGCGCCAGCGCCTGGCGCAGCGCCTCGGTCTTCATCACGTCCGTGTGGCGGGCCGACCCGCTGGTGATCGGGTTTATTCCGGCGCGCCGCCCGTCCTCGTTCACGTGGACGATGAGTTCGAGATCGTAGCGCCGTGCAGTTTCGTCACGGAAGGAAATCATCTCCTTGAATTTCCAACCCGTATCGACGTGCAGCAGCGGAAACGGCAGCTTCGCCGGGAAGAAGGCCTTGCGCGCGAGGTGCAGCAGGACCGACGAATCCTTGCCGATCGAATAGAGGAGGAGCGGGCGCTCGAAATTCGCCGCGACCTCGCGGAGGATGTAGATGCTCTCCGCTTCCAATGTGTCGAGATGGTCCATTGGCTAAAAGTTTAGGAGCCTTCGGTAAATATTGGTTAAACGTCTGTAAATGTCGCCAAAACCAAGGCGGATGAAGGGTTTGAACGCGCTCGCGGCGGCTTCAATCCCCCGGATTATCCCCCGGCGGCAAGGCAAAAAAACTCAATGCAGACGTAAATTTCGCCGCCGAATGAGTTCCGTCACTCCCGCGAAAGCGGGAGTCCAGGAGACACGAACCCGCACTCGCCCTGGATGCCCGCGTTCGCGGGCATGACAAAAGAGAGCCCTATTTCGCCGTGGCGTCGGCCGCCACTTTGGCCGTGCTGTCGGCCTTGTGGAAATGCGGCAGGATCTCGGCCGCGATCGCCTCGATGTTCTGCCGGGTGAGATCGGCCGGTGCCGTGCCGAACTGGGTCTTCACCAGCACCGTGCCGAAGCCGGCCAGCGCCTGGAATTCCTCCAGCTTCTCGCGCACGGTCGCCGGGCTGCCGACGATCACCACGCCCGCCTCGATCAAATCGTCGACCGTCTTCGGCTTCTGGCTGGCGGTGAGCTTCGCCTTGGTGATGCGCTTCATCGATTCGAGCGAGGTGTAGCCCGGCGGCAGCAGCATCTCGACCGGCATGCGCAGGAAGTAGTTGTTGAGCGCCTCGAGATGCGGGCCCGCCTCGCGCTTGGCCTTGGCGTCGGTTTCGGCGACGTAGATCGAGGTCGACCACGCGAGCCGGTCCGGGGTGGCCTCGTAGCCGGACTTGCGCGCCGCCTCGCGGTACATGTCGAAGAACCGCGCCACCTGCGCGATCGGCGACAGCGTCTGGCAGTAGACGTAGCGCATCTTCGCCGCCCACTCGATCGTCTCCTGGCTCCCTTGCGAGGGCAGCCAGATCGGCGGATGCGGCGTCTGATAGGGGCGCGGCCACGGATTCACGTAGCGGAAATGATAGTGCTTGCCCTCGTACGCGAACGGGCCCGGCTCGGTCCAGGCGCGGATGATCATGTCGTGCGCCTCGTGGAAGCGCTCGTGCGACTCACCGGGATTGGCGCCCGAGGCGTGATATTCCGCGCCGATGCCGCGCACGAAGCCTGCGATCAGCCGGCCGCGCGTCAGATTGTCGAGGATCGCGTATTCCTCGGCCACGTTGAGCGGATTGGCGAGGAGCGGCAGCGCCCGGCCGAGCACCGCCACCTTCGCCCGCTTGACGCTGCGCGCGAGGGCACCCGCGAGCACGCCCGGGATCGGCATCAGCCCGTAGGCGGTCTGATGATGCTCGTTCACCACCACGCCGTCGAAGCCGAGCCGGTCCGCGAGCTCCATCTCGTCGAGATAGCGGTGATAGAGGTCGGCTCCCTTCACCGGATCGTAGAGCCGGTTCGACAGCGTGTTCCAGGCCGACCCCGCCTTGTCGATCTCGCGCAGGTCGAGATCGGCATAGGGCATGAGATGGAAGTTGAAGAACTTCAGCATGGTCACGCTCCTGCAAAGCCGGTGATGGCGCTCACGAACTCGTCCGGCCTCTCGATGTTCGGCAGGTGGCCGCACGCCGGGAACACCGTGACGCACGATCCCGGGATGAGTCGGTGAAATTCCTCGGCATAGGCGGGCGGCAGCAGCCGGTCCGATTCACCCCACAGGATCAAGCTCGGCACGTCGATGCGGTGCAGCCACTTGTAGAGATGCGGGTTGTAACCGCGCGGCTGCCAGATGAGCTTGGCGGTGGTGAAGCGGTTCTTCAGCGCGATGTCGTCCTGCTCCGGCGAGCGCGGCTGGGCGAGGAGCCGGTCGGCGATGGCCTGGTCATGGAAGAACGCGCGCAGTCCCTGTTCCTCGTTCTGCAGGAACGCGTCGACCTGCGGCACATTCTTGAGGTGGATGCCTGCCGATGAAACCAAGGCGAGGGTCTTGAGGCGCGCGGTGGACCGCACGCCGATCTCCGCCGCGATCCAGCCCCCGATCGAATGGCCCACGAGGTGCACGTGCTCGAGCTCGAGCGCCTCGAGGAAATCGAGATAGAAATATGCGACGTCGGAGATGGTATCGAGCCAGGGCGGCGTGTCCGAGCGGCCGTAGCCGGGATGCTCGGGGGCGATCACGTCGAAGCGCTGCGCGAGCTTGGCGAGGAACGGAAGCCAGATCCCGCCGCCGCCACCGCCGTGCAGGTACAGCAACGGCGGCCCCTTGCCGCCGCGCAGCAGGTTGATCCGGCAGCCGCGGATGTCGACGAACGACTGATGGTGCTCGGGCATTTCCTCTCTCGTCGTTGCCGCCAGTGTAGTCGCCGCGCGTTGGCGTGGGCAACTCGTTAGGCTTTCGTACGGGGTTGCCCCAGCTTGACACGGCAGACATTGTCCCGGACCATCGCGGGCGGGGAGGAACACCGTGCGCACGATCAAGCCGCTCATCGTTGCCGGCGCGCTCGCCGTGGCGTTAGGCGCTGCGGGATCCGCTGCTGCCGCCTATCCCGACAAGCCGGTGCGCTTCCTGGTGCCGGGGGCCTCGGGCAGCGCCACCGACCGGACCGCACGCCTCGTCGCCGACCGCCTGAGCGCGCTGTGGCATTCGCCCGCCGTGGTCGAAGACAAGCCGGGCGCGTCGGGCATGATCGCCGCCGAATACGTGGCGCACGCCGTGCCGGACGGTGCGACCGCGCTGTTCGCGTTCACGGCCCTGGTGCAGGTCCCGGCACTCTACAAGACGGTGCCGTACGACTTCCGCAAGGACTTCGCGCCGGTGACGGCCGCGGTGGTCCTGCCGTCGCTCCTCGCGGTCCCGGAGGCGTCGCCGTATCACAGCCTCGCCGAGTACGTGGCCGCGGCGAAGGCGAAGCCGAACACGATCTCTTACGGCTCCTTCGGCATCGGCACGAGCTTCCATATCTACGGCGAGACGCTGGCACACGATGCCGGCATCAAACTGATCCACGTGCCGTTCAAGAGCGAGGCGCTGTCGCTCACCGACCTGGTCGGCAACCACATCGATTCCGCGTTCCAGTCGGTGGCGGTCAGCGCCGAGTTCATCAAAGCCGGCAAGCTCAGGCCGCTGGCGGTGATCGGGCACGAGCGGTCGTCGGTGCTGCCCGATGTCCCGACCTTCTTCGAGCTCGGCTACAAACGCCTCGACGCGCGCGGCTGGTTCGGCGTGCTGCTGCCCGCCGCCACGCCGCGCGAGATCGTGAACAAGCTGTCGGCGGACATCAATACCGTGCTCAAGCAGCCGGATGTCATCGACATCATCCACGGCTGGAGTGCCGAGCCCGCCGGAATGACGCCGGAGAAATTCGCCGCATTCCTGGATTCCGAGTACGAGAAATGGCAAACCCTCATCCGAGAGGTCGGCATTCCGCCGCAGTGACGGGCGGGCGCGGCCGTGGGTTATCTTTGAAAGCGGAGGAGTGATGAAAGCGTTGCGATGCGCGGTGATGACCGCGGCGGCAGTCCTGGCGGCCATGCCGGCGTTCGCGCAAGAGGAATACCCGAGCCGTACGATCACCGCGATCTGCGGCTACGCCGCCGGCACCGGCGGCGATACGATCAGCCGCTACTTCGCCGAGAAGCTGCACGTGCTCGTGGGGCAGCCCGTGGTCGTCGAGGACAAGCCCGGCGCGCAGACGGCGCTGGCGGCCAGCTTCGTCGCGCATGCGAAGCCGGACGGCTACACGATCTTCATCACCGCCGGCAATTCGACGATGGCGGCCAATCCGTATCTGTTCAAGACGCTGTCCTATGACCCGGTCAAGGATTTCGTCCCGGCCACCACGATCGCGCAGCTTCCGTTCCTCTTTACCGTGGCGCCGAACTCGCCCGCGAAATCGGTGAAGGAGCTCGTCGCGGTCCTCAAGGAAAAGGGCGGCAAGGCGTCGTACGGCTATCCGAACTCGTTCTCGCAGGCGGCGACGGCGCTGTTCACCAAGATGACCGGCACCAATCCGCTGCCGGTCGCGTACAAGGCGACGCCGACCGCCATGACCGAGATGATCGGCGGCCAGCTCGATTTCATCATCATGGACGCGAGCTTCGGCGTGCAGCAGGCCAAGCACGGGACCATCCGGGCGCTTGCGGTCACGACCGCCGACCGCTCGCCGGTCGCCCCGGAATATCCCGGCGCGGCAGAAGCGGGCCTTCCGGGGTACGATCTCAGCGCGTGGTGGGCGATCTGGCTGCCGGCGGCCACGCCCAAGCCGATCGTCAAGAAGCTCGAGACCTTGTTCAACCAGATCGACGCGACCGACGAGACGAAGGCCTTCCTGCTCAACATCGGGGCCGCACCGATGAAGGGCAATTCCGAGATGGCGTCGGCGATGCTCGTCAAGGAGCTCGACAAGTGGGGCCAGATCATCAAGGACGCCGGCATTCAGCCCGAATGATCCGGAGCGGGCCCAGTCCGGCGGCCGAGGGGCCATGCTCGAGGTGATGCTCGAGACCTGGTCGACGCCGCAGACCGGCACGACCTACCGCTGGTCGGTGTGGCGTGACGGCACCCGCATCGCCATGGGCGGCCCGCACGATACGATCGAGGAGAGCGAGGCCGAGGCGCGCACCTTCTGCGCCGACCGTCTGCGCGGACCGCCGGACCGCGTCACGCGGCTTTGACCGAGCAGGGGCTTGCCGATGATCCGGCGGAACAGGCCGGCTAGGCCGTGCGCGTGACGTCGAAGGCGATGCTGATGCGGTCGCGCTTGCCCTCGAAGGGCACCGTGCGGTGCCACATATACGAGGGGAAGGTGATCAGCATCCCCTCGATCGGCTGGATCAGCCGCACAGCGGGCGGGGCCACGGCGCTGAGGTCGTCCGGCCCGCGGCCGAACTCGATCCAGCCTGCGTTTCCCTTCTGTCCTTTCCGTACCACTTCGGGCAGCTGCACGTAGTAGACGCCGCTGAGCCACGCCTTGTGGTGGATATGCGTCTCCTGGTAGCCGGTGCGCCACATCTTCACGCCCCAGGACTTCGTGGTCCATTTGCGCGGCGCCATGGCCGCGAAGGGGTGGGAGGCGGGAAGCGTGCGCAGACGCGCCTCGATCTCGCCGTAGACGAACCGGCGCAGCGCCGCCGTGGCCGGGTTCGGGTAGCCGAGCATCTCGGCGCTGTCGAGCCCGTTGATCGTCGTATGGTCTTCGTGGAGCGAATTCTCGGCGACGATCGCGGCGAGCGACTGGTTGAACGCCTCGAGCGAGGCGGCCCCGTGCGCCTCGCCGATGTGGCGGCAGACGACGAGCCGGTCGAAATCCATCAGCGCGTTGAAGCCATCCGCGTCGCCCACCGTGCCCAGCGCCACGGCCTTCAGCGACAGGAACGTGGCGTTCGGCCCGCCGAACTCGATGGCCAGGTCGAGATGCCGGAGCGCGCCCGCCGCATCGCCCGCGCGCAGCAGTTCCGATGCGAGGCGCTGGTGGATGTCGGCGTTGCGGGGGGCCGCGGCACTCGCCCGGCGGAAGGCGTCGATGGCCTCCGCCCGCCGGTTCAGTTCGCCCAACAGGTTCCCGAGATTGACCAGGAACAGCTCGTTCGCCGGCGCGAGCTCGACCGCCTTGCGCAAGGCGGGCATGGCCTCGTCGTCGCGCTTCTGGGCGTGCAGCACCACGGCGAGGTTGTCGTAGGCCTTGGCACTGTCCGGCGCCAGGCGTATGGCCTCGCGAAGCCGCCGTTCGGCTTCGCCGGTCTGCCCGCGCTGAATGGACAGGAGGCCGAGAAGACGGTGCGCCTCGGCGTGGCCGGGATCGGCCGCCAGCACCCGCTCGTAGAGCCCGACCGCCTCGTCCAGCTGCCCGGCCCTGTGGCAGTCCACGGCCCGGGCGAAATCGGACTCGGCCGCACCGGTCGGGTCTTCGGATGGGGTCATGACCTCGCTTTAGCGCACGCGAATGCCGGAGGTCGAGTCAATCTGCCACGAGGTCGCCGTCCGCGGGTCTGCGGGCCGCGCCTTAGGGAATTCGTAACCCTGTCGGGGCGACTATGATATTGTTTCAACTCGTGAAAATGGACCACAATCCCGGCATCCCAGGGCACCGGGTGCGGCCCGGTGACGTCGGAAAGCCGCGATCATTCATGCGGATTTTGGGGTTTTAGGAGATTGCAGGAGTCCAGGCTATAATTTGCGGACGAGAGGGCGAGGGCGCGGCGACGCGCGCGCCGCAGGGGACATCGAGCGCTTAAATGAACCGACCGACACCGCAGCAGAGGCCGCTTCGCGACCATATCCGCGTGACCCCCGGGACGCGCAATGCGGCGGCGACCCTGCCCAAGGAACAGGAATTCGACGACGCCAAGCTGATGGCGCTGCTGCAGTCGGCCAAAAAGGAGCTGCAGGGGCTGAGGCTCGTCCATCTGCATCTGAGCCTCCTGGAAAACACGGAATTCACCGACACGACCTTGATCACGCGCGTGCTCAGGGAGATCGCCGATCAGTCCGCCTACCTGCAGATCTTCAACATCTCCAACGGCGACATCATCATGCTCTACAAGGGCTTGAAGTTCTCGTCCGTCGAAGAGGTGTGCAAGAAGATCGAGCAGCTGCTGCTCGCCAAGACGCGGATGACCGGGGTCAATCCCTACAAGGAGGATGCGCTCTACTCGATCCTCGAATTGTCGCTGAATTTCGTCCACGTCATCCGCTTCCTCGAATCGATCGGCAAGGACGAGGGCGGGCTGGGTGGAGCTGCGGCCGGCGCGGACGGCAAGCCCGCGGTGACCCTGGAAGAGCTGGCGAAGATCGACAAGGCGCTGACCATGTTCGATCTGTCGCCGTTCATCTTCAATCAGCCGGTGGTGAACATCCGCGACGACAGCGACCAGAACAAGGAATATTTCGAGCTCTACATCTCGATCAAGGGCCTCCAGGACCGGCTCAGCCCGGATTTCGATCTCGCGGCCAACAAGTGGCTGTTCAACTACTTCACCTCGAGCCTCGACCAGAGCCTGTTGCGCAGCCTCAACCACGGCCTCGATTTCATCGGCAACGAGACCATCGGCATCAACATCAACCTGACCACGGCGCTGTCGACCGCCTTTCTCAAGTTTGACGAACGGCTGCCGGCGGCGTTCCGCGGCAAGGTCGTCCTCGAGATCAACAAGGGCGACCTGATCGAGAACCTGCCGCTCTACCGCGAGCTGGTCGATTTCGCGATCAAGCGCGAGTACCGGATCTGCATCGACGGACTGAACGAGTTCTGGGTGACGCAGCTCGACTTCGAATCGCTCAGCTGCGACTACGCCAAGGTGTTCTGGTCGAACGAGCTGATGACGCTGGAAGGCGACATGGAACGGGCGTTCCTCGAGAAGGCGGCCGTCGCCAATCAAGGCCGGTGCAAGTTCATCTTGGCGCGCTGCGGGACGGTGACCGGTCTGCTCTATGCGCACAAGCACGGCATCGACCTCGTGCAGGGCCGCGCGGTCGACACGGTGCTGCGCAAGGGCGTCAAGATCACCGAGGCGATCCGCACGGCGATGATGCTGGACGAGTAGGCGTCCCGCACCCGTTCCTCAAGAGCGCCATCGAAGCCGTTGAATTGACACCCTTGGCCGGCTAAACACCATCGCCGGTCCATGGATCCCTTCCTCATCGCCTCCAAGCTCTTCTGGCTCATAGCCGAGCCGGCGAGCTTCCTGTTCACCCTGTGGCTCCTGGGCACCGCCTTGCTGTGGACCGCGTGGCGGCGGCTCGCGCGCTGGCTGGTGACGATCAGCGCCGTCGCCACCCTGGCGGTCGCGGTCCTGCCGCTTGGCCAGCTGGCGCTGAAGCCGATCGAGGACCGGTTCCCGCCCGCGATCACCTTGCCGCCGCGGGTCGACGGCATCATCGTGCTGGGCGGGGTGGTCGATGAATCGGTGATCGGCCGGCGCGGGGTGCCGCGGTCCCTGGCGGCGGCCGGCAGCCCGCGCCTGGATGCGTTCCTCGAGCTCGCGCGCCGCTACCCGATGGCCAAGCACGTGTTCACCGGCGGCTCGATCGAGCTGATCAACGATCGCGACACCGAAGCCGACGTGGTGCGGCGCATCTTCGCCCGCATCGGCCTCGACACGACCCACATCGTGTTCGAGGACAAGTCGCGAAATACCTGGGAGAACGCGAAGTTCAGCTACGAGATGATCAAGCCCGAACCGGACGAGCTGTGGATCGTCATCACCTCGGCGCGCCATATGCCGCGCGCCATCGGCTGCTTCCGCGAGGCGGGCTGGAAGAACCTGCTGGCGTTCCCGGTCGATTACTGGACGAGCGCAAACGGCCCATCGTTCAGTCCCAACTACAGCTTGGGGGCCAATCTTGACGTTCTCGGTGAGGCGATCCGGGAGTATATCGGGCTGGTCGCCTACTGGTATTTCGGCCGCACGTCGGAGCTGTTTCCCGGTCCGTGATCTCGTGGCGTGTTTGCGAAGAGCCGGGCGCTGTGGCAATGAGGCGCCCCCAATCGCCGGATCTTAGAGTCGCCGCCGTGCCGATCGATCGCCGCCGTTTCTTGATGGGCCTGGCCGCCGGAGCCGCCTGGACCGGCGCGCACGCGCGGGCCGACGATGCGCCGGCCACGTCCGCACCCCCCTATAACCCCGCCCAGCCTTCGCCGCCGCCCGGCCCGCAAGCCGCCCCGGTGCAAAGTTTCGACAGCTGGCTTGCGGCGTTGCGCGCCGAGGCGGCGCAGCGCGGCTTCACGCCGCAAACGATCGAACGCTGCCTCGGGCATGCGGTGCTCATCCCGCGCGTCGTCGAGCTCGACCATCAGCAGCCCGAGGTGACGCTGACCTTCGAGCAGTATCTCGCCCGCGTGGTCAACGACGCGCGCGCCGAAAAGGCGAGGCGGCAGCTGGCCGAGAACCGCGCCCTCCTCACGCGCGTGCAGCGGCGCTTCGGCGTTCAGCCGCGGTTCATCGTGGCGCTGTGGGGCATCGAGACCAATTTCGGCCAGATCATCGGCAACTTCTCGGTCATCGATGCGCTTGCGACCCTGGCCTATGACGGACGCCGCTCGGCGTTCTTCCGCCAGGAGCTGTTCAACGCGCTGACCATGGTCCAGGAGCGCGGGCTATCGCCCCGGCAGCTGCGCGGGTCGTGGGCCGGCGCCATGGGGCAGAGCCAGTTCATGCCGTCCACGTACCTGGCCCATGCCGTCGACTTCGACGGCGACGGCAAGGCCGATATCTGGAGTTCACGCGCCGATGTGTTCGCCTCGGTCGCACGCTACCTGTCGGATCTCGGCTGGCGGGCGGACGAGACCTGGGGACGCGCGGTCCGGCTGCCGGCCGGGTTCGATCCGGCCCTGATCGACACGGTGCGGCTGGAGAAGGGGGCTCACCCGCTCGCGCACTGGGAAGCCCTGGGCGTGCGGCGCGCCGATGGCGGGCCGTTGCCGCACAGCGCCATCGCCGCCTGGCTCATCCAGCCGTCCGCGGCCGGGAGCGGGCTCGCCTATCTCGTCTATCCGAACTACCGCGCACTCCTGCAGTGGAATCGCTCACTCTTTTTTGCCACGGCTGTCGGATACCTTGCTGACCGGATCGAGCAGGGATAGTGTACCACCTTTAGTCATCGGGATCCGAATCGCCACAATATGCGGACACATTGATGCGCAACTTTCGGCGGGGGGCGCTGCTTCTGACGACCGCATTGGCCGGAGCCGCGTTGGCGGGATGTGCCGAAACCACCTTCGCCGTGAACGCGGCGAAGGAAGCGACCGCCTCCTCAAACAGGCAGCAGGGCATCTATAAGGTCGGCGAGCCGTACCAGATCAACGGCGTCTGGTATCACCCGGCCGAGGACTACAATTACGACGAGACCGGCATCGCCTCTTATTACGGCGGCGAGCAGACCGGCGTGAATTTCCACGGCCGGCTCACCGCGAACGGCGAGGTCTACGACATGAACTCGCTGACCGCGGCGCACCGGACGTTGCCGATGCCGTGCCTCGTGCGCGTGACGAACCTCGAGAACGGGCGCGCCATCGTCGTGCGAGTCAACGACCGCGGACCCTATGCGCGCGGCCGGATCATCGACATGTCCCGGCGCGCCGCGCAGTTGCTCGGCTTCGAGGGCGTGGGCACGGCGCGGGTGCGCGTGCAGATCCTGGCCCAGGAAAGCCGGCAGTTGAAGGAGGCGATGCTGCGCGGGGCAGCACCGCCCGGCACCGAATACGTCGCTGCCGTTCCCGTCGGCGCTGTCCAGAGCAACGAGCTGGCGCCGCCGCCCGGTGCGCGCAACGCCGGGTTGGTGACCGGCGACGCGTTGCCCCCGCCGTCCGCGACCCTTGGGCCCGCGAGCAACGCCCCACCGCCGGCCAGCAAGAGCGCCAGGCGCGGCAAGCCCGCGGTTCCGGAGACGACCCTGGGCAAGCCCGCGGCTCCGGTCACGGCACAAGGCACGGACGCTCCCTCGTTGCCCGCCGGCTTGCAGCCTGCGGGGCCGGTTGCGCTTCCGTCCGAGGTCGCGGCCCTGCCGGTCCCCGAGCAGGCCAAGGCGCGCGCCACGGTCACCCAGACGCCGGTCCGTCCCACCGCGATGTTCGTCCAGGCGGGCGCGTTCTCCAGCTTCGACAACGCGACGCGGCTGAGCGCGCGCCTGTCGCGGTACGGCCATACGCAGATCACGCAGGTAAACGCGAACGGCCAGCGGCTCTATCGCGTGCGCATCGGACCGGTTGCGTCGGTGCGCGAAGCCGACGATATTCTCGACTCGCTCGCGACCGAAGCTCCGCAGGCGCGGATCGTCGTCGCCGATTGACGTAGGAAACAGTCATGACATGCATCCTGACCCGGCGGCACCTGGCCGCCGTTGCCGTCGCGACACTCGCGGCCGGCACGATCCTGTTTGGCGCGGCCGACGGCTGGTCCGCCGCCAAGCGCGCGAAGCCGGGCGCGACTACGGCACCCGCACCGAGCACGGCCGCCGCACCCGCGAACGTGCCGGCATCTTCGATCGACGCGAGCGGCATTCAGGCGCCCGACGTGCAGGCGCGCCAGGCGATCGCGATCGACTTCGACACCGGCACGGTGCTCTACGAAAAGAACGCCGATCAGCGCATGACGCCGTCGTCGATGAGCAAGATGATGACGTCGTACCTGGTGTTCAAAGCGCTGAAGGAAGGGCGCATCAAGCTCGACAGCATGCTGCCGGTCAGCGAGAAGGCCTGGCGCATGCAGGGCTCGAAGATGTTCGTCATGCTCGGCACGCAGGTGAAGGTCGAGGATCTCCTGCGCGGCATGATCGTGCAGTCCGGCAACGATGCCTGCGTCGTCCTCGCCGAGGGCCTGGCGGGCAGCGAGAGCGCCTTCGCCGAGCAGGAGAATGCCGAAGCCCAGAGGATGGGCCTGACCAATTCGCACTTCATGGACGCGTCGGGCTGGCCCAATCCGGAGCACTACAGCAGCGCCCGCGACCTCGCGACCATCGCCCGCCACCTGATCAAGGATTTCCCGGAGTACTACCACTACTTCAGCGAGATCGACTTCACCTACGGTGTGAACGACAAGGGCATCCCGATCAAGCAGGGCAACCGCAACCCGCTGCTCTACAAGAATCTCAACGTCGACGGCATCAAGACCGGCCATACCGACGACGGCGGCTACGGCGAGACCGTGTCCGCCCTGCGCAACGGCCAGCGCGTCATCATCGTGCTCAACGGCATGGCGAGCATGAAGGCGCGCTCGGAGGAAAGCGAGAAATTGCTCGAGTGGTCGTTCCGCGAGTGGGGCACCTACAAGCTGTTCAACGCCGGCGACGTCATCGACACGGCCGACGTCTGGCTCGGCACGCAGCCCTCGGTCAAGTTGCTGACCAAGGACGCGGTCGAGGTCACGATCCCGCGCCGGCTGCGGCCGCAGATGAAGGTGACCGCGGTCTACGATGCGCCCATTCCGGCACCCGTCACGGCCGGCCAGAGTGTCGGCAAGGTGACGGTGGCGTTCCCGGGCCGCGATCCGATCAACGTCCCCCTCGTCACGGCAGGCGGGGCCGACCGGCTCGGCCTCGGCGGACGCATGTCGGCCGCGTTCAGCTACCTGGTCTGGGGCAGCGGCAAGAAGGTGAGCGAGGCGAAGTAAAGGTCGCGACGTGAAGGTCAAACCCGGCAAGCTCATCACGCTGGAAGGCGGAGAGGGCGCCGGGAAGTCCACGCAGCTCGCGCGGCTCGCGGCCGCCCTCCAGCAGAGCGGCCTGGCCGTCGTCACCACGCGCGAGCCCGGCGGCTCGCCCGCCGGGGAGCGCATCCGCAAGCTGCTCGTCGAAGGCGAGCCGGGCAGCATGGCCCCGATGACCGAGGCGCTCCTGCATTTCGCCCAGCGCGCCGAGCATATCGGGAAAACGATCCGGCCGGCGCTCGCGCGCGGCGCCTGGGTGGTGTGCGACCGCTTCGCGGATTCGACCATGGCCTACCAGGGCTACGGCCACGGCCTGGGGCGGGCGCCCATCCAGAGCCTCTGCCGGCTCGTCTGCGGCGACCTGCTGCCGGCGCTGACCTTGATCTTCGACGTGCCTGTCGACATCGGCCTGGCGCGCGCCGCATCCCGGCGCGGCGTCGAGACGCGGTACGAGCGCATGGACGCCGGCTTCCACGAGCGCCTCCGCCGCGGCTTCCTCGACATCGCCAAGCGTGAGCCGAAGCGCTGTGCCGTGATCGACGCGACGCGGGAGGTCGACGCGGTGACCGCCGATATGCTCAAGACCGTCGGCCGGCGCCTGCGGGTGAAATTTTCGAATTGACCGTCCGGACAATTTGGGTCCCCGATATGGCACGAGACCTGCAGCTGCCTGAGCTGTCCGCTGCGTGCCACCGATCCCGGGGAGACGTCGATGAGTCCGAAGCCTCGCATTGCCCATCTGGCCGGCCCCAACGCCACGATCCAGAACAGCCCGCCGCTCGTCACCAGCAACAAGGCCCGCGCGAAATACGGCTTGGACCCGCGCCGCAATCCCGACGGCAGCCCGCAGAAATTCGACGTGCTGCGGCCGCAGCGGCTCGCCGCACCGGCCAAGGTCTATGTCGAGCAGTTCTCGGCCCATCCGCTCGAGAGCGACGCGGCCCCCCTCTATGGCCCGCCGGACGGCTATCTCGACCGCGACGGCCGTTTCCATAAGGACCGCCAGGCCGCGAGCGACAAGCCGGTCTACGAGGTCACGTTGTCGCCGGACGACGGGCTCTATCCGATGCCGTACATGGCAAGGCAGGCCGACGGCCGCGCCTGGGAGGAGGAGTGCGCCGAGCCGGGAGCGCCGCAGGACCGCGCGCGCCAGGCGTTCTATCCCGACGGCTCGCGCAGCTTCGAGGAGATCGACCGTCTGGGCGTCGACGATCACGGGATCGGCAACCTGATTTCGCGGCGCGCGGATGTCGATTTCTTTCGCATCATTCCGCCGTCGGGCTACAAGCGCGGCCAGCCGGCCGCATCGCGCACCGACGTGGGCGAGGGCGACATCGCCCCCGAGGTCTACGGCAAGGATTTCTTCGCCTACAAGCCCTATCACATCGCCAACCACCCGCCGCGCCAGGGCCTCGCGCGGATCGTCAACAAGGTGCAGCGCGTGCTGGCGGGCGGCACCTACCAGGGCGGGATCTGGACGCAAGGCAGCCCGCGCATCGAAGAGACGATCTACTGGTTCAACCTCCTGCTCGACGTGAGCGTGCCGCTGTGCGGCAACGCGGCGCAGCGCATGCACGGCATGATCAGCAACGACGGTCCGAAGAACCTGGTCGATTCCGTCGAGTACATCACCTCTCGGGTGTGGGCGGACGATGCGGGCCGCGACCGGGTGGGGACCGTGCTGATCCAGGAGCAGCAGATCTTCGCCGCGCGCGACGTGCAGAAGGGCGACGCGCGGC
Source organism: Alphaproteobacteria bacterium (assembly GCA_035506575.1). Lineage (GTDB taxonomy): Bacteria > Pseudomonadota > Alphaproteobacteria > CACIAM-22H2 > CACIAM-22H2 > DATJPD01. The sequence goes on from DATJPD010000067.1 coordinate 31,212, forward strand.
CGGGCGGGTACGTGACGACCGGCGGCCATGGCGGCATCATCGGCGCGGTCGGGCACGAAGGCCCGCCGGTGCTCTCCTATCTCCCGGCGCGCCGCCACACCTATCTGTCCGACGTCAACGTGTCGCGTCTGCCGTCGAGCACCAAGGGTATTGCGCGCCGCGACGGACGCCTGGTCGCGGTCGACGTGCCGGTCAAGAGTGCGGCCGATCAGCTCGTCGAGGACGCGATCCCGAAGGTCACCATCGTCAAGGACGGCAACTACGTGGCCGACGGCTTCGACGTCGACCCCGAGACCGAGGTCGATCTGGTCGCCCAGATCAACGACCGTCTCGCCCGCTTTCCGCTGTCAGGGTTCGTCGTCGAAGGCCAGTCGCCCTACGGGCACAATACGTCGACCGCGCGCGGCCGGCTGATGCTGCGCGCGATCCATTGCGGCATGCCGGTCGTGCGGGTGGGCCGCGGCAACAACGAGGGCTTCACGCCGGCGGCCGACCGCTTCATCGGCGGGCGGAACCTCACCGCAACGAAGGCGCGCCTTCTCCTGATGGCGTGCCTGATGAAGTTCGGCAGCCTGCCCGTGGCCGCGGACCCCGACCGCCCGACCAAGGACGAGGTCGCGGCGGTCAGGGATCGCCTCGCCGCGTATCAGGCGGTGTTCGACACGCACTGACCGCGCTGGTAGCGATTGACCGCACTCGTGACTGCGCGCAGCGAGGCCTCGACGATATTGGCATCGAGGCCGACGCCGAACACCGTGGCCTCGCCGATCTTCGCCTCGACATAAGCGGCCGCCTGCGCGTCCGAGCCCCGGCGCACCGCGTGCTCGCGATAGTCAGCGACGTCGATCGCGACGCCCGTGACGCGCCGCAGCGCATCCACGAACGCATCGATCGGGCCGGTTCCGTGCCCCTCGATGGTTCGTTCGGCGCCGTCCACCCGCACGCGCGCCTCGAGCCGCCGGCCGCCGCCGGCATCCGGGAGGGTCGTGTGCGCGATGAACTCGATGCGTCCGGGGGCGAGGTATTCGTCCTCGAAGGCGCGCCAGATCATGTCCGAGGTGATCTCCTTGCCGGTCCCGTCCGCGACCTTCTGGATCGCGTTCGCGAACTCGACCTGCAGCCGCCGCGGCAGGTCGAGGCCGTGGTCGGCGTTGAGGATGTAGGCGACTCCGCCTTTGCCGGACTGGCTGTTGACCCGGATGATCGCCTCGTAGGAGCGGCCGAGATCCTGCGGATCGACCGGCAGGTACGGGACTTCCCAGACCCCGCTGTTGCTGTGGGCCAGTGCGGCCATGCCCTTCTTGATCGCGTCCTGGTGCGAGCCCGAGAACGCGGTGAACACCAGGTCGCCGCCGTAGGGATGGCGCGGATGCACGGGCAGCTGGTTGCAGTGCTCGACCGTGCGCACGATCTCCGGGATGTCGGACAGCTCGAGGCGCGGATCGACACCCTGCGTGAACAGGTTGAGGGCCAGCGTGACGATGTCCACGTTGCCGGTGCGCTCGCCGTTGCCGAACAAGGTGCCTTCGACGCGGTCGGCCCCCGCCATGACCGCCAACTCGGCGGCGGCGACACCGGTGCCGCGGTCGTTGTGCGGGTGGACGGAGAGGATCACGCTGTCGCGGTTCTTGAGGGCGCGCCCAAACCACTCGATCTGGTCGGCGAACACGTTGGGCGTGCTCATCTCGACCGTCGAGGGCAGGTTGAGGATCATCTTGCGCGCAGGCGTCGGCCGGTAGACGTCCATCACGGCCTCGCAGATCTCGACCGCGTAGTCGAGCTCGGTGCCGGTGAAGCTCTCGGGCGAGTACTGGTAGACGATCTCGGTATCCGGCACGGTCGCGGTCATCTCTTTGACCCAGCGCGCGCCGTTCACCGCGATCGCGGTGATCCCGGCCCGATCCTGGCCGAATACCACGCGCCGCTGCACGGTCGAGGTCGAGTTGTAGAGATGCACGATGACGCGGCGCGCGCCTTTGATCGCCTCGAAGGTGCGGCGGATGAGCTCCTCGCGCGCCTGGGTCAGCACCTGGATCGTCACGTCGTCGGGGATGCGGTTTTCCTCGATGATGTGGCGCACGAACTCGAAATCGGTCTGCGAGGCCGCGGGAAAGCCGACCTCGATCTCCTTGAAACCCAGCTTCACGAGCAGGTCGAACATGCGCCGCTTGCGCTCGGGCCCCATGGGCTCGACGAGCGCCTGGTTGCCGTCGCGCAAATCGACGCTGCACCAGATGGGCGCACGGTCGAGCACGGCGTTGGGCCAGCGGCGGTCGGGCAGGTCGACGGGGGAAACGGGTCGGTATTTGTGAACGGGCATCACGGTCATGGGACTTACTCCTCGGACGAATACAGGTTGCAGCAGGCGCGGAAGAGGAGGCCGCCGATGCCGGCCAAAGCCGGTCTAGCGGCCGGCGCTAAGTCGCGCGCAACCCGGGCGAGGGCTACCGATGACGAACGTGATGATGGGAGACATGGGACATTTCCTGATCTGAGAACCGCGCAACGACAATCGCCGACGCCCCGAAGGGACGCCGGTCAGATAAGTCGAAGCGCGCTCAGTCGAATGTCCATGCCGGGTTGATACCCCGGGCCCCGAATTCTGTCAAACGGGCGCCTCGTCGTCGTGACGAGGAGTGCTCGCAATGACATGACAATGAAAGTAAATTCAGCCCGCATGGCCGCATCAGAGTCCCCCGCCGAAATCCCGGTCCCGCGCGCCAATCCGCTGCTCATCGGCCACGCCGCGGCCGAGGGCACCTTGCTGCGCGCCTGGCAGTCCGGCCGGATGCCGCATGCGTGGCTGATCACGGGGCCGCGCGGCATCGGCAAGGCGACGTTGGCTTATCGCTTCGCGCGGTTTGCGCTGAAAGAAGGCGGCGCCGTGGAGCAGGGGGGCCTGTTCGGCGGGCCGGCTGCTCCGGCGGCCCCGGCCGGCACCTTGGCCGTCGATCCGTCGCACGCGGTGTTCCGCCAGGTCGCGTCGGGGGGGCATGAGGACCTTTTCACGCTCGAGCGCGGGCTAATCCATCCCGAGACCAAGAAGACCACCAACGAGATCGTCGTCGGGCATGTGCGACGGGTGACCGAGCAGCTGCGACGGACAACCGAAGGCTGGCGGATCGCGGTGATCGACGAGGCCGAGGCGATGAACCTCAACGCCGAGAATGCCTTCCTGAAGCTGCTCGAGGAACCGCCGGCCAAGGCCCTGATCCTGCTGGTCAGCCATGCGCCCGGCCGCTTGCTGCCGACCATCCGCTCGCGCTGCCGGCTTCTGGCGATGCCGCCCCTGTCCGATGCCGATGTCGATGGGCTCCTGCAGCGCTATCGCCCCGAGCTGCCGCCGGACGACCGCGCCATCCTGGTGCGTCTGGCCGAGGGCTCGATCGGGCGCGCGCTCGACCTGGAGGCGCGCGGCGGGGCCGAGCTCTACGGCGACGTCCTGGCGCTGCTCGAGAAGCTGCCGAAGCTCGACGTCCCGGCGCTGCACGCGTTTGCCGAGCGCATGGCCCGGCGCGGCGGCGAGGGCGAGGACGCAACCGCCGGTTTTCGCACCACGGTCGAGCTCCTGGCCGATTGGACGGCGCGGCTGGTGAAGTTTGCCGCGGGGGCGGCGGGGGCGTGGGAGGCCGAGCAGCCGCTGCTCAACCGCCTGGCGCCGCGGGGGCCCCTGCCTTGGGCGGATGCCGGCGACCGCATCCGCAAGCTCGGCACCGACACCGACGAGCTCAATCTCGACCGCAAGCAGGCGCTGATTGCGGCCTTCCAGGCGGTCGAACAGGCGGCGGCCTCCGGTTGAAAAATCGCAAATCTTGAATAGTTTGTAGGCAGTCGCTCAACTTCACCTGGAACCTTAACTGGCGCTTTCGCCGTCGCGCCGTGGAGGGCGCCCGTCTATAGTGGCCGCCCTTTCCGCCCGGACCGCGTTTCCATGAAGACCTATTACATCACCACGCCGATCTATTACGTGAACGACAGCCCGCATATCGGGCATGCCTACACGACCTTGGCCTGCGACGTGCTGGCCCGCTTTCAGCGCCTGGACGGCTATCGGGTGATGTTCCTGACCGGCACCGACGAGCACGGCCAGAAGGTCGAGAAGGCGGCGCGCGCCGCAGGTGTCGATCCGCAGGCGTTCACCGACAAGGTGTCGCAGAACTTCCGCGACCTGGCCAAGGCGCTGAACATCTCGAACGACGACTTCATCCGCACGACCGAGGACCGCCACACCAAGGCGAGCCAGGCGATCTGGCGCGCCATGGGGGCCACCAAGTCGCCGAAGGGCCGCGACAACATCTATCTCGAGAAATATGGCGGCTGGTACGCGGTGCGGGACGAGGCCTTCTACGGCGAGGACGAGCTGACCACGGGGCCGGACGGCAAGAAGCGCGCTCCGTCGGGGGCCGACGTCGAGTGGGTGGAGGAGCCCAGCTACTTCTTCCGCCTGTCGGACTGGCAGGAGACCCTGCTGAATTTCTACGAGGCGAACCCGGACTTCATCGGTCCCGCTTCGCGGCGCAACGAAGTGATCAGCTTCGTGAAGGGCGGGCTCGCCGACCTGTCGATCTCGCGCACCACGTTTGCCTGGGGCGTGCCGGTGCCCGACGCGCCCGGCCACATCATGTATGTGTGGGTGGACGCGCTCACCAACTACATCACGGCGGTCGGCTATCCTGACACCAAAAGCGAGGCGTTCACAACGTTCTGGCCGGCCGATCTTCACATGGTCGGCAAGGACATCCTGCGCTTCCACGCGGTTTACTGGCCGGCGTTTTTGATGGCCGCTGGCCTGAAGCCGCAAAAGCGCGTGTTCGCGCATGGCTGGTGGACCAACGAAGGCCAGAAGATCTCGAAATCGCTCGGCAATGTCATCGAGCCCAATGCGCTGATCGCGAGGTATGGGCTCGACCCGGTCCGCTATTTCATGCTGCGTGAAGTTCCGTTCGGCCAGGACGGCGATTTCTCGCACCGGGCGATGGTGCACCGGCTCAACAGCGACCTCGCCAACGACCTCGGCAATCTGGCGCAGCGCGTGCTCGGCTTCATCGCCAAGAACGCCGACGCCAAGATCCCGCAAGCCGGGCCGCGCATGCCGGCCGACGAGCAGATGCTGGCTGCGGCCGACGGGCTGCCGGCGACGGTACGCGGCTTCCTGGCCGAGCAGTCGTTCAACAAGGCGCTCGACGCTCTCTGGCAGGTGGTCGGCGATGCCAACCGGTATGTCGACGAGCAGGCGCCCTGGACGTTGCGCAAGACCGATCCGGCGCGCATGGCGACGGTTCTTTACGTCCTGTGCGAGACCCTGCGGCGCCTGGCTATCCTCCTGCAGCCGTTCATGCCCGGCTCCATGGCGAAGCTGCTCGACCAGCTCGCCGTGCCCGCCGATGCGCGCGACTTCGCGGCGCTCGGCCGGGCCCTGACGGCCGGCACCCCGTTGCCGGCACCCACCGGCATCTTCCCGCGCTTCGTCGAAGAGGGGGCCGAGACTTCAAAGCCGCCGAAGGCAGCGAAGGGCGGGAAGGGGTAGCGCTCTCATGCGCGTCCAGCTCGCCTGCGGCTTTCCCCCTCACCCTAGCCCTCTCCCCCCAGGGGAGAGGGAAATGCGGAACGAGAAATCTTCTCCCTCCCCCTCGAGGGGGGAGGGTTGGGGTGGGGATGATCCTGGGAAGGGAAGCGTGCCGTGTTAGTGGACAGCCACTGCCATCTCGACTACGAGCCGATGTCCGCCGACCTCGCGGGCACGATCGCGCGCGCCCGCACCGCAGGCGTGGGCACGTTGCTGACGATCGGCACCAAGCTGCGCGAGTTCGATCGCGTGCGCGCCATTGCCGAAGGGCACGACAACGTCTTCTGCTCGGTCGGCATCCATCCGCACGAGGCCGCCGAGGAGCCTGCCGACACCAAGCGGCTGGTCGAGCTCAGCCGCCACCCGAAGGTGGTCGGGATCGGCGAATGCGGGCTCGACTACTATTACGATCACTCTCCGCGCGACCGCCAGGCGGAGAATTTCCGGGCTCATATCCGCGCCGCCTCCGAGACCGGCCTGCCCCTGATCGTCCACACGCGCGATGCGGACGACGACATGGCGCGGATCCTGACCGAGGCCAAGGCCGAAGGCCCGCTCAAGGGCGTGCTGCACTGCTTTTCATCCTCGCAAGAGCTGGCGGCGAGGGCCCTGGCGCTGGGCTTCTACATCTCGATCTCCGGCATCGTGACGTTCAAGAACGCCGAGGCGCTGCGCGATGTGGTGCGCACCGTGCCGCTCGACCGGCTGCTGGTCGAGACGGATTCGCCGTTCCTGGCCCCGGTGCCGATGCGCGGCAGGCCGTGCGAGCCGGCCTATGTGGCGCACACCGCGGCCAAGGTGGCCGAGCTCAAAGGTGTGGGCGTGGCCGAGCTCGCGCGCGTCACGACCGCGAATTTCTTCGCCCTGTTCGACCGCGCGAAACCTCCCGCCGCATGAAGGTCCGTATCCTCGGGTGTGGAAACTCAGGCGGCGTGCCGCTGATCGGCTGCAAATGCGCCGTCTGCACCTCCAACAACCCGCGCAACAAACGCACCCGCGTGTCGATCGTGGTCGAGCACGAGGGCACGCGCGTGTTGGTCGATGCGTCGCCCGACCTGCGCCAGCAGTTCCTGGCGGCCGACCTGTCGGTGGTCGATGCCGTGATTCTGACCCATGGCCATGCCGACCACGTCCATGGGTTGGACGATCTGCGGTCGGTCAATTACTACCGCAATGCGCCGCTGGATCTCTGGGGGGCTGCGGACTGCCTGGCGGAGGTCCAGAGGCGTTTCGCGTACGCGTTCGGGCCGCCGCCCAAGGAAGGCCACTGGTTCCTGCCGTCCCTGGTGCCGCGGCCGATCGACGGGCCGTTCCAGATCGGGAGTTTGCGCGTCGAGCCGTTCCGGCAAGACCACGGCATCGGCCGCGATCCGGTGCTCGGCTTGCGCTTCGGGAAGTTCGCGTATTCCACCGACGTGAAGCAGATGCCCGAGCCCGCGTTCGCAACCCTGGCCGGCGTCCAGGTGTGGGTGGTCGATTGCTTGATGGAGCGCCCGAACCCGGCCCACAGCCACCTCGACCAGACCCTGGAGTGGATCAGGCGGGTGGGGCCCCGGCGGGCCATCCTGACGCACATGAACCACGCGGTGGATTATGACGCGTGGGCGGCGCGTCTGCCGGTAGGCGTGGAGCCTGGCTACGACGGGCTGGAGATCGAAATCCCGTAAGCGCGCGAGACTCGGGCGCGGTAGCTCCTGCGCGACTGTGGGGCTCATGGATGTTCGTAGTTTTCCAGCGCGCCGGCCGACTTCGAATTTACGGGTCGGTCCTGGTGCAACTGCCTGGCCTGAAATCACATATATGATTTGTGATAATATACATTATACGATCTATGTGTCCGGGCGAGGCCGCAACTTCGCGCTCACCTGAGGGGCTGCTACGCTGCCTTCGTGCTCGATAACCTGACCTATTTCTGGTTCTGGCTGCTCGCCAACGCGGACGATCTGCGCAACGTCGCGTTTGCCGCCGCGTGCGTCTCCGTGCCGCCGTTCTTCCTGTGGCGGGCCTGGATCGCCCACCGGGTCGACCGCCGGGCCGCCGAGCGCAGCGCCACCGAGCAAGCCGGCCGGCTGGCCGAGCGCCTGGCCGGCGTGTTCGCCCAGCTTGGCAGCGAACAGGTCGCGGTGCGCATCGCGGCCGTCCATACGCTCGAGCAGATCGCCCGCGAGCACCCGGGCCAGCACGGGCCGATCATGCAGACCCTGGGCGCCTTCGTCCGCGAGCAGGCCCCCGCTCCCACCGGGCGCTATTCCGGCGACCGCTACGACCCGCCGCAGCCCGGTGACGTGTTCGTCCCGCCGCGCACCGACGTGCAGGCGGCGTTGACCGTCCTCGGCCGCCGCCAGCGCGACCACGACCGTCCGATCGACCGCCCAATGCTCACCGGCGTGAACCTGTCCGGCTACGACCTCAGCAGCGGCGATTTCACCAGCGCCAATTTCCGCGGCTCATACCTGTGCGGCGCCACGTTCACCGGAGCGAGGCTTGCGGCGGCCAATTTCGACTACGCCAATCTCGAGCGCGCCGATCTGTTCGGCACCGACTGCATGGGGGCCTCGTTCATGGGGGTGGCCGCCATGGGCGCGCGCTTCGCCCATGCCAGGCTCGATGGCGCCTCGCTGGTCGAGGCCGATCTGCGCGGCGCCGACTTCACCCGCGCGCGTCTCGAAGGGGCCGACCTCGCCAATGCCAACTACGACGGCGCCCTGCTCGACGAGGCCACGGGTCTGCTGGGAGCGCCCCTCCTCGCCCATCCGGCACCGATGCCGTCCTTGACGTACAGAGTGAACCGATGACCCACAGTCTGCCGCCGATCAACCGCCTCCGCGGCGTGATGGCCCGCCTGCGCGACAAGTCCGGGGGCTGCCCCTGGGACCTCGAGCAGAATTTCGCCACCATCGCGCCTTACACGATCGAGGAGGCGTACGAGGTCGCCGACGCGATCGAGCGCAACGACATGGCGGGCCTCAAGGAGGAGCTCGGGGACCTGCTGTTCCAGGTCGTCTTCCACGCGCGCATGGCCGAGGAGGCGGGGCAGTTCGACTTCGACGACGTGGCCGCGGCCTTGACCGACAAGATGATCCGCCGCCATCCGCATGTGTTCGGCGACACAAGGATCCGCGATTCAGCCCATCAGACCGAGGCCTGGGAGACGACCAAGGCCAAAGAGCGGGCCGCCAAGGGCAAAGGCGACGACGCGAGCGCCTTGGCCAATGTGCCGGTGGCCCTTCCGGCGCTCACGCGGGCGCAGAAGATCCAGCAGCGCGCCGCGCGGGTCGGCTTCGACTGGGGGGAACCCCTCCCGGCACTCGACAAGCTCGCCGAAGAAGTCCAGGAGCTGCGCGCGGAGCTCACCTCGGGCGTTCGCGACAAGGCCAGGGTCGACGAGGAGATCGGCGATCTCCTGTTCGCTGCGGTCAACGTGGCAAGGCTCGCGGACGGCGACGCCGAAACGGCGCTGCGCCGGGCGACCGCCAAGTTCGAGCGGCGCTTCCGCGACATCGAGGCCGCCCTCGCCGCCCAAGGCAAGCGCCCCGAGACCTCGACGTTGGCGGAGATGGACGCGCTGTGGGACGCGGCGAAGCAGAAAGAGCGCGCGGGCCGCTAGTCTACGCCGCCGGGGCCACGTCCATCGTGCGCGCGACCTCGGCCAGGATTTCGTAGGAGCGCAGGCGCGCCTGGTGGTCGTAGAGCGCGCAGACCACCATCAGCTCATCGGCCTTTGTCGCTTCGAGGAGCCGGCCGAGCCCCTGGCGGATGCGCTCCGGCCCGCCGACGATCGACACGTGCAGCATGCGCATCGCGTGCGCCTTTTCCTGCGGCGACCAGTATTGCTCGATATCGTCGATCGGCGGCTGCGCCGGCCCGCGGACGCCGCGCAGCATGTTGGTGGCGCGCTGCTGGATGGTCGTGAACTGGCGCTGCGCCTCGGCGTCGGTGTCGGCGGCGACGACCGTGACGCCGACCATCGCATACGGCTTGCTCGATTGCTCCGACGGCTTGAATTCGGCGCGATAGATCTCGAGCGCATCCAGCAGGTAGTCCGGCGCGAAATGCGAAGCGAAGCCGTACGGCAGGCCGAGGGCCGCGGCCAGCTGGGCGCCGAACGTGCTCGATCCCAGGATCCACAGCGGCACCTCCGTGCCGGCACCGGGCACGGCGCGGATGCGCTGGTTGTCGCCCGCCGGCGCCAGAAACGCCTGCAGCTCCAGCACGTCCTGCGGAAATCGGTCCGATGCTTCGGGATCGCGGCGCAGCGCGCGCCACGTCAGCTGATCGGTGCCCGGTGCGCGGCCGAGGCCGAGATCGATGCGGCCGGGATAGAGGCTGGCGAGCGTACCGAACTGCTCGGCGATCACCAGGGGCGAATGGTTGGGCAGCATGATGCCCCCTGCCCCCATCCGGATGGTCTTGGTGCCGCCCGCGAGATAGCCGATCACGACCGAGGTCGCCGAGCAGGCGATGCCGGTCATGTTGTGATGCTCGGCGACCCAGTAGCGCGTGTAGCCGAAGCGCTCGGCGTGCTGTGCCAGGTCGAGGCTCCGGCGCAGCGCCTCGCCGGGCGTGCCGCCCTGCACCACCGGCACCAGATCGAGGATCGACAGCGGAACCATGCGCGCCGCCCGCCTCGCTCCTCAGTCCTTCATCAGGAGGTGAATGAGGCTGGACGTATCCCAGCGCCCGCCGCCACGCGCCTGGACGTGCGAATAGAACTGGTCGACCAGTGCCGTCATCGGCAGCCGCGCCTTGTTGTTCTTCGCTTCGGCGAGGCAGATGCCGAGGTCCTTGCGCATCCAGTTTACCGCGAAGCCGAACTCGAACTTGCCCTCGGCCATGGTCTTCCAGCGGTTTTCCATCTGCCAGGACTGCGCGGCCCCCTTCGAGATCGTGGCCAGCACCTTGTCGGTGTCGAGCCCGGCCTTCATGGCGAAATTGAGGGCCTCGGAGATGCCCTGCACGCAGCCGGCGATGCAGATCTGGTTCACCATCTTGGTGAGCTGGCCGTTGCCGGCCGGCCCCAGATGCGTGACCGCCTTGGCGTAGACCTTGATCACCGGCTCGGCCTTGGCGAACGTCGCCGGCTCGCCGCCGACCATGATCGTGAGCTGGCCGCTCTCCGCCCCCGCCTGCCCGCCCGACACCGGCGCATCGAGGAAGCCGAAGCCGCGCTTCTTGGCGTCGGCGTCGATCTCGCGCGCGACGTCGGCCGACGCGGTCGTGTGGTCGACCAGGATGGCGCCCTTGCTCATTCCGGCGAGGGCTCCGCTGTCGCCGTAGATGACCGAGCGCAGGTCGTCGTCGTTGCCGACGCAAGAGCACACGATCTCGGCACCCTTGGCGGCCTGGGCCGGGGTGGTTGCGGTCTTGCCCTTGTGCTTGGCGGCCCAGTCCTCGGCCTTCTTGCCGGTGCGGTTGTAGACCGTGACCTCATGGCCGGCCTTGACCAGGTGCCCTGCCATCGGAAATCCCATGACGCCGAGACCGATAAACGCCACCTTCGCCATGTCGCCTGCTCCTCACGTTTGTCCGGGAAATTTACGGCGATGATACAAGCCGCCCGCATAACGAAAAAGGGCGGACCGCCCGGCCCGCCCTTCTTGCGTCAGGATCCCGCCCTTATTGGACGATTCCGAGGATGTCCGCTTCCTTGACGATCAGGAGGTCCTCGCCATCGATCTTGACCTCGGTGCCCGACCATTTGCCGTAGAGCACCTTGTCGCCGACCTTCACGCCCATCGGGACGAGCTTGCCGTTCTCGTCGCGCGACCCCGGGCCGGCGGCGATGACCTTGCCCTGCATCGGCTTTTCCTTCGCCGTGTCGGGGATGATGATCCCGCCCTTGGTCTTCTCTTCGCTCTCGAGCGCCTTCACAAGCACGCGGTCGTGCAGCGGACGAAACTTCATGTCCCTCTCCTCGCCATCTGGGGAATGCGCAAGGTTTATGGAGTGCACCGTCTCTTGTCAACGGCGGGGGCACTCACGGCAGAGTGGCAACCTCGGCGAACGTCACAACTGCTTCTGCGGCAAGAAGGTCAAGCAAATCTCGCATTTCGTTTACTGTTCCGCGGATGGCAGCGTAGGCTGGGTTTTCTCTCTTGGGCTCAAGTCGGAACCGGAGCTTTCGATCGAATGTCAAACCGATCCTTGTCGCTGTTCCAACACTGATGACTGCCAGAACGTCCTTTGCCTTTACGTCCCGGCCGCTTGACCTCAGGATATCGCGCACTCCGCAAAGCTGGGCTATCCGATTCCCGGAAAAGTATTCCATCCATGCGGCGGACAGGTAGGACTCGCCCTCGCGCAGTATGAACGCTTCAGCCACAATGCCGATGACCTTCCCAGCCTCGTCACGAGCCTGGCGGGTTCTTGAGCACTGTCGCACGACGTGCTCTTCAGGCTTCAGGTCACGCTGCTGCGGCATTTTTAAACCATGCTTCGGCGCCGTAGGGCGATAGTACCGCGGCGAGACGGAGTACGGAACCGGTGCCTGCCGCGCTCTCGCTTCCGAACTGCTCATCGACGCGAGACACGATCCAGCGCACATGATCCTTGGCGTGAAATTCGATCGTAAGACGTTGGCCCGGCTCGAACCACGCGGCGATGATTGCCCCGTTAGTGCTGATCGCAAGGCTCGGACGCTTGATATTTTTCTCGTAGATCAAGAACCGTAAAAAGGTCATAAACGATTCCGGATCGATCGGTTGATCTTCCAAGTGCCAGCTCTCGATGTCCATGAGATCGTCGAGCTGACGAAAAAGATCCAGGCGCCACTTCTCGGAAATGTGCATGGCGACAGCTGCTGTACGCACCTTGAGTTCGGCGCGTCGCCTATCGAGCAATTGTTCTAATGGTTCCGCTTGCTTAACCGCGGAGACGAATTGAGCATGCCCAACTCTGCGTTGGTTCTCAATTGAGACATTCGGATCCGACGTATAGCGACGCCAGGGCGGGAGTGTCATTTTCGCACTGGCATGCAGTTCATCCCCAATCCGCTGGGCGAACTTGCTCTCGCCCGGTGTCGCGAGATCAAAGACAGGATTGGATGTCATGAGCATGAGGCGCCGTCGAGTTCCTTCGTCAGGTGTCAAAAATCGCGCGGGCAGCATCAGTGATACAGCGCTCGAAAATCGCGTTCTTCACGTCCCTCAGCCGGTCCATGTACGCCCAAAGGTCGGCATCTTTCTGCGGCACTCCGGCGTCGAGATATACATCGATATCAAGGGCGAAAGAACCATGACCAATTATGGCAGGGGGAACACTCGCCGTGATCAGGTTCACTCGTACGCGCGGTTCGGGCCAAGCGAAATTGACCAGCACGTTGTAGCCACCCGGGGTCGGGAGTCCGGACGGCAGGCCCGGTCCGACCGTCATATAATTTGACGGGTCTACCCGACCGTCAGCACTGAACGGAATATCCAAGCGGTTTATGTAGCGGGTAGCGATACGGGTGATCTGCTGTCGTCCCACCGCGGCTTTGTATCGATCAAAGTTCGCAGCTGCTTTGGCGCAGAATTTTGGCCACCCGTCATACGGAGCGAGCTTAGCCGTCGTGAAGCCCTGTCTATCCACCAAGACTATGTCCGTCTGATCCGGCGTCGAAAGCTTATAGCCGTCGAGGCGAGGCTGGGCAGATGTCGGCCTCATCGGGACAGCAGCATCAATATTAACGTGGAGACCTAGGCGGGGCTCAACGGACGTATATTCGCCTGCAAATTTGGCCCGCACCTTCTCGAACGAGGCCGTTTCTATCGGCTCGGCAAAGCCGAACGCGATCACCGCCTCTATTATGGGTGGCCTTTTATAGTTGCCGGGCGGCATGCCGTCTTCTCGGACGATGAGTCAAAAACGCACCGGGCGGTGCCTTCATTACGAACATATCACGATTCGAGGTCCTGGTCGGAAAGCAACGGCAGAGCGGATTGAACAGCGCGGCCTGGGCTCCATACCGCCTTAGCGCGTCGCCTGCCGGTGCGCGAACCGGGCGCGGTCCGCGGGGTCGAGGCTGACCGTGAGCCGCGTGCCATCCGCCCCCTCCTCGCGTCCCAATACCTCGCCGTGCCGATAGAGCCAGGCCAGGGTGGCCCCATCCGCGGGCTCGACCGTCACGTCCAGGACCTCGCGCGCGGCGGCGAGCCGCGCGTCCAGGAGCGCCAGCAGCTGGTCGCAGCCGTCGCCGGTGATCGCGGACAGCATGACCTGGTCCGGATTGCGCGCGGTCTGGTTGGCGAGCAAAGAGCATTCGTCCGGCGGCAGCAGGTCGATCTTGTTCAGCACCTCGAGGATCGGCGGCGCCGCCTGGCCGGTGCCGGGGCGGTCTGGGCCGAGCCCCAGCTCGCCCAGGACGCGGTGCACGTCGTCGCGCTGCGCCTCGCTCTCCGGATGGGCCGCGTCGCGCACATGGATGATGATGTCCGCCCCTTGCACCTCTTCGAGCGTGGCGCGGAACGCCGCCACAAGGTCCGTCGGCAGGTCCGAGATGAAGCCCACCGTGTCGGAGAGGATCACGTGCCGGCCCGAGGGCAGGCCGAGCAGGCGCATCGTCGGATCGAGCGTGGCGAACAGCATGTCGGCGGCCAGCACGCGGCCTTCGACCAGCCGGTTGAACAAGGTCGATTTTCCGGCGTTGGTGTAGCCGACCAGTGCTACGACCGGGTACGGCACGCGCGCGCGGGCACGGCGGTGCAGCCCGCGCGTGCGGCGCACGGTCTCGAGCTCGCGTTTGAGCCGCGCGATGCGGTCGCCGATGATGCGGCGGTCCGATTCCAGCTGGGTCTCGCCGGGGCCGGCCAGGAAGCCGAAGCCGCCGCGCTGGCGTTCGAGGTGGGTCCACGTCCGGACGAGGCGGCTCCGCTGGTAGGTGAGCTGCGCAAGCTCGACCTGCAGGCGGCCCTCCGCCGTCCGTGCGCGCTCGCCGAAGATCTCGAGGATCAGCCCGGTGCGGTCGATCACCTTGCAGTTCCAGGCGCGCTCGAGGTTGCGCTGCTGGATCGGCGTCAACGCACCGTCGATCACCGCGAGCTCGACATGCTCGCCGGCGACGAATTCTTTCCAGCGCTCCACGGTTCCCTGGCCGAACAACGTCGAGGGGCGGTACTCCTGCAGGCGCACCACCTCGGCCGCGGCCACGTCGAGATTGATCGCGCGCGTGAGCCCGACCGCCTCCTCGAGGCGCATCTCGGGCGTGCGCGGACCGCTGGCCGCCCCGCGCAAGGCGGGATACAGAACGATGGCGCAGCCGCTGTCGGCCGCGCGCCCGTTGGCGCCGGACGGTGACGTCGACCCGTTATGCGTCAAGTCAGGCGTCGGCGCCTTCCTTGTCGCCCTCGAAGAGTTGGATCGGGCCGGTCGGCATCACGGTGGAAATCGCGTGCTTGTAGACGAGCTGCGAATGCCCGTCGCGGCGCAGCAGCACCGAGAAATTGTCGAACCAGGTGATGATGCCCTGCAGCTTGACCCCGTTCACCAAAAAGATCGTGACCGGCGTCTTGTTCTTCCGGATGTAGTTTAAAAAGACATCCTGAACGTTTTGCGATTTTTCCGTCGTCATTTTTCGAATCCTTATTCTGCGTTTGTTGGAGCCACAGTTTTGGCTCGGGACGACCCTTTGCTTTAGGGTCCGCCGCGACCTAGACCCGCCGCATCTGCGACGATCTATGATTTAAGAATATCACAATGGCTTTTGAAGGGGGCGCCCGATGCGCACATTCGCGTGTGCTCGGAAACATCTGGAATTCTTCGCGATTTCCGCCTGCCTTGGAAAAAGGCAGGACGATGAATGTCACACCGCCTGCCCCTCGTTCATATAACGGAAATAGTGCGCCCGCAGCGCCAGGCTGAGCGAGCCCGGCTTTCCGTTGCCGATCACCGCGTCGTCGATCTGCGTCACCGGCAGGACGAACGAGCTTGCCGATGTGACGAACGCCTCGCGGGCGGACTTGGCTTCGGCCAGCGAGAAGCGGCGTTCCACGAAACGCAGCCCCTCGTCCTTCGCGAGCGCGATCACGGTCCGGCGCGTGACCCCGGCGAGGATGCCGCTGTCGAGCCCGCGGGTCACGAGCTCGCCTGCCGGCGTGATGATCCAGGCGTTGGTCGAGCTGCCTTCGGTGACGAAGCCTTCCTCGTCGACCAGCCACGCCTCATACGCCCCCGCTTCGCGCGCCGCCTGCTTGGCCAGCACGTTCGGCAGCAACGCCGTGGACTTGATGTCGCAGCGCTCCCAGCGGATATCCGGAACGCTGATGGCCTTCACGCCTTCTTCGGTGTTCGACCGTGGCTGCGGCGGGATAGGCTTCGCCCAGGCGACGAACTGCGTCTTGGTGTCGGCCGCCGGCGGGAACGGATGATCGCGCGGTGCCACCGCGCGCGACATCTGGAGATAGACGAGCCCGAGCCCGCGGCCGATGCGGTTGCGGCGGATGACCTCGCGCAACACCAGCTCCAGCGCCCGGCGCGGCATCGGCAGGCGCATCCGCATCTCTTTGAGGCTCCGTTCCAACCGGTCGAGATGCGGTCCCTCGTCGATCAGCTTGCCGCCCGAGACGAGCACCACCTCGTAGACGCCGTCGGCAAACGTGTAGCCGCGGTCGTCGATGTGGACGCGCGCGGCGGCGTAAGGCACATAGCGGCCGTTGACGTAGACGATGCGTGGAACCATCCCTGCCCCAGCTTCAGGAATTGAGTATCAGGAATCAAGCATCGGCGAGCGGTCGCCGCCGTGCACGCCCAAGGACTTGAGCTTGCGGTGAAGGGCCGAGCGCTCCATGCCCACGAACGCCGCGGTCCGCGAGATGTTGCCGCCGAAGCGCGTCACCTGCGCCAGGAGGTACTGCCGCTCGAACAGCTCGCGCGCCTCGCGCAAGGGCAGCGCCATGATCTCGGCGCTGCGGTCGCCGCGCAACGTCGCGGGCACGACGGCACCCAGCTCCGGCGGCAGCATGTCGGCGCGGATCGGCACGGAGGGATCGCCCGGCGCCATGATCATCACCCAGTCGATCACGTTGCGCAGCTGGCGAACGTTGCCGGGCCACTCATAGGCCTGAAGGGCTGCCAGCGCGTCGTCGGCCAAGGTGCGGGCCGGCAGGCCGGCGGCGCTGGCGCCCCGCTCCATGAAGTAATTGGCGAGCGGCGGGATGTCCTCGCGCCGGTCGCGCAGCGGCGGGACGCGGATGGGGACCACGTTCAGACGGTAGAAGAGATCTTCGCGGAACCGGCCCGCGGCCATCTCGCCCGCGAGATCTCGGTTGGTCGAGGCGATCACCCGCACGTCCACCGAAACCCGCGCGCGGCCGCCGACCCGCTCGAAGGTCTGGTCCTGCAACACCCGCACGATCTTGCCCTGCGTCTCGACCGGCATGTCCGCCACTTCGTCGAGGAACAAGGTGCCGTTATGCGCCATCTCGAACGTGCCGACCTTGGGCAGGCTGTCGGGCCCTTCCACGCCGGCTTCGATGCCGAACAGCTCGGGCTCCATGCGCTCGGGGCGCATGCTGGCGCAGTTGAGCACGACGAACGGACCCTCGGCGCGTCGCGAATGGGCATGGATCTGACGCGCCACGACCTCCTTGCCGACGCCCGCCGGGCCGGTGATCAGGATGCGGCTGCCGGTCGGCGCCACCTTCTCGACGGTCTGACGAACCGCGTTCATGGCCGGCGACGAGCCCACCAGCTCGACAAGCCCGCCGCCGCTGCGCAGCCGCAGCTCCGCGTTCTCCCGCCTGAGGCGGGCGGCCTCGATGGCCCGCTCGACCACCAGCAGCAGCCGGTCCGCCTTGAACGGCTTCTCGATGAAGTCGTACGCGCCGCGCTTGATGGCCGAGACCGCCGTCTCGATGTTGCCGTGGCCGCTGATGATCACGACCGGCAGGTCGGGCTGGAGACGCTTGATCACGTCGAGCAGCTCGAGCCCGTCCATCGGGCTGCCCTGCAGCCAGATGTCGAGCACCACGAGGCTGGGCCGCCGCGTACGGATCGAGTCCAAGGTCGCGGTCGAGTCCGCGGCGGCGCGCGTCTGGTGGCCGTCGTCCTCCAGGATACCGCTGATCAGCATCCGGATATCGGCTTCGTCATCGACGATCAGAATGTCATGCGCCATGTACTGTAGCCTTCGTCAACTCAGGCGCTGCGTCGTGCGGCGGGCTCGCGCGTGATTTGCGGACGCGTCCGAGGAAGATCAAGCTCACCCGCGCTCCGCCATCGGGAGCTTCGTCGAGCGTCAGCTCGCCCCCGTGATCTTCCATGATTTTCTTGACGATCGCCAGCCCCAGGCCGGTGCCCTTGCTGCGCGTCGTCACATAGGGCTCGGTCAGCCGTTCACGGTTCTCGACCGGTAATCCCTTGCCGTTGTCCTCGACCACCACGGAGGTGCGATCCGCGTCCTCGATGAGCCGCACCGAAATGCGCCCCGGGGCAAGCTCGCCGCTCTCCGGCTGCGGCCGGCCGTCGATCGCCTCGGCGGCGTTCTTCAGCAGGTTGGTCAGCGCCTGACCGATCTGGCGCGGATCGAACACGAGCCGCACCGGGCCGTCCTGCGGCAGCTGTGTCTCGAAGGTGATCTCGGGCCGGGCGTTGCGCTGCAGGAACACGGTCTGGCGGATGAGCTCCGACAGATCGTCCTCGCGCATCGAGGGTGCCGGCATACGCGCGAACGATGAAAACTCGTCGACCATGCGGCCGATATCCCCCACCTGGCGGACGATCGTCTCCGTGCAGATGCGGAACGTCTCTGGATCGCTGGTTATTTCCTTCGCGTATTTGCGCTTGAGCCGCTCGGCCGACAGCTGGATCGGCGTCAGCGGGTTCTTGATCTCATGCGCGATCCGGCGCGCCACGTCGGACCACGCCGCCTTGCGCTGTGCGGCTTCGAGCTCGGTGATGTCGTCGAACGTCACCACGAAGCCGAGCGCGCCGTTCTCCAGCGGCTGGCCGCCGACCCGGACGAGCAGGCTGCGGCGCCGGCCGCCGCGGACCACGGTGATCTGCCCTTCGGCCGGGCGGCCGGCATCGGCCCGCGCCGTGTCCACGAGGGCCGCCATCTCCGGCACCACGGCGCGGAAATCCTTCCCGACCAGGGCCGCGAGGTCGGTCGACAGCAGGGTCGAGGCGGCGCGGTTCGGAAGATTGATCTGCCCGCCGGCGTCGAGACCGATCACCCCCGAGGAGACCCCGGTCAGCACCGCTTCGGTGAACCGGCGCCGGTCGTCCATCTGGCGGTTGGCCTCCATCAGCTCGCGGCGCTGCGCCTCGAGCTGGCTGGTCATGCGGTTGAAGGCGCGCGACAACGAGCCGATCTCGCCGTCGGCCTTGGTCTCGTCGACCCGCGCCTTGAAGTCGCCCGAGCGGACCCGCTCGGCGGCCCCGACGAGCTCGGCGATCGGCCGCGCGAGGCGGTTGGCCAGCATGAGCCCGACCCACACGGCGGCGAGCAGCAGCAGCACGGCCACGACGACGAAGATGATCGCGAACGTGATCTGCAGGCCCGAGCGCTGGCCCTCGATGCTTTGGTAGGCGCGCACCGCTTCGTTGGTGCGCTCGTAATGGCCGATCGCCTGCGGGTCGACGAAGCGGCCGATCATCAGGAACACGTTGTCGAATGCTTCGAGCTTCACGACGGCGCGCACCCGGTCGGAGAGCCCCGCCGTGAGGCCCTCGGCGTCGTCGGGATTGAAGATCACCACGTCGCCCGCGCGCGCTTCGTCGAGCGCCCACAGCGGCAGCGGCGCCGGCTTGTGCGAGTCCGTGCGGTTGACCGCCGCCAGGATGTGGCCTTTGTCGTCGAACACCACGACTTCGGGTAGCTTGCGCACGAGCGAGGCCGCCTCGGCAAGCTGCTGGAAACCGTGCGGGCTGACGTCGAGCTGCGCCGCCTGGCGGTTCATGTTGGACGCGATCTCGAGGATGTCGCCGCGGATCAGCTCGCGATGCTCGCTGATATAGGCCTGCGCCACGGCGAGGGATTCGTTGAGCGCGACCTGGACGCGCTGGCTGAACCACGCCTCGACGCCGAGGTTGAAGAACAGCGCCGAGAACAGCGCCATCACGATGGCGGGCGCCACCGCCAGCGCCGAGAACAGCATGACCAGCTGCACGTGCAGCTTCGAGCCCGCCGAGCCTCGCCGCCGTTCCACCCACAACAAGACGATGCGCCGGGCGACGACGGCACCGAGCGCCAGCAGCAAGACGAGGTCGAGGTTGAGCAGCAGCAGCACCGTGCCCGGCGCGGGCGCGATGCCGCTTCCGGTCAGTGCCGCGTAGGTGGCGATTCCGGATGCAACCGCGGCCGCGGCGAGCAGGATCGCCAGCTTGCGCGACAGGCGGTGCCGGTGGGCCCAATCGGCCAGCCGGCGGCCGAGCGGAACGCTGACGCCGGCCGTCGCCGCGGTCAGGGATGATCGCGCCTCGAGATCCATTTCCTCAGAGCGTTGCCCGACGCGACATGTGGCGCCGGAGTCACATTTACTATTTTAGGCCGCGGACGACTTGGATGTCCAACTCGCGGATTTTCTTGCGCAATGTGTTGCGGTTAAGGCCGAGGAGATGGGCTGCTTTGATCTGGTTACCGCGCGTGGCCGACAGGGATAGGGTGATCAGCGGCCGCTCGATCTCGCGCAGCACCCGGTCGTAGAGCCCGGCCGCCGGCAGGCCTTCGCGGTGGGCGGCGAAATAGGCCTTCAGGTGGCGCTCCGCGGCCGAGCCCAGCGAATCGTCGAGCGGCGGGGTCTCGGGCTCGGGCGGCGGGCCCGCGTCGCCGAGCTCGGCCTCGATCACGTCGACGCCGACGACCTCCTGCGAGTAGAGGGCCACGATCCGCTGGATCATGTTCTCGAGCTCGCGCACGTTGCCCGGCCAGCGATAGGTCTTGAGGCGCTCGACCGCGGCCGGATCGAGCACCTTCGACGGCAAGCCCTCCTTGGCGCATTGCGCCAGGAAATGGCGGGCCAGTGCTGGAATGTCCTCGGTGCGCTCGCGCAGCGGCGGCAGGCGGATCGGCACGACGTTGAGCCGGTAGAAGAGATCCTCTCGGAACAGCCCCTGGCGCACCAGCTGCTTCAGATCGCGGTGCGTGGCGGCGATGATGCGCACGTCGGCGCGGATGCGGGCGCGGCCGCCGACCGTCGTGTATTCGCCCTCCTGCAGCACGCGCAGGAGCCGCGTCTGCGCCTCGATCGGCATGTCGCCGATCTCGTCGAGGAACAACGTGCCGCCCTGCGCCTGCTCGAAGCGCCCGGCGAAGCGCGCCGTGGCCCCGGTGAAGGCGCCCTTCTCGTGCCCGAACAGCTCGCTTTCGATCAGCTCGCGCGGGATCGCCGCCATATTGACCGCGACGAACGGACCGTTGCGGCGCTTGCCGTAATCGTGCAGCGCGCGCGCGATGAGCTCCTTGCCGGTGCCGGACTCGCCCGCGATCATCACCGTGAGGTCGGTGCCCATGAGGCGCGCGAGCACGCGGTAGATGTCCTGCATGGCGGGCGAGCGGCCGATCAGCGGCAGGCGTTCGCCGTTGTCGCCCACGGGTGCCGCTTCGTCCTCGGGCGGCCGCACGGCCGGCGCCTTGAGCGCGCGCTCGACGACGTTGATCAGCTCCTTGAGGTCGAACGGTTTGGGCAGATACTCGAAGGCACCGCGCTCGGTCGCCTTCACTGCGGTGAGCAGCGTGTTCTGCGCGCTCATCACGATGATGCGGAGCTCGGGGCGGATCTTGTGGATGCGCGGGATGAGGTCGAGGCCGTTCTCGTCGGGCATCACCACGTCGGTGATGACGAGATCGCCCTCCCCATCCGCCACCCAGCGCCACAAGGTGGCGGCGTGGCCCGTCGTCTTTACGTCGTGCCCCAGCCGGCCGAGGGCCTCGTTGAGAACGGTCCGGATCGCCCGGTCGTCATCAGCGATTAGTATCGTGGCCTGACTCATCCTCAACTCGTCCCGGCGCCCCTTGGTAAATGGGGAGCATCACCCTGAAGATCGTGCGCCGCGGCTGGCTGTCGAATTCGATGATCCCGCCGTGGTCGCCTATAATCTTGGCAACCAATGCAAGACCCAGGCCGGTCCCGTT